>NZ_JBIBCI010000003.1:0-13243 GCF_042901085.1 Streptomyces sp. NPDC012794
CCCCCCCCCCCCCCCCCCCCCCCCCCCCCCCCCCCCCCCCCCCCCCCCCCCCCCCCCCCCCCCCCCCCCCCCCCGACCCGAAGCCACCCCACCCCAACCCCGCCAGGCCGGGCAACCACCCGGCAGGGCGTGCCGCACCCGCACCCCGGCCGGCAGGGCAACCCCGCCCACCCCCGAACCGCCCGGCCAGGGCAAGGGCACCGTCAGCCCGTCTCCTCCCGGTACGCCGCCGCCTCCTCCAGGTCCAGGCGCCGCAGCAGCGCCCTCAGCATCTCGTCGTCGATGCGGCGGCGGTCGCGGAGGGAGACGAAGACCTCGCGTTCTGCCTGGATCATCTCCCGCGCCAGCCTCCGGTAGACGTCGTCCGCCGACTCCCCCGTCACCGGGTTGACCTCCCCCAGCCGTTCCCACACCGCGTTGCGCCGCCGTTCCAGGACCGTCCGCAGCCGGTCCGCCAGCGGCGGCGGCAGGGTGCTGTTCGCCGGGTCCCGCAGCAGCTCGGCCAGCCGTTCCTCCGCCGCCCGCGAGGCCTCGCTCTGCGCCTGCGCCTCCGCGAGGGTCTCCGCCTGCGCGTCCCTCGGCGGCAGCTTCAGCACCCGGATCAGCGGCGGCAGCGTCAGCCCCTGCACCACCAGCGTGCCGATGACCGTCGTGAAGGTGAGGAAGAGGAGCAGGTTCCGGTGCGGCACCCCCATCGGCACGGAGAACGCGATCGCCAGCGAGACGACCCCCCGCATGCCGGCCCATCCCACGATCGCCGGGGACTTCCAGTCGGTGTCCGGCTCCTGGTGCCGGATCCGCTGCGACACCCACCTCGGCACGAAGGTCGCCGGGAACACCCACACGAACCGTGCCACCACCACCGCGAAGAACACCACGAGGGCGTACCAGGCCGCGGCCACCCCCTCGTACTCCCCCAGCCCCTTCAGCACCACCGGCAGCTGGAGCCCGATCAGCGCGAAGACCACCGACTCCAGCACGAAGGCCACCACCTTCCACACGGCCTCCTCCTGGAGCCGCGTCGCGAAGTCGACCTGCCAGTTCCGGTGCCCCAGGTACAGCGCGACGACGACCACCGCCAGCACCCCGGAGGCGTGCACCCGCTCCGCCGCCGCGTACGCCACGAACGGGATGAGCAGGGACAGGGTGTTCTGCAGCAGCGGTTCCCGCAGCCGCTTCCTCAGCTGGTGGATGGGCACCATCAGCAGCAGGCCCACCGCGACCCCGCCCACAGACGCGCGGAGGAACTCCTCGATCCCGCCCGCCCAGCCGGTGCTCACCCCGACCGCCGCGGTCAGCGCCACCTTGTAGGCGGTGATGGCGGTGGCGTCGTTCACCAGGGACTCGCCCTGGAGGATCGTCGTCATCCGGTTCGGCAGCCCCAGCCGCCTGGCGATCGCCGTCGCCGCGACGGCGTCGGGCGGCGCGATCACCGCGCCCAGCACCAGCGCCACCGGCAGCGACAGCCCCGGCACGACCAGGTAGGCGACGTAACCGACGGCGAGCGTCGCGAAGAGCACGTACCCCACCGACAGCAGCGCGATCGGCCGTACGTTGGCCCGCAGGTCCAGGTACGAGCTGTCCACCGCCGCCGTGTGCAGCAGCGGCGGGAGCAGCAGCGGCAGCACGATGTGCGGGTCGAGGGCGTACGAGGGCACCCCCGGTGCGTACGCCGCGACCAGACCCGCCGCGACCAGCAGCAGCGGCGCCGGCACCGGCGTGCGCCGGGCCACCCCCGCCACGGCGGCGCTGCCGGCCACCAGCGCCACCAGCGGCAATACCTCCATCGAAGATCCACCCTCCTCCGTCGTCACCGTCGTCGCGCCCGCACCCCGGCCGTAACCTGGCCATCATGAGCGAGTGCACCCACGTTGCCGAACTGCCGCGCCCCGAGCCGGTCCCGCGGGCACTGACCTGCCCGGAATGCGAAGTGCTCGGGAGCCATCCCGTACAGCTGCGGATGTGTCTCGGCTGCGGGTACGTGGCGTGCTGCGATTCCTCCCCCCACCGGCACGCGACCGCCCACCACCACGAGAGCGGCCACCCGGTGATGCGGAGCTTCGAGCCGGGCGAGACCTGGCGCTGGTGTTTCGTCGACGGTTCCCTGGTCTGAGGAGCCGGCTTGGATCATCCGGGGACGAAGGTTCGATCGCCGGGAGCGGGGTAGGTCAACCCTCCGCCGGTTCCCCACAATTGGGCCCGCAGACCTCTAGCCACTGTGCGTACTCGTAGGCTTACCATCAGTCACCGCACTTGGCGGGGTCGGCCCGGTCGCTCCAGAGCGGGCTCATGAGGGGTGCCGCGACACGATCGCCCGGATCGCGGTAGCGTCACCGGCGAACAGAGCTCGTACCACCTTGGAGGTGAGGGTGTCCCAGATCGCAGGCGAGCCCGGGACCCAGGACTTCGTGGAAGTCCGGCTGCCGGCTGCGGGTGCCTACCTGTCGGTGCTGCGAACGGCCACGGCCGGACTCGCGGCACGTTTGGACTTCACCCTCGACGAGATCGAGGACCTCCGCATCGCGGTGGACGAGGCCTGCGCGATCCTGCTCCAGCAGGCCGTGCCCGGCTCCGTCCTCAGCTGCGTCTTCCGGCTCATCGACGATTCGCTGGAAGTGACCGTCTCCGCCCCGACCACCGACGGGCGGGCGCCGGAGCGCGACACGTTCGCGTGGACGGTCCTGTCGGCCCTGGCCGGCAAGGTCGAGGCGACGGTCGAGGAGAACAGGACAGTGAGCATCAGCCTCTACAAACAGCGCGGCGCGGGACCAGGCCCGGCGTGAGCGGCGGGGAGATCCCGGTGCGGGGCGGGGATCGGCCCCGGGTGAGGCACGAGGTCGACGGCGGCATCCCGGAGCAGCAGCACGCCCGGCCGCACCCGGCTGACGCCGATGCGGAAGACGGCTTTTTGGACTCGGCGGAGCGACGGGCGGGCCCTATGAGCGAGAACCAGCACGAGCAACCACTGCCACAGGAGGCCGCGGCCCTGGAGGCCCGGACACCGGACGCCCAGGCCCCCGAGGCCCGGGCGCCGGAGGCGCCGACCGCGCCCCCGGCGGTTCCGGATCCGCGGGACCGCAGCGGCGCGCGGGCCCTGTTCTTCGAGCTGCGTCAGCTGCCCGAGGGATCACCCGAGCGGGCGGAGCTGCGCAACCGGCTGGTGCGGATGCACCTGCCGCTGGTCGAGCACCTGGCGCGGCGGTTCCGCAACCGCGGCGAGCCGCTGGACGACCTGACCCAGGTCGCGACCATCGGCCTGATCAAGTCGGTGGACCGGTTCGACCCGGACCGCGGGGTCGAGTTCTCCACCTACGCCACACCCACCGTGGTGGGCGAGATCAAGCGGCACTTCCGCGACAAGGGCTGGGCGGTACGGGTCCCCCGGCGCCTGCAGGAGCTGCGGCTCTCGCTGACCACGGCCACGGCGGAGCTGTCCCAGCAGCACGGCCGCTCCCCGACGGTGCACGAGCTGGCCGAGCGGCTCGGGATCTCCGAGGAAGAGGTGCTGGAGGGGCTGGAGTCGGCGAACGCCTACAGCACGCTCTCCCTCGACGTGCCGGACACCGACGACGAGTCGCCGGCGGTCGCGGACACCCTGGGCTCGGAGGACGAGGCGCTGGAGGGCGTCGAGTACCGGGAGTCCCTCAAGCCGCTGCTGGAGGGGCTGCCGCCGCGGGAGAAGCGAATCCTGCTGCTGCGCTTCTTCGGCAACATGACCCAGTCGCAGATCGCGCAGGAGGTCGGCATCTCGCAGATGCACGTCTCCCGGCTGCTGGCCCGCACCCTGGCCCAGCTGCGGGAGAAGCTCCTGGTCGAGGAGTAGCGGGGTCCGGGCACAAGGGCCCGGGAGAACCGGCCGGGCCCTGACCGCCCGGCCCGGCTGCCGGGTCCGGACTACCGGGACTGGTCCCCGGGCCCGATGCCCAGCGCCTCGGTCGCCGTCGGGTTCACCAGCAGCGCGGCGACCGCCATCGCGACCAGGGCCAGGGCCACCGCGGCGGCGGTCATCGCCCCGCCGGTGGTCCACAGGGTCCAGGCCACCGGCAGCGCCATCAGCTGGGTGATCAGTGCCGGGCCGCGGCTCCAGCGGCGGCCCAGGCGCAGCCCGCGCGCCGCGATCAGCGGGAGCGCGGCGAGCGCGAGCAGGGTGAGGCCGCCGGTCTCGGCCTGCTGCGGGGAGTCGGGGTCGCCGGCGATGCCGACGAACAGCATGTAGACGCCGAGCCCGGCCAGGGCCAGGCCCTCCAGCGCGGTCAGTACGGCGGCGGCGGTCAGCCGGCCCGGCAGCGCTGCGGACTCGGGGGCGGCGGGGGCTGGGGAGGTCGGCTTCTTGCTCACCCCAGCAGGGTAGCCGCGTGCCGGAGGGCCCGGACGGTACGGTCGGTATGGGGCCCATGTGGAGGGGTGGGTAGTCTGGCGCTCATGCGCGCTCTCCTCGTGGCCAACCCTGCAGCGACGACCACCAGTGCGCGCACGCGCGACGTCCTGACCCATGCCCTTGCCAGCGAGATGAAGCTGGAGGCGGTGACCACCGAGTACCGGGGCCACGCCCGCGACGTCGGGCGCAGGGCCGCGCGGGAGGGTTTCGACCTGGTCGTGGCGCTCGGCGGTGACGGCACCGTCAACGAGGTCGTCAACGGGCTCCTGCACGACGGCCCCGATCCGGAGCGGCTGCCGGGGCTGGCGGTGGTGCCGGGCGGCTCCACGAACGTGTTCGCCCGCGCGCTCGGACTGCCGAACGATTCCGTCGAGGCGACGGGCGCCCTGCTGGACGCGCTGCGGGAGAAGCGCGAGCGGACCGTGGGTCTGGGCCTGGCGGCCGGCGTCCCGGGGAGCGAGGACGAGTCCGTTCCGGAGCGCTGGTTCACCTTCTGCGCGGGCTTCGGTTTCGACGCGGGCGTGGTGGGGCGGGTCGAGCAGCAGCGGGAGCGCGGCAAGCGTTCGACGCACGCGCTGTACGTGCGGCAGCTGATGCGCCAGTTCTGGGAGGAGCCCAACCGGCGGCACGGCACGATCACGCTGGAGCGGCCCGGCGCGGATCCGGTGACGGACCTGGTGCTGTCGATAGTCTGCAACACCTCCCCCTGGACGTACTTGGGGAACCGGCCCCTGTACGCCTCTCCGGAGGCGTCGTTCGATACCGCACTTGACGTACTGGCGCTCGACCGTTTGTCAACTCCGGCCGTCGCCCGATACGCGACACAGCTCCTGACCTCGACTCCTGAGCGGGGCCCGCACGGCAAGCACGCGGTGTCCCTGCACGATCTGACCGACTTCACCTTGCATTCGAAGGTTCCGCTCCCCTTCCAGATGGACGGGGATCACCTCGGACTGCGCACCAGCGTTCGGTTCACAGGCGTACGCCGTGCACTGCGTGTGATTGTGTGAGTGGAAGGGCCTAAAGTCCTTTCAGTCGAACGTTTACACGCCAGTCCACCCCCAGGAACTAGGGCTGTGACCTAGTAGACACCGACGAATCCAAAAAAACTTTCCGGAAGGGGTTGTATCCCCGTCCGAGGTTTGCGAATCTCTACATGGCGATCGGGACAGCCCGCACAACCCGGCACCCACACAGACCGCCAGAACCCCTCCACGAATCTTCGGACCGCACCAGGCGACTGGGCGTCGGCCCTTCCCTCACGGGGGGATTCGTGAAAGCGTTCACATTCACAAGCAACCTGCCCGCAATACAAGGAGATGGAGCAGCCATGGACTGGCGTCACAACGCCGTTTGCCGCGAGGAAGACCCCGAGCTCTTCTTCCCCATCGGCAACACCGGTCCTGCGCTGCTGCAGATCGAGGAAGCCAAGGCCGTCTGCCGCCGCTGCCCCGTCATGGAGCAGTGCCTGCAGTGGGCGCTCGAGTCCGGTCAGGACTCCGGCGTCTGGGGCGGTCTCAGCGAGGACGAGCGCCGCGCCATGAAGCGCCGCGCCGCTCGCAATCGGGCGCGTAACGCCACCGCCTGACATCGACTTTCGAGCCTCGAGCCGCAGCGCGTAGTAACCGTATAAGCGCTCAGCAACGTGCTCTCGAGCCCCGGACCGGGAACCATCGGTCCGGGGCTCAGTGCTGTGCCGCCACAGCGCGGCCGAACGGCCCGTCACGGTGGGTGACGGGCCGTCGGCGTCACTTCTGCGGGCTGGCGGGGATGTCGAGGACGACCCTGGTGCCGCGCGGCTCGGCCCGGACCATGTCGAAGGCGCCTCCCAGCTCGCCCTCCACGAGGGTCCGTACGATCTGCAGCCCGAGGTTGCCGGCCCGCTGGGGGTCGAAGCCCTCGGGCAAGCCGCAGCCGTCGTCGACCACGGTGATCAGCAGCCGGGAGTCCTCGCGGCCGGTGCCGGACCGGCTCGCCGACACCTCCACGGTGCCGCCCTCCCCCTGGGTGAAGGCGTGCTCCAGGGCGTTCTGCAGGATCTCGGTCAGCACCATCGACAGCGGAGTGGCCACCTCCGCGTCCAGGATCCCGAACCGGCCGAGGCGCCGGCACTGCACCCTGCCGGGCGAGATCTCGGCGACCATCGCGATGACGCGGTCGGCGATCTCGTCGAACTCGACCCGCTCGTCGAGGTTCTGAGACAGGGTCTCGTGCACGATCGCGATCGAACCGACGCGGCGCACCGCCTCGTTGAGCGCCTCGCGGGCCTGGGGCGAATCCATGCGGCGGCCCTGGAGCCGCAAGAGGGCGGCCACGGTCTGGAGGTTGTTCTTGACCCGGTGGTGGATCTCCCGGATGGTGGCGTCCTTGGTGATCAGTTCACGTTCGCGACGGCGCAGTTCGGTGACGTCGCGGCACAGGACGAGGGATCCGATCCGGGTGCCCTTGGGCTTGAGCGGGATGGCGCGCAGCTGGATGACCCCGCCGTTGCCCTCGACCTCGGTCTCGCGCGGGGCCCAGCCGCTGGCGAGCTTGACGAGGGCCTCGTCCACCGGCCCCCGGGAGGGGGCGAGTTCGGCGGTGGTGGTGCCCAGGTCCTGGCCGACCAGGTCGGCGGCGAGACCGAGGCGGTGGTAGGCGGAGAGGGCGTTGGGGGACGCGTACGTCACCACGCCGTCGGCGTCGAGCCGGATCAGACCGTCCCCGACGCGCGGGGAGGCGTCCATGTCGACCTGCTGTCCCGGGAAGGGGAAGGCGCCCGCGGCGATCATCTGGGCGAGGTCCGAGGCGGACTGGAGGTAGGTCAGCTCCAGCCGGCTCGGTGTACGCACAGTGAGCAGGTTGGTGTTGCGGGCGATCACGCCCAGGACGCGGCCCTCGCGGCGGACGGGGATCGACTCGACGCGGACGGGTACCTCCTCGCGCCACTCCGGGTCGCCCTCGCGCACGATCCGGCCCTCGTCGAGGGCGGCGTCGAGCAGCGGGCGGCGGCCGCGCGGGACGAGGTGGCCGACCATGTCGTCCTGGTAGGAGGTGGGGCCGGTGTTGGGCCGCATCTGCGCGACGGAGACGTACCGGGTGCCGTCGAGGGTGGGGACCCAGAGCACGAGGTCGGCGAAGGAGAGGTCGGAGAGCAGCTGCCACTCCGAGACCAGCAGGTGCAGCCACTCCAGTTCGGCTTCACTGAGAGCGGTGTGCTGGCGTACGAGGTCGTTCATGGAGGGCACCTTGCGAGCGTACCCCGGGTACGGGGATGACTTTCCCCACCGCGAATACTCAGGAGTATCCAGAAGGGGCACAGTCCGCGTACTGTTGGAGGAAGTGACGGGTCTGCAGACCCCTCCATTGGATGGACAGGACAGATTGGTCTAGTCCAGAATGGTTCCAGACTTCCGCCCTCCCCGCACAGGAGGACGGATCGAGGTGGCCGCGCGTTCTGCCCTGACCGCGTAGGCGCCTTGCAACGGCCGCCGGGCACCGCACACCCTACGGCCGTGAGTACTCCGGGCTACGGTGCCGGGTGGGCTGAGGGTCCCACCCCGGCACCGTGGCCCAGAGGAATCCCCCTCGGCGGGACCCCCCTCGTGCGGATCCTCCTCCGGCGACGCTAACGCGGCCAGGCCATCAGCGCCCGCTCCGCGACCGCCTCCAGCTCTTCGCGGCTCGCCCCGTCGCACGACTGCTGGGACATTCCCTGGAGCACCGCCCCGGCGAAGCGTGCCAGCGCCCGCGCGTCCGTACCGGCGGGCAGCTCGCCGCTCGCGACGTCGGCCTCGATCCGGCGCTCGAACAGCTCCAGGTTGGCGTTGCGGCGCTCACGCAGGGCATCGGCCACGTCCCGCGCGGTGGTGTTGGCGGCCGCGCTGATCACCATGCAGCCCGGCGGGTGGGCGGGGTCGGTGTAGATCCCGGCCGCCTCCCGCAGGATGCGGCCGATGGCCGCGCGGGCGGTGGGCTCCTCGGCGAGCGCCACGTCCGCGAAGTGCCCGTACCGGCTGCCGTAGGCCAGTACGGCCTCGTCGAAGAGCTTGCGCTTGTCGCCGAAGGCCGCGTACAGGCTGGGGGCGCCGATGCCCAGGTTGCGCGTCAGGTCCGCGATGGACGTGGCCTCGTAGCCCTGATCCCAGAAGGTCAGCATCGCCTTGTCGAGGGCTGCCGCCCGGTCGAAGGAGCGGGGCCTGCCGCGCTGTCCTGTCACCATGCGCCGCATTCTATAGCGGCCGCTAGGGAATCCGTACGGTATCCGGCCCCGGCCGCCGCCCGTGACCGGCGCCGCCTCCCCGGTTCCGGGCGGGTGGGCACGGGAGCGGGGGCGCCCGGAGGGCATCGGGACCACCATGGAAGAGGGGGCGGAGGGCCGCCTTCCGCGGGCGGGCTCTGCTAGATTGGTCTATACCACAAGCGACCATCCCTTCCTCCCTCTCAGATCGGCAGGCCCAGCGTGGAAGTTGTCATCGTCCCGGACGCCAAGGCAGGCGGCGCGCTCATCGCGGAGGCCGTGGCCGCCCTGGTCCGCCGCAAGCCCGACGCCCTGCTGGGCGTGGCGACCGGCTCCACCCCGCTGCCCGTCTACGAAGCCCTCGCGGCCAAGGTCAGGGCCGGCGAGGTCGACGCCTCCCGGGCCCGGATATGCCAGCTCGACGAGTACGTCGGCCTGCCGGCCGGACACCCGGAGTCCTACCGCGCGGTCGTGCTCCGGGAGGTCGTCGAGCCCCTCGGCCTGACCGAGGCCTCCTTCATGGGCCCCGACGGCTCCGCCGACGACGTCCAGGCGGCCTGCGAGGCGTACGACCGGGCCCTCGCCGCGGCCGGCGGTGTGGACCTCCAGCTGCTGGGGATCGGCACCGACGGGCACATCGGCTTCAACGAGCCCTGCTCCTCGCTGGCCTCCCGCACCCGCATCAAGACGCTGACCGAGCAGACCCGCGTGGACAACGCGCGCTTCTTCGACGACGACCTGGAGCAGGTGCCGCACCACGTCATCACCCAGGGCATCGGCACCATCCTCGACGCCCGCCACCTGATCCTGCTGGCCACCGGCGAGGGCAAGGCCGAGGCGGTCGCCCAGACCGTCGAGGGCCCGCTGTCCGCGCTGGTCCCGGCCTCCGCGCTCCAGCTGCACCGGCACGCGACCGTCGTCGTGGACGAGGCGGCCGCCTCGAAGCTGAAGCTGGCGGACTACTTCCGCCACACCTACGCCAACAAGCCCTCCTGGCAGGGCCTGTAACACCGGACGGCAAACGAGAAGGCCGGGCCCCCCTCCTCGGGGGCCCGGCCTTCTCGCGTCTCAGCCGCGCCCGGCGATGACCTCGGCCGCCGCCCGTCCGCACACGCGGGAGGCCCCGTGCGTGGCGATGTACAGCGCCCCGCGCGGCTCGGCACGCGGCAGGCCCATCTCCACGACCACGGTGTCCGGCCTGGCCTCGACCAGCGCGTCCAGGACCTGCGTCATCCACGGGTGCCGGTGCGCGTCGCGGACCACCGCGACGACGGTGCGGTCCCCCGCGGCCGCCAGTACGTCGGCGGCGGCGCAGCCCTCGGGGTAGACGCCCGAGCCGGTCCCCGGGACCAGCCCGGCCAGCTCCGCGGCCACCCCCCAGGGGGTCTCGTCGCCCACCGCGATGTTCGCGACGGGCGCGAGCGTGGCGACGTACGGGGCGCGGACCGGGGCCGCCCGGCCCGATACGGCCAGCGCGCGGCGGGCCGCGGTCAGGCCGATGCCGGACGCGCCGCTCCCCTCCCGCGGCGCGTCCGGCCGGGACCGGCGGGTCCACTCGGCGAGGGCGCGCACCCGTGCGGCGGCGTCGGCGAGCCGCTCCTGCGGGAGCACGCCCTCGCGTACGGCGGCGACCAGCGCGTCGCGCAGGCGCAGCACGGTCGCCTCGTCGGCGAGGCCCCCGCCGACGCAGATGGCGTCGGCGCCGGCCGCGATGGCGAGCACCGAGCCGCGTTCGATGCCGTACGTCCCGGCGATGGCGTTCATCTCCATGCCGTCGGTGACGATGAGGCCCTCGTAGCCCAGCTCCTTGCGCAGCAGACCGGTGAGGATCTGCGGGCTGAGGGTGGCGGGGCGGGTGGGGTCGAGGGCGGGCACCAGGATGTGGGCGCTCATCACGGCCTTGGTGCCGGCCTCCATGGCCGCCTTGAACGGGATCAGCTCGCGGGCCTGGAGGGTGTCCAGGTCCACGTCGATGCGGGGCAGCGCGTGGTGCGAGTCGACGTTGGTGTCGCCGTGGCCCGGGAAGTGCTTGGTGCAGGCGGCGACGCCGGCGGCCTGGAGGCCCTCGACGTACGCGGCGGTGTGCCGGGCGGCGAGGGCGGTGTCGGCGCCGAAGGAGCGGACGCCGATGACCGGGTTGGCGGGGTTGGAGTTGACGTCCGCGGAGGGGGCCCAGTTGAGGTTGACGCCGCATTCGGCGAGGCGGCGGCCCAGCTCGCGGGCGACCTCGCGGGTCAGCGCGGTGTCGTCGACGGTGCCGAGGGCCAGGTTGCCGGGGAAGGACGAGCCGTCCCGGACCTCCAGGCGGGTGACGTCGCCGCCCTCCTCGTCGATGGCGACGAGTACGTCGTCCCGTACCGCCCTCAGCTGCGCGGTGAGCGCGGCGAGCTGCTCGGGCGAGGCGATGTTGCGGCCGAACAGGCCGACCGCGGTGAGGCCCTCGCCGACCTGGCGCAGCAGCCAGGCGGGGGCGGTGGTGCCCTCGAAGCCGGGCTGGAGCACGGCGAGCGCGTCGCGGGTCAGGGTGTCCGGGCGGTGCGCAAGGACAGTCATGGGCCGTTATCCCTTCACGGCGCCGGAGGTCATGCCGCCGACGGCCTTGCGCTGGAGGAAGATGAAGATCACCAGGACGGGGATCGCGAAGATCGAGGACGCGGCCATGGTGGCGCCCCAGTCGTTGCCGAAGGCGGTCTTGAACTGGGTCAGCCACAGCGGCAGGGTCTGGGCGGACTTGTCCTTGTTCAGGATCAGGACCATCGCGAACTCGTTCCAGGCGGTGATGAAGCCGAAGAGCGAGGTGGACATCAGGCCGGGGGCCAGCAGCGGGAAGATCACCTTGCGGAAGGCCTGGCCCCGGGTGCAGCCGTCGATCTGGGCGGCCTCCTCCAGGGTCACCGGGACGGCGGCGATGAAGCCGCGCAGGGTCCAGATGGTGAAGGGGAGGACCATCACGAAGTAGACGGCGGTGAGCAGGCCGATGCTGTTCAGCATCTCGGCGTCGCGGGCGATCATGTACATCGCGATGACCATGACCTCCCAGGGGGCCATCTGCGCCATCATCACGCCGAGGAGGAGGCCCTTGCGGCCCTTGAACTTCATGCGGGCGATGGCGAAGCTCGCCGCGAGGGCGACCAGCAGGGCCAGCAGGACGGCGCCCACGGTGACCACGAGGCTGTTGGTGACGTACGTCCAGAAGCCGTCGACGCCGGTGGCCTTGCCGAAGTTGTCGAGCGTCGGGGTGAAGACGAAGACCGGGTCCTTGGTGAGGATCTCGCCGTTCGGCTTGAGGGCCGAGGAGAACATCCAGTAGACCGGGAAGACGAAGACCAGCGCCAGGAGCAGCGCGCCGAGGTTCTTGGCGACGGTCGCGGGGCGCAGCGGCCGGCGGGTGCGGAGCCGCTGCGCGGGCTCGTTCGGGGCGGCGGTGGTGCTCACTGTTCCTCCTCCTGCTTCAGGATCAGGCGGAAGTAGAAGGACATGACGACCAGCAGGATCAGGATCGTCAGGACGGAGATCGCGGCGGCGAGGCCGTAGTGGGCCTGGCTCTGGCCCTCGACATAGGCGAAGACCGGGAGGATCTCGGAGGCGCGGTCGGGGCCGCCCTTGTTCATCGCGTAGACCTGGGTGAAGGCCTTGAAGACCCAGATCACCTCGAGGAAGGTGGTGACCAGGAAGAAGGGCTTCAGGTTGGGGAAGACGACCTTCCAGAAGGTCTGCCAGCCGTTGGCGCCGTCCATGCGGGCGGCCTCGTACAGCTCGGCGCCGACCGTGGTGAGGCCGGCGTACATGTTGAGGGCGACGAAGGGGATGGAGCCCCAGACCACCAGGAGCGTGACGATCGTCAGGGTGGACAGGCCGGTCTCGAACCAGTTGTGCTGTTCGTAGCCGGAGAAGCCGATCGTGCGCATCACCCAGTTCATGACGCCGAACTGCTCGTCGAACAGCCAGTAGAAGACCTGGACGGAGGCGACGATGGGCATGGCCCAGGCCATCACCAGCGCCATCGACAGGACCAGGCGCATCCACTTGCCGAGCCGGTTGAGCAGGATGCCGATGAGGCTGCCGATCACCATGATCAGCACGACGTTGGCGAAGGTGAAGACGAAGCTGCGGACGACGACGGTCCAGAAGTTCGTGTCGCCGAGCAGCTGGGTGTAGTTCTCCAGTCCCGCGAAGGGGTACTTCCGCTGGATGAACTCGATCTTGTTGATGTCCTGGAAGGACAGGATCACGTTCTTGATCAGCGGGTACAGCAGCAGGAGCGCGATGGCCGCCACGGCGGGCAGCACCAGCAGGTAGGGCACCCATCCCGAGGGGAGGGGCCTTCTGCCCCCGCGAGGAGACGTATCACCGGGGCCGGGGCCGGTCTTGGCGGTGGGCGCCTTCGGCGGCCGTCCGGCGGACTTGTGTGGTGCGTCCTGTGGAGCGCTGGTCGCCGCTCCCTGGGAGTGCACGGTCATGGGCTTGGCTTCCTCGCGGTTGACTGTGGAGTCAAATGCGCGACCGGGGGCGGGGGGGGGGGGGGGGGCCCCCCCCCCCCCCCCCCCGGGGGGGGCCGCGCGGGGGGGGGGGGGGGGCGGCCGGGGGGGGGGGGGGGGGGGGTTTTTTTGGTTGGGGGTTTTATTTTTCGCGGGCCCCCCCCCCCG
>NZ_JBIBCI010000003.1:13253-380113 GCF_042901085.1 Streptomyces sp. NPDC012794
GGGGGGGGGGGGGGGGGGCGGGGCGCGGCGGGGGGGGGGGGGGGTGGGGGGGGGGCGGGGGGGGGGGGGGGGGCGGGTGCGCCCCGGGCGGGGGGGGGGGGGGGGGGGGGGGGCGCCCCCCCCCCCCCCCCCCCCGGTGCGTTCACACTGCTGGGCTGTGCGGGTACTGCCGGGTGGGGCCGTTGTTACTTGTTGATGCGGTTCGCGATTTCCTTGTCCGCGTCCGCGCCCGCCTTGGCGGCGTCCTCGCCCTTCAGGACCTTGGTCATGAACTCCTTGATCGGGTTCGGCTCGGTCTCGACGTTGGCCCAGCCCGCGGTCACCGGGGTGATCTTGCCGTTGAGGCCGGCCTTGGCCATGGCCTCGGCGAAGGAGCCGGCGGCCGGGGTGAAGTTCGCGCCGACCTGGTTCGGCAGCAGCGCGCCCTTGACCTCGGCGGCGTACTTGGTCATCTGGTCCTTGCCGGTGGCGAGGGCCAGCCACTCCTTGGCGAGCTCCTTGTTCTTGGAGCGCTCGGCCACGGCGAGGTTCGAGCCGCCGAGGAAGACGGTGCCGGACTTGTCGGCCGTCTTGCCGGGGATCGGGAAGTAGCCGAAGTCGGCTTCCTTGCCCGCGTCCTTCAGGGCCTTCTCGGCACCGCCGGCCTCCCAGCCGAGGCCGATCCAGGAGGAGACGCCGCCCTTGGGGACGATGTCGGTGGACTGCTGCGGGGTGGCCTCGTCCTTGTCCTTGGGGGCGGTGGAGAAGGACTGGAGCTTCTTGTAGAAGTCCATCGCGGAGGCGGCCTGCGGGGTGCCCAGCTGGCCCTTCCACTTGGCGCCGTCCTTGACGGCGAGGTCGCCGCCCTCGTCCCAGATGAAGCCGGCGAGGATGTACCAGCTCTGGCCGGGGAGGTAGATCGGCTGCGCGGAGGGGTCGGCCGCCTTCAGCTTCTCCAGGCCGGCGATCCACTCGTCGCGGGTCTTGGGCGGGGTGACGCCGGCCTTCTCGTAGGCCTTCTTGTCGTAGACGACGACGCGGCTGGCGGCGTACCAGGGGGCGGAGTACAGCTTGCCGTCGACCTCGGCGGAGGCGAGCATGCTCTTCTGCCAGGCGTCGGCGCCGAGCTTGGCCTTGTCCTTCGTCAGGTCGGCGAGGCCGCCGGTGACCGCGTAGCCGGCGGTCTGGGTGTTGCCGAGCTCAAGGACGTCCGGAGGGGTGTTCTCGGAGAGGGCCGTGGTGACCTTCTCCTGGATGCCCGTCCACTTCTGCTCCTCGACCTTGACCGTGACACCGGGGTGCTTGGCCGAGAACTCCTTGTTGACCTGCTCGATCCACGCCTTGGGTGCGGAGCCGTCCATCACCCAGACGGTGATCTCCTTGGCGCCACCCGACGCGTCGGCGTTCGGCTTGTCGTCGCCGCCATTGCCGCACGCCGCGACTCCGACCATCATGCCCACGACACCGACCGCCGCAATGAGCTTGCGCTTCACGCCACCCTCCTCAGGGATGCTGCTGCACCTTCCCTCGCCCGCCGCGGTGACGTACGTACCAAGTACTGCCGTGGGGCCGGGATCTGATCCACATTGGTTTAGACCAGTACCGGGAGCTTGGCCTAGACCTTTAGGGGTGTCAAGGGTCTAATGAGCGGGTGCTCGGTCCGTTATCGGACCGACACCTCGGGGCGGGGAGGAGGCCTGCCCTCCCACCCGTGTCACCATGTGACCGCACATATCGGAGGAGCCGGTGACGGCAGCGAAACTGGAGTCGGGAAGGCGGGCGGCGATGGCCACCGAAGGGGCGACCACGGAGCCGGAAGGCGCGCCGGCCACTCGAACGGCGCGCGTGCCCAAGTACTACCGACTCAAGCGGCACTTGCTCGACATGACCGAAACGCTCCCCCCCGGCACCCCGGTGCCGCCGGAACGCACGCTCGCGGCCGAGTTCGACACCTCCCGCACCACCGTCCGGCAGGCCCTGCAGGAGCTCGTCGTCGAGGGGCGGCTGGAACGCATCCAGGGCAAGGGCACCTTCGTCGCCAAGCCCAAGGTCTCACAGCCGCTCCAACTCTCCTCCTACACCGAGGACATGCGCGCCCAGGGCCTGGAACCCACCTCGCAGCTCCTGGACATCGGGTACGTCACCGCCGACGACACCCTCGCGGGCCTGCTGAAGATCACCACCGGCGGACGCGTGCTGCGCATCGAGCGGCTGCGCCTGGCGAGCGGCGAGCCGATGGCCATCGAGACCACGCACCTGTCGGCCAAGCGCTTCCCGGCGCTGCGCCGTTCCCTCGCCAAGTACACCTCGCTCTACACCGCCCTCGCGGAGGTGTACGACGTCCGTCTCGCGGAGGCCGAGGAGACCATCGAGACCTCCCTGGCGACCCCGCGCGAGGCGGGACTGCTCGGCACGGACGTGGGCCTGCCGATGCTGATGCTCTCCCGGCACTCCCTCGACGCCGACGGAGAACCGGTCGAATGGGTGCGATCGGTATATCGCGGCGACCGTTACAAGTTCGTTGCCCGTCTCCGGCGACCTGCCACGTGATCACTGGTTGACTGCCCTTCCACCTGGGGTGGACGCTCGTACCGCTATGCGGACGGGGGCTTACATCCATGGGTGGGACCCCCGTAGATTCCCTGCGCTCACGCAGATGATCAACGAGGGGACGAGGATCATGCCGGAACCGGATGCAACAGGTACGGACGGGGCTCCGACAGCGGGAGGAGCGGCGGGTCCACGCCCCGGCACGGATTCGCCCTCGCCCTCGGGGAGGCCCTCTCCCCGGTCCGTGGCGATCTGGGTGGGAGTGGCCCTCGTCGGCGCCCTCGGGTGGGGCGTACTGGCGCTCTCCCGGGGTGAGGAGATCTCCGCCGCCTGGCTGCTCGCCGCCGCGCTGGGCTCGTACGCCATCGCCTACCGCTTCTACGCGCGCTTCATCGCCGACCGCGTACTGAAGGTCGACAAGACGCGGGCCACTCCCGCCGAACGCCTCGACAACGGTGTCGACTTCCATCCCACAGACCGGCGCGTGCTCTTCGGCCACCACTTCGCCGCCGTCGCCGGCGCCGGGCCCCTGGTCGGCCCGGTCCTCGCCGCGCAGATGGGCTACCTGCCGGGCACCATCTGGATCGTCGCGGGCGTCATCTTCGCCGGCGCCGTCCAGGACATGGTGACCCTGTTCTTCTCCACCCGGCGCGACGGCCGTTCGCTCGGCCAGATGGCCCGGGACGAGATCGGCCCCGTCGGCGGGGCCGCCGCCCTGATTGCCGTGTTCGTCATCATGGTCATCCTGCTGGCGGTGCTCGCGCTGGTCATCGTCAACGCGCTGGCGCACTCCCCCTGGGGCGTCTTCTCCATCGGCATGACCATCCCGATCGCCCTCTTCATGGGCGTCTACCTGCGCGTCCTGCGCCCGGGCCGGGTCACCGAAGTCTCCTTCATCGGCGTCGCGCTGCTGCTGCTCGCGATCGTCGCCGGCGGCTGGGTCGCCGAGTCCTCCTGGGCTGACACCTTCACCCTGGAGAAGGAGACGCTGGTCATCTGGATGGTCGTGTACGGCTTCGTCGCCTCGGTGCTGCCGGTGTGGCTGCTGCTCGCGCCCCGCGACTACCTGTCCACCTTCATGAAGGTCGGCACCATCGCGCTGATGGCGATCGGCGTGGTCCTCGCGATGCCGACGCTGAAGATGCCCTCGGTCACCGAGTTCGCCTCGCGCGGCGACGGCCCGGTCTTCGCCGGGGCGATGTTCCCCTTCGTCTTCATCACCATCGCCTGCGGGGCCCTGTCCGGATTCCACTCGCTGGTCGCCTCGGGCACCACCCCGAAGATGATCCAGAAGGAGACCCAGGTCCGGATCATCGGCTACGGCGCCATGCTCACCGAGTCCTTCGTCGCCGTCATGGCGGTGATCGCGGCGTGCATCATCGAGCCCGGCCTGTTCTTCGCGGTCAACTCCCCCGGCGGCGTGGTCGGCACCACCGTCCAGAGCGCCTCGGAGGCGGTGACCGGCCTCGGCTTCGCCATCAGCCCGGAGGCCCTCGCGCAGGCCGCGAAGGACGTGGAGGAGGCCAGCCTGCTGTCCCGTACGGGCGGTGCGCCGACCTTCGCGCTCGGCATGTCGGAGATCTTCTCGGCGGTGGTCGGCGGCACCGCGATGAAGGCCTTCTGGTACCACTTCGCCATCATGTTCGAGGCCCTTTTCATCCTGACCACCGTCGACGCGGGCACCCGCGTCGGCCGGTTCATGCTCCAGGACACCCTCGGCAACGTCCACAAGTCCTTCCGGAACGTCAGCTGGAAGCCGGGCGTGTGGCTCGCGAGCGCCGTCGTGGTCGGCGGCTGGGGCTACTTCCTGTGGGTCGGCGTGAAGGACCCGCTGGGCGGCATCAACCAGCTCTTCCCGCTGTTCGGCATCGCGAACCAGCTGCTCGCGGCGGTCGCGCTGGCCGTCTGCACCACGCTGCTGGTCAAGTCCGGGCGGCTCAAGTGGGCCTGGGTCACGGCCGTTCCGCTGGCCTGGGACGTGGCCGTCACGCTCACGGCGAGCTACCAGAAGGTCTTCTCCGACGACGTGAAGGTCGGCTTCTTCGCGCAGCGCGACAAGTACCAGACCGGCATCGACGCCGGGAAGGTGCTCCCGCCCGCCAAGAACATGGACGACATGCACACCGTGGTCACCAACGCGACGGTCGACGGGGTCCTGTCGGCGCTGTTCGCGGTCCTGATCATCATCGTGCTGGCGGACGCGGCCCGGACCTGCCTCAAGGCCATCGCCCACCCCGAGTCCGTCCGCCTCTCCGAGGTGCCGTGGACCGAGTCGAAGATCATCGCCCCGGCCGGGCTCATCGCCACGGCCGAGGAGAAGGCCGAGCTCGCGGCCGCCGGCCTCGACGGGCGCGGCAGCCCGGCCAAGGAACCGGTCGCGTGAGCCGGGTGCGCGGGGCGCTGGCGAAGGCCCGGTTCTTCGTACGGGAGTTCTCCGGCGAGGCCGCGTACGACCGCTACGTCGCGCACGCCCGCACGCACGACCCGGACGCCGAGGTCATGACCCGGCGCGCCTTCGAGCGGGCCCGTACCGACGCCCGCGAGGCGGACCCCCGGGAGGGCTTCCGCTGCTGCTGAGGGCACTCGTGCCCGCGAAAGGGCCCCGCCGTCCCGCACCGGGACGGCGGGGCCCTTCGGCGCGTCCGGCGCACCTCCCGCGACGACGGCGCCGGGCAGCCGGCAGGCGTGGCGCACACTCGGGGGCATGGACTTCGACATCAGAACCGCGAGGGCGGACGAGTACGAGCGGCTGGGCGAGATCACCGGCGCGGCCTACACCGGGGACGGACTGCTCGACCTGAACGAGGACGACACCTACCTGAACGCGCTGCGCGACGTGGCCGGGCGGGCCGGCGAAGGCGAGGTGCTGGTCGCCGTGCGGGACGGCCGGCTGCTCGGCGGCGTGACGTTCGCCGCACCCGGGAGCCGGCTCGCGGACGTGGCCGGCCCGCAGGAGGCGGAGTTCCGGATGCTCGCGGTGGCTCCCGAGGCGCGCTGGCAGGGGGTCGGGGAGGCCCTCGTACGGGCCTGCGCCGAGCGGGCCCGGGCCCTGGGGCTCACGGCTCTGGTGCTGTCCACGCAGCCGGCCATGCCGGGCGCCCGGCGGATCTACGAGCGCATGGGTTTCGTCCGCACTCCGGAGCTCGACTGGTCGCCGTTCCCGGCCCTGACGCTGCTGACCTACCGTCTGGAGCTGTAGCCGCACCGACACAACATGTGGGGGGTCGCGCATCGGTGGCCCCCCACATGTATGCTCATCCTCGCTGTCGCCGCAGGGGAATCCGGTGTGAATCCGGAACTGTCCCGCAACGGTATGACAAGTCCGAGGACCTGCCGACAGTGCGCCCGGGTCGACCGAACCGGGTGCCGACACGTCCGGGCTTCGCGGTTGGGCCGGTGGACGCCATGCGGTGAGTACGCGATTCCGTCGCGCCCGCACGCGCCTCCCCCTGCCCCGATCCGCCGACGACCGGGCCGAGCGAGGGAGAGCTCCCGCCGTGACCATCGCGCCTTCCGCACCGCGCGCCGAGTCCGTTTCTGGCGACACCACCGAAGGCCCGGGGGCCGCGCTGCTGCGTACTCTCACCGAGCTGACCGCCGACCTCCCCGACACCGACCCGGGCCGGGTCGCCGCCGCCGCGCTGCGCGGACGCAGCTCCGCGGCCGACGAGGCCGAGCTGCGCGGGCTGGCCACCGAGGCCGCGGCGGGCCTGATCTCCGAGGACCCGGCCTACTCCCGCCTCGCCGCCCGCCTGCTGACGCTGGCCGTGGCCGACGAGGCCGCCGGCCAGGGCGCCACCTCCTTCGCCGAGTCCGTCGCCGTCGGCCACCGCGAGGGCCTGATCGCCGACCGGACCGCCGATTTCGTCGCCGCCCACGCCGGCCGGCTGAACGCGCTGGTCGAGCACGCGCTCGCCGACGGTGCGGACGACCGCTTCGGCTTCTTCGGCCTGCGCACCCTGCACAGCCGCTACCTGCTGCGGCACCCGCACACCCGCCAGGTGATCGAGACCCCGCAGTACTTCATGCTGCGCGTGGCCTGCGGTCTCGCCGAGGACGAGAGCGTCCAGGCCGTCGAGGAAGTGGCCTCGCTCTACCGGCTGATGAGCCGCCTCGACTACCTGCCGTCCTCCCCCACGCTCTTCAACTCCGGCACCCGACACCCGCAGATGTCCTCCTGCTACCTGCTGGACTCCCCGCTGGACGAGCTGGACTCGATCTACGACCGCTACCACCAGGTGGCCCGCCTCTCCAAGCACGCCGGCGGCATCGGCCTCTCGTACTCCCGCATCCGCGCCCGCGGTTCGCTGATCCGCGGCACCAACGGCCACTCCAACGGCATCGTGCCGTTCCTGAAGACCCTCGACGCCTCCGTCGCCGCCGTGAACCAGGGCGGGCGCCGCAAGGGCGCCGCGGCCGTCTACCTGGAGACCTGGCACGCGGACATCGAGGAGTTCCTGGAACTGCGCGACAACACCGGCGAGGACCAGCGCCGCACGCACAACCTCAACCTCGCGCACTGGATCCCGGACGAGTTCATGCGCCGCGTGAACGCCGACGCCGACTGGTCGCTGTTCTCCCCGGCCGACGTCCCCGAGCTGGTGGACCTGTACGGCGACGAGTTCGACGCCGCCTACCTCAAGGCGGAGGCGGCGGGCCTCGCGAAGAAGACCATGCCGGCCCGCGACCTGTACGGCCGCATGATGCGCACGCTCGCGCAGACCGGCCAGGGCTGGATGACCTTCAAGGACGCCTCGAACCGGACCGCGAACCAGACCGCGCTGCCCGGCACCGTCGTCCACTCCTCCAACCTCTGCACCGAGATCATCGAGGTCACCAACGACGGCGAGACCGCCGTCTGCAACCTCGGCTCGGTCAACCTCGGTGCGTTCGTCGCCGACGGCCGGATGGACTGGGAGCGCCTGGACGAGACCGTCCGCACGGCCGTGACCTTCCTCGACCGCGTCGTCGACATCAACTTCTACCCGACCGAGCAGGCCGGCCGGTCCAACGCCAGGTGGCGTCCGGTGGGCCTGGGCGCCATGGGCCTCCAGGACGTCTTCTTCAAGCTGCGCCTGCCCTTCGACTCCGCCGAGGCGAAGGCCCTCTCCACGCGGATCTCCGAGCGGATCATGCTGGCCGCGTACGAGGCCTCCTGCGACCTCGCCGAGCGCAGCGGCCCGCTCCCGGCCTGGGCCGAGACCCGTACCGCCCAGGGCGTCCTGCACCCCGACCACTACGACGTCGAGCCCACCTGGCCCGAGCGCTGGGACGCCCTGCGCGCCCGGATCGCGAAGACCGGCATGCGCAACTCGCTGCTCCTCGCCATCGCCCCGACGGCCACCATCGCCTCGATCGCGGGCGTGTACGAGTGCATCGAGCCGCAGGTCTCCAACCTCTTCAAGCGCGAGACCCTCAGCGGTGAGTTCCTCCAGGTCAATGCCTACCTGGTGGAGGACCTCAAGGAGCTCGGGGTGTGGGACGCGCAGACCCGCGAGGCGCTGCGCGACTCCTCCGGTTCCGTCCAGGGCTTCGGCTGGATCCCGGCGGAGATCCGCGAGCTGTACCGCACGGCGTGGGAGATCCCGCAGCGCGGCCTGATCGACATGGCGGCGGCCCGTACCCCGTACCTGGACCAGAGCCAGTCGCTCAACCTGTTCCTGGAGACGCCCACCATCGGCAAGCTCAGCTCGATGTACGCGTACGCCTGGAAGCAGGGCCTGAAGACCACGTACTACCTGCGCTCCCGCCCGGCGACGAAGATCGCCCGCGCCGCGTCCGGCGCCGCCGCCGTCCCGGCCGCCGCCGCCACGCCCCTCCCGCAGGCCCTCGACGCCGAGGCGCTGGCCTGCTCCCTTGAGAACCCCGAGTCCTGCGAGGCCTGCCAGTAATGAGCTCCAACGACCAGAAGAACCTTCTCGACCCGGGCTTCGAGCTGACCCTGCGTCCGATGCGCTACCCGGACTTCTACGAGCGCTACCGCGACGCGATCAAGAACACCTGGACGGTGGAGGAGGTCGACCTCCACTCCGACGTCGCGGACCTCGCGAAGCTGACGCCGTCCGAGCAGCACATGATCGGCCGTCTGGTGGCGTTCTTCGCGACGGGCGACTCGATCGTCGCGAACAACCTGGTGCTGACGCTGTACAAGCACATCAACTCCCCGGAGGCGCGCCTGTACCTGTCGCGCCAGCTGTTCGAGGAGGCCGTGCACGTCCAGTTCTACCTGACGCTGCTCGACACCTACCTGCCCGACCCCGACGACCGCGCGGCGGCCTTCGACGCGGTGGAGAACATCCCCTCCATCCGTGAGAAGGCGCAGTTCTGCTTCAAGTGGATGGACTCGGTCGAGAAGATCGACCGGCTGGAGACGGCCGCCGACCGGCGCCGTTTCCTGCTGAACCTGATCTGCTTCGCCGCGTGCATCGAGGGCCTGTTCTTCTACGGCGCCTTCGCGTACGTGTACTGGTTCCGCTCGCGCGGCCTGCTGCACGGTCTGGCGACGGGCACCAACTGGGTCTTCCGTGACGAGACCATGCACATGAACTTCGCCTTCGAGGTCGTGGACACCGTCCGCAAGGAGGAGCCGGAGCTCTTCGACGACGCCCTCCAGCAGCAGGTCACCGACATGCTGAAGGAGGCCGTCGAGGCGGAGCTGCAGTTCGGCCGGGACCTGTGCGGTGACGGCCTGCCGGGCATGAACACCGAGTCGATGCGCGAGTACCTGGAGTGCGTCGCCGACCAGCGCCTGGTCCGCCTCGGCTTCCCGCCGGTGTACGGCTCGCAGAACCCGTTCTCCTTCATGGAGCTCCAGGGTGTCCAGGAGCTGACGAACTTCTTCGAGCGCCGCCCGTCGGCCTACCAGGTCGCGGTCGAGGGCACCGTCGACCTGGACGAGGACTTCTAGGCCGCGGTCGCAGCCCGCTTCGGCCCCGCCCGCGGTTCACGGGCGGGGCCGTTCCGCGTCCGGGCTCGGGCGTCAGCCGCTCCTTCTTGCGGGTCGGCTTGGCGGTCGCCTGCGCGGTCTTGCCCTGCGCGGGGCGGTCAGTGCGCCACGCGGCCCCGGCGCCACGCGGCGGACCGGGTTCCGGCCCGGCGGGGACCGGCCGCCGTCCGGCGCGGCGCCGGCTCCGGGTGGGCCGCCGCGGTGAGCTGGCGGTCGGTGCGGCGCTCGTGCAGGGCCCCGTACAGGGCGGGGGCGAGGAGCAGGGCGGCCACGGCGAGGACGGTGAGGTAGTCGAGGAACGTGTTCATGACTCAAAGATCGTCGGTACCGCCGGAACCGGACAGTGGCAGGACTGTCATGGAAGAGCGAATTACTGCCACACTGGGACCATGCTGAAGAACGTGGCGGTGGCCTTCGTCGACGGAGTGGCGCCCTTCGAGTTCGGGATCTTCTGCGAGGTCTTCGGGATCGACCGGAGCGAGCAGGGGCTGCCCGTGTACGACTTCGCGGTGTGCGCGGCCGAGGAAGGGCCGCTGACCATGGCGGACGTCGGTTTCACCATCGCACCGGCGCACGGGCTGGAGCGGCTGGAGGAGGCCGATCTGATCTGCCTGCCCGCCGACCGGCGGGCGCCGGTACGGGACTACCCCGAGCCCCTCCTCGACGCCCTGCGCCGGGCCGTGGACCGGGGGGCGCGGGTGCTCAGCGTGTGCAGCGGCGCCTTCATGCTCGGTGCGGCCGGGTTGCTGGACGGGCGGCGCTGCACCACCCACTGGCTGCACGCCCCGGCGCTGATGCGCCGCTTCCCGGCGGCCCGGGTCGACCCGGACGTGCTCTACGTGGACGAGGGCGCGGTGATCACCGCCGCCGGCACCGCCTCGGGCATCGACGCCTGCCTGCACGTGGTCCGCCAGGAGCACGGGGCCGAGGTGGCCAACACCATCGCCCGGCGGATGGTCGTACCGCCCCACCGGGACGGCGGCCAGGCCCAGTTCATCCAGCGGCCGCTCCCCCGCACCGCCTGCGACACGGTCGGCGAGGTGATCGGGTGGATGGCCCGCCACCTGGACGAGGAGATCACCGTCGAGCGGCTGGCGGAGCGGGCCCGGATGTCACCCCGGACCTTCGCCCGGCGCTTCCTCCAGGAGACGGGGACCACCCCCTACCAGTGGGTGCTGCGCCAGCGGGTGCTGCTGGCGCAGGAGTTGCTGGAGGCCACGGACGACACGGTGGACGCCATCGCGGGCCGCAGCGGCTTCGGGACGGCGGCGGCCCTGCGTCACCACTTCCTGCGGACCCTGGGCACCACCCCGAACACCTTCCGCCGCACCTTCCGGGGGCCCCGCACCGCGGCCTGACCACAGCCCAACGGCCGGTTATCGACCATGACTTGACATTCCGGCGGCGCAGGTCTGGCCGTGGTCCGCCGACGGTGATGTCATCCGGTCACGCCGGCCGCGCCCCGCACCCCCCACACACGAAGGCCCCGCCTCCGGTTCCGGAGCGGGGCCTTCGTCCGTGTGCGGCGCGCGGCCGGGATCAGTCGTTCGGGACGATCTCGTAGCGCGGGGTGTTCTCCGCCATCTGGCGCAGCGCGTCCTTGCGGTCGCGCTTCGAGAGGCGGTCGATGTACAGGTACCCGTACAGGTGGTCGGTCTCGTGCTGGAGGCAGCGCGCGAAGTAGCCCGTGCCGCGGACCTTGATGGGGTTGCCCTGGGCGTCCTGGCCGGTGACCTCGGCGTAGTCCGGGCGGGCCAGGGAGGCGTACGCGGTCGGGACCGACAGGCAGCCCTCGTTCGAGTCGTCCAGGACGCGGGAGCCGGCCGGCTGCTCGACGAGCTTCGGGTTGACCACGACACCGGTGTGGCGCACGCCGTCGTCGTCCGGGCAGTCGTACACGAAGACCTTGGCGTCGACGCCGATCTGGTTGGCGGCCAGGCCCACGCCCTCGGCGGTCTTCTGGCTGGCGAACATGTCGTCGATCAGCTGCGCCAGCTCGTCGCCGAACTCCGTGACGTCCTTGCACTCGCGGTGCAGCACCGGGTTGCCGACCACCGTGATCGGGCGGGACGTACCGCGCTCGCGGTAGGCGAGCTCGCGCGCCTCACAGTCCTCGGTGTCCACGACGTAGCCCTCGTCGTCGATCGGGGTCACCTGGTTCTCCTGCTGCGCCATGTCCGCCGTACGCCTTCCCTCAAGTCCGTGGTGTGCCCGTACAGCCTACGGCCCTGGGTCAGCAGACTTCTTCGAGATCCCGCCACTCCCGGCTGTCCGGACTGTCGGCGACCCAGCCGTCGAGCAGCCCGCGCACCAGGCCCGCCGGCGCCGCGATGCCGCATTCGCGCTCGGGCACCCACAGGGAGCCGGATCCGGCCGTGCGGTGGCCGAGCGGGCCGGGGTGGCCCGGTTCGCTGTGGTCGTGCGGGTCCAGGTGGTCGCCGTTGTCCTCGCCGCTCGGCATCTCGCTCTCCGAACAGGTCCGGCACAGCAGCCGCACCGAGGAGGACCAGTCCTCGGCGGCGAAGCCGGCGTCCGAGGCCAGCTGCTCCAGCGCGTCACGGTCGGCCTCGGTGGCCGCCTCCAGCAGCACCACCCAGGTCGGCACCGGCGAGGGGGCCCACAGCTCGATCTCGTCGAAGACCGGGTACGAGGGGCCGGCCGCGGTGACCCGCTCGCCGTGCGGCACCCCGTCGTGCAGGACGACCTCGCCCCAGCGCCGCCCGGAGGAGGGCAGCGGGATGGACAGGACCTCCATGCGGGCTGGATCCAGCCTGCGGCCCCACACGACCTCGGCCTCGCCCTCGGGGGACAGCCGGACGGCGGCGCTGCCGAGCTCCATGCCCACCGGCTCGCCCGTCCCCGCCGTGCTGTGCGGGTCGCCGGGCACCTTCAGGCCGTACGCCTGCCAGGCCCGGCGGGCCAGCGGCCAGTCCTGGAGCGCGGTCGCGGCGATCCCCACGTTCCACCAGTCCGGGGCGCCGGTCTCCCGGTCGAGCAGGGCCACCGCGCGCAGCCCCGCCGCTCTGGCCTGCTCCCAGTCGTGCCGGAACTTGTGCAGCAGGGCCAGGTTGAACCAGGACTCGGACAGCCAGGGCTCCAGGTCCGCAGCCCTGGTCAGCAGCGCGCCCGCGTCCTCGTACCGACCGTCGCCGATCAGCGTGAACGCGCGGTCGGTGGCCTGCCGCCACGAAGCGGAGGGCCGATGCCGTACCTTCCCGAAGATCCTCACGATTCCCGCCTGCTTGGGGGCACCCCCAGCGGTGGCTGGGGGACAGGTGCAGCCTTGCGCACACCCTCACGGACACTCCTACTGCATCCAACCATGCCCGCTCGGACAGCCGCTCATTACCCATGGGTTACCCCGGTGGAACGGCTACGACCCTGCCGCGTCCTCCCCTGGCCAGAACCCTCGCCAAGGACTCCACGACCTCCGGCTGGTAGTCGCGCCCGGTGCCCAGGCGCAGCTGTTCGAGTGCGGCCAGTGAGCCGCCCGGGTGACGGCTCCCGCCCGCGAGGTCGTCGTACGCGTTGACCGCGCGCACGATCCGGGCGGCGAAGGGCTGCTCGCGGTACGGATCCGCCTGGCGTTCCACGATCACCGCGACCTCGGCCGGCACCCCGGTCTGGCGCGCCACCTCACCGCCCAGCTCGGCGATCCGGCGGGCTTCGGCGGCGGGCAGGTCCTCGGTGGCTCCGGCGGGGACCGGGTCGACGAGCGAGAGCTGGCCGATGTCGTGCATCAGCGCGGCGTACTCCAGCACGGTGAGCTCCCGTTCCGACAGGCCCAGCTCGCGGCCGACCTCGCGGCTCAGGGCGGCGACCCGGCGGGCGTGCCCGGGGGCGGTGTACCCGGCGATCTCGGTGGCCCGGGCCAGGGAGGTGATGGTCTGGCGGTAGGTGGTGCGGACGGCGGTGATCCGGTGGAGGGACATCTGGGTCAGCAGCAGCGGCACGCAGAAGACCGGGAGGGCCCACAGGCCCGCCACGGCCACGCCGAGGGCCATCACGACCCCGGTGGCGCAGATCGCCGAGCCGGTGCCGGGCAGGGCGCGCAGCTCGTCGCGGAGCAGGGGCCCGTACGGCCAGCCGGTGCGGGCCCCGGCCGGGACGGCGGCGAGCACGGCGTCGCACAGGGCGGTGAGGCCCAGCAGGAGCAGCAGGAACAGGACGAGGTACGGGCCCTGCCCCAGGTGGTCGCCGAGCTGCCCGGAGTGGTGGAGCGGCTGGAAGCAGGCGGCGGCGAAGGCGACGGTGAGGACCCGGCGGGCGACGTGGTCCAGGGCCGGGCCGTGGCCCCGGGCTACGTGCGGGACGATCCCGGCGAGGGCGGCCGCGACGACGACGGCGACGGTCTGGAGCACCCCGTGGTGGGTGGGGTGTCCGGCGTTCTGTCCGAGCAGGGCGTAGGCGAGGGCTCCGGCGGAGCCGAGCGGTGCGGGCTGGCGGGGCCCGGCGGGACCGGCGCCTTCGGTGGAGGGGCCCGCGGAGGCCGGGCGGGGGTCGCGCCGGGCGAGTTCGCCGAGGGCGACCAGCGTGCCGAAGGCGAGGGCGGTGCCGGGCTCGACGACGCCGGTCCACAGGGTGTGGCCCAGCCCGGCGGCCGCGAGCAGCCCGGCGGCGGCGCGTACCGCCCAGACGGCGAGGGCCCTCACCGGCCGCCCCCGGCCCGCCCGGCCGGATCGGCGGCCCGCGGATCCCCGGCCGCCGCACCGCCGGCCGGCGCCCCGCCGGGCCCCGGCGGTGGCGGGCCGGGTGCGGCGGGGATGACCTGGAGGTCCACGTCCGAGGTGACGACGGGGTGCCAGCCGTGCCGGCCGATGGCGGCGGCCAGGGCCCGCACCATCGCCGGGTCGAACTGCGCGCCCGCGCAGCGCTCCAGCTCCGCCAGGGCGGTCTCGACCGGCCGGGCCCGGCTGTAGGAGCGGGTGGAGGTCATCGCGTCGAAGGAGTCGGCCACCGCCACCACGCGGGCCAGGACCGGGATCTGGTCCCCGCTCAGCCCGTACGGGTACCCGCGGCCGTCGACCCGCTCGTGGTGGTGCAGGATCGCGGACCGGGCCTCCCCGAGGAATCCGATGCCCCGCACCATCTCGTGTCCGTACTCGGGGTGCAGCTCGATGATCCTGCGCTCCTCCGGGGTCAGCGGCCCGTCCTTGCGCAGCAGCCGGGTCGGCACGCCCAGCTTGCCGACGTCGTGCAGGATCCCGGCGATCCGGACCACCTCCAGGCGGTCGTCGCCCATGCCCAGCTCGCGGGCGATCATGGCGGAGGCCTGGCCGACCCGTTCGCTGTGCCCGCGCGTGTAGCGGTCCTTGATGTCGACGGCCTGGACGAGGGCGCGGATCGTGGCCCGGTGCGCGGCGCTCTCGCGCTGGTACTGGGCGAAGACCCAGCAGGAGATGTACATCGGCAGCAGGACGAGCAGCGCGGCCGGCACCCCGTACGGGCTGCGCCACATGACGGCCATCATCAGTCCGGCCAGCCCGTGCGCGCCGTACTGGGCCAGGGAGGCGGCGGTGCCGCGCCAGGCGGTGGCGGCGGGCCGGTGTTCGGCGGCGGCCAGGACGGCCCCGTCGAGGGCGGTGAGCACCAGGCAGAAGACGACGGCCGCGACGGCCGCGGGGAGCAGCACGTACGGGAAGTCGGCCACCACCCAGGCGGTGGGTCCGGCGTCCCCGGGCGGTCCCGCGCCGCCGCCCCGGCCGGTGAGGGCCTGCGGTCCGCCGAGGAGCCCGTAGGCCTGCCCGGCCGCCCAGGCGGCCGTCGCCTGCTGTGCGGCGTGCCAGATCCGGCGCACCCTGGCGGGCCGCTGGACGACGCTCTGGGCGAGTCCGCCCGGCAGGGCGACGAGCGCGGCGGCCGGGGGCGGGAGCAGGAAGACGGCGGCCATCACCACCGGGAGGAAGGAGCCGATGCCCTCGGGGACCCGGCGGCCCAGGACGGGCAGGGCCCGCGTCCCCTCGCAGCCGAGGGAGAGGAGGGCCAGCAGGGCCACGGCGGGCCAGGGCGTCGAGGCCGGCGCGAGGAGGGCGGGGGCGGCGCATGCCGCGGCGGCGAGAACGGCGGCCAGGACGCAGGCGCGCGCCGCCGGGGGCAGTACCCGCATGGCGCTCTCCTCCCCCAGGGGCCGGGAATCCGGGTACCGGACACGAGCGGTACCGCGAGGGGAGAATAGGGCGGCCCCCGAACCGAGCGGGGGCCCATTTTCGTATTGCACCGTACGGGCGCCCCCGGATTAGCACCTTCGAGTGAACGAAGTGGAGTTCCGGGGGCGGAGGTTCAGCGGAACGACGCCGGCCGTTCAGCCGGTCGCGGGTCCGGCGGTGATGTCGCCTTCGGGCACGGCCTGACCCGAGCGGATCAGTTCGATCCGTCCCATGACCTTGGAGCGGAGGTCGGTCGGCACGTCGTCCGATCCGCAGCAGCGCTTGACCAGCTTCTTCACGGCCTGTTCCAGGCCGTACTTCTCCAGACAGGGATTGCATTCGCCGAAGTGCGTCTCGAACTTCGTGCAGTCACTGTCGGGCATCTCGTGGTCCAGGAACTCGTACAGATGGTCCAGGACCTCGGCGCACTCCGTCTCGTGCGGCTCTCCGCAGCTCATGAGCCCGAGCCTTTCAGGTCGTTCGACTCTCCCGCGCCGGCGGGAACCAGCCCGCGCTCACGGGCATAGTCCTCCAGCATTCCGCGGAGTTGACGGCGCCCACGGTGCAGCCGCGACATGACCGTACCGATGGGTGTACCCATGATGTCCGCGATCTCCTTGTACGCAAAGCCCTCTACGTCGGCAAGATAGACCGCGATGCGGAACTCCTCCGGAATGGCCTGGAGCGCTTCCTTCACGTCCGAATCGGGCAGGTGGTCGAGCGCCTGCGACTCGGCGGAACGCAAACCGGTCGACATGTGCGACTCGGCGCGCGCGAGCTGCCAGTCCTCGATCTCCTCGGCGGCACTGCGCTGCGGCTCGCGCTGCTTCTTGCGGTAGGAGTTGATGAACGTGTTGGTGAGGATGCGGTAGAGCCACGCCTTGAGGTTGGTGCCCTCGCGGAACTGGTGGAAGGACGCGTACGCCTTCGCGTAGGTCTCCTGGACCAGGTCCTCGGCGTCGGCCGGGTTGCGCGTCATGCGCAGCGCGGCGGAGTACATCTGGTCGAGGTAGCCGAGGGCGTCCCGCTCGAAGCGCGCGTTGCGCTCCGCGGTCGTCTCCTGTGCCTGGCCTTCGTCGGTCCCAGCGACAGGACCCACCTCCTCCGACAGCGTGGCGGCTCCGAAAGCGGATCCGCTCGAATCGGAGAATAGTCGACCATCCCGGCCCTCCGCCGCCCGAAGCGAGCCGCGCTTGGGGGCGGGCAGCACCGTCCAGTCCAGGTCAGCGGCCTGCGGACGGTTCTGGCTGATGACCTGGGTCATGCGCTCCCTCTCCTCCGACGTCTTTCCCCTGCGTTCCGACACTCCCCACAACAGGCGGCCCGGGCAGGGCATTCCCTGGTGCGCCAAGGGTTTCCGGCGCCCGGCGGGGTCCGCCGGGGCCGGGTGAGCGGGGTCACCCCGGAATCTGTCAGGTCCCGGCCGGAGCCGGGCTCCCCCGAGCCGGGAAACGGGGCTCAGCCGATGAGCCGGGCGAGCCACGGGGCCACCGCGCCGGTGATCACTTCCAGGGCCTCCTCCTGCGTCGGGCCGCCCTTCTTAGGCACGGCGAAACCGTGGTCGCCGGAGGCCACCTCCACCAGCTCGTACGGGTCCCCCGCGCCCGGCGGCGGGAACTCCTGCGGCCGCCCGAAGGGGTCCCGGCCGCCCTGCACCACCAGCGTCGGCCGTCCGGCGCCCAGCAGCTCCTCGGCGCGGGACTTCTCCGGCTTGCCGGGCGGGTGCAGCGGGAAGGCCAGCGCCAGCACACCGGCCGCGCCCAGCCCGGCGGCGGTGCGGCACGCCACCCGGGCCCCCGCGCTGCGCCCGCCGGCCACCACGGGCAGCCCGGGCCGCTCCAGGGCGGGCCACAGGGCCCGCCAGCCCTCGTCCAGCACCTTGGGCGCGGCGGCGACCTTCTTCCCGGCGACCCGCCAGGGCTGCTCGACCAGGGCCACGGTGACGCCCCGGGCGGGGAGGGCGGCGGCCAGGGCCTGGAGGTCGCGGGCCTCGATGCCGCCGCCCGCGCCGTGGCCCAGGGCCAGCACCAGCCGGGCGGCGCGGGCGGTGTGCCAGGTGATCCGGGCCTCGCCGGCCGGGGTGGCGACACTCTCGGTACGCGTGCTCATGGGCCCATCCTGCCGGGCGGGAGCGGCCGCCCCCGCCGATGGGACACGGGGGCGTGTCGTGGCGGGAGCGCCGGGCCGGGCGGGGCGCTGACGACACCGCCTAGAACAGGGTGGCCTCCTCCGGCGCCTCCAGCTCCGCGAGGAGTTCGGGCCCGTTGTTGCGTACGTTGCTCACGGCCGTGGCCACCGGGTACGCCCGCATCAGCCCGCCGGGCGGGGCCGCCAGCAGCTCCCGCAGGCCGTTCTCGTCGGTGCGGGCGGGATCCAGCCAGGCGTCCCAGCGGTCCGGGGTCAGCATCAGCGGCATGCGGGGGTGGATCTCGGAGAGCGAGCGCGGTCCCTCGGCGGGCGGCACCCCCAGCGGTGCCGTCTCGGCCTCGGCGGTGATCACCGAGCAGGTGGCCCACCAGGCCCGGGGGTGGTCGGGGGGCAGGGCCGCGTCGCGCCAGAACTCGTAGATCCCGGCCATCGCGAAGACCGAGCCGTCGGCGGGGAGCACGAAGTAGGGCTGCTTGCGGGCCCGCTTCTTCTTCCCCTCGACCTCCAGCTGCCGCTCGTCGTGCGCGGTGACCCACTCGTAGTACCCGTCGGCGGGGACGATGCAGCGGCGCTGCGCGAAGGCGCGGCGGAAGGAGGGCTTCTCGTGCAGGGTCTCGGACCGGGCGTTGATCATCCGGGCCGCGCCCTCCGGGTTCTGCGCCCAGGACGGGACCAGGCCCCACTTCACCACCCGCAGCTGGCGAACCGGACGCGGGTCCCGCGCGTCCTTCAGGGGACGGTCCAGGACGACGTGGACCTCCTTCGTCGGCGCCACGTTCCAGTCGGGGGCCAGGGTCTCGCTCGGCTCCCACCGCTCGATCCCGAATATCCCCGCCAGTTCCAGGGGCGTCCGACTCGCCGCAAACCTTCCGCACATGGCTGACACACTGCCATGGCACCGATACCCGACCGCAAGGAGTCCGCCACTCCATGGACAGCAGCACGACGGCCGGCCTCTGGGACCGGCTCACCGGAATACAGACCTCGCCCCCGTGGTGGCTGGTGGTGGCGACGGGACTGGCCGCGCTCGCCGTCGTCGCGCCGCGGCCGGTGTGGCTGCTCTCCCGCAACGCGATCACCATCGCGCACGAGGGCGGCCACGGGCTGCTCGCCCTGCTGACCGGGCGCCGGCTCACCGGGATACGGCTGCACTCCGACACCAGCGGGCTCACCCTCAGCTGGGGCAAGCCGACCGGGATCGGCATGGTCCTGATGCTCGCCGCCGGCTACACGGCGCCCGCGCTGCTGGGCCTGGGCGGCGCGGCCCTGCTGGCGGCGCACCGGATCACGCTGCTGCTGTGGGTGGCGACCGCGCTGCTGCTGGTGATGCTGGTGATGATCCGCAACGCGTACGGGCTGCTGACGGTCGTCCTGACCGGCGGGGCCTTCCTGCTGGTGTCGTGGAAGGCCCCCGAAGCGGTGCAGGCGGCGTTCGCGTACGCGGTGGTGTGGTTCGCTCTGCTCGGTGCGGTGCGGCCGGTGTTCGAGCTCCAGGCCCAGCGCCGCGGCGGCGGGGCGCCGGAGTCCGACGCCGACCAGCTGGGCCGGCTCACGCACGTGCACCCCGTCGCCTGGCTGCTCCTGTTCCACACGGTCACCCTGTGCTGCCTCATCGGCGGAGGGCGCTGGCTGCTCGCCCTCTGAGACGGGGCAGCGATCCAGGTCCGGGGCCGTGGGGAGCCACTAAAGTAAGGGCCATGACCGACACCCCCGCGCTTCCCGACCTCTGGCCCGCTCCGTTCGCGGACGGGGCCGTCCACGCCACCGTCACCGTGCCGGGGTCCAAATCGGTCACCAACCGCGCACTCGTGCTCGCCGCCCTCGCGGCCGAGCCGGGCTGGGTGCGCCGCCCGCTGCGCTCGCGCGACTCCCAGCTGATGTCGGACGCCCTGCGGGCGCTGGGCGTCGGCATCGAGGAGACCGTCTCCTCCAGCTCCGCCGACGGCGACAGCGGCGAGGCCTGGCGGATCATCCCGGCCGCCCTGCACGGCCCGGCCACCGTCGACGTCGGCAACGCGGGCACCGTCATGCGCTTCCTGCCGCCCGTGGCCACCCTGGCCGACGGCGACATCCGCTTCGACGGCGACCCGCGCGCTTACGAGCGGCCGCTCGGCCAGGTCATCACGGCCCTGCGCACCCTCGGCGCCCGGATCGACGACGACGGCCGGGGCGCACTGCCCATGACCGTCCAGGGCGGCGGGGCCCTGGAGGGCGGCACGGTCGAGATCGACGCCTCCAACTCCTCCCAGTTCGTCTCCGCGCTGCTGCTGTCGGCGCCGCGCTTCAACCAGGGCGTGGAGGTCCGGCACGTGGGCGGCAAGCTGCCGTCCATGCCGCACATCCGGATGACCGTGGACATGCTGCGCGCGGCGGGCGCCCAGGTCGACACCCCGGAGGCCGGCGGTGAGAAGGACGTGTGGCGGGTGACGCCCGGCGCGCTGCTCGGCCGGGACATGGTCGTCGAGCCCGACCTCTCCAACGCCCAGCCCTTCATGGCCGCGGCGCTGATCACCGGCGGTACGGTCACCATCCCGGACTGGCCCGCGCGCACCACGCAGCCCGGTGACGCGCTGCGCGAGATCTTCACCGCGATGGGCGGCTCCTGCGAGCTGACCGAGGCCGGTCTGGTCTTCACCGGCACCGGCAAGATCCACGGCATCGACGTGGACCTGAGCGAGGTCGGCGAGCTGACCCCGGGCATCGCGGCCGTCGCGGCCCTGGCCGACTCGGAGTCGGTCCTGCGCGGGGTGGCTCACCTGCGGCTGCACGAGACGGACCGGCTGGCGGCGCTGACCGCGGAGATCAACGGTCTCGGCGGCGACGTCACGGAGACCGAGGACGGCCTGCGCATCCGCCCGCGCACGCTGCACGGCGGCGTGTTCCACACCTACGACGACCACCGCATGGCCACCGCGGGAGCGGTGATCGGCCTGGCCGTGGCGGGCGTGGAGATCGAGAACGTGGCGACGACCGCGAAGACCCTGCCGGACTTCCCCAGGATGTGGAAAGACATGCTCGCGGGAACGACGGGAGCGGGAGCGTAGGGGCCCGTCATGCGCAGGTACGGCAAGCACACCGACGAGGACGACATCCGCCAGCGCCCGAACCCCAAGGGCAACCGGGCCAGGACCAGCATCCGGCCCAAGCACGAGGACGCGGCCGACGGCTTCGTCCTCACCGTGGACCGCGGCCGGCTGACCTGCCTGGTCGAGGACCGCAAGGTCACCGCCATGAAGGCCCGTGAACTGGGACGCAAGGCGGCGGTGGTCGGCGACCGGGTGTCGCTCGTCGGTGACCTGTCCGGCAAGAAGGACACCCTCGCGCGGATCGTGCGGATCCAGGAGCGCAAGTCCGTCCTGCGGCGCACCGCGGACGACGACGACCCGTACGAGCGGGTGGTCGTCGCCAACGCCGACCAGCTGGCCATCGTCACGGCGCTGGCCGACCCGGAGCCCCGGCCCCGGATGATCGACCGCTGTCTGGTGGCCGCGTACGACGCCGGGCTGGAGCCGCTGCTGGTGCTGACGAAGTCCGACCTGACCTCGGCGGACAAGATCCTGGAGGTCTACTCGACCTTCGGCCTGAAGTACGTGGTCACCAACCGCGAGGAACTGGAGACGGGCGGCGCGGCCGAGCGGGTGCGCGAGCTCCTGGAGGGCCGGATCACCGCCTTCGTCGGCCACTCCGGCGTCGGCAAGACCACCCTGGTCAACTCGCTGGTCGCCGAGGGCCGCCAGCGGGCCACCGGTCATGTCAACGCCGTCACCGGCCGCGGCCGGCACACCACCACCTCGGCGCTCGCGCTGCCGCTGCCATCCGGCGACGGCTGGGTCATCGACACCCCGGGCGTGCGCTCCTTCGGCCTGCACCACGTCGACCCGTCCCGGGTGGTGCTGGCCTTCCCCGACCTGGTGCCGGGGACCGAGGAGTGCCCGCGCGCGTGCGGTCACGACGAGCCGGACTGCGCGCTGGACCGTTGGGTGGAGGAGGGCCACGCGGACCCGGCGCGGCTGTACTCGCTGCGGCGGCTGCTCCAGACCCGCGAGCGCCGCGAGGGCGACTGAGGGCGGACCGGCGGCAGGTTGACCGTCCGGTGGGGTTTGCCGCCGCCCCCGTCCGGTGAATGCATAATCGCATCACGTGACGCCGGGTCACCTGATGCGGGGAGGCGTACGCCATGGCGTGGCTGCTGGTCGTGGTCGCCGGGATCCTGGAGACGGGTTTCGCGGTGTGCCTCAAGCTGTCGCACGGGTTCACCCGGCTGTGGCCGACGATCGCCTTCGCGTGCTTCGCGCTGGGCAGTTTCGGGCTGCTGACCCTCGCGCTGAAGAAGCTGGACGTGGGACCGGCGTACGCGGTGTGGACGGGCATCGGGGCGGCCGGGACGGCCATCTACGGCATGGTCTTCCTCGGCGACCTGGTCTCCACCCTCAAGCTCGTCTCGATCACGCTGGTGATCATCGGGGTCATCGGCCTCCAGCTCTCCGGTTCGGCGCACTGAGCAGCCGCAGCAGTTCCACCGCCGCCGGGTCCTGGTCCGGCGTCCCCGGCGCGACCACGTAGGACAGCGCGAGGCGTACGGCGAGCTCGCAGCGGCGGGGCGGTTCCTGCGGCAGCGCGGCGGCGGCCCGGTCACGGGCCGCCCGGGTCAGCTCCCCCGGACCGAACGCCTGCCGGCTCCCGGCGGGGGGCGGCGTCGGCAGCCCCGGCCCCCAGGAACCGGTCAGCAGGGCCCGTACGAGGACCCGGGCGCGGGCCGCCCGTACGGTCCACTCGGCGACGGCGGCGAGCCGCTCGGCGGAGCCGCGGGCGTCCGGCGCGGCCAGCGCCCGCTCCACCCCGTCCAGGTACCAGTCGGCAGCGCGGCGCACGAGGGCGCGGCCCAGGCCCGCCTTGCCGCCGAACTCGTTGTAGAGGGTCTGGCGCGACACCCCGGCGGCGGCCGCGACCTCGACCATCCGTACGGCCGGCCAGGGCCGGGAGGCGAGCGCGGTCTCGGCCGCTTGCAGCAGGGACTCTCGGGCCGTCGGCATCGCCACCTCCCCGCTAGTTCACCGGCCGGGCTCCAGCCACCAGAGTTGACGGGCCGCCAGATCCCGTCAAGGGCGCGTCCCGGCCGCACTGTGGACCTCGTTCGCCGGGCCCGGCGCGTGTCGATACTGTTCGGGCATGTCCACGTATGCCGATGACCTGCGCCTCGCCCTCGAACTCGCCGACGCCGCGGACGCCGCCACGATGCGCCGTTTCCGCGCCCTCGACCTCCAGGTCGAGACCAAGCCGGACATGACCCCGGTGAGCGAGGCCGACAAGGCCGCCGAGGAGGTCGTCCGGGCGGGGATCCTGGCCGCGCGGCCCGAGGACGCGATCCTGGGCGAGGAGTACGGGCTGATGGGCGGGGGCCCGCGCCGCTGGGTCGTGGACCCGATCGACGGTACGAAGAACTACGTGCGCGGCGTCCCCGTCTGGGCGACGCTGATCTCCCTCATGGAGGACGCCGGGAACGGGGTGTTCCGTCCGGTCGTCGGCGTGGTCTCGGCCCCGGCGCTGGGCCGCCGCTGGTGGGCCTCGCAGGGCGGGGGCGCCTTCGCGGGCGGCGCGCTGGGCGAGCCCGGGCCGATCTCCGTCTCGGGGGTGGCCTCCCTGGGCGACGCCTCGTTCGCGTACTCCTCGCTGAGCGGCTGGGAGGAGCAGGGCCGGCTGCCGGGCTTCCTGGACCTGACCCGCGCGTGCTGGCGTACGCGGGCGTACGGCGACTTCTGGCCGTACATGATGGTCGCGGAGGGCTCGCTGGACCTGTGCGCCGAGCCGGAGCTGAACCTGTGGGACATGGCGGCCATCGCGGTCGTGGTCCAGGAGGCGGGGGGCCGCTTCACCAGCCTGGACGGGGTGGACGGGGTGCACGGCGGCAATGCCGCGGCGTCGAACGGCCTGCTGCACGAGGAGATGCTGGGGTACCTCAACCGGGCGGCCTGAAAAACGGCCGGGCGCGGCGCCCGTGCGCGCCGTGCGCACCCCCTTGATGACTTTCCGTGTGCGTGGGACTCTGAGGATCCCCCCGCTTGTGCGCTTGTGAATGCCTTCTCTAAGGCGAGGCCCTTCACCCGCCGCACCCACCCGGGCGGGGGTTCACCCCAGGAGGTGGCTCCCTTCATGCTCGTCCGCGACGCCATGAGCACCGTGATCCTCACCCTCGGACCCGCCCACTCCCTCCGCCAGGCGGCCTGCCTGATGTCCGGCCGGCGCGTCGGCGCGGCCGTCGTCCTCGACCCCGACCACAGCGGCATCGGCATCCTGACCGAGCGCGACATACTGAACTCGATCGGCGCCGGCCACGACCCCGACCGGGAGTCGGTGGGCGCCCACACCACGAACAACGTCGTCTTCTGCACCCCCGAGGCCACCGTGCAGGAGGCCGCCGAGGCCATGGCCCACGGCGGGTTCCGGCACCTGATCGTGCTGGAGGACGGCGGCCCGGTCGGCATCGTCTCCGTCCGCGACGTCATCCGCTGCTGGGTACCGGCCCGCCGGGCCGTGCCCGCGTAACCGCCCGGCACGACGGACGGCGGCGGGCCGGAACCCCGGCGAAGGGGTTCCGGCCCGCCGTCCCGCTACGGCAAGCGGCCCGGGTCAGCCGCGCAGGGCCTGGACCGCGGCTTCGAGCCGCTTGCCGAAGTCCTCGTCCGCCCGGCGGAAGTTGTCGATCGCGCGCTCGATGATGTCGTCACGGGAGACCTTGGCGATGAAACCGGACAGGTTGTCGATCAGACGGGACTTCTCGTCCTCGGAGAAGAGGCGGTAGAGGTCGCCGGCCTGGACGAAGTCGTCGTCCTCGGCGTGCGAGGGGGTGGCGTGGTTGCCCGTGCCGCCGGTGACGGGAGTGGACTGCCACAGCGGCCGGTCGGTCTGGAAGGGGCCGCCGAAGCTGTTCGGCTCGTAGTTCTTGGCGCCCTTGTGGCGGCCGTCGTACAGGTAGCCGTCACGGGAGTTGGTGCGCGCCTCGGTGGCGTGCGGCCGGTTCACCGGCAGGTGGTCGGCGTTGATGCCGACGCGGTAGCGGTGGGCGTCGCCGTACGCGAAGAGACGGCCCTGGAGCATCTTGTCGGGGGAGGGACCGATGCCGGGGACGAAGTGCGCCGGGGAGAAGATGGACTGCTCGACCTCGGCGAAGATGTTCTCCGGGTTGCGGTTGAGCTCCAGCTTGCCGATCTCGATCGGCGGGTAGTCGGCGTGCGGCCACACCTTGGTGAGGTCGAACGGGTTGAAGCGGTAGCTCTCGGCCTCGGCCGCCGGCATGATCTGGACCTGCACGGTCCAGCTCGGGAAGTCGCCGCGCTCGATGGACTCGCGCAGGTCGCGCTGGTGCGAGTCCGGGTCCTCGCCGGCGAGCCGGTTGGCCTCGGCCTGGGTGAGGTTCTTGATTCCCTGGTCGGTCTTGAAGTGGTACTTGACCCAGAAGACCTCGCCGGCCTCGTTGTTCCACTGGAACGTGTGCGAGCCGTAGCCGTTCATGTGGCGGTAGGACGCCGGTATGCCCCGGTCACCGAACAGCCAGGTCACCTGGTGCGTCGACTCGGGCGACAGGCCCCAGAAGTCCCAGACGTTGTCCGCCTCCTGCGAGCCGGTGTAGGGGTCGCGCTTCTGGGTGTGGATGAAGTCGGGGAACTTGATGGCGTCCCGGATGAAGAAGACCGGCGTGTTGTTGCCGACGAGGTCGTAGTTGCCCTCTTCGGTGTAGAACTTCAGCGCCCAGCCGCGCGGGTCACGGCGCGCGTCGGCGCCGCCGAGGCTGTCCGCGACGGTGGAGAAGCGCAGGAACGTTTCGGTCTTCTTGCCGACCTCGGAGAGGAACTTGGCACGGGTGTACCGGGTGACGTCCGCCGTCACCGTGAAGGTGCCGTAGGCGCCGGCGCCACGGGCGTGCACCACGCGCTCCGGGATGCGCTCGCGGTTGAAGTGCGCGAGCTTCTCCAGCAGGAGCTGGTCCTGGACCAGAACGGGGCCACCGACGCCGGCCGTCTCGCTGTTCTGGTTGTCGGCGACCGGAGCCCCGGCCTCCGTGGTGAGCGGTCCCTGCGTCACGTGCGCCTCCTGCGTCATTCCTGCATGTCCTGTCCTCGGCGTTTGCCGTAACCGATCCTACAATGGACTTTGTCTAAGTCAAGTAAACATCCAAGTCCATACTAGTTCGGCATCTGTACCGAATCCCCGCTGTTAGGCTGGGGGGCATGAGTGACCTGCTGGAACGACTTCGCGGACGCGGCTGGCGCATGACGGCCCAGCGCCGCGTCGTGGCCGAGGTGCTCGACGGTGACCACGTTCACCTGACGGCAGACGAGGTGCACGCACGCGCTGTGACCAAACTGCCCGAGATTTCTCGAGCGACGGTCTACAACACCTTGGGCGAGCTCGTTTCGCTCGGCGAGGTGCTGGAAGTCTCGACGGACCGGCGGGCCAAGCGGTACGACCCGAACGCCCACCGCCCTCACCACCACCTGGTCTGCGCCCAGTGCGGCGCCATCCGCGACGTCCACCCGGCGGGCGACCCGCTGGCCGACCTGCCCGACGGCGAGCGCTTCGGCTTCGTGGTCTCGGCGGTCGAGGTGACGTACCGCGGGGTGTGCCCGAACTGCGCGGGCGCCTGACGGACGCGCGATAGGGCCGGGGGCCAGGAACCCCCGGCCCTATCGCGTGGCCTCTTCGCGTTCCCTCACCCCCGGGGCGCGTTCCCGTTTCGCGTTCGGAAACGACTCGAGGCCCGGATCCATAGGATCCGGGCCTCGGGCCTTCAGTAGCGGGGACAGGATTTGAACCTGCGACCTCTGGGTTATGAGCCCAGCGAGCTACCGAGCTGCTCCACCCCGCGTCGGTAAACCTGACTCTACGGGAAGCCACCCGGCAGATGCAAATCAGTCGCGCGGAGGTGCCGTGCCAGACGCCGCGGGTCTGGGGGCACCTCCCAGCGGTAGCTGGGGGAGCAAGATACGGAAGAGACGGCCCTAGGCGGAGAGCTCCTCGGCCAGGGCGTCACGCAGCCGGGCGGCGCGCTCGGACACCTCGGCCGGACCCAGCTCCATGGCCCGTACGCACCACTTCTGCCCCTCGGCGAGGTCCCCGTGCCGGGCCGCGAGCAGCCCGAGCCGCAGGGCCGCCCGGCCGTGCCCGGCGACCGCCGCGCGGGTCCACCACAGGGCCGCCTCGGGCTCGTTGCCCTCGCGGGCCAGCAGCAGCCCGAGGTTGAAGGCGCCGTTGCGCGAGCCGGCCTCCGCCGCCTCCCGGTACCACCGCGCGGCCACCGCGAGGTCGCCCCGGGCGGCGGCCAGCATCCCGACCCGCACCTGTGCCCGCCGGTGGCCCTGCTCGGCGGCGCGGGCGTACCACTCCTCGCTCTCGGTGCGGGCGGCGCCGCCCGCGGGCTCGCCGAGGGCCACCGGCTCCGGCGGCGGGGCCAGCGACTCCAGCAGGGAGGCCAGCCGGAAGGCCGCCTCGGCGCTGCCGCCGCCCGCCGCGCACCGCAGGTGCCGCTCGGCGGCCCGCTCCTCGCCGTCGCGCACCAGGGCGATCCCGACCTGGAGCGCCGCGTCGGTGTGCCCGGCGGCGGCGGCCCGCTCGTACCACTTCAGGGCGGCGCGGTCCTCGTCCCGGCTGGCGAAGAGGATCCCGAGGTTGAAGGCGGCGTCGACGCTGCCGGCCTCCGCCGCCTTGGAGAACCACGGCTCGGCGCCGGCCGCGTCACCGGCCTGGAGCAGCATGATCGCCAGCGCGTTGGCCGCCTCGCGGTGCCCTGCGTACGCCGCCCGGCGGTACCACTGCTCGGCCTGCGCGGTCCGCTCCTGCGCGGCGCAGAGCAGGGCGAGGTTGTAGGCGCCGTTCTGGTCGCCGGCGTCCATCGCCGCCCGGTACCACTTCTCGGCGGTCTGGGTCTCGCCCCGGGCGGCGTGCAGCGCGCCCAGGGCGTTCGCCGCGTTGCCGTCGCCGTCCTGGGCGGCCCGGTGCCACCACGCGGCCGCGCTGTCCTCGTCACCGGCGTCGCGCAGCAGGAAGCCGAGGGCGCACGCGGCACGGGCCTCGCCCTGCTTGGCGGAGCTCAAGTACCAGCGGCCGGCCTCCTTCAGCTCGCCGCGGGCTTCCAGCAGGGCGCCCAGGTGCAGCCCGGCGCGCCGGTGTCCGCGCGCGGCGGCCTGGCGGTACCACTGCTCGGCCTCGGCGGGGTCGCCCTTGCGCAGGTGACGGGCCAGGCGGTACGCGGCCTCGCGGTGTCCCTGTTCGGCGGCGGCCCGGAACCAGCGCTCGATGCCCTTGTCCCCGCGGTGCTCCAGCAGGTCGGCCAGGGCGTACGCGCCCAGGGCGTGTCCGGACTCCGCCGCCTGGCGCAGCCAGTACTCGGCGGCGGGCTCGTCCCCGCGCTCGCGGTAGTGGCGGCCCAGGGCGTGCGCGGCGGGGGCGGACCCGGCGACGGCGGCGACCCGCCACCAGCCGGCGGCCTCGTCGGGGTAACCGCGCTGGAGGAGCAGGACGCCGAGGTTGTTGGCGGCGGCGCGGTCGCCCGCGGCGGTGGCTCCGCGCAGGTAGGGCTCCGCCCCGGCCAGGTCGCCGCGGCGCAGCAGCAGGGCACCGAGCACGCTCATGGCGCCCGGGTCGCCCTTGTCGGCGGCCACTCGGTGGCGGGCCTCCAGCTCGGCGTCGGTGGCGCCCTCGGCGTCGCCGAAGGCTTCTGCCGCGAAATCCGCATCGGTCAGTGCGGTCTGCGCGTTAACAGTCGGAGCGGCCTCGCCCGTTCCCACGCCCGGCTCGGCCTCCGCCCTCACAAACCGCCCTGTCTCCAGCAGAGTTGACCTGTCCCCCATAAATCCCATCGTCGCATCACCTGCTACCCGCGTACACCTGGTATGTCGCAGCCAGTGAGGTCACTACAGCGTTTTGTCGACATGCCCACAGAGAGACAAGTCAAACACGTTCCCGCCCCAACTCACCCGCCCCAGTGACCCCGTGTCTCCCTGCGGCCCTTTCGGCCGGTCGTACCCGACGGGCGGTCCGGGCATGACGAAGGCCCGGATCCCATTGGATCCGGGCCTTCGTCATCAGTAGCGGGGACAGGATTTGAACCTGCGACCTCTGGGTTATGAGCCCAGCGAGCTACCGAGCTGCTCCACCCCGCGTCGGTGAAACCACAGTATCACGACGCGGGACGGAGCCATTACCGGCTTTCGCGCACCGCCTAGCCGCCCGGCTTGGGCGCCGTCAGCTTCGCCTCCGCGTCGATCGCCCGCTTCAGCGCCGCCTGGAGGTCGCTCTGCGCCTTGCCGTACGCGGCCCAGTCGCCCGCCTTCATGGCCTTGTCGGCCTCCTCGACGGCCTTCTGGGCGTCGGCGAGGGCCGCCTTGACCGTGGGGTCCTGCGCGGTCGGCGGGGTGTTCGGGTTCGTCGGCGTGGTGGGCGGGGTCGGCGTGGTGGGCGTGGTCGGGGCCTCGGCTCCGAAGACCACGTTCAGCGCCTTCTCCAGGGTGTCCTCGAAGGCCGTCTGGCCGCCGTAGGTCACCAGCACCTTGCGCAGCAGCGGGTACTTCAGCCCGGAGCTGCGCACGTACACCGGCTCCACGTAGAGCATTCCGCCGTCCATCGGGACCGCGAGCAGGTTGCCGTACTCGATCTCCGAGTCACCGCCGCGCAGCAGCCGGATCGACTCGGCGATCTTGGGCTCCGACTGGAACTTGCTCTGGACCTGGCCAGGGCCGTCCGGCGGCTTGCTGGTCGGCATCTTCAGGATTCGGATCTTGCCGTAGTCCCGGGTCCCGGGATCGGCGTTCACCGCCATGAAGGCGCTGAGGTTGGGCCGCTCGTTCGGCGTGAAGGTCGTCGTGAGCGAGAAGACCTGGTCCTTCTCCGGCTGGCCCGGCATCTTCATCGACAGGTAGTACGGCGGGACCGCCGTGCCGGCCTTGGTCGTCGGGTCGTCCGGGACGGCCCACGCCTCACTGCCGCTGAGGAAGGTCTGCGGGTCCGTGACGTGGTACCGGGTCAGCAGCTCGCGCTGGACCTTGAACAGGTCCTGCGGGTAGCGCAGGTGGTCCATGAGCGGCTTGGAGATCTCGCCCTTGGGCTTCACCGTACCGGGGAAGGCCTTCATCCAGGTCTTCAGGACCGGGTCCTTGGTGTCCCACTGGTACAGGTCCACCGTGCCGTCGTACGCGTCGACGGTCGCCTTCACCGAGTTGCGGATGTAGTTGACCTGGTTCTCCTGGGCGACCACCGCGCGCTGGCTGTTGGTCAACGAGTCCGCGGTGCTCTGGCCCAGCGTGGTGCGCGAGGCGTACGGGTAGCCGTTCGTCGTCGTGTAGGCGTCGACGATCCACTTGATCCGGCCCTCGATGACAGCCGGGTACGGGGCCCCGTCGATGGTCAGCCAGGGGGCGACGGCCTCGACGCGGTCCTTGGGCGTGCGGTTGTACAGGATCCGCGAGCCCTCGCCGATGGCCCCGGAGTACAGGATCTGCGGCTCGCTGAACGCGAGCGCGTAGGCGGCCCGGTTGACCGGGTTGTCCAGGTTGACCCCGGAGTCGCCCCGGTAGCTGGTCTCCTTCTCGCCCTTGTCGTCCGAGTAGTCGAGCTCCTTCTGCGGACCGCCGACGATCGAGTACTGCTTCGTCTGCTCGCCGTAGTAGATGCGCTGCTCGAAGTCCGTGCCGAACATCCCCTTGGAGGGCAGGTCGGACTGCGTGAAGTCGGGGGCGCCGTCCTTGACGGTGGTGCCCTTGGCCGCGACCACGCCGTAGCCGTGCGTGTACTTGAAGTGGTCGTTGATCCAGTTGTTCTTCGGGATGCCGCCGATGTTCAGCTCGCGCAGCCCGATGACCGTGTCCTGGCCCGCGTACCGGTCGACCGCCAGCGTGGACGGGAAGCCGTAGTAGCCCTTGACCTGCTGGAGCTGCTGGAAGGCCGGCGAGACGATGTTCGGGTCGAGGAGGCGCAGGCTGGCGGTGGTGTCCGCCACCGACCGCAGCGTGGTGCGGTCCTCGGTCTGCGGGACGCCCGGGTAGTCCTTGACGTCGGCCTCGTCGATCCCGTAGGCGTCGCGCGTGGCCTTGATGTTCTTCTCGACGTACGGGGATTCCTTGGCCTGCTCGTTCGGCTGGACCTGGAACTTCTGCACGATCGCCGGGTACAGCCCGCCGATCAGGATCGCCGAGAGCACCATCAGGCCGAAGCCGATCACCGGCAGCTGCCAGGTGCGCCGCCACAGGGTGGCGAAGAACAGCACCGCGCAGATGGCGGCGATGGCGACGAGAATCGTCTTCGCCGGCAGGTAGGCGTTGGCGTCGACGTAGCGCAGGCCGGCCCAGTTGTCGGCGGCCTTGAAGTCGCTGGACTTCACGGCGAGGCCGTACCGGTCGAGCCAGTACGCGACGGCCTTGAAGGTGACGAAGAGGCCGAGCAGCACCGACAGGTGCCCGGTCGCGGCGGCGGTGGCCCGGGCGCCCGGGCTGGTCACGCGCAGTCCGCCGTACAGGTAGTGCACGACGACGGCGGCGATCACCGAGAGCACGACCGCGGCGAAGCCGAAGCCGAGCAGGAAGCGGTACCAGGGCAGGTCGAAGGTGTAGAACGACACGTCCAGGTGGAACTGGGGGTCCTTGTGGCCGAAGGGCACCCCGTTGACGTACATCAGCCAGGTCTTCCACTGGCCCGCCGCCGAGGCGCCCGCGATCAGCCCGACGATCGCCGCGACGGCCAGGAGCAGCCACCTCTTGTACGGGGCGACGCTCATCCGGTAGCGGTCGAGGCTCTGCTGCTCCATCGACATCGCGCTGAGCGGCGGCCGCAGCCGGTACGCCAGCCAGATGTTCAGCCCGACGGCACCCGCCATCAGCAGACCGAAGACGGCGAAGAGGCCGACCTTGGTCCACAGGGTGGTGGTGAAGACGGAGGAGTACTTGACGGAGCGGAACCAGAGCCAGTCCGTCCAGAACCCGGCGAACATGATGAACGCCATGGCCAGGACGGCTAGGACGCCCAATGTCGTCAGAAGAGTCCGGGCACGCCGGGAGGGGCGGCCGACTCTCATCCGTGGCCCGGAGGGGCCTCCGCCGCGGTCCGGCATCTGGAAAGCCAAGGTGCGCACCTCGAAAGTCGCTGTGTCTGGTCCTGGGCCCACGATCGTAGGGCCCACCCCTGCAACTTACTGAGCCTTTAGTCAGTTCCCGGTATCGGGGGGAAAGGAGGCAGGATGTTGTCCATGTCCAACCTTTCGCCCTCCCCCGGCACCCCCATGGCGGCCGGCCCGCTGACCCGCGCCGTCCTCGAGATCGACGAGTACGCCTCCACCCTCGGCTGGGACAAGCCGGCCCGGCTGTTCGCCCTGGTCGACACGGCCCGGCTGCGCCGGCAGGAACCCCGCCTCGCCGGTCAGCTCGGCCAGGACCAGGACGACACCGGGAAGAACCAGCTGACCCCGATCGAGCAGGACGAGGTGCCGGCCGGGACCCCGCTGGACAAGTTCCTGGGCACCATCGCCTGGCCCGACGCGGTCGTCGGGTGCGCCCTGACGGTGGAACGGCTGATGCTCCCGCCGTCCGCCGAGGCCGCCGTACCGGAGGGGCTCAACGACAAGCAGCTGGCCAAGTGGGTCGCCGCGCACCCCGAGCGGCAGGAGGTGCGCCTGACGGTGGGCGTCCTGCGCGACGGGTCGCGCGAGTCGGCCGTACGGCTGAGGGAGAAGGACTCCTCCAGCGAGGTGCTGACCGGCGCGAGCCTGGTGCCGGGCCTGGCCGACGCTCTGGCGGCGACCTTCGCCTAGGCCGTGTCGGGGCGGGGGCGGGGGCGGCGCACGGTCAGGACGCGGTGCACTTCGGCAGTGCGGCCGTGTCCCCCTTGCGGATCTTCTCCAGGGACGTGGTGGCGTCGCCGATGGTGGAGACCTTCACCAGGGTGAGCCCCTCGGGCGTGTGCCGGGCGGCGGAGGCGCAGTTCTCGGCCGGGGTCAGGAAGTACTCGGCCCCGGCCTTGCGGGCGCCGATGGTCTTCATCTGGATGCCGCCGATGGGGCCGACCTTGCCCTCGTCGTCGATGGTGCCGGTGCCCGCGACGAACCGGCCGCCCGTGAGGTCCTCGGGGGTGAGCTTGTCGACGATCCCGAGGGCGAACATCAGGCCGGCGCTCGGGCCGCCGACGTCGGCGAGCTTGATGTCGATCGAGAACGGGAAGGTGTGGTCGGTTCCGGCCCGGATGCCGACGATGGCGTGGCCGTCGTCCTCCGCCTTGCCCGCGGTGATGGTCACCTTCGACGTGCCGGTGGGCTCGCGGCCCGCCTTCTCGGCCTCGGCCGCCTCGGCGGCGGGCACGATGGTGAACTCGACCGGCTCTCCGGGCTTGTGCTTGGTCACCAGCTTGGCGACGTCCCCCGGGGCGGTCACCGCGGCGCCGTCCACCTCCCTGATCACGTCCCCGGCGTGCAGCTTGCCCTCGGAGGGGCTGTCCTTGACGACGGTGGAGACGACGACGCGGGCGGTGACCGGGATGCCGAGCTGCTTGAGGGCGGCCACCTTGGCGCTCTCCTGCGACTGGCTGAACTCCTCGGCGTTCTCCTGCGTGGATTCCTTGTCCGTCTTGCCGTTTGGGTAGAGGTTCTCGTGCGGTACGACGATGTTGTCGTCGGCCATCCAGCCGTACACCGCTTCCAGCAGGTTCATGTCGTAGTCGGCGCCGGTGACGCGGACCGTGGTCATGTTCAGGTGGCCGCTGGTCGGGTACGTCTTGCGCCCCGAGATGTTGAGCACCGGCTCGCCGCGCGAGTCGCCCAATGTGTTCACGGTCGGGCCCGGGCTCATCTCGGAGTACGGGACCTTGATGAAGACGCCCGCGCAGAGCAGCGCGAACAGCACGAGGAAGGAAGCGAGCATCGTCGCGGTGCGGCGTGGCATGGATCGACAGTACGGGACGGCCCGCCGGGGCGGCCCGTGGGGCCGGTCCGTACGGGGCCCACGGGCGGAACCCTCGCCGGATTCTCAGCGGGGCCCTGGTCGGGGGCGTGCGGGACGGGCGGGGGCGGGGCCCGTGGGGACGGGAAAGGGGCTCACGGGACGCGTCAGACGGCGTCGGAACCGGAGTGCGCCTTTTCGTTCGTCCTGGCCTGGTCGGCCCTGTCCATGGCTTCGCGGAACCTGGCGTAGCCGGCCAGCTCGGATATGTCCCCCTGGGTGCGGTCCCGGGCCGCCCAGCTGCCCCATATCGCCGCTCCGATCGCGGCGAACAGCGGAATCAGCAGCCACACCAGTGATGCCATGAAGGTGCCTCCCTGCCCCGAAAGTGCGTGTCGTTGTGGCTTCAACGCTCGTGCCCGGAGGGGGGTTACGCAAATCGAGGGCGTGTTGCGCGGCCGAACGGGGGGTGACGCTACTCCCCGCCGGAACGGGCCCGGCGCCCGGCCCCCGGCCTCAGCAGGCGCCGACCCACTCCTCGGTGCCGTCCGCGAAGGTCTGGTGCTTCCAGATCGGCACCTCGTGCTTGAGATCGTCGATCAGCATGCGGCAGGCCTCGAAGGCCTCGCCCCGGTGCGGGCAGGAGACGGCCACGACCACGGCCAGGTCGCCCACGGCCAGGTCGCCGATGCGGTGCACGGCCGCCAGCGCGCGGACCGGGTACTTCGCCACGACACGGTCCGCGATGCGGCGCATCTCGGCCTCCGCCGTCGGGTGGCACGAGTAGCCGAGGGAGTCGACGTCGGCACCGCCGTCGTGGTTGCGCACCGTCCCCACGAAGAGGGTGGTGCCGCCCGTGGCGTCGTCGCCGACGGCCTGGAAGACCTCGTCGATGGAGAGCGGGGTCTCACGGATCTCGAGCAGCCGGACGGGGTCCTGAGCGGCCTGCTCGCCGGGGTGGTCGAAGTGCGGTGCCATGTTCCCCATCGTGCCCTAGCCGCGGACCCGGTGGAATAGCCGTTTCGCCCGGGGCCCGGCGCCCCGGTTGGGAGCCTCCTACAGGAAACCGGCCCCGGACCGGTCCGGGGCCGCGCCCCCCGGCTCAGAGTCCGCGGCGGCGCCGGGCGCGACGTACGGCGGCTGCGGCACCGAGCAGGGCCACCGTCGCACCGGCGGCACCGGCGGCCGTGGCGGCGTCCTTGCGGCCCAGGCGGCGGCCCACGACGGTGTGCCGGCCCGCCACCTCCTGGAGCAGCTCGGCCAGCACCTCCTCGTTGGTCCAGCGGGGCCGCCAGCCCGCGGCGTGCAGCCCGCTGACGCTGACCACCCACGGGTGCATCGTGTACGCGAGGTCGCCGGCCGGGGAGGGGGTGAGGCCGATCCGGTGGAGCCGGGCGGCGGCGCCCAGGGCGACGGCGGAGGGCAGCTCCATGCGGCGGATCCCGCTCAGCTCCTCGACCTCCTCCTGCTCCAGCCAGCCCTCGCACCCGACGGCCAGCTCGCCCTCGACCTTCTCCAGCGCCGCGTACTCCAGGGCGCTGACCAGGTCCTCCACGTGGCAGAACTGCCACGTGGGGCGGGATCCGGCCACCACGAGCAGGCGGGGCGACTCGAAGTACCGGGTCAGGGCGGTGTCGGTGCCGCCGACGAGGACCGCCGGGCGCAGGACGGTCACGTTCAGCCCCGGGTGCGCGCGGGGCGCCCGGCGGCCGAGGCGCTCGATCTCCAGCAGGTCGCCGACGCCGGTGGCCTCGGCGGTGGCGCGCAGCTCGGAGTCCTCCGAGAGCGGGATGTCGTTGTCGGGCAGGGCTCCGTAGACCATGGCGGAGGTGCACAGCACGACCCGGTGGACGCCGGCGGCGGCCGCGGCCGTGAGCACGGTCTGGGTCCCGCGCACGTTGTACGCGGTGCGCGCCGCCGGGTCGGTCTCCAGGTCGAGGTCGAGCGCGAGGTGGACGACCACGTCGGCGCCGCGCAGCTTCTCGGCGATCGCGGGGTCCCGTACGTCCAGGACGTGCCACTGGGCGGCGGCGCAGTCCCCGCGCCGCTCGTCGATGGCGACGACCTGCTTGACCTCGTCGGATGCGGCGAGGCGGCTCACCAGGGCGGCTCCGACGCCCGAGGCGGCGCCGGTCACCGCGATCACCGGGCTGTGCCTGCGGGGGCCGGCCTGGTTTCGCGGCTGGCGAACGCCGGGGGCGCTGTCGTCGTGCTCAGGGCGGATTTCGGCGTCGTGCGGCGCGCGAGCCTGCGGATCTGGGGAACTCACCGGGCGTCTCCAGCGGTTGTCTTCAGTGGGGACGCGCCGTGACGCGTACCCACCAGGTGATGTCCATCCTGCCGCAGCCCAGGACCGGGCGGAGCACCGAGCCCGGAAGCGGGAGTGGTGTCTACGCTGGGTGGTGTTGTCGGACCATCGCCCGCCGGCTCCCGCCGGCGGCCCTACGAGCCGAGGAAACCCGTGAGCGACACCCCATTCGGATTCGGCCTTCCGCCGGAGGAGCCGGAGGACGGCGACAAGGGCAAGAAGGGCGGCCAGGGCGGCCAGGGCGGTCCCGCCGATCCGTTCGGGTTCGGCCCGGGCGGCTTGCCCGGCGGCTTCCCCGGCGGTGCGGAGAATCCGTTCGCCGCGATGTTCGGCTCGATGAACCCGAACGACCTCGGTGCCGCCTTCCGGCAGCTCGGCCAGATGCTGAGCTACGAGGGCGGACCGGTCAACTGGGACATGGCCAAGGACATCGCCCGCCAGACCGTGGCTCAGGGCACCGCGGACGGCGTCAAGGACGTGAGCGTCGGCGTCGCGGAGAAGTCCGCGGTCCAGGAGGCCGTGCGCCTGGCCGATCTGTGGCTGGACGGTGCGACCTCCCTGCCGTCGGGCGCCAACGCGGCCGTCGCGTGGAGCCGCGCCGAGTGGGTCGAGGCGACCCTCCCGGTGTGGAAGGAGCTCGTGGACCCGGTCGCCGAGCGCGTCGGCGCGGCCATGGGCAGCGTGCTGCCCGAGGAGATGCAGGCCATGGCGGGCCCGCTGCTCGGGATGATGCGCTCCATGGGCGGGGCCATGTTCGGCCAGCAGATCGGTCAGGCCGTGGGCACCCTCGCGGGCGAGGTCGTCGGCTCCACCGACATCGGGCTGCCGCTGGGCCCGGCCGGGCGGGCGGCGCTGCTGCCGCTGAACATCGAGGCCTTCGGCAAGGACCTGGGAGTCCCCTCGGACGAGGTACGGCTCTACCTGGCGCTGCGCGAGGCGGCGCACGCCCGCCTGTTCGCGCACGTGCCGTGGCTGCGCTCGCACCTGTTCGGGGCGGTCGAGGGGTACGCGCGGGGCATCAAGGTGGACACCTCCAAGCTGGAGGACGTGGTCGGCCAGCTCGACCCGACGAACCCGGAGCAGCTCCAGGAGGCCCTGCAGGGCGGGATGTTCCAGCCGCAGGACACCCCCGAGCAGAAGGCCGCCCTGGCCCGCCTGGAGACGGCGCTCGCGCTGGTCGAGGGCTGGGTGGACGCGGTCGTGCACGAGGCGGCCAAGCCCCGGCTGACCTCGGCCGACGCGATGCGCGAGACCATGCGCCGGCGGCGTGCCTCGGGCGGTCCGGCGGAGCAGACCTTCGCGACGCTGATCGGGCTGGAGCTGCGTCCGCGGCGGCTGCGCGACGCCTCGCGGCTGTGGGCCTCGCTCACCGACGCGCGCGGCGTGGACGGCCGCGACGGGCTGTGGGAGCACCCGGACATGCTGCCGACGGCGTCCGACCTGGACGACCCGGACGGGTTCGTGCACCGCGAGCAGCTGGACTTCTCCGAGATCGACAAGATGCTCGGCGAGGCCGCCGAGCGGCGTGACGACGAGGGCGACGGCGACAAGTGAGCCTGTACGAGGACGCCGTCCTGGTCCTGAAGGGGTACGAGGGCCAGGACGCGCTGCAGGACGAGCTGCGCGGGGTCTACCTGGAGCACCTGGCCGCCCACCCGGACGGGGTCTACAAGCCCTGCACGGCCGGGCACGTCACGGGCAGCGCGCTGGTCGTCGACCCCGTCGGCGGCCGTGTGCTGCTGACCCTGCACAAGAAGCTCGGCATGTGGCTCCAGATGGGCGGGCACTGCGAGCCCGGCGACACCACCCTCGCCGGTGCGGCGATGCGCGAGGCCGTGGAGGAGTCGGGCATCGTCTCGGGGCTGACCCTGGTGGCGGGCGGGCCGGTCCGCCTGGACCGGCACCCGATCCCGGCGCCGTGCAACTGGCACCTGGACGTGCAGTACGCGGTGCTGGCTCCGGCCGGCGCGGAGGCGGAGATCAGCGACGAGTCGCTCGACCTGCGTTGGTTCCCGTACGCGGAGGTGGCGGCGGTGGCCGACACCTCGGTGGTGCGGCTGCTGGAGGCGACCCGGGCGCGGCTCGGCGCGTGACGGTGTGCGCAGGGGGCGGATCCGTACGGGTCCGCCCCCTGCGCCGGGCCGGCCGGGTCAGTTCCAGGCGTTGTTCTGGTTCTGGGCGTGCGCGCCGTTCTGGCCCACGCCGTACTGGGCGGCGACGCCCTGTCCGAGCTGGGCGTTCTGCGGGGGCAGCACCTCGCTGGGCTGTACCAGGGCGAAGCCGGTGCCGAGGAAGCTGAGCTCCCAGCCCTCGCCGGTGTTGCCGCGGCGCCGCCACACGCCGGTGGAGTGGGTCTGGGCCTGCATCTGCACGCGCAGCGAGGTGGACCAGGCGACGATCGCGTCGGCGTCGGCGTTGACGTACTTGTCCGGGGTGACCTGCATCATCAGCGGCTGCCCGGAGGTCATCAGGGCGACCTTGCCGCGGCCGGAGATGTTGAGCTGGTACTTGCCGGTGCCGGAGATCCCGTACTGGCTGTCGACGGCGATGACCTCGGTGTGCAGCGTGGAGTCCATGGCGAGGACGTAGGCGCTGTCGACGGTGAGGCCGTCGTGGTCGACGTCGACGACGTGGACGTACTGGGCGAGGTTGGCGAAGTAGACGGTGCCCTGGCCGGAGCAGCGCATCAGGTCGAGGCCCTCGCCGGTGCGGCGGCGGGCGCCGCGCTGGTTGCCGCTCTGGTACTCGCCGTCGAAGTCGATGATCCCCTGGTAGGCGACCATGGCGCCCTTGCGGGCGAGGACGTCGTCGGAGCCGGTCAGGGTGACCCTCAGGAGCTGGGGGTTCTGGACGGTGTAGCGGTCCTGGGACTGCTGTTCGGCGTGGCCGAAAAGTGAGCTCTGCATGATGTGTCCGCTCCCCCTCAGCCCCGGGTCCGGAGCCGGTCGGTGCTGTCCTCGCTGGGCTGTACGACGACGATGCCCTGGCCGGAGAAGGCCATCTGGTAGGCCTCCCCGCTGCCCCGGCCGATCATCGACGAGGCCTTGAAGCTGCGCTTCCCCTTGACCTTGAGGTTCGGGGACCAGGCGACGAGCGCGTCCGGGTCGACGTACGTCTCGTCATCGCCGCGGCCGCAGTCGACCACGATCGGCGTGCCGCGGGAGGTGACGGCGACCCAGCCGGTGCCGGCTACCTGGACGTTGAACAGGCCCTGGCCGGCGAACTTGGCCATGCCCTTGACCCGCTCGACGCCCCACTGGAGGTGGGCGTCGAAGGCGAGGAGGTTGGTGCCGTTGACGGAGAGGGCTTCGTTGTTGAGGTTGATGCAGACGACGTCGGCGCCGTAGTCGGCGAGGTAGAGGAGGCCGTCGCCGGTGCACTTCATCAGGGGCGCGCCCTCGCCGGTCAGCCACTGGGAGGCCATCTGGCGGACGGCGGGCGGGTTGGGCTCGTACTGGACGAAGCCCTCGTAGGCGACCATCGATCCGGTGCGGGCGAAGAGGTCCTGGCCGCTCTGCATGGCGACCTTGAGCATGGCGCGGCCGTGGTTCTCCATGCGGGCCGTGACGGGGGTCGGGGCGTAGCCCGCGAGCTGCTGGTTCATTGCGTTCATGGCGTTCATGTGGGGCTCCCTCAGACCTCGTACGGCTGGACGACGATGAAGTTGCCGGGGGCGCCGCGGAACTGCAGGTTCACGGTCTCCCCGCTGTGGCCCGGGTAGGCGTTGCGGCGCAGCCGGACCTGGCTGGAAATGATCACCTGTGAGGCGGCCGACCAGGCGACGATGGCGTTGCTGTCCGCGAAGGTGGTGGGGGTCACGGGCAGGACGACGGGCACGCCGTGCGTCTTGACGATGACCGTGCCGGTGCCCTGGAACAGCATGGTGAACAGGGCGCCGCCGGGGATGCCGTGGCCCTCGATGCGGCGGACCTCGTGCTGGAGCGACTCGTCGAAGGCGAGGACGCTCTCGGCGGAGACGCAGATGCCGTCGCCCTGGAGCTCGATGGCGTGCAGGTGGGCGCCGTTCTCGGCGAGGAAGACCTGGCCTCGGCCGGTGCAGCGCATCAGCTGCATCTCCTGGCCGGTGGCGTTGCCGACGATGCGGCCGGCGAAGCCCGCGCCCTTGTAGCTGAAGTCGACCTTGCCCTGGTACAGGACCATGCTGCCCTGGCGGGCGAGGACGGCCTGACCGCCCATCGCGAGGTCCACCCGCATGAGCTGCTGGTTCTGCGGGGTCCAGCGGGCGCCGGTGGGGGCCTCCTTGTACGGCTGGAGGGCGGCGGCGAGGCCGGGGCCGGCCGCGGCGGCCTGCGGGGCGTGGCCGTAGGAGGCCTGCTGGCCGTACGGCGGCTGCTGGCCGTAGGGGGCCTGCGGGGCGCCCGGCTGCTGGCCCGGGATCTGGCCGTACGAGGGCTGCGGCTGCTGGCCGTAGGGCGCGGGCGCCGGGGCCTGCGGCGGGAGCTGGCCGCCGTACGAGGGCTGCGGCTGCTGGCCGTACGGGGGCTGGCCGGGCTGCTGCGGCGGGTGGGGCGGCTGGCCGTACGGGGCCGCCGGGGCGGGAGCGCCGAGCGGGGCGACCATGGTGGGGGCCGCGTGCACGGGCGCGGGGGCCGGGGGCTGCTGCTGCGGGGGCTGCTGGGCCGGGGGCTGCTGCTGCGGCGGGGCGAACGGGGCGGGGACGGGCGGCTGCTGGACCGGGGCGCCGAAGGACGGGGCCGGGGCCTGCGGGACGGGGGCGGCGGCCTGCGGGGGCGGGGCGAATCCGGGCGCGGCGGGCTGCGGCTGGGCCGGGGCCTGCGGCTCGGGCTGCGCCTCCTCCTCCGCGACCTCGCCGCCGAAGTGCTGCAGCAGCGCGGCGAGCCCGCCGTCGAAGCCCTGGCCGACGGCGGCGAAGCGCCATACGTCCTTGCGGTAGAAATCGCCGATCATCAGGGCGCGCTCGGTGCTGAACTCCGCACCGGTGAAGGAGTACCGGACGACTTCCTCGCCGCCGGCCACGATCCGGATGTAACCGGGTCCGATCTGCGACATCTGTCCGGGGCCGTCGAGGGTGGCGCTGAAGGACAGCTTGTGGATCGACGCGGGCACGTGGTCGAGGGTCACCCGGAAGGACTCGGTGTCCCCAGCCTGCGGGCCGAGCTGCTGGATCGACTCCTCGGGCGACTTCGGCTGGTTGTAGAAGACGAAGTAGCGGTCGTCCGACAGGCGCTCGTCGGCGTCGAGGCCGAAGCAGCTGATGTCGAAGGCGAGTCCGGGTCCGGCGATCTGGACGCCCACGTACAGATCGGTGCCCGCCGTCAGATCACTGATCTTGGCCTTGTGGCCGCGTTGGAATTCCCTGGCCATGTGTCCGACCGTCCCCCATCCCGACTCCGACTGCGTGCGCCGCCTGCTGCGCGCTGCCCGGTTGAATGCGTGAGTGCTGTTGGTGCTGTCAGTGCTGTCTGTCAATGCTGCGTGTACTGCGAACGCCGTGAGGACCGCGACCGCCGTGGGTGCGGCTTGCTCACCGCTCGATGTGTGCCGCTCAGGCTAACGGCTCCTGCCGACATCCGGCCAAGCCGGCACCGACCCGGTACCGACCCGGTACACACCGCCTTCCGCGACGGAAGATCATTCCTCGCGGGCGGCCGGGACGCGGGGCATGCGCTCCGCCGCGGCCACTCCTTCGAGGAATCCGCGGGCCCGCTCGGTCCTCGGATACGCCTCCAGCAGCTGCCAGAAGCGGGGGCCGTGTCCGGGCACCAGCAGGTGCGCCAGCTCGTGCAGCAGCACGTAGTCGACGACGTACTCCGGCATCCCCTGGATCCGGTGGGACAGCCGGATGCTGCCCTCGGCGGGGGTGCAGGAGCCCCAGCGGGTGTTCTGGTTGGTGACCCAGCGGACCGAGCGGGGCCGCGCGCGGCCGCTGAAGTACTGCTCGGACAGACGCTCGGCGCGCGCGATCAGTTCCGCGTCGCCGAGGGTGCGCCTGCTCTCCTGGGCGGCGAGCTTGTCCAGCATGACGCCCACCCAGCGCCGTTCCTCCGCCTCGGACATCCGGGCGGGGATCAGGACGACCGTCCGCTCGCCCTCGCGGTAGGCGGACACGGTCCTGCGGCGGCGCGCGCTCCGGCGGACTTCGACGGCGCTCTGCGGCGGGTCGGCTGGCACGCCTCGACCGTACCCGGTCGCCGTGGCGGAAGTCCCGCGCGTCCGCGGTTCGAGCACGATCGGTTCGCGGCGGGGACGCACGTACGCCCTTTCTTCGTCTTATATACCCAATACCCCTTGCCTGTGGACAAACTCCGGCACCCGGTCCGGCGCTCGGGCATCGTGGCGAAGACGCGGAGCAACACGGGAGAACCGGCCGCGTCAGTGGGAATCGGGAAATCGGTGAACGGGGAGGCCGCGATGTATCCGAAGGTGAAGCCGGCGCTGGCGCGGGCGTGGAGGGATCTGCAGACGGTGCAGTTCGGGGTGACGCCCGCCCACGCGGTGGTGCTCGGACCGCTGGACACGGCCACCGGGTCGCTCATCGACCGCATCGACGGGACGCGCAGCATGGAGCTGCTGCGGACCGAGGGCGCCGGGATGGGGCTGCCGGAGGGGCAGGTGGACGGGCTGGTCCGGCACCTCGCCGGGGCCGGGCTGCTCGACGACCTCACCGCCGGCGGGCCCCGGGCGCAGGCCGTGCGGCGCAGGCCGGAGGCGCTGGAGCGGCTGGGGCCCGATCTGGCCTCGCTCTCGCTGGTGCACCGGGAGCCGGGCGGTGACCTGCTGGGGGTCGCGGCGCGCAGAGCGTTACGGGTCCAGGTGCGCGGGAGCGGCCGGGTGGGAGCGGTGATCGCCTCCGTACTGGCGGGGGCCGGGGTGGGCCGGGTCGAGGTGCTCGACGGGGGCCGGGCGGAAGCGGCCGACGTGGCCCCGGGCGGCCTGGATCCGGGAAGCGTGGGCAGGCCGCGGGCCGAAGCCGCGGGGGTGCTGGTGCGGGAGTCGGCGCCGGGTCGGGTTCCGCGTGCGGGGGATCCCGAGGGCCCGGGGCCGGAGCTGGCCCTGGTGGTGGTCGCGCCCCGGGACGGGCTCCAGGCCTGGGCCCCAGATCCGGCGACGGCCGCCGACTGGGTGGCGACGGGCACCCCGCACCTGTACGCGGGGGTGCTGGAGGGGACGGGGCTGGTCGGGCCCCTGGTGCTGCCCGGATCCACGGCCTGCGCGGGGTGCATGGAGCGCGACCGCGTCGACCGGGATCCGGCCTGGCCCCGGATGCTGGTCCAGTGGCGCTCGGCACACCGCCGCCGCGGGACGGCGGCCTGTGACCTGGGGCTGTCGACGGCGGTGGCCGGCCTGGCCGCGGCGCACGCCCTGGCCTTCCTCGACGGGCAGCTGCCCGCTTCGACGGCCGCCCGCTGGGAGGCCGCCCTGCCCGCACTGCACTGGGCGCGCTCCGCGCTGCGCCCGCATCCGGACTGCCCCTGCGCGGCGGCGGAGCCGGTGGCGGCGGGGCTCCCGGGCGGGGTGGCGGCGGAGCCCGCGGGAGCGGACTCCGGGGCGGTGCGGTCGTGAGCCGCCGGACTCCCGCCGGACCCGGGGCAGGTGCCCCGGTCCGGGCGCCCGGAGGGTCATGGCAGGATGCGACGGGGGCCACGCCGCGCCTCGAACCGCCGCTTGCGGCAGAGCGGTCTGGGAACTGGAGGGACTCATGTCTGATCTTCCCCGGAAGGCGGTCACGCGCACCGTCAAGCTGGCCGCGCTACCGCTCGGCATCGCCGGCCGGGCAACGTGGGGGCTGGGCAAGCGGATCGGCGGCAAGTCCGCCGAGATCGTGGCGCGCGAGCTCCAGCAGCGCACCGCCGAGCAGTTGTTCCGCACCCTCGGGGAGCTGAAGGGGGGCGCGATGAAGGTCGGGCAGGCCCTTTCGGTCTTCGAGTCGGCGCTTCCCGAGGAGGTCGCCGGGCCCTACCGGGCCGCCCTGACGAAGCTCCAGGAGGCGGCTCCGCCGCTGCCGGCGGAGCGGGTGCACCAGGTGTTGGCGGAGCGGCTCGGCGCCGACTGGCGGGAGCTATTCGAGGAGTTCGAGGACAAGCCTTCCGCGGCCGCCTCGATCGGGCAGGTGCACCGGGCGGTGTGGCACGACGGGCGGCAGGTGGCGGTCAAGGTCCAGTACCCGGGGGCCGGTGAGGCGCTGCTGTCGGACCTCAAGCAGCTGGGCCGGTTCGCCGGTCTGCTGGGTCCGCTGGTGCCGGGCATGGACATCAAGCCGCTGATCACCGAGTTGCGCGACCGGGTCGCGGAGGAGCTGGACTACGAGCTGGAGGCCGAGGCCCAGCGCACCCACGCCGACGCCTTCGACGATGACGGGGACGTGGTGGTCCCGGACGTCGTGCACCAGGGCGACCAGGTGCTGGTGACCGAGTGGATGGAGGGCACCCCGCTGTCGGAGGTGATAGCCGACGGGACACAGGAGGAGCGTGACCGCGCAGGGCAGTTGCTGGCCCGGTTCCTCTTCTCGGGGCCCGCGCGCACCGGGCTGCTGCACGCCGATCCGCACCCGGGGAACTTCCGGCTGATAACGGGGGCGGACGGCCGGATGCGGCTGGGCGTGCTGGACTTCGGCACGGTGGACCGGCTGCCGGGCGGCTGGCCCAAGCCGATCGGCCGGTCCCTGCGGATGACTCTGGACGGGGACGCCGAGGGGGTCTACGGGCACCTGCGCGCGGAGGGGTTCGTCAGGGAGAGCGTCGAACTGGACCCGGACGCGGTGCTCGACTACCTCAAGCCCATCATCGAGCCCGCCGAGGCCGAGGAGTTCACCTTCACCCGGCCGTGGCTGCGCGGGCAGGCGGCGCGGATCGCCGATCCGCGCTCCCCCGCCCACCAGTTGGGGCGGCAGATCAACCTGCCGCCGTCCTACCTGCTGATCCACCGGGTGTCGCTGAGCACCATCGGCGTCCTGTGCCAGCTGGGGGCGACGGTGCGGCTGCGCGACGAACTGGAGTCCTGGCTGCCGGGGTTCCTGCCCGAGGACTGACCGGCCCCAAGCCGGCCGGTGCGGGGCCGGGCCGCGGCAGGGAGGGCACCGGCCGGCACCAGGCGGGAGTCACCACCAGGAGGAGTCGAGCCGACCCTCGATCGCCCTGAGGTTGGCGCGCGCGCAGTCGACGCAGAAGTACTGTCTGGTCCCGTTCTCCACCGAGCACGTCCAGGTGGGTGGCGGCGGGGCGCCTTCCGGGGAGCGGGCACCGCAGCGCGCGCAGACGACGGGCTGGGCCCCGGGCCCGGGCGGGGTGGGGTGGGGGGTCGGCTGGTCCACCACCAGACGATATCCCCGCCGGGTCGTGCGGGGCCCCGCAACGCACCGGGGGGACCGGTCCGTTCGGACCGGTCCCCCCGGGTGCTGCCGCCGCCGGCCGCGTTCAGTCGGATCCGGCGGCGTTCGAGTCGCCTTCAAGCCGCTTCCGAGCCCCGTGGGGCTCGTCGCGTGCTCAGTGCATGACGGCCATGGCCAGCGCGCGCCGGGCGCGCATGGAGACGCGCTCGGCCTTTCGCTGCATGCGCCGTGCGGCGACCAGGCGCAGGGCGTGACGCTCGGCGTCCACCTCGCGCATGCGGTCGTCCATATGGGCACGGGCCAGGGCTTCTGGGATGAGTTGCATTTCGCGGGTCCTGTTCTGGCGCGAGGTGATCGCACCGGCGGTGATGAAGTCTGCGGTGGCGGAGCCGTGCGGCTGCTCGCTCGTGGTGGCGTAGGGGGACATGGGGGCCTGCTTCAGGGGGTCGTGCGTGAGGGGGCGGTCGATGGTTCCGGTGGCGGTCATGCCGCTGCGACCGGGTTCTTGCGCGGGCGGCCGCGGGGCCGCTTGCGGGCCACGACCACGCCCTGGACGAAGAGCTCTCCGCCCCAGACGCCCCAGGGCTCGCGGCGCTCCTTGGCGCCGGCGAGGCAGGCCTCGACCAGCGGGCAGGTGCCGCAGAGGGACTTGGCGTACTCGACGTCGGCCGGGGACTCGGCGAAGAAGACCTCGGGGTCGAAGGTGCGGCAGGGGACGGGCACGCCGAGGTTCTCGATCGCGTCGTCGAGCGCGGTGAGCGCGGTGAGGGGGGTCAAGGTGGAGTCCTCCGGGACTGCGGGCGGGGAGATCGTTTGGGTCTGCGGTACGGACGGGGCGTGCGCTTCGAGTTGCACGGTGTTTTCTTCCTCGTCTTGTTCGGCTAGTCGTTCCGGCCGGTCGGCCGGGTGGCGGCTGGTCCTGCCAGTCCCGAGGCCCCTTCGCTCCGTCGTCCCCGTTCGGGGACAAACAGAAGGGCCGCGGATCCCGGGTGGGGTTCCGCGGCCCTGAAGGCGCCGGCCTGATCATGCGATCAGGCTGGATCACTCCAGGGTTCGAGCCCACGGAAGGCCCACATCAGGTGGTGCTGCTGCTTCGTCTGCGTCTTGAATCCGGCACTGGCGGCACCGGCCGCGGCCGCGAAGCCATAGGCGCCGTGCGCCTGCGGGGCTTCCGCTACTGCCACCAGTGCCTTGGTCGGTCGCTCATTGCGCTCGCTGACCGGAAGGGTCGCCAGCAGGGCGGGGATGTCAGCGGAAATCGCGGACAGACCGGTGCCCCGGAGGGAGACGGAACCGAGCAGGCAGGAAGCGTCGACCGAGCGATCGGTCATTTTGGTGAAGGTCATGAAGCTGGCCACTGGTCTCGCCTCCTCTCGGCGTCTCGGGGACCGGGCCCGGGGGCCTGTCCCATGTATTCGGATAAGTACAGCACGGATCCAGGGCTTCGGAGAAGCCACCGTTTCCGTTGCTAAGAACCTATGGGGCTGCGACGGGCATGTGCAAACTATTTTTCCGACGAGTTTCTACGCGTCGTCAGGATCCCCGCCCTCAGGCTCCTGACCAGTACAGATGGCCAGGACATCGGCGCCGTAGCGCTCGAGCTTGCGGCCGCCCACTCCGGAGATCATCGCGAGCTCTCCGGGCTCGGAGGGTGCCGCCTCCGCGATCGCCATGAGGGTTTTGTCCGTGAACACGCAGTACGCGGGCATTCCCTGGAGCTTCGACTGGCCGGCGCGCCACTCCCGCAGCCGCTCGTAGAGGCCCTCGTCCATGTCCGACGGGCAGTCCCCGCAGCGCATCAGCTTGATGTCCCCTGCCTCCGTCAGCGTCCTGCCGCAGACCCGGCACAGCACCGGCCCCCGGCGGCCGCGCTTGCGCGGTGCGCCCTCGGCCGGGGCGCCCGGCCGGCTCACGGGAGCCGCGGAGCCCGGCCGCAGCCCGTTCAGGAAACGGCTGGGGCGACGGGAGGACCGGCCGCCGGGAGCCCGGGAGAGGGCCCAGGAGAGGGTCAGGTGGAGCCGGGCCCGGGTGACGCCGACGTACAGCAGCCGGCGCTCCTCCTCGACCTGTTCGTCGGTCTTGGCGTATGTGATCGGCATCATGCCGTCGGTGAGGCCGGCCAGGAACACGGCGTCCCACTCCAGGCCCTTCGCGGCGTGCAGCGAGGCGAGGGTGACGCCCTGGACGGTCGGCGCGTGCTGCGCGGCCTTGCGCTCGTCCAGCTCGACGGTGAGCTCGGCCAGCCCGGCGCCCGGGCGGCTGCGGGCGAAGTCCTCGGCGAGACGGACCAGCGCGGCCACCGATTCCCACTGGTCGCGCACCGCGCCGGAGCCGGCGGGCGGCTCGGCGGTCCAGCCGGTGGAGCTGAGCACGGCCCGGACCTGGGCACCCAGCTCGACGACGTCGTCCAGCAGCGGGTCGTTGCCCGCGGAGCGGGCGGCACCGCGCAGCGCGAGGACCGCCTTCTGCACCTCGGCGCGCTCGAAGAAGCGCTCCGCCCCGCGCAGCTGGTACGGGACGCCGGCGTCGGCGAGGGCCTGCTCGTACACCTCGGACTGGGCGTTGATGCGGTAGAGGACGGCGATCTCGCCGGCCGGGACCCCGGCCGCGATCAGGTCGCGGATGCGGCGGGCCACGCCCTCGGCCTCGGCGGGCTCGTCGGGGTACTCGGCGTAGACCGGGTCGGGGCCGGGTTCGCGCTGGGAGACGAGCTCCAGCCGGTGTTCGGAGGCCCGGCCGCGGGCCTGGTTCAGCAGACCGTTGGCGAGGTGGACCACCTGGGGGGTGGAGCGGTAGTCGCGGACCAGCTTGACCACGGTGGCCTGCGGGTAGCGGGTGCGGAAGTTCAGCAGGTGGTCGGGGGTCGCGCCGGTGAAGGAGTAGATCGTCTGGCTGGCGTCGCCGACGACGCAGAGGCTGTCGCGGTCGCCGAGCCACAGCTCCAGCAGGCGCTGCTGGAGCGGGCTGACGTCCTGGTACTCGTCCACCACGAAGTGCTGGTACTGGGTGCGGATCTGCTCGGCGATGTCGTGGCGGTCCTGGAGGATGCCGACGGTGAGGAGCAGCACGTCCTCGAAGTCGATCATGCCGCGGTCCCGCTTGAGCTGCTCGTACGTGCCGTAGATCTGTGCGATCTCCGCCATGTCGCGGGGGGCCTCGCGGCCCGCCTTGAGGGCGGCGGCCGGGTAGTCGGCGGGCACGGTCTGGGTGACCTTGGCCCACTCGATCTCGCCGGTGACGTCGCGCAGCTCGTTGCGGTCGAGGCGGACCCGGCAGCGCGCGCCGGCCTCGGCCACGAACTGGATCTTGCGTTCCAGGAGCCGGGGCACCTCCCCGCCGATCGCCCGGGGCCAGAAGTACTGGAGCTGGCGCAGGGCGGCGGAGTGGAAGGTGCGGGCCTGGACCCCGCCCGCGCCGAGGGCGCGCAGCCGGCCGCGCATCTCCCCGGCGGCGCGGTTGGTGAAGGTGACGGCCAGCACGCTGGCCGGCATGAGCTGGCCCGAGCGGACCCCGTAGGCGATGCGGTGGGTGATCGCGCGGGTCTTGCCGGTACCGGCGCCGGCCAGCACGCACACCGGACCGCGCAGGGTCGTGGCGACCTCGCGCTGCTCAGGGTCGAGGCCCTGGAGCACGGCGTCGGCGTCGACGTCGGGCGCGCCGCCGCCGGCCGGTACGGATGAGGAGTGCGTTGCTGCTGTCACCCCGCCATGCTGCCAGGTCCGGTGGGTCGGACGGGAAACCTGTCCACAGGGCCGCGGGGTCCGTCATACCGGTGGGAACCGCCGGACCGGCGGGTATCCCGGGAGCGGACCGGCCGGCAGGCGGATCGCTCACACCGGCAGTCGGATCGGTCACACCGGTCGCCGGGGCGGGAATGGCGCGGCGGGGCGGGACGTTCGACTCCTCGGATCATCCGGCTCGGATCGACCGGCATCGCGATCCACCGAGACCTCACAGAGGAGCGAGCATGCAGGACACGGGCACCGTCACGATGTACAGCACCACCTGGTGCGGCTACTGCCGTCGGCTGAAGACGCAGCTGGACCGGGAAGGCATCGCGTACAACGAGATCAACATCGAGCTCGACCCGGAGTCCGCCGCGTTCGTGGAGAAGGCCAACAACGGCAACCAGACGGTTCCGACCGTGCTCGTGAAGTCCTCCGCCGGCAACGAGTCCGTCATGACGAACCCGAGCCTGGCCCAGGTCAAGCAGGCCCTCGCCGTCTGACCCGCCCGCTCCCAGGAACGGCCCCCGCCCCCGGCGGGGGCCGTCTGCGTATTCGGACGGAGGCCTCAGACGGTGGCCGGTCCCTTGGGAAGCGGCTGGCCGTACCAGAGCTCGACCAGGCGGGCCGCGATGGAGATGCCCGACGGGGGCAGGACCTCGCCGGCCTCGATCGCGGCGCGGTAGTCCTCGCGGGAGAACCAGCGGGCCTCCTGGATCTCCTCGCCGTCGACCGTGATCTCCGAGCTGACGGCGCGGGCGTTGAAGCCCAGCATCAGGCTGTACGGGAACGGCCAGGGCTGGCTGGCGACGTACTCGACCGCGCCGATGCGCACCCCCGCCTCCTCCCACACCTCGCGGATCACCGACTGCTCGATCGACTCGCCCGGCTCCACGAAGCCGGCCAGCGTGGAGAAGCGGCCCTCCGGCCAGTGCACCTGGCGGCCCAGCAGGGCGCGGTCGTGCTCGTCGGTGACCAGCATGATCACGGCCGGGTCGGTGCGCGGGTAGTGCTCGGCACCGCAGCCGGGGCAGCGGCGGATGTGGCCGGCCGCGGCGACGACGGTGCGCTCGCCGCAGCGGGAGCAGAAGCGGTGCATGCGCTGCCAGTTCTCCAGCGCCACCGCGTGCACCATCAGCCCGGCGTCGCGCGGGTTCAGCAGCAGCCCGGCCTCGCGGAGCCCGGCCGGGCGGGCCGACTGGTCCATGCGGCCCGGCAGGGAGTCCTTCTGCAGCGCGAAGTACCGTACGCCCTCCTCGTCGGTGCCCAGGAAGTACCGGTGCGTCTCGGTGACCGGGGCCTCGAAGGCGGGGGTCATCACGATGCCCGTCCCGCCCTCGGGGGTGTCGTCGATCAGCACCTGGCCGCCGGAGACGACGAAGACGCGGGTCGTCGGGTGGCTCCAGGCCGCGGCGAGCCACGCCTCGTCGAGGCGGTGGTGCGCGGCGCGGTCGATCCCGCTGGGCGCGGTGAGCGAGAGAGGGCGCTCGGTATGGGTGCTCACTGGTACTTCCAACTCCCCCGGTGGTGGGACAAGGCAGGCGTACGGAACGGTTGTCAGGTGGTGGCGGCGGTGGCGGTCCGCGGCGACCAGTTCGCGGCGAGGTCGCCCCACAGGTAGGCGGTGGTCTCCACGCCCTTGAGGAGCAGGTCGAGCTCGACCTTCTCGTTCGGCGAGTGCCAGCCGTCGGAGGGTACGGAGATCCCCAGGAACAGCACCGGGGCGCCCAGTACGTCCTGGAGGTCGGCCGCCGGCCCGGAGCCGCCCTCGCGGGTGAAGCGGACCTGCTGCCCGAAGGCGCGGCCCATGGCGCGGACCACGGAGCGCAGCGCGGGGTGGTCCAGCGGGGTGAGGCAGGGACGGGTGGGTGCGCCGAAGGTGATGCTGTGCCGGATGCCGTCGGGCACCCGGGCCGCGACCCAGTCCCGGACGGCCGCCTCGACCTCGTACGGGTCCTGCCCGGAGACCAGGCGGAACGACAGCTTCAGGTGGGCGGAGGCGGGCACGATGGTCTTGCCGCCGGGGCCCTGGTAGCCGCCGCCGATGCCGTTGACCTCGGCGGTCGGGCGGGCCCAGACCCGCTCCAGGGTGGAGTAGCCGGCCTCGCCCGCGGTGGCGTGGGACTTGGCCGTACGGAGCCACTCGGCCTCGTCGAAGGGCAGCTCGGAGATCAGCCGGCGCTCGGCCTCGGTCAGCTCGGCGATGCCGTCGTAGAAGCCGGGGATCGTGACCCGCCCGTCCTCGTCGTGCAGCGCCGCGACAACGCGGGCGGCGACGGTGGCCGGGTTGGGCACGGCCCCGCCGAAGGCGCCCGAGTGGATGTCCTGGTCGGGGCCGTGGAAGTCGATCTCGCAATCGGCGACGCCGCGCATGCCGGTGCAGACGGTGGGGGTGGTCTCGGACCACATGCCGGTGTCGGACACGATCACGACGTCGGCGGCGAGTGCGGCGGCGCGGTCCTCGACGAGGGCGCGGAAGTGCGGGGAGCCGGACTCCTCCTCGCCCTCGATGAGCAGCTTGAGGTGCACGGCGGGGGCCCCCGCGCCGGTCGCCGCGAGGTGGGCGCGCAGGCCGAGCGTGTGGAAGAACACCTGGCCCTTGTCGTCGGCCGCGCCCCGCGCGTACATCCGGCCGTCCTTGACGACCGGCTCGAAGGGCTCGGTGTGCCAGCCGTCGGCGAGGGCGGCGGGCTGGACGTCGTGGTGCCCGTACACGAGGACGGTGGGGGCGGCGGGGTCGGCGGCCGGCCAGTGGGCGAACACGGCGGGGGCGCCGGCGGTCTCCCAGACCTCGCTGACGGGGAAGCCGGTCTCCTTGAGCTTCGCGGCGAGCCAGTCGGCGCTGCGGCGTACGTCGTCCGCGTGCTCGGGCTGGGCCGAGACGGAGGGGATGCGGAGCCACTCGGCGAGGTCGTCGAGGAAGGCGGCGCGGTGGGCCTCGATGTACGTGCGGACGACGCTGTCCGGGGTTTCGCTCATGGCCACGAGCCTAACCGTCCGCCTCGTGGGCACCGTCCGCGCCCGATTCGCCTTGGAGGATCCGCTCAAGACGCTCCCGGCCGGGGAGGCCGCGGGGGCGGATCACCCGGCCGCTGCGGACGTGCAGGAAGGCGGCCGAGACCCGGTCGAGGGGGGTGCCGGTGGCTTCGGCCCAGGCCAGGCGGTACACGGCGAGCTGGAGCGGGTCGGCCTGGGTGGTGCGGCCCGTCTTCCAGTCGACCACCTCGTACGAGCCGTCCGGATTGCGGTACACGGCGTCGATCCGGCCGCGGATCACCCGGCCCGCGAGGGTGAGCTGGACCGGGGCCTCCATCCGGTACGGGGTGCGCTCGGCGTACTCGCTGCGCTCGAAGGCGGCCTTGAGGGCGGCGAGGTCGGCCTCGTCCGCGACCTCCTGGCCGGAGCCGGGGAGGTCGGTCGCGGGGTCGAGGAGGTCGTCGAGGAGCGGCAGGGGCAGTTCCTCGAAGCGGGACTCGACCCAGGCGTGGAAACGGGTGCCCTGGCGGGCCGCGGGCTGCGGCGGCTTGGGCATGGGGCGGGCGAGATCGCGTACGAAGCCCTGCTCGTCGGCGGCGAGGCGCAGGAGCTGGCTCGCGGACAGGGCGGAGGGCAGCTCGACGTCCCGTACGGCTGCGCGGGCGCGGCGGAGCTCGCCCTCGAGGGCGTCGAGGTCACGGTCCCAGGAGGCCACCGTCCGGGCTTCCTCGGGGGTCAGCTGATCGCCGGCGGCATGCCGCGGGCCGCCCGCGTGCGGGTAGGGGAGGGCCGGGCCCGCCTGCCGGGGGACGACGGCCTCGCCGCCCCGGTGGCCGGGGCCGGCGGCGGGGGCGGGCCGGACGGCTTCGCCGGCCCAGAGGTCCTCCGGCGGGCCGGCGGGCCCCGGCGGAGCCCATGGGTCCGCCGGTACCGCTTCGCCGGCCCACAGGTCGTCCTCGGCGGAGGCGGCGGGCGCGGGCTCGTCGGGCGGGGGTTCGTCGTCGTAGGACGGGTCCTCGCAGTGCGGGGGCCAGAGGTAGGGGTCTTCCTCGGCCGGGGCCTGGGGGCGGGGGGCGGCGAGGTGGGCCTCGACCAGGGCGGCCGCCTCGCGGCGCAGGGCCAGGGAGGCCGGGTCCAGGGGCAGGGGCCAGGTGTGGCCGGCGTCGGCGTCGGCCGCCAGGGCCGGGTTCTCGGCGTCGGGGGCCGGTTCGTCCGCCCAGGCTTCGATCTCGCCGAAGCCGGCCGCGCAGTGGTCGTGGAGGGCCTGGAGGAAGGCGGAAGGGCCCCGGCGGCGCTTCTGGGTGGGACCCCACCAGTGGCCCGAGGCGAGCAGGAGGGAACGGGGGCGGGTGAAGGTCACGTAGCCGAGGCGGAGTTCTTCCGTCTGCTTGTGGGCCTTCAGGGACGCCTTGAAGGACTTCAGTCCCGCCGCGGTCCACTCCGGGTCCCCGGGCAGGGTCGGGGCGTCGCCGCGCAGGGCGTACGGGAGGACCTTCGGGTACGAGGTCCAGGCCTCGGGGGCCTTCTCCTTCGGGAAGGAGCCCGCGCAGAGGCCGGGGACGACCACCACGTCCCACTCCAGGCCCTTGGACTTGTGGGCCGTCAGCACCTTGACCGTGTTCTCCCCGCCGGGCAGCGCGTGGTCGAGGCCCTTCTCGTACTGCGCGGCCGTGCGCAGGAAGCCGAGGAACGCCAGCAGGGTCGCCTCGCCGTCCAGCGCGGCGAAGCCGGCCGCGACGTCGAGGAAGCCGGAGAGCGTCTCGCGCCGGCGCGCGGCCAGGGCGTGCGGGGATGCGGACAGCTCCACGTCGAGGCCGGTCGTGGCCAGGACCCGGTGCAGGACGTCCATCAGGGGGTCGGCGAGGGCGCGCCGCAGGTCCCGCAGCTCTTGGGCGAGGTGGGCGAAGCGGACCCGGGCGGCGGCGGAGAAGGGCAGGTCCTCGGCGGCGCCGCCGTCGAGGAAGGTCTCCAGCGCGTCGGCCAGGGAGACGACCTCCGCCGGGTCGACGCCCTCGACCGCCGCGGCGAGCCGGCCGTCGGGGCCCCGGTCGGCGCCGGGCCGGGCCACCAGCTGCCGGGCCAGGCGTCCGAGCAGGGCCAGGTCGCGGGCGCCGATGCGCCAGCGGGGGCCGATGAGCAGGCGTACCAGGGCGGCGTTGGCCCCGGGGTCCTGGAGCACCTCGCAGACGGAGACGAGGTCGGCCACTTCCGGGAGGTGCAGCAGGCCGGACAGGCCCACGACCTCCACCGGGACGTCCCGGGCGACCAGGACCGCCTGGATGCGGGCGAAGTCGGCGGCGGAGCGGCACAGCACCGCGATCTCGCCCGGCTCGGTGCCCGTGCGCACCAGGTGGGCGACGGAGTCGCCGAGCCACTCCAGCTCCTCGGCGTGGGTGTTGAGCAGGGCGCAGCGGACCACGCCGTCGTGCTCGGCGCCGGGGCCGGGGCGCAGCGCCTCGACGCCCTCGTGGAGGACGCGCAGCGGGGCGGCGAGGCCGTTGGCCAGGGCGAGGAGGCGGCCGCCGCTGCGGCGGTTCTCGCTGAGGGAGAGGCGGGTCGCGGGGCGGCCGTCGGCGTGCGGGAAGTGCTCGGGGAAGTCGTCGAGGTTGGCGACGGACGCGCCGCGCCAGCCGTAGATGGCCTGGCAGGGGTCGCCGACGGCGGTCACGGCGTGCCCGGTGCCCGCGCCGAAGAGGCCGGACAGCAGCAGCCGCTGGGCGACGGAGGTGTCCTGGTACTCGTCGAGGAGGACCACCCGGAACTCCTCGCGCAGCAGGGCTCCGACCTCCGGGCGGGTGGTGGCGAGCCGCGCGGAGAGGGCGATCTGGTCGCCGAAGTCGAAGAGGTCGCGGGAGCGTTTGGCGGCGCGGTAGCGGGAGACCAGTTCGAGCAGCTCCAGGCGGCCGCGTACCGCTTCGGGGACCTTGCGCAGGTCGTCGTTGGTGAGCTTGGCGCCGGCGAGCCCGTCGAGCAGGGCGGTGTCGTACGCGCGCAGCGCGGCCGGCTCGACGAGGTGTTCGGAGAGTTCCGCGTCGAGCGCGAGGAGGTCGCTGACCAGGTCGGGCACGGACTTGGTGAGGGACGGGTAGGGGCCGGGGGCTTCACGGAGCACCTTCGCGGCGAGCTGGAAGCGGGTGGCGTCGGCGAGGAGGCGGGCGCTGGGCTCGAGGCCGATGCGCAGGCCGTGGTCCTTGAGGAGCTGCCCGGCGAAGGCGTGGTAGGTGGAGATGCGGGGCTCACCGCCGGCCGTCCCGGCCTCGACGTCGGCCGGGGAAGGGTCGGGGTCGGTGATGCCGGCCCGGGTGAGGGCCTTGCGCACGCGCTCGGCCAGTTCCCCGGCGGCCTTGTTGGTGAAGGTCAGGCCGAGGACCTGTTCGGGGGCGACGGTGCCGGTGCCCACCAGCCAGACGACTCGGGCGGCCATGACGGTGGTCTTGCCGGAGCCGGCGCCCGCGACGATCACCTGGGGGGCGGCGGGGGCGGTGACGCAGGCCAGCTGTTCGGGCGTGAAGGGGATCCCGAGGAGCTCCTTGAGCTGCTCGGGATCGTCGAGGACGGGGGCGCGCCCGGACACGTACGCGGTCACCTCAAAAGGCTAGCCGCAGCCGCCGACACTCCCCGCCGCCGTCTCATTCCACGGTCTGGCGGCCCTCGGGCAGGGCGCTGCAGGCGCTGCGGAAGGCGCAGCGGGTGCAGTGCTCGCCGGTGGCGGGGGCGAAGCGTTCGTCGAGGACCCGTCCGGCGGCGGTGGCCAGCAGGTCGCCGACCCATGCGCCGGAGCTGCCGCCGGACAGCGGCTCCTGCGCCTGGATCTTCGGGACCGCGTCGCCGCCGTCGCGCTTCGCGGCGCCCTGGCGCAGCTGGACGAGTTCGGCGCCGCCCGGTTCGGGGCGGCGGCCGTCGAAGACCTCGTCGACGGCTCCCTGGCGGACGGCCAGCTGGTAGACGGCGAGCTGCGGGTGGCGGGCGACCTCTTCCTTGGTCGGGGCGCCCTTGCCGGTCTTGAAGTCGACGACGTACGCGCGGCCCTGCGGGTCGGCCTCGACGCGGTCCATGGAGCCGCGGATCCGTACGGCGTACTCGCCGGCGTCGAGGGTGACGTCGAAGTCGTGCTCGGTGGCGACGGCGGTGCGGCCGCCGCGGTCGGTGGTGTGCCAGCGCAGGAAGCGTTCGAGGGCGGCGCGGGCGTTGTCCTTCTCCTGGCGGGACTTCCAGGGGGCGTCGAACGCGAGGGCGTCCCAGACGGAGTCGAGGCGTTCCATGAGGACGGCGAGGTCGGCGGGGGTGCGGCCGGAGGCGACCTCGTCGGCGAGGACGTGGACGACGTTGCCGAAGCCCTGGGCGGCGGTGGAGGGGGCGTCGGCCTTGACCTCGCGGCCCAGGAACCACTGGAGGGAGCAGGTGTTGGCGAGCTGCTCAAGCGCGCTGCCGGAGAGGGCGACGGGCCGGTCCCGGTCGCGGAGCGGGGCGGGCGCGCGGGTCGGCTCGTACAGGCCCCACCAGCGCTGCGGGTGCGCGGCGGGGACCAGCGGGCGGTCGTCGTCGTCGGTGAGCGCGGCGAGGCGGGCCAGGCGGCGGGCGGCGGCGTCGCGCAGTGCGGGCGAGGCCTCGGGGTCGACGGTGGTGGCGCGGAGCTCGGCGACGAGGGCGGGGACGGCGAGGGGGCGGCGGGGGCGGCCGGTGACGTCCTTGGGGGTGACCCCGAGTTCGGTGAGGAAGCGGGAGGGCTGGTCGCCGTCCTCGGCGGGGGCCTTGACGGCGGTGACCACGAGCCGGTGGCGGGCGCGGGTGGCGGCGACGTAGAAGAGCCGCCGTTCCTCGGCGAGGAGGGCGCCGGGGGTGAGGGGTTCGGCGAGGCCGTCGCGTCCGATCCGGTCGGCCTCCAGGAGGGAACCGCGGCGGCGCAGGTCGGGCCAGAGCCCTTCCTGCACCCCGGCGACGACGACGAGCCCCCACTCCAGGCCCTTGGAGCGGTGCGCGGTCATGAGGCGTACGGCGTCGGTGCGTACGGCGCGCCCGGTGAGGGTGTCGGCGGCGATGTCCTCGGCCTCCAGCTGCTCGAGGAAGTTGAGCGCGCCGCGGCCGCCGGTACGTTCCTCCGCGCGGGCGGCGTTGTCGAAGAGGGCGCAGACCGCGTCGAGGTCGCGGTCGGCGTTGCGGCCGGCGGTGCCGCCGCGGCGGGCCCGGCGTTCGAGGCGCTGCGGCCAGGGGGTGCCGTCCCAGAGGGCCCACAGGGCCTCCTCGGCGGTGCCGCCGCCCTGGAGCAGCTCGCGGGTCTTGCGCAGCAGCAGGCCGAGGCGCTGCGCTCCGCGGGCGTAGGCGGGGTCGTGGGCGGTGAGCCGCTCGGGCTCGGCGAGGGCGCGGGCCAGCAGCACGTCGGAGGGCGCGGGTACGGCGACCCCGGCGGCCCGCTCCTCGTCGCGCAGCGCCCGCCCGAGCCGGCGCAGGTCGGCGGCGTCCATCCCGCCGAGCGGCGAGGTGAGCAGCGCGAGGGCCCCCTCGACCCCGACCCATCCTTCGCCTCCGCCGGCGGCGGGGCCAACCGGGCCGGCCGGGGCCGCCGGGGCGTCCCGGCCGTCGAGCGCCAGCGACACCGGCGCAGCCGCCTGGCCCGCCGGGTCCTCCGGGCCGTCAAGCGGCAGCAGCGGGGCGGGGGCGGCTGCCGCGTCCACCGCAGCCTCCCCGCCGTCGAGCGGCACCGGCGCAGCCGCCTGGCCCGCCGGGCGCCCCGGGCCGTCGAGCGGCGTCGCGGGCGAGCCCGCCGGGTCCTCCGGGGCGTCCCGGCCGTCGAGCGGCAGCGGCGCGGAGGGGCCGGCCGGGTCCGCCGGGTCCTCCCGCTCGTCCGGCGGCAGCGGTCCCGCCGCCGCCGTGGCGGTGAGGCGGAGGGCCGTCAGGAGGGGGGCCACGGCGGGTTCGTGGCGCAGGGGGGTGGACGCCGCGTCGGTCTCCGCGGGGACTCCCGCCGCGATCAGGGCGCGGCGCATCGCCGGGAGGGTGCGGCCGCCCGCGCGGACCAGGACGGCCATGTCCCGCCAGGGCACGCCGTCCTCCAGGTGGGCCCGGCGCAGGATGTCGGCGATGTTGTCGAGCTCGGCGCCCGCCGTCGGGTAGGTGTACACCTCGACCCGGCCGCCTTCCCGGGCGGGCGCGAGGTCGCGGTGGGCCCGGACCGCGGCGGCGGGCAGGCGCGGCAGCGGCATGCGGGTGGTGAGGAGGCGGGTGGCGGCCAGCAGGGCGGAGCCCGAGCGGCGGCCGACGGTCAGCGCCCGGACCCGCGCGCCGGGGAAGGCCGAGTCGAAGTCGAGGACGTTGTTGATGTCGGCGCCCCGGAAGGCGTAGATCGACTGGTCCGGGTCGCCGAAGGCCACCAGCGTCCCGGCGGGGCCGTTCAGCGCGCGCAGCAGCCGCAGCTGGGAGGCGTCGGTGTCCTGGTACTCGTCCACGTAGATCACGTCGTACGCGGAGGACAGCGACGGGGTGCCCTCGGCCAGGAGGACGGCGCGGTGGAGGAGTTCCGCGTAGTCCAGGGAGCCCTGGAGGTCGAGTACGTCGAGGTACTCGGAGAGGAAGGCGGCGGCCGCCTTCCAGTCGGGGCGCCCGATGCGCTCGGCGAAGGTGGCGAGGGCCTCGGGGCCCAGGCCGAGCTCGCGGGCGCGGGCGAGGACGGCGCGGACCTCGTCGGCGAACCCGCGGGTGGTGAGCGCGGCCCGCAGGTCGTCCGGCCAGCGGATGGACCGCAGCCGCCGCTGGCCCTCCAGCAGGGTGCGGACCATCACGTCCTGCTCCGGGCCGGACAGCAGCCGCAGCGGGTCCGCGAACAGCTCGTGGTCCTGGTGGGCGCGGACCAGGCCGTAGCAGAAGGAGTGGAAGGTGGTGGCCTGCGGGGCGCGGGCGCCGCCGAGCCGCAGGGCGGCGCGGTCGCGCAGCTCCACGGCCGCCTTCCGGCTGAAGGTGAGGATCAGGACGCGGGCGGGGTCGGTGCCGGCCTCGACCCGGGCGGCGGCCGCCTCGACGAGGGTGGTGGTCTTGCCGGTGCCCGGTCCGGCGAGCACCAGAAGCGGTCCGCGGGTGTGATCAACCACCGCGCGCTGCGCTGCGTCCAGCACAGGGACGGCCACCTGCCGCGGCCCGGTCCGCACCAGGCGGTACGCGTCGGGTGTCCGCGTACGCCGCTCCGAGCGGCCGGGAGAAGAGGTGATCACGTGGGGTGCCGGTCCTGGTGGGTCTGCGGTCGCTGCGGTCTGGCCGGCGGCCGCGGTGGTCGGGAGGTCCCCGGCCGCGTACGCCGAAGAGGCAACGCTACGCCAACCGCGGCGGCCCCCGCAGTCCGTCCCGCCGGGGCCGGGCGTCGCCCGGGAGGCCTGCGGCCCCGTCCTCCGTACGGGCCTTCGACCCTCCGTCCGCGTCTCGTATGCCGGAAGCTGTCAGGTGTGAGCCTCGTCGCCTCCGCGCCCCTCCTCGTGCCCGTCCCAGCGCGCCCTGCGCATCGCCAGCCGCGGCTCGCCGGAGGCGGTCTCGCGCAGCGGGGTGCCCTCGGACCGGTAGTGCCCGAGGGCGCGCCGCTCGCTGCCGGGCAGGGGTACGCCGTCCGCCCGCACCACGCGCCACCAGGGCACGGCTCCTCCGTACAGGGCCATGACACGCCCGACTTGGCGCGGTCCGCCCTCGCCGAGCCACTCGGCGACGTCCCCGTACGTCATCACCCGGCCGGGCGGAATCCGCTCGGCGACCTCCAGTACCCGCTCCGCGTAGGCGGGCAGCTCTTCGCTCATTCGGCACATGGTGCCGGATGTTCCGGGCGGCTCGGTGGAAGCCTTCCTTCCGTACCGGCGCGCACCCTGCTGCCCCGCTCGGCCGCCGGTCCGTGCCACCATCTTCCGGGCGGTGACTGGTGATACGTGATCAAGAAGAGACGGATGTGACGGCGAAGGAGCGGGTTGTGAGCCCTCCGGACGGCGCGGCGAGGGGCGATGACGCGCGCCCGGACGAGGCGCACCCCGACGACCCGCCCGGCCACACGCCGACGGCGGCCGACCGCGTCGAGGTGGACGAGCCGCTGCTCGCCGCCCGCGTGCACCGGCCCTCCGACCTGGTCCGTCTGCTCGCCGGGATCCTCGGCATCGCCGTCGTGCTCGGCATCGCCGCCTTCGCCCACGGCACCACCGCGGGCCTGGAGCAGGACATCACGCAGGGCACCGGCCAGGCGCCGGACCTGCTGATCAAGGTCGCGGGGCTGGTGTCCAGCATCGCCGTGCTCCTCGTACCGGTGGCCTTCGCCATCGAGCGGCTGATCAAACGCGACGGGCTGCGCATCGCCGACGGCGTCCTCGCGGCCGTCCTCGCGCACGGGGTGACCCTGGCCACCGACCTGTGGGTGTCCCAGGGCGCGCCCGGGACCATCCAGGACGCCCTCACCCGTGCCACGGGCACGCCCGGCGCCTCCACGGACCCGGTGCACGGGTACCTCGCGCCCGTGATCGCGTACATGACCGCCGTCGGGATGACCCGGCGGCCGCGCTGGCGGGTCGCGCTGTGGGTGGTCCTGCTGCTGGACGCCTTCGCGATGCTGGTCAGCGGGTACACCACACCGTTCTCGATCATCCTGACGGTGCTGATCGGCTGGAGCGTGGCGTACGGAACCCTGTACGCGGTCGGCTCGCCGAACGTCCGGCCCACCGGGCAGAACCTCCTCGCCGGGCTGCGCCGCGTCGGCTTCCAGCCGGTCAGCGCGATGCGCGCGGAGGCCCCGGACGGGGACGGCACGGAGATCGGCGACCGTGGCCGCCGGTACCACGTCACGCTGGAGGACGGCCCTCCGCTGGACGTCACCGTCGTGGACCGCGAACAGCAGGCGCAGGGCTTCTTCTACCGGGTCTGGCGGCGGATGACCCTGCGCGGGATCACCACCCGGCGCAGCATCCAGTCCCTGCGGCAGGCGCTGGAGCAGGAGGCCCTGCTCGCGTACGCCGCCATCGCGGCCGGTGCGAACGCGCCGAAGCTGATCGCCACCTCCGAGCTGGGCCCGGACGCCGTGATGCTCGTCTACGAGCACCTGGGCGGCCGCAACCTGGACGCCCTCGCCGACGAGGAGATCACCGACGAGCTGATCCGCAACGCGTGGGAGCAGGTACGGGCCCTGCAGTCGCGCCGGATCGCGCACCGCCGGCTCACGGGGGACGCGCTGGTGGTGGATCGTTCCGGCAAGGTGATCCTCACGGACCTGCGGGGCGGTGAGATCGCGGCCGGTGACCTGGTGCTGCGGATGGACATCGCGCAGCTGCTGACCACGCTCGGCCTGCGGATCGGCGCGGAGCGGTCGGTGGCCTCGGCGGTGTCGGTGCTAGGTCCGGACGCGGTGGCGGACTGCCTGCCGCTGCTCCAGCCGATCGCGCTGAGCCGGTCCACCCGGGCGACCCTGCGCAAGCTGGCCCGGGAGCGGGCCGACCGGCAGCGGGAAGCCGTACTGGAGTCCTCGCGGGCGGCGAAGGCCGCGCGCGAGGCGGGCGACGGCGCCGCACCGGCGGCCCCCAGCCCGGCCGCCGACCGCAAGGCCGAGAAGAGGGCGCTGGACGACGCGCTGGAGGGGGCGCGGGAGGAGGACCTTCTCAGCCAGATCCGTCGGCAGGTGCTGCTGATCCGCCCGCAGGCGCCGGTGGAGCCGGCCCGGCTGGAGCGGATCCGGCCGCGCACGCTGGTCTCCTTCATCGCGGGTGCCTTCGGCGCGTACTTCCTGCTCACGCAGCTGGCGCACGTGGACTTCGCGACCATCGTCGGCCAGGCGCAGTGGGGCTGGGTCGGGGCGGCGCTCGCCTTCTCGGCGCTGACGTACTTCGCGGCGGCGATGAGCCTGCTGGGCTTCGTCCCGGAACGGGTGTCCTTCCTGCGGACGGTGGTCGCGCAGGTCGCGGGGTCGTTCGTGAAGCTGGTCGCCCCGGCGGCGGTGGGCGGTGTCGCGCTGAACACCCGGTTCCTGCAACGGGCGGGCGTCCGGCCGGGGCTGGCGGTGGCGAGCGTCGGCGCTTCGCAGCTCTTCGGGCTGGCCAGCCACATCCTGCTGCTGCTGGCCTTCGGCTACCTGACGGGCACGGAGAAGACCCCCGAGATGACCCCGTCGAGGACGGTCATCGCGGGCCTGCTGACGGTGGCGGTGCTGGTGCTGGTCGTCACGGCGGTGCCGTTCCTGCGGAAGTTCGTGGTGACACGGGTGCGGGCGCTGTTCGCGGGCGTGGTGCCGCGCATGCTGGACGTGCTCCAGCGGCCGCAGAAGCTGATGACCGGCATCGGCGGCATGCTGCTGCTGACCGGCTGCTTCGTGATGTGCCTGGACGCCTCGATCCGCGCTTTCGGGGGCGGGGAGGCCATCAGCTACGCGAGCATCGCGGTGGTGTTCCTGGCGGGCAACGCGCTCGGCTCGGCGGCGCCGACGCCGGGCGGCATCGGGGCGGTGGAGACCACCCTGACGCTGGGTCTGATCGCGGCGGGGCTGGAGAAGGAGGTCGCGATCTCGGCGGTGCTGCTGTTCCGTCTGATGACCTTCTGGCTGCCGGTGCTGCCGGGGTGGCTGTCGTTCAACTTCCTGACCCGCAAGGAAGCGATCTAGGTCGTCTCTTTCGGGTCTTGCCGGTCAAGCCCGCGGCGTCTGGTGCGGTGCCTCGCAATGCGGAGGCACAGCGCGCGTACTGGACGTACTCGGCTGTGCCGACGACGCGGCGAGGTGCCGTGCCAGGCGTGGCGGGTCTGGGGGCACCTCCCAGCGGTAGCCGGGGGAGCAAGATCCGGAAGAGACGGCCTGGCTCCGCGGGTGGCGGGGCGGGGGCGGGCCGTGTACGCGGCCGCTGCGCGGGGCCTGCCCCTCCCCGCCCTTCGCCCGTTCCCCGGGGCTCCGCCCCGGACCCCGCGCCTCCCGCGCGGTGGCGCGAGGTCCAGCGGGCGCCCCGTAGGCGGGGCGCGTACGCCGGGAGCCGACGAGGGGCATGAGCTCGAAGGCGGCCTGTACGGCGGGTTCTGTCACCCCGCGACCTCCCGGTCGCCGGCACGCGGGCCCGTTCGGCGGCGTCGGCGAACAGCACCGCCGCCCCGCCGCGACGCCCTTCGCCGCCACCAGCCACGCTCCGGCCCCGGCGGGCCACGGCCCGGGCCCGTGCGTCCCGAGCCCCCCGTCAGGCCACGGCCGCCCTCCTTCGCCACCCTGTCCTCCGCCGCCACCAGCCACGCTCCTGCCCACCGGCCACCGCCACACCCGAACCGCCACCCCGGCCACGGCGTCCTTCACCGCCACCGCCATGCTGGGGCCCGGCAGGCCACGGCCCGGCCCGGCCGCCCGCGAGTCACGGCCGCCGTCCCGTCCCCCGGACGGGTCAGCGCGCGGGCGGGGGGCGGGGTGCGCCCACAGGATGGGGGCATGCCGAGAAACGTCCTCCGGGCCACCACCGCCGCCGCCCTCGCCGCCACGCTGCTCACGACCGGCGCCTGTTCCGACGGAGACGGCAGCGGCGGCCGGAGAACCGGGTCCGGCGCCGCCGAGCCGGTCAAGCCCCTCTCCTGGGGCGAGTGCAACGCCCCCACGGCCGCCCAGGGCAGCGGGCCGGCACCAGGCCGGGACTGGCAGTGCGCCACGCTCGACGTACCGCTCGACTACGCCGAGCCGGAGGGCGAGACCATCCCCATCGCCCTGATCCGCGCGAAGGCCCGCCGCCAGGCCGAGCGGCTCGGCTCACTGGTGTTCAACTTCGGCGGGCCCGGCGGGTCCGGGATCGCCACGCTGCCGGGCGCCGCCAAGGAGTACGAGGCCCTGCGCGCCCGGTACGACCTGGTGAGCTTCGACCCGCGCGGGGTCGGCGGCAGCGCTCCCGTCCGCTGCGAGGACGACAGGCAGCTGGACGCCTACTACGCGCAGGACTCCTCCCCCGACACCCCGCAGGAGGAGAAGGCCTACGTCGAAGGCATCCGCACCTACCAGGAGGCCTGCCGGGCCAAGTCCGGCAAGGTGCTCCCGTACGTGGGCACCGAGAACGCCGCCCGCGACCTGGACCGGATCCGCCAGGCCCTCGGCGACCGGAAACTGAACTACTTCGGGATCTCCTACGGCACCGAACTCGGCGGGGTCTACGCCCACCTCTTCCCGAAGAACGTCGGCCGGGCCGTCTTCGACGCCGTCGTGGACCCCAGCAAGGACGCCGAACAGGGCGCGCTCGGCCAGGCGAAGGGCTTCCAGCTGGCCCTCGGCAACTTCGCCCAGGACTGTGTGGACCGCGGCGACCAGTGCCGGATCCAGGGCAGCACCGCCAAGGAGATCGAGGCGAACGTCATCAAGCTGCAGAAGGACCTGGGCGCCAGGCCGATCCCCGGCATCGGCGGCCGGCGGCTCACCGAGTCCCAGGCGACCAACGGCATCGCCCAGGCCCTGTACTCCAAGGAGTTGTGGCCGCTGCTGGAACAGGGGCTGGACGAGGCCGAAGGCGGCCAGGGACAGTTGCTGATGGCCCTGTCCGACGCGCTCAACGGCCGTGACCAGAACGGCCGTTACAGCAACATTGGCGCGGCCAACACCGCCATCAACTGCGCCGACTCCAAGGAGCGCTACACCCTGGAGGAGACCAAGGCCCGGCTGCCGAGGTTCCGTTCGGCCTCGCCCGTCTTCGGCGACTTCCTCGGCTGGGCCCTGCTGAGCTGCACCGACTGGCCGGTGCCCGGGGCCTGGCGGACCCCGGACGTCTCCGCCCCCGGTTCCGCGCCGATCCTGGTGATCGGCAACACCGGTGACCCGGCGACCCCGTACGAGGGCGCGCGCACGATGGCCGAGCGGCTCGGCAAGGGGGTGGGAGTGGAGCTGACGTACAAGGGCGAGGGGCACGGCGCGTACAACAGCGGCGACAAGTGCGTCCAGGGCGCGGTGAACGCGTACCTGCTGGACGGGAAGGTGCCGGGCGCGGGCACCGTCTGCGCGGCGGCATGAGGAAGGGGCCGTACCCGCCGGGCGGGTACGGCCCCTTTCCGGGACACTGCCGGGAAGACCGGTGGACCGGTGCTAGTAGACCGGCTTCTCGGGCTCGATCTGGTGGACCCAGCCGATGACGCCGCCGCCGACGTGCACCGCGTCGGAGAAGCCCGCGGACTTCAGCACCGCGAGGACTTCCGCACTGCGGACACCCGTCTTGCAGTGCAAGACGATCCGCTTGTCCTGCGGAAGGTCCTGGAGGGCGGTGCCCATCAGGAACTCGCCCTTGGGGATCAGCTTCGCGCCGGGGATGGAGACGATCTCGTACTCGTTCTTCTCACGGACGTCGATGATCTCGATCTTCTCGTCCGCGTCGATCCACTCCTTGAGCTGCTTGGGAGTGATCGTGGAGCCCGCGGCGGCCTCCTGGGCCTCCTCCGACACGACGCCGCAGAAGGCCTCGTAGTCGATGAGCTCGGTGACGGTCGGGTTCGGACCGCAGACCGCGCAGTCGGGGTCCTTGCGGACCTTGACCTGGCGGTACTGCATCTCCAGGGCGTCGTAGATCATCAGGCGGCCGACGAGCGGCTCGCCGACGCCGGTGAGGACCTTGATGGCCTCGGTGACCTGGATCGAGCCGATGGACGCGCAGAGCACGCCCAGTACGCCGCCCTCGGCGCAGCTCGGGACCATGCCCGGCGGCGGGGGCTCCGGGTACAGGCAGCGGTAGCAGGGGCCGTGCTCGGACCAGAAGACGGAGGCCTGGCCGTCGAAGCGGTAGATCGAACCCCACACGTACGGCTTGTTCAGCAGCACGCAGGCGTCGTTGACCAGGTAGCGCGTGGCGAAGTTGTCCGTGCCGTCGACGATGAGGTCGTACTGGCTGAAGATCTCCATCACGTTGTCGGCTTCGAGCCGCTCTTCGTGCAGGACCACGTTCACGTACGGGTTGATGCCCAGCACGCTGTCGCGGGCGGACTCGGCCTTGGAACGGCCGATGTCCGCCTGGCTGTGGATGATCTGGCGCTGCAGGTTCGACTCGTCGACCTCGTCGAACTCCACGATGCCCAGCGTGCCGACACCGGCCGCGGCCAGGTACATCAGGGCGGGCGAGCCGAGACCGCCGGCACCCACGGCGAGCACCTTGGCGTTCTTCAGGCGCTTCTGCCCGTCCATCCCGACGTCGGGGATGATCAGGTGACGCGAGTACCGACGGACCTCGTCAACGGTGAGCTCAGCGGCTGGCTCAACCAGGGGTGGCAGCGACACGGGGACTCCAGGGTCATCCCCGCGGACGCGGGGAGCATTTAAGGGTTGTTCTATCCCGTAACAGTGCCACGCCCGTCTTCATTCCAAGACACCCGTCCCGATCCGCGAGACGATTTCGTCCCAGTACGCGGGCATGGAGGCCCAGGGGTCTCGGTCGGCCGCGCCGCGCCGGTCGGTGAACCAGACGGTGCCCGCTCCCTGCCAGCGGGCGATCCGCATGGCCTCCTCCAGGTGCGTGCGCGGCACCCCGTGGACGAGGTGGCAGAACCGCTCCGGCGGATGGTCGGCGGTCCACTCCGCCACCTGCGACCAGCGGTAGTCGGCCCAGGCCCCGGAGTAGGTGACCAGCTGGTCGGCGGCCTCCACGTAGCCCTCGTAGGGGTGCGTTCCGTGCCCCAGCACGATCCGCATGCCCTCTCCGAGCCCCCTCAGCGCGTCGGTCACCCGGCGGACGGCGGGCAGCTCCGCCCGGTCGGCGGGGGCGCCGGCCAGGTAGAAGCCGCTGACGCCGTACCAGTCGCGGAACCGGTGCGCGTCGGAGAGCAGCTCCCCGAAGGAGCGGGAGCCGTTCCGTACGGCGAGGTGCCCGAGGACGGTTCGGCCCGCGGCCCGCAGCTTCGCGGCCGCCTCCGTGCAGTGCGGGTCGGGCCGGCCGCCGGGGCCGGCCGCGACGTTGAGCACCGCCCAGTGCAGGGGGGTTCCGGGGCGGGTCAGCTCGGCCCACTCCACCGGGGCGACCAGCGGGTGCGCGTAGCCGGGGATGCCCAGGCCGAGCCGGCCGGCCTCGGTCGCGGCCGTCGCCGTGGACCCGGGCGGGGTGGTCAGATGCGGCACGCCGCCTCCATCCAGATGTCCGCGAGGGACTCCTCCAGGTTGATCCGGGGCCGCCAGCCGAGCCGGTCGCGGGCGGTGCGGACGTCGGCCTGCTGCCAGGCGCCGCAGCCGTCGGGGTAGGGGTACGCCTGGGGGGCCGCGGCGAGCTGCTCGGGCGTGGCCTCGGAGCGGGGGGAGCCGATGGCGGACAGGCCCGGGGGCCGGCCGCCGTGCCCGTGCCGGCCGTCGCCGTGCGGTACGTCCAGCTCGTGCAGGGCGCCGCCGTAGCCGGCGACCCGGGCGAGGACGGCCGCGGCGTCGCGCAGCCGCACCGCGCGGCCGGTGCCGATGTTCACGACGCCCTGGGCGGCGGACAGGGACGCGGCGTGCACCGCCCGCGCGACGTCCCGTACGTCGACGAAGTCGCGCTGCACCCCGAGGCCGCTCAGCTTGAGCTCGCCGTCCCCGGACTGCATGGCCCGCCGCATCGCCTCGGCGAGCCGGCCGAGCGGGGAGCCGGCCGGGGTGCCCGGCCCGACGGGCGAGAAGACCCGCAGGACGACGGCGTCCAGTCCCGAGCCCAGGACCAGCTCGGTGGCGGCGAGTTTGCTGACGCCGTACGGCCCGCCGGGTCTCGGGACCGCGTCCTCGGCCGTGGAGGAGCCGGGCTGGCTGGGCCCGTACTCTGCGGCGCAGCCGAGCTGGACGAGGCGGGCCCCGCAGCCGCTGCGGCGCAGGGACTCGCAGATGGTGGCGACGGCGACGGTGTTGTGCCGGGTCAGTTCCCGGGCACCGCCGCGGGTGGCGCCCGCGCAGTTGATGACGACGCCCGGGTGGACGGCGTCCAGGAACCGGGTGAGCGCGCCGGGGCTGCCGGTGGCGAGGTCGAAGCGGACGTCGGCGTCGTCGCCGCGGCCGAGCGCGGTGAGCTGTACGGCGGGGTCGGCGAGCAGCCGGTCCGCGACGTAGCGCCCGAGGTATCCGTTGGCTCCGATCAGCAGCACCCTCATCGCGCAACCCCTTGGTCGATTGGCTGGCCGGTCATCCTGTTTCTCCTTGGTGTCGCTGGGGTCGGTGACGCGCGTGTGCGGAGGCACGGGACAGCGCGAGGAAGGCGTGTACGAGGAGTCCCGCCGCGGCGGCGGCGACCGCCGCCGGGGCCGGGACCAGGGCGAGCGCCAGGGCCGCGGCCACCGGGGGGCGGCGGGCGCCGTGCCGGAGCAGCAGCCGGGCCAGGAACAGCAGCACCGCGAGCGGTACGGCCGTCCCCGGGGCGGCCCCGGTGAGCGCGGCCGCCCCCGTGGCGGCCGCGGCGAACAGCAGGAGGGTCCCGGCGAGCAGCGGCCGCGCCCCGGCGGCGAAGTCCTCCAGGGCCCGGCTCCCGGCGAGCCGGCGGCGCGCCCGGGCGGCGTAGAGGACCGCGGCGAGGTGTCCGGGGGCGACGGCCAGCGCGAGGGCCGCGCCGAGGGCGGGGCCGTGCCGGTGGACGGCCCAGCCGACGGCGGCCGCCGCCAGCAGGTGGACGGCGCGGGGGAAGCGGCCCCGGGCGCTGCGCCCGGGCCACACCAGCGCGGCGGCGGTGACGAGCGCCGCGAGGGGTCCGGCCCCCGGGGTCCCGGTGGCGGCCGCGCCGAGGGCGAGGGCACCGGGCAGCAGGGCGTACCCGAAGCCGCGTACGGCCCGGGCGGTGGCCGGGGGCTGCGCGGGCGCGGGGCCGGGGGCCTCGCCGCGCGGGGTCCGCGCGTACAGCTCCTCGGCGAGGGTGAAGACGTCCCGGTGCCGGAACCGTGCGGCGGTGCGGTCGGTGAGGCCGTGCGCCTCCAGTCCGGCGGCGATCTCCAGCGGGTCGACGGCCCGCTCGCAGAGCTCCCGGTGCCGGTGCAGCAGTGCCTTGACGGGGTCCCCGCCCGGCCTGCGGCGGGCCTTCTCCGGCCCGGCGGCCGCATCCCCGGCGGCCCCGGCCCGGGTGGCGGCCGCGGCCGGACCGGCCCCGTGCGGACCGGCCGCGTGCGGACCGGCCGCGCCGGCGGGAGCCGGGGCGGGGTCCGCGGGCAGGGCCCCGGGCGGCGGCGCCGCCGCGCCCGCGAGGTCCGAGGTCGTCATGCCATCGCCTCCGAACCCAGTCCCGTTTCGGCCGGGCGGGCGACCCACGGCCCCGGCACGCGCGCCTCCGCCGGACAGTCGAACGGCACCTCGCCCTCGGGCCGCGCCGAGCCGGTGGCCAGCAGCCGCAGGTAGCTCTCGCGGAAGGCCTCCACGTTCTGCTCGACGGTGAAGAGTTCCAGCGCCCTCGCCCGCGCCGCGGCGCCCAGCCGCTGGGCCCGCTCGGGGTCCTCCAGCAGTGCGAGGCAGGCCTCGGCCAGGGCGCGGGGGTTGCGCGGGGGGACGACCAGCCCGGTGCCGCCGATGACCTCGCGGACGGCTCCGACGTCGGTGGAGACGGTGGCCCGGCCGCAGAACATGGCCTCGGCCAGGGTGATGGGGAAGCCCTCGATGACCGAGGACAGCAGCACGATCCGCCCGGCCCCGTACGCGTCGGCGGGCGTGGGCGCCTCCGGGCCGCCGATCTCCTCGAAGGTGACGGGGCTCTCCCCCACCGTGCGCGCGTCCGCGGCCTCGTCGGGGAAGAGCTGCGCGGCCAGCGAGCGGCAGTCGGCCAGGTATCCGGGGGCGGCCGCCGAGGCGAAGATCCGCAGCCGGCTGTGGGGTGCGGCCCGGCGGACCTCCGCGAAGGCGTGCAGCAGGGCGATCAGGTCCTTGGCCGGCTCGACCCGCCCGACCCACACCAGGGTGTCCGGGTCCCCGCGGCCGGGGTCCTCGCCGACGGTGGCGAATCGGTCCGCCTCCATGCCCGGGTAGACCGTCCGCAGCCGCTCCCGGGACGCCCCGCAGCGCTCCTGCCAGCGGCGGGCGTGCGCGTTGCCGGGGGTGAGCAGGTCGGCGCGGGCGTAGATCTCCCCGGCGAGGCGGATGTGGAAGGCGGCCAGCAGGGCCCGTACGGCGGGCCGGGTCTCCTCGCGCTGTTCCAGATAGTGGGCGCGGAGCTGGACGCCGTACTCGGTGACCAGCAGCGGGACTCCGAAGAAGCGTTTGGCCAGCAGTCCGGGGACGGCCGCCACCCCGCCGGCGGCGGCGTGGCACACGTCGGCCCGGCCGAGGCCCTCGTCCTCGTACCAGTCGAGGGACAACGGGCGCAGCGCGCGCTCCAGTTCGTCGACGAACTGGAGCAGGTCGGGGACCGCCGCCGTCCGCACGGCGCGGCTCGCGCCCCGGGCGCGGCAGCCGGCCTCCACCACCCGCACGGCGGTCTCGGAGCGCAGGGCCGCGTACATCCCGCCCTGTTCACCGGCGAGTTCGGCGAGACCGTACAGTCCGGCGGCGAAGGCCTCGGGCCCGTCCTCGCAGATCCCCCGGACCAGCTCCGCGAGGCCCTCCGCGAAGCGCCGCCGCTCGCGGCGGGAGTACGTCCGCCCGTCGTCGGCGGGGGCCCACAGCGGGGCGGTGCGCACGCGGGTGACGTGCGGCGGGAGCGTGACCCGGCCGCGTTCCTCCTGGCCGGCGGTGCGGCTCAGCGCGTAGAGCTCGAACTCGTGCTGCGGCAGTCCGCGCACGAGCCGGTCGCACCAGAGCCTGGCCTCTCCCGCCGCATACGGATAACCACCTTCCGTGACCAGTCCGATCCGCACGAGTGGCACCCCCGATCTCCCGTTCCAGGCGGTCGCCGTCGGTCCGGCGACCCGCCGCGGGAAACTCAAGCGGATGCGCCGGTGGCGCGGCGGACGGTTGTCCGTCGCGCCACCGGAAGGGGTGAAGAGTCGTAACTTTCCCGTACGGTTCGCGTTCGAGGACGCTAGGAAGGGCGTTGCGCGAAGGCCACCCGGCGTTCGGTACCGCGGGCCCGGTCCGGGGCCGCGGGCCCGGTCAGTTGCCGGGGTACACCCAGGGGTTGGCCTTGCAGGGGATGTTGTCGATGGTCAGGGACTTCGTCTGCTGCTGCATGATCGGCGCGAGCGCGCCCGGGGTCTGACAGCTGACGTGTCCGTGGCCGAGCCGGTGTCCGACTTCGTGGTTGATGAGCATCTGCCGGTAGGCGAGCATCTGGTCGGGGCCGTAGGTCTGCGAACCCTGGCCCCACCGGAAGGCGTTGATCATCACGCGCTCGGTGGCGGCGGAGTCGCAGGAGACGTTGTCGACGGTGGTGTCCAGACCGGATTTCGCGCACCAGACGCCGGTGGTCCCCGGGCTGGCCAGGGTGATCACGAACTCGGCCTCGCCGCCCGGCACCCGCTCGAAGGTCATCGCACCGTCGTGGGCCCAGCTGCGCGGGTCGTTGAGGGTGCGCTGCACGGCGTCGGCGAACAACTGCGCGTCCATGCCGAGGCCCTGTTCCACGTCGACCCGGTAGCGCACCCGCTTCCCCTTGCCCGGGGCCTTGTCGACGCCGGGCACGGTGTCGAAGGTCCCCGGGCCGGCGAGCTTGGCGTCGATGGGCAGCTGCCGCGCCATCCGCTCCTCGTACGTGGGCGGCTGCGCGGCCGGGGCGGGCGGGACGGACGGGGTGGGGCGGCCGTCGGAGCGGGAGGCCGGCGAGCGGTCGCTCTGGGTGCGCGGGAGCGCGTCGTCCCCGGCGGCGCGGGTGGCGGCGGCGTCGGAGTCGCCCTCGGCGGCGACCTGTCCGGCGACGACGACGGCGAGCACGGTGGTGACGGCCGCCGCGGCCATTCCGGTGTACGTACGGATCTTCGCGCCACGGCCGCTCGCGGCGGCGGCGGGCGCTGCGGGCGTGCGGGGCCCGGGCACCCGGCGGTGGGAGCCGGTCGAGCCGAGGGGGTCGCGCGGGGCGGACCCCGGCGCGGGCCGGCCCGCCGCCGGAGCGGGCGCGGGTGCGGTCGCGGCGGTCGCGGCCCGGGGGGCGCCGAACCGGTCGCCGTGGACGGCACCCGCCCCGGGGGCCCGGCCGGCGCCGCCTTCGCGCTGCTCGGGGTGACCGCCGGGGCGCGCACCACGGGGCGCGGGGCGGGCGTGGGGCGCGTACCCCTGGTGGACCACGGTGGGCTCGGCGTCCCCGTGCGCGCCGCCGGGAGCGCCGGTGTGGGGCGCGGGCTCGTGCGCGTACTGCCCGCGCGCACGGGCCTCGTGGGGCGCCGGCTCGTACGGATCGTGGGCGTACGGCCGGTGCGCGGGGGCCTCGGGTTCGTACGGCTCGGGGGTGTACAGCCCGTCCGGGTGGGGGCCGGCGGCGTGGCGGCCGGCCGCGTATCCCTGCGGCTCGTACGCCGCCGTCGGCTGCCCGGGCTCCGCGGGCGGACGGACCGGGGCGGAGGCCTTGCGACTATGTCGTCCCACGTCCTCAGCCCTTGCCGTCTTCGGTACTTCGGTCGGATACCCGCTCGGCGGTGTCACGCAGCAGGTCCCGGAAGGCCGCCGCGACCACCTCGGGGTACTCCATCATCGCCACGTGCCCGGCCTCGGGCAGGCACAGCAGCCGCGAGCCGCGGAAGGACGCGGCGGCCCTGCGCGCCATACGGTACGAGACCAGTTGGTCCCGCCCACCGTAGACGAGCAGGGCCGGCGCGAGCACGCGCTGCGCCTGGCGCCACAGTCCGTGTTGCCCGCCGAGGGTGTACGCGTCGACGATCCCCCGCGAGGAGCGGGTCATCGCGTCCCAGAAGTAGGGCAGCGCCATGCGCCGCTCCATCTCCTCGACGGCGGCGCGGAAGCCCTCCGCCGTCACCCGTGAGGGGTCTCCGTAACAGAGGGCCGTCACTCCCCGGGTGCGCTGTTCGGCCGTCATCCCGTGCGTGAGCCGGCCGAAGAGCGCGGCGACGCCCGGGAGGGCGAGCAGGGCGGTGGGCACGGCCGCCCTCTGCACGCGCAGCTCCGGCAGCGCGGGCGAGACGAGCGTCAGGGTGCGCACCAGGTCGGGGCGGACGGCCGCGACGCGGGTGGAGACCGCCCCGCCGAGGGAGTTGCCGAAGAGGTGCACCGGCCCGCGCCCGGCGGCGTCGAGGTGGCGGATGACGGCGCGGGCGAGCGCGGTCACCGAGTAGTCCCGGTCGGCGGGCGGCGGGGACCAGCCGAATCCGGGCAGGTCCACGGCCTCGCCGTCGACGCTCGCGGCCAGCTGCTCCATGAGGGCCGACCAGTTCTGGGAGGAACCGCCGAGCCCGTGAACGAAGAGCGCGGGCGGCAGGCCCGCCCGCTGCGGCGGCCGGAAACGTACGTTCATTTCCAGGCCCGGCAGCGCGACGGTGCGCAGCTGCTCCCCGTCGGCCACCCGGACGGCACCCGCCTGGGAGGCCGGTCCGGTGGTGGACCGTACGCCCGGCGGCTCGGTCGAAGACATGGGCCAATGTTACGAGACGATCACGCCCGGCCCCTTGCGTTCGCTTGTGTTCGCGGTCACAGGACCGTCTGGCGGCGGACTGCCGATCCTCCTAGTCTCGTAGTGGGATGACGAGCGAAGGCGAGGGGAGCGGAATGACTGTGGACCCTGCGGAGCCGGACACCTTCCGGGAAGAGTTGCGGGACGACCTCGGTACCGAGGCGCCGGAAGCGGACGCCGCCGAGCAGCACACCGAGATCCAGCCGCAGGAGGACGATCCGCTCGTCGGCCTGGATCCGGACGAGGCGCCGGTGGCGGACGCCGCCGAGCAGGCCCGGGTGGTCCCGCTGGACGAGGAGGACTACCGCTGACCCCGTACTCCGACGGGCGCTGACCAGCGTGTCAGGTGTGTGTCCGAGCGGTCCGTACCGCGAGAAAACTCGGCTTGAACCCACCAGATCCGGTTACCGAAAAGTACGATGGCGGCGCGGCGCAGAGCGCACTGTGTTCTTAGAGAAAGTGGGAGGCGGCGTGACAGCCATCGAGCAGACCGAGGCAGCGCGTCCGCGGGGCACGCGACTGCCGCGCCGGGCCCGGCGCAACCAGCTGCTGGGCGCGGCCCAGGAGGTTTTCGTCGCGCAGGGCTACCACGCGGCCGCGATGGATGACATCGCCGAGCGCGCCGGCGTCAGCAAGCCGGTGCTCTACCAGCACTTCCCCGGGAAGCTCGACCTGTACCTGGCCCTGCTGGACCAGCACTGCGAGAGCCTGCTGCAGGCCGTGCGCGGGGCGCTGGCGTCGACCAGTGACAACAAGCTGCGCGTGGCGGCGACGATGGACGCCTACTTCGCGTACGTCGAGGACGAGGGGGGCGCGTTCCGGCTGGTGTTCGAGTCGGACCTGACGAACGAGCCGGCGGTGCGCGAGCGGGTCGACCGGGTCTCGCTCCAGTGCGCGGAGGCCATCTCGGACGTCATCGCCGAGGACACGGGCCTGTCGAAGGACGAGTCGATGCTGCTGGCGGTGGGCCTGGGCGGGGTCTCGCAGGTCGTCGCCCGGTACTGGCTCTCCAGTGAGAGCCCGGTCGCCCGTGAGACGGCGGTGGGCCTGCTGACCTCGCTGGCGTGGCGCGGTATCGCCGGTTTCCCGCTGCACGGCACGGAGGCCTGACCGGCGGTTGTTCGCTGCCAGCGTGTCCGCCGCGAGCCGATCGTGTCCCCTCTCCGGGCTAATGTGGACCGGGTACGGCGCGGCTGATCGCGCGAACCGGACCGTCGGAGGGACAAAGCCGTGGAGGTCAAGATCGGCGTGCAGCACGCACCCCGGGAGATCGTGCTGGAGAGCGACCTGAGCGCCGAGGAGCTGGAGGCCATCGTGGCCGCCGCGCTGTCCGGTACGGCGCCGCTGCTGAGCCTGACCGACGTCAAGGGCCGCAAGGTCCTCGTGCCGTCCGACCGCCTGTCGTACGTCGACCTGGGCGAGCCGAGCGTGCGCAAGGTCGGTTTCGGGGCGCTCTGACGCTCTTCGAGGCACCGAGGACGAAGGAAACGGCCCGGCGGATGGTTCCGCCGGGCCGTTTCCCTTTCTTCCGCTTCGGGTAGGGAGCGCAGAGACCCGTTTGCCCCGACGCATGGGAGTGACCAGATGCTGCTGATGGAGGCGCTCGGCTCAGGTCTGCTGGGCCTCGCACTGTCCGGCGCCGCCTCGCGGGTCCTCGCGCAGCGACTGCCCTCCACGAGAACGGTCCTGGTCAGCGGGGTGGTCGGTGCCCTTTTCGGGGCGTATCTGACGCACATGTCGCTGGGCCCGGGGCACAACACCCTGTTCGCGACCCTGCTGGGGGGCGTCGGCGTGTCCGCCGTCGTGCTCTCCCTGCTGCTGCGTCCCGCCGCCGGCTCCCGGCGGGCCCCCCGGCGCGCTCCGTTTTCGCTCTCGTCGGGGGGCTGAGCAGAGCTCGCGTCCCGGTGGAGCGCGGCGCGTGCCGGGAGGCTTCCCGGGACCGTCAGGCCGCGAGGCCCAGGGCGGCCATGCGCTTGGTGTGCGCCTTGGTGATCCGGGTGAACATCTCGCCGACGGCCGCCAGGTCGAAGCCGGCCGCCATCCCGTCGACGCCGCCGACCAGCATGGTGGACAGCGCGTCGCGCTCGGCGACCACGCGCTGCGCCTGCGAGAGGGCTTCGCCCATCAGCCGGCGGGCCCACAGCGCGAGCCGCCCGCCGCAGCGCGGGTCGGCCTCGATGGCGGCGCGGACCTTCTCGACGGCGAAGCCGCCGTGGCCGGTGTCGTCGAGGACGCCGACGACCAGGGCGCGGGTGTCGGAGTCGAGGTGGTTGGCGACCTCGCGGTAGAAGTCACTGGCGATCGAGTCGCCGACGTACGCCTTGACCAGGCCCTCCAGCCAGTCGGAGGGGGCGGTCTGGCGGTGGAAGTCGTCCACGCCCTTGGCGAAGGGCTCCATCGCGGCGGTCGGCTCGGCGTCGATGGCCGCGAGGCGGTCGCGCAGCCGCTCGAAGTGGTGGAATTCGGCGGAGGCCATCTTCGCCAGCTCGGCCTTGTCGCCGAGGGTGGGGGCGAGCTTCGCGTCCTCCGCGAGGCGCTCGAAGGCCGCGAGCTCCCCGTACGCCAGCGCGCCGAGCAGGTCCACGACGGCGGCCCGGTACTGGGGGGAGGCGGAGGCCGTCGCCCAGTCCTGGGCGGCGATTCCCTGGGCCCCAGGGGTGTTGTCGTCGGCGGGAGATGCGTTTTCTACGGTCGACATGCTCCGCACAATAGCCCGCCTAAAGGGCGCACAAGTCACCACTGCCGCGCACTGCCGCTCCGTGTAAACACGCCTACGTGGTGAATTCACCCGACACACCTGCGCGATTCCGGGGTACAGTGGTAATGCGCCTGCCGGATACTCGGCGGGCCATCCGAATGAGGATGCCCGGTCGGTGGCCCGATCGGCTCCACCCGACCGCCCTCAGCGTGGTGGTGCGCCCATGCGTACCGGCCCGCACGAGGGGCCCCCTCAGCGGCAGAAGCGCTTGAGCGAAGGCCAGTGGTCCCGCGCAGCTTTGTACGGCTCGCCCGAACGTGGGCGCAGTACTGCAGGCCCGGCACGGTAAGACCCCCTCGCCGCCTCGCGCCGCGTCTCACAGAAGAGGCAGCACCCTGACTACTTTCCGTGACCTCGGGATCTTCCCCGAGACGGCCGAGGCCCTCGAAGCCGTCGGCATCGTGTCCCCCTTCCCCATCCAGGAGATGACCCTCCCCGTCGCCCTCTCCGGCTCGGACGTCATCGGCCAGGCGAAGACCGGAACCGGCAAGACGCTCGGTTTCGGCCTTCCGCTGCTGGAGCGGGTCGTCGTCCCCGCGGACGTCGAGGTCGGCCGGGCCAGGCCCGACCAGCTGACCGACGCTCCCCAGGCCCTCGTGGTGGTTCCCACCCGCGAGCTGTGCACCCAGGTCACCAACGACCTGCTCACCGCGGGCAAGGTCCGCAACGTCCGCGTCCTCGCCATATACGGCGGCCGCGCGTACGAGCCCCAGGTCGAGGCGCTCAAGAAGGGCGTCGACGTGATCGTCGGCACCCCGGGCCGCCTGCTGGACCTGGCGGGGCAGAAGAAGCTCGACCTCTCGCACGTCAAGGCGCTCGTCCTGGACGAGGCCGACGAGATGCTCGACCTGGGCTTCCTGCCCGACGTCGAGAAGATCATGAACCTGCTGCCCGCGAAGCGCCAGACCATGCTGTTCTCGGCGACCATGCCGGGCGCGGTCATCGGCCTGGCCCGCCGGTACATGTCGCAGCCGACGCACATCCGCGCCACCTCGCCCGAGGGCGAGGGCGTGACCGTCGCCAACATCACGCAGCACGTCTTCCGTGCGCACAACATGGACAAGCCGGAGCTCGTCTCCCGCATCCTCCAGGCCGAGGGCCGTGGCCTGGCCATGATCTTCTGCCGTACCAAGCGCACGGCGGCCGACATCGCCGAGCAGCTGGAGAAGCGCGGCTTCGCCTCGGGCGCCGTCCACGGCGACCTGGGCCAGGGCGCCCGCGAGCAGGCGCTGCGCGCGTTCCGCAACGGCAAGGTCGACGTGCTGGTGTGCACCGACGTCGCCGCGCGCGGCATCGACGTCGAGGGCGTGACGCACGTCATCAACTACCAGACGCCGGAGGACGAGAAGACCTTCCTGCACCGCGTGGGCCGCACCGGCCGCGCGGGCAACAAGGGCATCGCCGTCACCCTGGTCGACTGGGACGACATCCCGCGCTGGCAGCTGATCAACAAGGCGCTGGAGCTGGACTTCAACGACCCGGTCGAGACGTACTCCACGTCCCCGCACCTGTACGAGCAGCTGAACATCCCGGCCGGCACCAAGGGCATCCTGCCGCGCGCCGAGCGCACGCGGGCCGGCCTGAAGGCCGAGGACCTCGAGGACCTGGGCGAGACCGGCGGGCGTGGCGGCCGTGGGGGCCGCGGCGCTGCCGCCGCCGCCGTGGTGACCGAGGAGCGTCCGCCGCGTACCCGGACGCCGCGTCAGCGCCGCCGGACCCGTGGCGGTGCCGAGCTGGACGCGGAGGCGGGCGTCGAGTCCGCCGCAGTGGCCGAGGCCCCGGCCGCCGAGGTTGCCGCCGCCGACGAGCCGCGCCGGCCGCGCCGCCGCCGGACCCGGGTGAGCGCTTCGGCCGTCGCCGCGGTGGCCGAGGCCGCCGTCGCCGAGGCTCCGGTCGCGGTCGTGGTCGAGACCCCGGCCGTGGTGGAGGCCCCCGTGGCCGAGGCCCCGGCCGAGGCCGAGGAGGCCCCGGTCAAGCCGAAGCGGACGCGGACCCGCAAGGCCGCCGTCGCCGTGGAGGCCCCCGTCGTGGAGGCCCCCGTCGTGGAGGCTCCCGTCGTGGAGGCTCCCGTGGCCGAGGAGGCCCCGGTCAAGCCGAAGCGGACGCGGACCCGCAAGGCCGCCGTCGCCGCCGAGGCCCCCGCCGTGGAGGCCCCGGCCGCCGAGGCGGCCCCGGTCAAGCCGCGCCGGGTGCCGACGCGCAAGGCCGCGCCGACCCCGATCCCCGACGTGGTCAAGGGCGCCGTCGCCGACGCCCCCGCGCCGCGCCGGACCCGGACCCGGAAGGCGGCCGTGGCCGCGGCTCCGGAGCCGGACTTCCAGATGGCCCCGCCGGTCGAGCCGGTCAGGACGACCCGCCGGTTCCGCTGACCCGGCCGGGCAGACGCCCGTACGACGGCCCCGGTCCCCTTCGAGGGGGCCGGGGCCGTCGCCGTACCGGGGCCTACTACGGGCCGGTAACCTCGGGCCATGAGCAAGCCGCCGCGCCTTACCCTGCCCCCGGTCGCCCGCGCGTACCGCCTGCACACCGCCCGCGGCGAGTTCGCCGTCCACGAGGCGGGTGAGCCCGTACGCGGAACGGCCCTGCTGGTCCCCGGGTTCACGGGCAGCAAGGAGGACTTCATCGCCCTGCTGGAGCCGCTCGCCGCCGCCGGATACCGGGTGGTCGCCGTGGACGGGCGCGGCCAGTACGAGAGCCCCGGCCCGCGCGACGAGGCCGCGTACGAGCTCCCGGAGCTGGCGCTGGACGTGCTGGCGCAGGCCCGCGCACTGGGCGCGGGCCCGGGAGGAGAGCCGCTGCACCTGGTCGGCCACTCCCTGGGCGGGCTCGTCGCGCGCGCCGCGGTGCTCCGCGACGCCGCGCCCTTCGCCTCCCTCACCCTGCTGAGCAGCGGGCCCGCCGCCATCGCGGAGGAGCAGCAGGCCCGTACGAAGCTGCTGGTCATGGCACTGGAGGAGCTGCGGGAGGACATGGGGGCCGTATGGGCGGCGATGCGCGCCCAGGATCCGCCGGACACCGAGCCCGACTCCGCCGAGCTGGCGGCGTTCCTGCGCGAACGGTGGCTGCGCACGGTTCCCGAGCAGCTGATCACCACGGGACGGGTGCTGATCTCGGAGCCCGACCGGGTGGCGGAGCTGGCGGCGGTGCCGCTGCCCAAGCTGGTCCTGTCCGGGGTGGTCGACTACGCCTGGCCGGTGTCGCTGATGGACGACATGGCCGTCCGTCTGGTTGCTTCCCGTGTGGTGGTCGAGGGCGCGGAGCACTCCCCCAACGCGGAGAACCCGCAGGTCACGGCGGGTGCTCTAGGGGACTTCTGGCGATCCTCCAGCGCCCGGTAGTTAGGTAGGGAAAAAATTTCCTTAGCGTAGGGAATGTTTCTCGCGCGGCACCTGTTGACCCCTGTGCAAGGAGAACACCGACGAAGGGAGAAGCCGTGCGCTTCGAGATTCTGCGCCTGGACGATGTCGACGGAACCGCCGTGGACAGCACCGTCGTGGACGCGGCCTCCGTCAACCGGATCGTGCAGCAGGCGGCCTCCATCGGCCAGCGCATCCTGATCCGACCGGCCGAGAGTGCGTCCTCCTGATGCTTTCGAAACGCCCCCGCACCGATCCGGTGCGGGGGCGTTTCGCATGCGTGGGGCGGTCAGGCCGCGCGGATGACCTGGAGTACGCCGTTGATGATCTGCTGGACGGCGATGGCCGACAGCATCATGCCGGCGAGCCGGGTGACGAGGACGACGCCGCCGTCCTTGATGACGCGGATGATCACCAGCGAGTAGCGCATGGTCAGCCACAGCACGACGTGCATGGCGGCGATCGCCACCCAGACGGAGACCTGGCCGCTCACGCCGTCGGCCTTCTGCACGGCCAGGATGACGGAGACGATCGCACCGGGACCGGCCAGCAGCGGCATGCCCAGCGGGACGAGCGCGACGTTGACGTCCTTGGTCTGCTTGGGCTCGTCCGTCTTGCCGGTGAGCAGGTCGAGCGCGATCAGCAGGAGCAGCAGACCACCGGCGATCATCAGCGCCGGGACGGAGACGTGCAGGTAGTCCAGGATCTGCTGGCCGCAGATGCCGAAGACGGCGATGACTCCGAAGGCCACGCAGACGGCCTGCCAGGCCATGCGGCGCTGGACCTTCGCGGGACGGCCGGAGGTCAGGGCCAGGAAGATCGGCGTGATCCCCGGGGGGTCCATAATCACAAAAAGCGTGAGAAAAAGGGATCCGAAGACGGCGAAATCAAACACAGTGATGCCTTGCAGTGAGGGGTGTTACCGAAAAGCGGGAGGGGAGGTGTGGGCGCGGCGCTTACGCGCGGGCGTCTCCACCGGCACCGGGCACCGGGAAGGCCCCCGCCGCGCGGCGCGTGATCTCGCCGTAGATCTCGGGGTCGGTGGTGTACTCCCCGAGACGACAGGTCTTGCGGCTGCCGTGGTAGTCGCTGGAGCCGGTCGTCAGCAGACCGAGGTCCCCGGCCAGTCCGCGCAGCCGGGCGCGGGTGGCGGTGTCGTGGTCCATGTGGTCCACCTCGATGCCGTCCAGGCCCGCGGCCGCGAGGGCGGCTATCGCGGACTCGGGCACGCACTCGCCGCGCTTGACGGCGGCGGGGTGCGCGAAGACGGTGACCCCGCCGGCCGCCTTGACCAGGCGGATGGCGTCAAAGGGGTCGAGCTCGTGCTTCTCGGCGTACGCGCGGCCGCCGTCGGCGAGCCAGTCGGCGGTGAACGCGTCGGACACGGTGGGGACGACGCCCAGCTCGGCCATGGCGGTGGCGATGTGGGGCCGGCCCACGGAGCCGTCGCCGGCGATCCGGGCCACCTGTTCCCAGGTGACGTCCACCCCGAGCGCCTGGAGCTTGCCCACCATGGACTGGGCGCGGGGGGTGCGGTCGTCCCGTACGAGTTCCCGCTCGCGGGCGAGCTCGGGCTCGTCGGGGTCGAAGAGGTACGCCAGCATGTGCATCCCGACGCCGTCGAGGCGGCAGGACAGCTCGGCGCCGGTGACCAGCGTCAGCCCGGCCGGCAGCGCGGCGATGGCCTCGGCGTATCCCCCGACGGTGTCGTGGTCGGTCAGCGCGACCACGTCCAGCCCGGCCGCGGCGGCGTTGCGCATCAGCTCGGCGGGGGTGTCGGTGCCGTCGGAAGCCGTGGAGTGGGCGTGCAGGTCGATGCGCACAGCCGGACTCCAGGGTTCACGCGGACGGGGGACACTCCAGGGTACCGCCCGCGCGGTGGGAGACGGCCCCATGGGGCGGGGGGTGGGGGCGGTGTCCCAGCAGGGCGGTCTCAGGGACGGTTTGGGGGGTTCCCGTCAGTCCCATCGTCCTTCCGTGTCGTGCCGGCCCGTCAAGGGCGCTCACTTCGTTCGCGTCGCTACGCGATGGCCTTCGGCCACCCTTGACCGACCGACCCGCCCCGGAAAGCCGAAAGACTGCCGGGAACCCCCCGAAAGAACGGTCACGGGGCAGGGAGAGAGGAGCGGGTCCCTCAGCGATGAGGCGAGGGGCCGGGCATTGGCCATGTCCCGCATTCGGGCCCGCGCCCTGCCCAGCCAGGCCGGGGACCGGCTACCCGCACCACATGTCGATCAGGGCCTCATCCGGGACCGACGGACGCAACAGATCGCTACGCGCTCCTCCCGGCATAGCGTCCGACGACCGCCCTGGGCTGATACCCGCACCACATGACGAACAGCGCAGCATCCGGGACCGGTCGGCGCATCAGATCGCTACGCGCTCCTCATGGCTTGGCGACTGGCGGTCGTCGGCGCGGGCGCCCGGAAAGCACTAGGCGTCGAAGTCGTATTCCAGGACGTAGGAAGCGGAGTCCAGAGTCATTTCGTTGACCTCAACGGCCCGGCCGTCCCCGGCGAACGCGGTGCGGACGATCTGGATGACGGGTGTTCCCAGGGAGAGGGCGAGACGTTCGGCCTCATGGGCGGAAGGCATACGGCATCGGACCTCCTCACGGAAGTGAACGGGCTCGTGACCCAGCTCGGCCAGCCTTGCGTATGTCCCACCGGGCCCGGTGTCGGACCGGGTGATGGCAGAGGCGGCCACGATGTCTGACGGCAAATGGGACGTCGCGAAGAGCACCGGCTTGCCGTCCAGTACGAACCGGCGGCTGCGCACCCAGACCGGAGACTCGTCCGGAATGCCGAGAGCTGCGGCAATCGCGTCACTCGCCGTCTCTTCGTGCACCTCGACCTGATCGACGACGAGTTCTCGATCCGCACTGTCCGTCGACCAGATGGAACGTCCCGAACCCCACTGCTCCTGCGCGAGCCGCTGGATGCCGTGCCGTCGCAGGGGCCTGAAAGCCCGGACGAAGACACCGGCACCCTTGCGCGCTTCCGCGAGGCCTTCGCTCTGGAGCACGCCGAGAGCCTGGCGTGCGGTCATCCGCGCGACATCGTAGGTGGCCATGAGGTCGTTCTCGCCCGGCAGACGGTCACCCGGGCCGTACTCGCCGGACCGGATCGCCGCCTTCAGCGCGTCAGCAATCCGCTGGTACTTCGGCTGGCGAGTGCCGCCCTGGCTGCTCATCGAAACGATCACTCCTTCTCTTCTCTAGACACCCTAGGGCCACAGGTGGGGCGCTGCACGTATCAGCCTTACGGGCGAGCATCTCTAGAGAAGCATTGACGTGGCGGGCGGAATTGGCTTGGGTTGCAACATCTCTAGAGATGATGCCTTCGGCGCGTAACTGAGAGGTGGACCCGTAATGAGCCTGATGTCCGTGAGTGCGGAACGGTCTGAAGCTGCCACGCAACGCTGCCCTTGCCAAACGACCCAGGTTGGAGACCTCAGCGAGGACCTCTTGCGCCGTGCCCAAGTCGGCTGGGAACGCTTTCTCTCCACTTTTGGGGGAGCGTCCGATGAGTGAGTGCTATGAGTACGTGCCCCACGGGCTCCTGCGCCGCCGCGTCCGCGACATCGCCTCCGGCGTCGAGGGCATCCTCATGGCGGTGATCAACGAGAACGTCTCGGACACCGGTGTCGAGCGCTGGATGGAGCTCGCCTATATCCGCAACGCCTCCGGTCGTGAGTTCACCACGGCCGTGGGCAACGTCGAGCCCGCCTTTGACCAGCCCCAGACGGCCGCCAGTCGCCGAGACCAGAGGGGCGCGTAGCGATCTGTTGCGTCCGTCGGTCCCGGATGAGGCCCTGATCGACATGTGGTGCGGGTAGCCGGTCCCCGGCCTGGCTGGGCAGGGCGCGGGCCCGAATGCGGGACATGGCCAATGCCCGGCCCCTCGCCTCATCGCTGAGGGACCCGCTCCTCTCTCCCTGCCCCGTGACCGTTCTTTCGGGGGGTTCCCGGCAGTCTTTCGGCTTTCCGGGGCGGGTCGGTCGGTCAAGGGTGGCCGAAGGCCATCGCGTAGCGACGCGAACGAAGTGAGCGCCCTTGACGGGCCGGCACGACACGGAAGGACGATGGGACTGACGGGAACCCCCCAACCCGCCCTGAGACCGCCCCGCCAGGACCCCGCCCCCCGGGGCCGAGCGGGGACAGCGGGCCCGCGCCGCAAGCCGCGTGCGCGCGTACGGCCCCTAGCCCAGGATGCGGGGGCTCAGGGCGCCGCACGGGAGGAGCTCGACCTCCGAGCCCGCGTCGCGGAGGTCCGTCAGTACCAGCTCGTCGTACATCAGGAGGCCCGTCTGCTCCGGCCAGACGATGGCCCACAGCCACAGCCCGCGCGCCTCCCCCGCGAAGACGGCGCGGTCGTCGGGGGCGCCGTTGAGGTGCCACAGCGGTGTCGGCCGGCCGGCGGCGACGACCTTGGCGTGCGGCGGGGAGGACACGTCGATGTACGGCCCCGGGTCGGGGGCGTCGATGCCGGCGAAGCGGGAGCCGAGGCCGACGCCCAGCTCCTCCGCGATCAGGACCAGCTCCCCGAGGCCGCCGAGCGGCCCGGGGCCGGTGCAGGCCACGGCGGTGGCGCGGCCGCCGCTGCGGTCGTCACCCGCGCTCGCGACGCCGGTGAACAGCCAGCCGACCGGCAGCGGCCACGGCATCCACACGGGCACGTTCGCCCGGTTGACGACCACCTCCAGCCCCTCGACGCTGGGCGGGATCACAGGCTGTAGCGGGTGGACGGCGCCGTGCACCGCGCACTGCCACGAGTCGGAGAAGAGGCCGGGCGCACGGACCCGGCCACCGCACTTCGGGCAACTCGGTTCGCCCCTCATAAGAAGCACGCTCCTCCCCGCCCGGGGCCTCGTCAAGACGCGGTCACCCGTCCGGGCTCAGTCCAGTGCGACGGCCGTACGCAGAGGGTCCCGCAGATCCGTGCCGCGCGCGAGCCAGCGCTCCTGGAGCGCGGCGGCTCCGTGCACCCGCTTCCAGGCGGCCTCGTTCGCCGTCATGGGGAGGAGGGGGAGGAAGCGGACGGGGTCCATGGGCGCGTCGAGTTCCAGGTCCTCGACCAGTCCGCCGGGCTCGGCGACGAGGACGGAGCTGAACGGCGCCCCGTCCCACAGCGGTTCGCCGACGTCGAGGGAGGCGCCGGGGGCCACGACCAGCCCCTCGACCATCGGGGAGGCCGCCAGCACCGCCAGCGGCCGCAGCAGTTTGTCGGTGGGCGCGAGGCCCGCGCGTACGGTCAGTACCAGTTCGGCGCGCGGGCCGCGCTCCGGGTCGGCGACGACGGCGGTGGGGTCGGACATCGGGTGGGCGGACATGCCGAGGGTCGCGTACCGGACGAGGTCGCCCCCGGTGAAGCGGAGGACCTCGATGCGGTCGGTGCCAAGGAAGGTGACGGAGGCGCGGGCGTCGGGTTCGCCGAGCGTGCTGCGCAGCCGGGCTTCGACGAGGGCCAGAATTTCTGCCATGCAGCGAGCATAGAACTCGTATCCGCCGGGTAAAGGGCGGGTCTTGACCATCCGTCGGCTGATAGTGTTGACAGCTGGTCGGGGCCGCACTCAGAAGAGTTGTTTCAGGGCCCCGGCGACAGGACGTCCCTCACGGGGGACCGGCCGGAGGAGGTGGGGCTGCGATGGACCGAAGTCGATCGTGCAGTACCAATCGCTCTTCGGCGTCCTTCAAGGGCGGCTCCAGCCACCTTTGATCTTCTGATCAGCAGAAGAGCGACGGCAGAACTTTGTCCTCCCGTCCTGTTTCCCTCCGTCGGTCCCGGCTGCCCGCTCCCGGTCCGCAGAGGGCCTCCCACCCGTACGGTCCGCAGCCGTGCGCGAGAAGGAGCCTGCCATGTCGATGCTGCCCTACCTCCGTGCCGCCGTCCGTCCGGCACTGCGCAAGCCCACCCCCGTACAGCCCGGCTACGACACCACCCGCGACCCCTCCGCCAGCAGCGCGGTGGTCGACTGCGCCGTCTACCGCGACGGCCGGCGGGCGCAGGGGGACTGCCTGACGCCCCGTGAGGCCCTGCGGCGGGTGCGTGAGGACGGGGGCTTCGCCTGGATCGGTCTGCACGAGCCCACCCACGACGAGTTCGCCGGGATCGCCGCCACCTTCGGCCTGCACCCGCTCGCCGTGGAGGACGCGGTGCACGCCCACCAGCGGCCGAAGCTGGAGCGCTACGACGAAACCCTCTTCACCGTCTTCAAGACCATCCACTACGTGGAGCACGCCGAACTCACCGCCACCAGCGAGGTGGTGGAGACGGGTGAGGTGATGTGCTTCACCGGCCCCGACTTCGTCATCACCGTCCGGCACGGCGGGCAGGGTTCCCTGCGGAGCCTGCGCCACCGCCTCCAGGACGACCCGGAGCTGCTCTCGCGGGGCCCCTCGGCCGTGCTGCACTCCATCGCCGACCACGTGGTCGACGGGTACATCGCGGTCGCGGCGGCCGTGCAGGACGACATCGACGAGGTGGAGAGCGCGGTCTTCGCCGCTCCCGCCAAGGGGGTCGCCCGGGGCGGTGACGCGGGCCGCATCTACCAGCTCAAGCGCGAGGTGCTGGAGTTCAAGCGGGCGGTCTCGCCGCTGCTGCGCCCGATGGAGCTGCTCAGCGAGCGGCCCATGCGGCTGGTGGACCCCGACATCCAGAAGTACTTCCGGGACGTGGCCGACCACCTCGCGCGGGTGCACGAGCAGGTCATCGGCTTCGACGAGCTGCTGAACTCCATCCTCCAGGCGAACCTCGCCCAGGCCTCGGTCGCGCAGAACGAGGACATGCGCAAGATCACCTCCTGGGCGGCGATCATCGCCGTGCCGACGATGATCTGCGGCGTGTACGGGATGAACTTCGAGCACATGCCGGAGCTGCGCTGGCGCTACGGCTATCCCCTGGTGATGGCCGCCATCGTGGGCAGCTGCTTCGCCATCCACCGGACCCTGCGCCGCAACGGCTGGCTGTAGAACTCCGGGTGCCGCCGGTCTCACCGGCCGGGTGGCCACCGCCTACCCTGTGCGCATGACTCTCAGCGCGCTCGACCTGGCCCTCGTCGAGGAGGCCTCCAAGAAGTCCGGCCTGATCTGGGTCCGCGGCACCGGTGCCGACCGGGCCCTGTGGCACGCCTGGGTGGACGGCGCCGCGCACGTGCTCGGCGACGGGCCCGGCGAGCAGCCGTTCCCCGGGCTCACCGACGGCGCCTCGGCCGAGGTGACCGTACGCAGCAAGGACAAGGGCGGCCGGCTCGTGGCCTGGACCGCGGCCGTACGGGAGCTCGTACCCGGCAGCGAGTCCTGGGAGGCCGCCGTCGCCGAGCTCAAGGGGAAGCGGCTGAACGCGCCCGACTCGGAGGAGATGACGCGGCGCTGGGCGCGCGAGTGCCGACTGCTGCGCCTGGAGCCGGTGGCGGTGGCCGACCGGCTGCCCGCCGGCTCGCTGGCCGCCCGGCCGCTGGGCTCCCCGGCCGTCACCCGCGGGCCGGTGCCCGCGGGCCTGCCGAAGCTGCTGCTGAAGCGGAAGAGGGCCGCCCGCTAGCGGGTGGGGTCGGAGCCCTGGCCCGACTTCGAGGGGGCCGGGGAGGCGGTGGGGGCGGTGCCCTTGCCGTCCTTGGTGGTGGGCAGCTGGCTGCCGTAGTCCACGGTCTGGTCCTGGGCGGGCGCCTCCAGCGGGAAGGGCTTGCCCCACTCGGAGAGCTCCACCCGGCCGGCGCCGCCCGCGCGCTCCATCAGCAGCGGGTACGGGGTCCCCTCCAGGGACACCGACAGCTTGCCGCCCTTGCCGGCGTCCGCCGAGACGGGGACGGCGCGGGTGTGCCCGACCGTGGTGTAGGCGCCCTTGCTGAGCTTGCCCTGGAGACCCAGCAGCCCGTCCAGCAGGACGTGCATGTCGGTGAAGCCGCGGAACTGCTTGTACGAGGGGTCCCCTTCGGGCACCTTCACGTACTTGTCGCCGAGCTTGCCCGCCGAGTCGGATTTCCCCCAGAAGGCCGCGCTGGCCTTCAGGTACAGCTGCTCGCCGACCCGCAGCAGCTGGAAGGTGTCCTCGGCCGACTTCACCTCGCCGGATCCGCCGTCCGCCTTCAGCCGCATGTCGAGGGTGAAGGTCTTGCCGCCGGTGACGAGGGTGCCCGAGAGGTGGACCGAGTTCGCGGCGGTCGCGGCGGCCTTCGCCTGGCCCTCGATCTTTTCGGGGGCGAGCTTGCCGACCCCGTTCGTCCCCTTGTCCGGGTCCGGCTTCTCCGCGCAGCCCGTCCCGGCGACGGTGAGGCCCGCGCACAGGGCACCGATGAAGGCGGCCCGGCGCAACCGTACGGCGGAGGTGTAGGCGGTCACGGGCGGGTGCCTCTCGTCGGGGGTCTGCGGGCAGCAGGCAGCGTACCCGCCCCGGGGCGCGGTCCCGCCGGGCCCCCGGACACCCCGGCGGGACCCCGGCCGGGCGGCCCCACCAGGACGCCTTCCCCCGGCACGGGCTAGCCTGAGGCTCGGCACGACTGTTGATGGACGCTCTAGGAGGCGCACGGATGGCTGCAGGCGCCCCGCGGATCTTCGTCTCGCATCTGTCGGGTGTGCCCGTCTTCGACCCCAACGGCGACCAGGTCGGCCGTGTCCGCGACATCGTCGCGATGCTGCGGGTCGGCGGCCGCCCGCCCCGGCTGCTGGGCCTGGTGGTCGAGGTGCTCAGCCGGCGCCGGATCTTCCTGCCGATGACCCGGGTGACGGGTGTGGAGTCCGGCCAGGTCATCACCACCGGTGTCGTCAACATGCGGCGCTTCGAGCAGCGCCCCACCGAGCGGCTGGTCCTCGGCGAACTGCTGGACCGCCGGGTGACGCTGGTCGCCACGGGCGAGGAGGCCACCGTCCTGGACGTGGCCATCCAGCAGCTGCCGGCGCGCCGCGACTGGGAGATCGACCGGATCTTCGTACGCAAGGGCAAGGGCGGCGCGCTGCGCCGGCGCGGCGAGACGCTGACCGTGGAGTGGTCGGCGGTCACCGGCTTCTCCCTGGAGGAGGAGGGCCAGGGTGCCGAGAACCTGGTCGCGACCTTCGAGCAGATGCGTCCGGCGGACCTGGCGAACGTCCTGCACCACCTGACGCCGAAGCGGCGCGCCGAGGTGGCCAACGCGCTCGACGACGACCGGCTCGCGGACGTCCTGGAGGAGCTGCCCGAGGACGACCAGGTGGAGATCCTCGGCAAGCTGAAGGAGGAGCGCGCCGCCGACGTCCTGGAGGCCATGGATCCGGACGACGCGGCCGACCTGCTCTCGGAGCTGCCGGAGGAGGAGAAGGAGCGGCTGCTGACGCTGATGCAGCCGGACGACGCGGCCGACGTGCGCCGGCTGCTGTCGTACGAGGAGAACACGGCGGGCGGTCTGATGACGACCGAGCCGATCGTGCTGCGCCCGGACGCGACGGTCGCGGACGCGCTGGCCCGCGTGCGCAAGTCGGACCTGTCGCCGGCGCTGGCGGCGCAGGTCTACGTCTGCCGGCCGCCGGACGAGACGCCGACGGGCAAGTACCTGGGGACGGTGCACTTCCAGCGGCTGCTGCGCGACCCCCCGTTCACCCTCGTCAGCTCCCTCGTGGACGCGGACCTGCCGCCGCTGCGCCCGGACGCCTCGCTGCCGGCGGTGACGAGCTACCTGGCCGCGTACAACATGGTCGCGGCGCCCGTCGTCGACGAGAGCGGCTCCCTGCTGGGGGCGGTCACCGTCGACGACGTACTGGACCACCTGCTGCCCGACGACTGGCGGGAGACGGACTTCCACTCCGAGGAGGCCCTGCGTGGGCACTGAGCGCGGGCGTGGCGATGCGGCGCGGGAGCGGCGCCGGGAGCGGCGCGAGCATGCCCGGGAGGGGCTCTCGGAGCGGCTGGAGGAGGCCGCGGAGCGGTTGCGCCAGGATCGGACGGAACGTTCCGGCGAACGCGCGAGGAGCGCGGCGCCGGCCGGGGCGAGCGCGCTGACGCGTTCGCGCGTACGGCTCGACCAGCCGCGTGCGGCGCGCCGCAGGCTGCTGCCGGAGTACGACCCGGAGGCCTTCGGGCGGCTGTCGGAGCGGGTGGCGCGGTTCCTCGGCACGGGCCGGTTCATCGTCTGGATGACCCTGGTCATCGTGGTGTGGGTGCTGTGGAACATCTTCGCGCCGAAGGACATGCGCTGGGACGAGTACCCCTTCATCTTCCTGACGCTGATGCTGTCCCTCCAGGCCTCGTACGCGGCCCCGCTGATCCTGCTCGCGCAGAACCGGCAGGACGACCGGGACCGGGTCAACCTGGAGCAGGACCGCAAGCAGAACGAGCGCTCCATCGCGGACACGGAGTACCTGACGCGGGAGATCGCGGCGCTGCGGATGGGCCTGGGCGAGGTCGCCACCCGGGACTGGATCAGGTCGGAGTTCCAGGACCTGATCAAGGAGATGGACGAGCGGCGTCTATTCCCCGGGGAAAGTGACGAAGACGACCGCTGATCGGCTTACCTGAGCCCTGCCGCCGAGCCGTACCATCGGGGACATGGCTACCGAGACACCCTCCGCCGCCGTGCCGGAGCAGGACGCGATCCTGGACGCGCTGGCGACGGTCAACGACCCCGAGATCCACCGGCCGATCACCGAGCTCGGCATGGTCAAATCGGTGGAGATCGGTGAGGGCGGCGCCGTCGCCGTCACGGTCTACCTCACGGTGTCGGGCTGTCCCATGCGCGAGACCATCACGAAGAACGTGACCGAGGCCGTGGAGAAGGTCGCGGGCGTCACCTCCGTCGCCGTCTCCCTGGACGTGATGAGCGACGAGCAGCGCAAGGAGCTGGCGGCCACGCTGCGCGGCGGTACCGCCGAGCGGGAGGTGCCCTTCGCCAAGCCCGGTTCGCTGACCCGTGTCTACGCGGTCGCCTCCGGCAAGGGCGGCGTGGGCAAGTCCTCCGTGACGGTCAATCTGGCCGCGGCGATGGCGGCCGACGGTCTGAAGGTCGGCGTGGTCGACGCCGACATCTACGGGCACAGCGTGCCGCGGATGCTCGGCGTGGAGGGCAAGCCCACCCAGGTCGAGAACATGATCATGCCGCCGTCCGCCAACGGTGTGAAGGTCATCTCCATCGGCATGTTCACCCCGGGCAACACCCCCGTGGTGTGGCGCGGCCCGATGCTGCACCGAGCCCTCCAGCAGTTCCTGGCGGACGTGTTCTGGGGCGACCTGGACGTGCTGCTGCTGGACCTGCCGCCGGGCACCGGCGACATCGCGATCTCCGTGGCGCAGCTGGTGCCGAACGCCGAGATCCTCGTCGTGACGACCCCGCAGCAGGCGGCCGCCGAGGTCGCGGAGCGGGCGGGTTCGATCGCGGTGCAGACGCACCAGAAGATCGTCGGCGTCGTCGAGAACATGTCGGGCCTGCCGTGCCCGCACTGCGACGAGATGGTGGACGTGTTCGGTTCGGGCGGCGGTCAGAAGGTCGCCGACGGTCTGACGAGGACGGTCGGCTCGACGGTTCCCGTGCTCGGCACGATCCCGATCGACGTGCGGCTGCGCGAGGGCGGCGACGACGGCAAGCCGGTCGTCCTGTCCGACCCGGACTCCCCGGCGGGTGCGGCCCTGCGCACGATCGCGGGCAAGCTGGGCGGCCGCGCGCGGGGCCTGTCGGGCATGTCCCTGGGGATCACCCCGCGCAACAAGTTCTGAGGCCTGTCGCCGGAGTCGCGCCCGGCCCGCGTCGAGGGCACCGCCCGCAAGGCGGTGCCCTTTCGCGTACCCGGTCCGCGCGCCGGGTCTACTCGTACGCCCCGAGGTCGGCGATCGCGCAGAAGCCCAGCCCGTAGGCGCTCATCCCCCGCCCGTACGCCCCGAGGTGGACCCCGTTCCGGGTGGATCCGGCGAGCACCCACCCGAATTCCGACTCGCGGTAGTGGAACGGCGTCGGTTCGCCGTCCACCGGCAGCGACAGCGTCGACCAGTCCGGCCCGGTGAGGTCGTCGGCGAGTTCCCAGGCGGCCTCGGTCTGCTGGTCCAGCCAGTCGTCGCGCCGGGTGTGGTCCATCTGCGGCGGCCAGCTGTAGGCGAGCAGCCCCGAGCCGGCGAGCCAGGCCGCCGAGGAGACCGAGGTGGCCTCCAGGACGCCGGTGCCGTCGCCGCTGCGGCGCAGGGGGTTGCTGGCGACCGTGACCACCACCGCGAAGCGGTCCTTCTCGCCGGTGGCGATCTCGCCGCGGGCGGACGGTTCGTCGCCGTGGCCGGTGGAGCCGTGCTCCACGGTGCCGTCGGCTCCGGTGCCGACCTGCATGAGCCAGCGGGCGCCGGTGAAGGCCCCGTCCAGCCCGTACCAGGGGAACGCCGCGTTCAGGTAGCCCGCCGCCGCCCGGCGGGCCGCCGGGACTGGTGCGGCGGCCTCGGGGGGCCGGCCGGGGGCGGCCTGGCCGGGGTGTTCCGCGGGCTCGGTCAGCGCGGGCGGTGCGTCTTCGGGGGCTTCGGCGGGCTGCGTGCCTACGCGGCTACTGCTCGTCGTCTCCATGAGTGGCCTCTCGTTCCGTGGGGTCCGGAACGGCCCTCGCTGCGCTGGGGTGCCCCCCTCCGCGGGCGGCCCGGGTCCGGACAGATGGAGGATAGCCATCCGGCCCCGGATCGACGGGCAGGCCGCGGCTCAGGTGGCGTCGGCGTCAAAGGGGGTGCGCGCGTCCTGGGCGGGGGGCGCGGGCTTCTTCAGCAGGTCAGGGCCGGTGCCGGCGGCCGGCGCGGCGGCGGCCCGGGGCTCGTCGGCCTCGCGGCCGTTGACCGCGTCGGTGACCTCGTTCAGTTCCTTGCGGAGGTCGAAGCTGGTGCGCAGTTCCCGGAGGTCCTCGTTCTCGTTGAGCTGCTTGCGGATGAAGGTCTTCGGGTTCAGGTCCTCGAACTCGAAGTCCTTGAACTCCGGGCCCAGTTCGGAGCGGATGTCCTGCTTGGCGCTGTCCGAGAACGCGCGGATCTTCCTGATGAAGCCCGAGACGTCCTGGATCACCTTCGGCAGCTTGTCCGGGCCGAAGACGAGGATGGCGAGCACCACGATGGTGACCAGCTCGAGTGCGCCTATGTCGTTGAACACCTTGCCGCTCCTCGGCTCTCTCCACATCCGGCCCGGTCAACGGTACCCGGCGTTTCTTGCGCACCCCTACGCCGGTGCGGGACCGTTCGCGGATTCACCCGGGCGTCATCCGGTATTCGTGTGGTGGACCGCGCCGCCCGCCAGCGCCCCGGGGGCGTCTCAGGAGCCGCTCGCCGAGCCGAGGACCACGGTCAGGGTGCGCTCCCGGCCGTCGCGCAGCACGGTCAGGCCGAGGCGGTCGCCGGGCCGGTGCGCCCTGATCTTGATGATCAGCTCGTCGCCGCCGTGTACGCGTACGCCGTCCACCTTGGTGATCACGTCGCCGGGCCTGATCCCGGCGCGGGCGCCCGGCCCGTCGGCCACCACGGAGGGCTTGCCGTCCTCGCCCTTGGCGTCGACCCGGGCTCCGTCGCCCTTGTACTCCATGTCCAGGTTGACGCCGATGACGGGGTGGGTGGCGCGGCCGGTGCGGATGAGCTCCTCGGCGACCCGCTTGCCCTGGTTGACGGGGATGGCGAAGCCGAGGCCGATGCTGCCGCTCTGGCGGGTGGGGTCGTCGCCGTCCTCGCCCTTGTCGGCGCCGCGGATGGCGCTGTTGATGCCGATCACGTGGGCGCGGGAGTCGAGGAGGGGGCCGCCGGAGTTGCCGGGGTTGATGGGGGCGTCGGTCTGGAGGGCGTCGACGTAGCTGATGTCGCTGCCGTCGCCCTTGCCGCCGCCCGCGGTGATGGGGCGGCCGGTGGCGCTGATGATGCCCGAGGTGACGGTGTTGGAGAGGTCGAAGGGGGCGCCGATGGCCACCACCGGGTCGCCGACGCGGACGTTCTCGGAGTTGCCGAGGGCCAGGGGGCGCAGGCCGCGGACACCGCTGACCTTGACCACGGCCAGGTCGTAGCCGCTGTCGTGGCCGACCGGCTCGGCGGGGACGCTCTCACCGGTGCTGAAGGTGACCGTGATGTCCCGGGCGCCGGCGACGACGTGGTTGTTCGTCAGGATGTGGCCCTGCCCGTCGAGGACGAAGCCGGTTCCGGTGCCGCTGCCGCCGCCCCCGCTGACGTGCAGGGTGACCACGCCGGGCAGTGCGGCGGCCGCGATGCCGGCCACGCTGCCGGGGGCCCTGCCCTTGTCGTCGTCGGCGGCGGCCTGCGGGAGCTCCAGCCGGGTGGCGGTGCGCCGCTCGGCGAGGATGCCGAGGTAGCCGCCCGCGCACCCCGCGAGGAGGGCGATGACGGTACCGAGCAGGGTCAGCGTCCACAGCCCGGGGGCGCGGCGCGTCCCGCCGCGGTCGACGACCTGGAGCGGGGCGGCGGCCCAGGGGTCGTAGCGGGGGCCGGGCCCGGTCGCGGGAGCGGCGGCCGGACCGGGCTCGGAGGCGGGAACGGGCGGGGCCCCGGCGGGGTCCGCCCGCGGTCCGGGCTCCGGGGCGTCCGTGGGCCGGCTCCACCACGCCGGAGCCGGACCGTTCTGCTGACTGTCGGACATGGGCACTCCCCCGCGGGCCTGGCGCACCGCGGGGCGGCGCGTGTGCCGCAGATTCAACCAGGTGCCGGGGCCCCCCGGGGGGCCCGGGTCAGCGGCTGAGCGACACCGGCTCGGCCGTCACCGGGACCGAGGGGGCCACCGAGGGCAGCTGCCCCGCCGGCACCGGGCCGGTCGGCACCACGGGGGTGGGGACGCGGTCACGGACGAAGGCGTCGGTCAGCGGCACGGAGGGTCCGGGCCGGGTCGCGGGTGCCTCGCCCCGGGCCTTCGGCTCCAGCCCGTCCAGCGGCAGCGAGCCGCCGAGCGCGAGCGCGGCCAGCGACACGGCTCCCGCCGCCACGAAGGCGAAGCGGCGTCTGGGCCGGCCCACCTCGTGGATACGGAAACCCTCGCGCGGGGCGGCCGGGGCGGAGTACCCGAACGCGGAGAAGGGGTCGATACCGGGAGGCGGGGGCACGAGCGGAGCCCCCGGTCCGCCGCCCGGCCCGGCGGGCCCCTCGGGGCCCGCTCCCGGCAGCCCCTGGAGCCGGGCCAGCAGCCCGGCGGACAGCGGCGGCGGGGCGCTCTCCACGAACAGGGTCTTCAGCCGGCGCTGCGCGTCGGCCTCGGCCTTGCACTTGGCGCAGGTCGCCAGGTGCGCCAGCACCCGCTCGCGCGCGTCGTGCTTCAGCTCCCCGTCCACGAGGGCGGCGAGCCGGTCGCCCAGGTGCTGTTCGGCGGGGGAGGGACTGGCTCCGCTCACTCGGGTCCGCCCTCTCCGCCGGCACCCGGCGCGCCCACCGACACACCCGCCAGCGCGCGCTGCTCGGCACGGGCCTCGGGAGAGCGGTGCTTGAGCGCCTTGCGCAGGTGCGAGCGGCCCCGGTGGATCCGGCTGCGGACCGTGCCGAGCTTCACCCCGAGCGTGGCGGCGATCTCCTCGTAGGACAGGCCCTCGATGTCGCAGAGCACCACGGCGGCACGGAACTCGGGCGCGAGGGTGTCCAGCGCCTGCTGCACGTCGGCGTCGAAGTGGGTGTCGTGGAGCACCTGCTGGGGGGACGGCTCACGGCTCGGCAGCCGCTCGGCGGCGTCGTCGCCCAGCGCGTCGAAGCGGATGCGCTGCTTGCGGCGCACCATGTCCAGGAACAGGTTGGTGGTGATGCGGTGCAGCCAGCCCTCGAAGGTGCCGGGCGTGTACGTGGACAGCGAGCGGAAGACGCGGACGAAGACTTCCTGGGTCAGGTCCTCGGCGTCGTGTTGGTTGCCCGTCAGGCGGTAGGCGAGGCGGTAGACCCGCGCGCTGTGCGTGCTGACGATCTCCTCCCAGGTGGGAGGGGTCCACGCCTGGGAGCCCGCATCGGCGGCGAAGGTCGCGGTGGTCGCGGTGTGGGCGGTGTGGAAGCGGTCAGCAGTGTAGGTCACGGATTTCGGCTCACCCGCCGACCAGAAGAGACGTCTCAGAACGCCTCCACGATCCACAAGCGCAGCCGCACCTCCCCTGTCGGCTCTGGTGGTGTCCAGTGGAGCCCCTACCATAGCCACCCCTCCCGTCAGCTCTGGATAAGCGTTTTTGCACTAACTTTGCACGAGCCTCGGGGTCCGGACCGCCGATCTGCCCACAGCCGTCCCCTCTATCCCGCCTCTCACCCTCCCAACGCCCGGTCCCATCTGCGGGTTCCCGACGCCAGCGGATACAGTCACCGTTGCGCCAACTATGGGGACAGGAGAGGGTCATTAGCGGCAACCGGCAGACGAGCTGGGCGTTCGCCGACGCGTTCGTCGCCGAGGACGACGCTCTGCGATGGGCCCGAGACCGGTCCAGGGAAGCGGGCCTGCGGTCCGTGTCCCCGGGCACCGGGGCCGCGCTGCGTCTGCTCGCCGCCACCGCCGACGCCAAGGCCGTCGCCGAGATCGGTACGGGCACCGGCGTCTCGGGGATCCACCTGCTGCACGGGATGCGGCCGGACGGGGTCCTGACCACCGTGGACCCGGAGGCCGACCGGCAGGCCTTCGCCCGCCAGGCCTTCCGCGCCGCCGGCTTCGCGGGCAACCGGGCCCGCTTCATCCCGGGCCGCGCCCTGGACGTCCTGCCCCGGCTCGCCGACGGCGGGTACGACCTGGTCTTCTGCGACGGCGACCCGGCCGAGTCCCTCGACTACCTCGCGGAATCGTTGCGTCTGCTGAGGCCGGGCGGGCTGGTGTGCTTCGAGGGGGTCTTCGCCGACGGGCGCACCGTCGACTCCGCCGCGCAGCCGGTGGAGGTCATCCGGGTGCGCGAGCTGCTGCGCAGCGTCCGGGAGAGCCCGGCCCTGGAGGCGGCCCTGCTCCCGGTGGGCGACGGGCTCCTCTGCGCGGTCCGCCGCTGACCCTCCGACCGCCCCGCGGGCACCGGGCGGCCCCTGGACCGGCCCGGGGGAACGCAACACCGCCCCCGCCGCTGAGCGACGGGGGCGGTGTCAAGATCTGGTGGTGCCGAGGCTCAGCCGACGACCTTCTTCAGGGCGTCACCCAGGGCGTCCGCCTCGTCCGGGGTCAGCTCGACGACGAGCCGACCACCGCCTTCGAGCGGTACGCGCATGACGATGCCTCGCCCCTCCTTGGTGACCTCGAGCGGGCCGTCGCCCGTCCGCGGCTTCATGGCCGCCATGCTCGTTCCCCTTCCTGAAACCAGCTCATCGTCAGCCGACGGCCCCGTTCAGGCGCCTAGTACCCGGCATCGAACACATTGCTTCCCAGCCATTATCCCGCATGTCAGGACCCGATGACCAACATCGGACGGGAACGCTTGCGCAACGCGCTCGGCCAAAACCACTCATTTCGGGGATCCGCCTGCGATACTTCGCCGCTGCCCCCAGGGATGGGGCTCCGCTTTGTTTGACGCACATCACATGACCACCCCCGGTCCCGTCCGCCATGCTGGCCCTTGCACCGGCCGGTACCGGCCGGTAGCCAAGCCCGCGACGAAGGGGGACCCCCGACCATGGCCGACAGCGTGCTCTACGAAGTCACCGACGGACTCGCGACCGTCACGATCAACCGGCCCGACGCGATGAACGCCATGAACACGGAGGCCAAGGTCGCCCTGCGCGACGCCGTCCGGGCGGCGGCCGCCGACACCGCCGTACGGGCGGTGCTGCTCACCGCCGCCGGGAACCGGGCCTTCTGCGTGGGCCAGGACCTCAAGGAGCACATCGGGAACCTGGCGGCGGACCGCGAGAGCGGCTCGAAGCTCACGATGAGCACCGTCTCCGAGCACTACAACCCGATCGTGCGGGCCCTGACGGAGATGCCCAAGCCCGTCGTGGCCGGGGTCAACGGCGTCGCCGCGGGGGCCGGCTTCGGCTTCGCGCTCGCGGCCGACTACCGCGTCGTCGCGGACACGGCGTCCTTCAACACCTCCTTCGCCGGGGTCGCGCTGACCGCCGACTCCGGGGTGTCCTGGACGCTGCCCCGCCTGATCGGCGCCTCCCGCGCCTGCGACCTGCTGCTCTTCCCCCGCTCCGTCAAGGCGCAGGAGGCCTACGACCTGGGCATCGCGAACCGTCTGGTCCCCGCCGAGTCCCTGCACGCCGAGGCCGAGGCGGTCGCCCGCGCCCTCGCCGCGGGCCCCACGGTGGCCTACGCGGCCCTGAAGGAGTCCCTGGCCTACGGGGCCTCGCACTCCCTCCCGGAGGCCCTGGAGCGCGAGGACGTCCTCCAGACCCGGGCGGGCGCCTCGGAGGACCACTCCATCGCCGTCGAGGCCTTCCTCTCGAAGCAGCCGCCTCGGTACCTCGGCCGCTGACGCCTCAGCCCTCGCGGGAGACGCACCCCTCCAGGTGGTCGTTGACCAGGCCGCACGCCTGCATCAGGGCGTAGGCCGTGGTCGGCCCGACGAAGCGGATGCCCGCCTTCTTGAGGGCCTTGGCCAGGGCCGTGGACTCCGGGGTCACCGCCGGCACGTCGGCGGTGCTCCTCGGGGCCCGGCCCGGCTCCTCGGGGGCGTGCGACCAGATCAGCCGGTCCAGCTCCCCCGCGTCCCAGCCGGCCAGCACCTTCGCGTTGGCGAGGGTGGCCTCGATCTTGGCCCGGTTGCGGATGATCCCCTCGTCGCCCATCAGCCGCTCCGCGTCGGCCGGGCCGAACGCCGCGACCGCGGCGATCCGGAAGTCCGAGAACGCCTTGCGGAAGCCCTCGCGCCGGCGCAGGATCGTCAGCCACGACAGCCCGGACTGGAAGGCCTCCAGGCACAGCCGCTCGTAGAGCGCGTCGTCCCCGTGGACGGGCCTGCCCCATTCGGTGTCGTGATAGCGGACGTAGTCCTCCGTGGACAGCCCCCACGGACAGCGCAGACCGCCGTCCGGGCCCGCCAGCGGCCCGGCGCCGCTCACCGCTCGTCCTTCGTGAGGTCGACCCGGTCCGCCGGGGCCTGGGCGCGCGACGCCGTCAGCTCCGCGATCCGCGCGTCCCGCTCGGCCAGCTCGGCCGCGAGCCGGTCCAGTACGTCGTCCACCTCGGCCATCCGGTAGCCGCGCGGCGCGACCGGCAGGCGCAGGGCGTCGATGTCCGCCCGTACGACCGGCCGGCTCTCCGGGAGCGCGTCGGCCACCCGGTCCGGCTCGGCCTCGGGCAGCACGGCTTCCGCGCCCGCGCCGACCACCGCGAGGGTGACCGCGGCCACGACCACGACCAGCGCGATCAGCAAGAACCAGAACACGATCAACTCCCCTGAGAGACTCCGGCCACCAGGTTAAGGTCGCAGACGAGGCGCGAGGGTCGCCGAAGGAGGAAAGAGCAGGATGCTGCGACTGGGCACGCGCGAGTTCGACACCCACGAGCCGGTGATCATGGCCATCGTGAACCGCACCCCGGACTCCTTCTACGACCAGGGCGCGACCTTCCGCGACGAGCCGGCCCTGGAGCGGGTGGAGCGGGCCGTCGCCGAGGGCGCGGCGATCATCGACATCGGCGGGGTCAAGGCGGGGCCCGGCGAGCACGTGGACGCGGCGGAGGAGGCCCGGCGCACGGTCGGCTTCGTGGCGGAGGTGCGCCGCCGCCACCCGGACGTGGTGATCAGCGTGGACACCTGGCGGCACGAGGTCGGCGAGGCGGTCTGCGAGGCCGGCGCGGACGTGCTGAACGACGCGTGGGGCGGGGTGGACCCCCGGCTGGCGGAGGTCGCGGCGCGCTACGGCGCGGGCATCGTCTGCACCCACGCGGGCGGGGTTGAGCCGCGCACGCGGCCGCACCGGACCTCGTACGAGGACGTGATGGAGGACATCCTGCGCGTCACGGTCGGGCTCGCGGAGCGGGCCGAGGCCCTCGGGGTGCCCCGGGAGTCCATCATGATCGACCCGGGGCACGACTTCGGGAAGAACACCCGGCATTCACTGGAGGCCACCCGCCGCCTCGCGGAGATGACCGAAACCGGTTGGCCGGTGCTGGTCTCCCTGTCCAACAAGGACTTCGTCGGCGAGACCCTCGACAAGCCGGTCAAGGAGCGCCTGCTGGGCACCCTGGCGACCACCGCCGTCTCGGCCTGGCTCGGCGCGCAGGTCTACCGCGTCCACGAGGTCGCGGAGACCCGGCAGGTGCTCGACATGGTCCGCTCGATCCAGGGCCACCGGCCGCCGGCCGTCGCCCGCCGCGGACTCGCCTGACCCCCCGTCGGCAGCCTGACGCCCCTGGGGGAGGCCGGGCCGCGGCGCCGGGGCGGCGCGGCCCGCCGTCCCTACTTGCCGACTTCCTTCGTCACCAGCGCGATGGCCTCTTCCACGTCGTCGGTGACGTGGAAGAGGTAGAGGTCCTTCTCCGAGGCCTTGCCCTGGGCGATGACCGTGTTGCGCAGCCAGTCGACCAGACCGCCCCAGTACTCCGTGCCGAAGAGCACGATGGGGAACCTGGTGATCTTCTGCGTCTGCACCAGGGTCAGCGCCTCGAACATCTCGTCCAGGGTGCCCAGCCCGCCCGGCAGCACCACGAAGCCCTGGCTGTACTTCACGAACATCGTCTTGCGGACGAAGAAGTACCGGAAGTTCAGCCCGAGGTCCACGTGCTGGTTCAGCCCCTGCTCGAAGGGGAGCTCGATGCCCAGGCCGACGGAGATGCCGTTCGCCTCGCGGGCGCCCTTGTTGGCGGCCTCCATGGCGCCCGGACCGCCGCCGGTGATCACCGCGAAGCCGGCCTCGACGAGCGCGCTGCCGATCCGTACGCCCGCCTCGTACTCCGGCGAGTCCGCCGGCGTGCGCGCCGAGCCGAACACGCTGATCGCGGGCGGCAGCTCCGCCAGGGTGCCGAAGCCCTCGATGAACTCCGACTGGATGCGCAGGACCCGCCAGGGATCGGTGTGCACCCACTCGGAGGGTCCGGCCGAGTCCAGCAGCCTCTGGTCCGTCGTGCTGCCCGCCTGCACCTGGCCGCGTCTGCGCAGCACCGGCCCGAGCTGCTGCTCCTCGGGCCGACGAGCGGACCCCTCGGCACTGCCGTGGTTGCCCATGATGTGCTCCCTCCAGCTGATCGTTGGATCAGGTTAGGCGCACAAAAGTGACGGGAGGGGGAATTTACGAGGTCAGCCAGGCGCGGAGTCGTTCCTCGCAGTGCAGGATCGCCTTCGTCTCGACGCGTTCGTCGACCTTGTGGGCCAGCAGCGCGTCGCCCGGCCCGTAGTTGACCGCCGGCACGCCGAGCGCGCTGAAGCGGGAGACGTCCGTCCAGCCGAACTTGGGCATCGGCCGGCCGCCGACCGCCTCCATGAAGGCCGCCGCGGCCGGGTGGGAGAGGCCCGGCAGGGCGCCGCCGGAGGAGTCGTCGACCACGAACTCGGCGATGTCGCAGTCCGCGAAGACCTCCCGTACGTGGGCCAGCGCGTCGGCCTCGCTGCGGTCGGGGGCGTAGCGGAAGTTCACGGTCACGGTGCAGGAGTCCGGGATGACGTTGTTGGCGACGCCGCCCTCGATGCGGACCGCGTTGAGGCCCTCGTGGTACTCCAGGCCGTCGATGACCGGCTTGCGGGGCTCGTACGCGGCCAGCTTGGCGAGGATCGGGCTCGCGGTGTGGATGGCGTTGGAGCCCATCCAGCTGCGCGCGGAGTGGGCGCGCTCGCCCTTGGTGCGCAGCAGCACCCGCAGGGTGCCCTGGCAGCCGCCCTCGACCTCGGCGTTGGAGGGTTCCAGCAGTACGGCGAAGTCTCCGGTCAGCCAGTCGGGGTGGGCGGCCGCGACCTTGCCGAGGCCGTTGAGGTCGGCGGCGACCTCCTCCTGGTCGTAGAAGACGAAGGTGAGGTCGCGGTTGGGTTCGGGGACCGTCGCGGCGATCCTCAGCTGCACGGCCACCCCGGACTTCATGTCCGTCGTGCCGCAGCCCCACAGCACGTCGTTCTCGTCCAGGCGGGACGGGACGTTGTCGGCGATCGGCACGGTGTCGAGGTGGCCGGCCAGGACGACGCGCTCGGCGCGGCCGAGGTGCGTACGGGCCACCACGTTGTTGCCGAGGCGGTCGACGGTGAGGTGCGGGAGGGCGCGCAGCGCTTCTTCCACGAGGTCGGCGAGCACCTTCTCGTCGCCGCTCACGGAGGGGATGTCGACGAGCCGGGCGGTCAGCTCGGCAGCGTCCAGGGTGAGGTCCAGCTCGGATTCGGACATGGAACTGACCCTAACGCCCCGGGATGGGCGGGAAGCGGGAGCGTCCGGCCGGTGGACGGTTAATCGGCCTCAAGTACGGTGGGCCGCGTGTCCGAGACCGATCGCTCCCGCTCCCGTTCCCGCCGGCCGTTCCGCAAGGCCGTGGGCCTGGTCGTCCTGCTCGGGGTGATCGGGTACTTCGCCGTCCAGCGCGACTCCAACAACGGCGCCTCCTACTGCACGGCCACGGCGACGGGGGCCGGCTCCGCGGGCGCGGGGACCGTCCAGACGTACGAGATGACCCACGAGCAGGCGGCGAACGCGGCGACGATAGCCGCCGTCGGGATCTCCAAGGGGCTCCCGGACCGGGCGGTGACCATCGCGCTGGCGACGGCGATGCAGGAGTCGGCGCTGCGCAACCTCGACCACGGCGACCGTGATTCGCTGGGGCTCTTCCAGCAGCGGCCCTCGCAGGGGTGGGGCACCCCGGAGCAGATCATGGACCCGGTGTACTCGGCGGGGATCTTCTACGACCGGCTCGCGGAGATCAAGGGCTACACCCGGCTGCCGCTGACGGTGGCCGCGCAGAAGGTGCAGCTCAGCGGTTTTCCGCAGGCGTACGCGAAGCACGAGCCGGACGCGGCGGTGCTGACGGCCGCCTTCGGCGAGAACGGCGTGCCGGCCTCCCTGGCCTGCTCGGGCCCGGCGCCCTCGGCGGGCGATCCGGAGAAGGTGCGGGCGGAGCTGACGCGGGCCTTCGGCCCCGCCGCGCGGGACGCGCTGGGTGCGGGCCGGGCGGGCGCTCCGGCGGGGCGGTCGGCGCCGGGCGGGGCGGTCCCGGAGCCCGAGGTGGGGCTGCGGCTCAAGGAGGGCGGCGGCCCGGCGGAGGCGCGGCGGGGCCGGGCGATGGCCCACTGGGCGGTGGCCCGGTCGAAGGAACTGGGCATCGCCAGGGTCTCGTACGACGGCTCCTCGTGGGTGGCCGGCCGGGACGGCGGGGCGTGGCGGGGTGAGGGCGGCGGCGGCCGCAAGGGCGGCGCCGGGGACCCGCACGACGCGGCTCCGGGCGAGGTACGGATCTTCGTGGCCCCCGCCACGGCCCGCTGACCGCCGGCACCCCGGGCCGCCCGCTCGCCGGCCGCTCAGCGGCCGGCCCGGCCGGCGTGCGCCCCCGGCGCGCGGGCGGCCCGGCACGACGCGCCGGCGGCACGGTCAGGCGTACGGGCCGTCACCCGGGAGGGGCGTCCACGCGTTCGGGCCATACCCCCGGAAGGCGGACAGAAGCGCAGGTCGGCGGGGGTCCGGTGCTCTTGTCACGGAAGCCGATTAAACGATGCGTTACCGATCCTTTACCCGGCTGGTCCGCAACTCCCCCCACCCCCGGAGCGGTTGTACACGGCGTACTCAGCCGCTACCGCTTAGGAGCATCATGACCCTCCCCCTGACCCGTCGGATCGCCCGCGCCGCGCTTCTCCTCGCAGCCGGTACCGCTCCCGTGGTCGGTGCGGCAGGCGCCGCCAGCGCGGCCGACGCCGTGGGCCTGGAGTCCCTGCCGAAGCTGAACACGCTCACCGCCCCCGACACCGGCGCGGCCACCGACGCCGCGCACACCGCCACCGAGGCCCTCCCGGCCGCCGCCCCCGTCGCCGGTCCCGCCTCCGAGGTCGTCGGCGGCGCGGGCGCGGCCGGCCAGACGCTGGGCGGCCTGCCGGTCGCCGGCCAGCTGCCGGTGGGCCAGCTGCCCCTGGGCGGCCTGCCGCTGGGCGGCTGAACCAACCGCTGGACGCGGAAACGCCCGAGGGGGCCGGGAGCAGCCGCTCCCGGCCCCCTCGGGGCGTCGTACGCGAGCCCTCGGCTCAGCCGAGGCGCTTGACCGCGGCCGCGACCCGTTCGTCGGTGGCCGTGAAGGCGACGCGGACGAACTTCGCGCCCGCCTCGCCGTAGAAGTCGCCCGGCGCGACCAGGATGCCGAGTCCGGCGAGGTGCGCGACGGTGTCCCAGCAGGGCTCGTCACGGGTCGCCCACAGGTAGAGGCTGGCCTCGCTGTGCTCGATGCGGAAGCCGTGCGCCTCCAGGGCCGTGCGCAGTGCCTCGCGGCGGGCGGCGTAGCGGGCGCGCTGTTCCTCGACGTGGGCGTCGTCGCCGAGGGCCGCCACCGTGGCCGCCTGCACCGGGGCGGGGGTCATCATGCCGCCGTGCTTGCGGATCTCCAGCAGCTCCCCGAGCACGGCCGCGTCACCGGCGATGAACGCGGCCCGGTAGCCCGCCAGGTTGGACCGCTTGGAGAGGGAGTGCACCGCCACGAGGCCCTCGTAGGACCCCCCGCACACGTCGTCGTGGAGGACGGAGACGGGCTCGGCCTCCCAGCCCAGCTCCAGGTAGCACTCGTCGCTGAAGATCAGGATGCCGTGCTCGCGCGCCCAGGCGACGATCCGGACCAGGTCCTCCTTCGGGATGACCTTCCCGGTGGGGTTGGACGGGGAGTTGAGCCACAGCAGCTTCACGCCCGCGGGGTCCAGCTCCATGGGGTCGTCGTACACGACGGCCTCGGCGCCGCACAGCCGCGCGCCGACCTCGTACGTCGGGTACGCGAGCCGCGGGTAGGCCACCTTGTCGCCGGCGCCGAGACCCAGCTGGGTCGGCAGCCAGGCCACCAGTTCCTTGGAGCCGACCACCGGCAGGACGTTGCGGTGTCCGGCGGCGCTCGCGCCGAGCCGGCCCCGGAGCCAGCCGGTGATCGCGTCGCGCAGCGCGGGCGTCCCCCACACCGTCGGGTAGCCCGGGGAGTCCGCGGCGGCGACCAGGGCGCGCTGGATCAGGTCGGGCACCGGGTCCACGGGGGTGCCGACCGACAGGTCGACGATGCCGTCAGCGTGGGCCGCCGCCGTGGCCTTGTACGGCTCCAGCTTGTCCCAGGGAAAGGCGGGAAGACGGTCGGAAACTGCGGCCACGGTGCTCTCTGCTCTCTCTGGGCTGCTGCGGGGGCTGTGTCGTACGGGGAAACGGCTCGGTCCCGCGCGGCAACGGGGCCGTACGGGACCGAGAGGCGCGTCTGCCGTGGAACGGTCAGTGCTCGCCGGCGTTGATGTCGGCGGGCAGCGCCGCGACGAAGGGGTGGTCGCGCTCGATCAGGCCGAGCTTGGAGGCGCCACCGGGCGAACCGAGCTCGTCGAAGAACTCCACGTTCGCCTTGTAGTAGTCCTTCCACTCCTCCGGGGTGTCGTCCTCGTAGAAGATGGCCTCGACCGGGCAGACCGGCTCACACGCGCCGCAGTCGACGCACTCGTCCGGGTGGATGTACAAGGACCGCTGGCCCTCGTAGATGCAGTCGACGGGGCACTCTTCGATGCATGCCTTGTCCTTGACGTCGACACAAGGCTCCGCGATGACGTAGGTCACGCTCTCGTTCCTCCTCGGTAGGGCTTTCCATTCGCGCGGGAGCGCGGCGTCGTCGATGCCCGCACCTAGTATCTCCGTTCCCGGGCACGATCCGAACAGGAGGGGCGGACAGAGCTGTGGAAATCACTGCCGGTGGACTGCTGGAGATCCGTATTACCCCCGCTGACGTGGGTAAACGAGTCTCTGTACGACGGGTGGAGGACGGGGGGAGCGCCACCCCGTCGTTCGCGGACGCGGTCGGGGTTCTCACATCCTGGACCGGGGGTGTGCTGACGATCACACGCAAGGACGGCGTGTCCGTCCACATCGCGGAATCGTCGCTGGTGGCGGGCAAGGTGGTGCCTCCGGCGCCGGCCCGCCGCAGGGGTCCCGCCGCCTCCTTCGAGGAGCTGGCACGGGTCACGGCGCGGGCCTGGCAGCCGCTGGAGAGCGAGCGGCTCGGCGAGTGGACGCTGCGGGCCGCCGCCGGGTTCACCCGGCGGGCCAACTCCGTGCTGGCGCTCGGCGACCCCGGGATACCCGTCGGGGAAGCACTCGCGCGGGTGACCGCCTGGTACGCGGAGCGCAACCTTCCGGCGTATGTGCAGGCCGCGACCGGTGCCGCCGGGACGCAGGAGCTGCTCTGCGCGGAGCTGGAGCGGCACGGCTGGGTGAAGGAGGTCTCCGCGGAGGTGCGCGTCGGGGCGCTGGCCCCGGTCGCCGACGCCGACGCGGACGTGGCGGACGTCCGGCTCACGCGCGAGCCGGACGAGCGGTGGCTGGAGCGCTACGGCAAGGTCCGGGACCCGGAGCCGGCCCGGCGGGTGCTGGTCGGGGGCCCGTCGGTGTGGTTCGCCTCCCTGGGCGGCGGCCGGGCCATCGGGCGGTGCGTGGTGGACGGCCGCTGGGCCGGTTTCGCGGCCGTCACCGTCGCTCCGGAGGAGCGGCGCCGGGGGCTCGCGACGGCGGTGATGACGGCGCTGGCCCGGCGGGCCCTGGAGGAGGGCGCGTCCGCGGCGTGGCTGCAGGTGGAGACGGACAACCCGCCGGCGCGGGCCTTGTACGACGGGATGGGCTTCGCCGCGCACCACGCCTACCACCACTTCCGGGCGGCGCGGTGAACACCCGGGAACTCTTCGCGGAGGAGGCCCGCTCGGAGCGGCCCGACCTGGCCCGGATGTGCCTGCTGCTGGCCGCGGAGGCGGACCCGGAGCTGGACGAACGGGCCATGGACGAGGCCGAGATCGAGCTCGACCGGCTCGCGGGGATGCTGCCGTACGGGCTGCGGGACGCGCGGGCGTGGGCCTCGGCGGTGACGGAGCTGCTGGGGGGCCGGCTGGGCTTCCACGGCACCCCGAACGACTACGACCGGCTGTCGTCCTCCCTCCTGCACGAGGTGCTGCGGCGCAGGCGGGGCCTGCCGATCCTGCTCTCGGTGGTGTGGCTGGAGGTGGCCCGGCGGGCGGGCGCGCCGGTGTACGGGCTGGGGCTGCCGGGGCACTTCGTGGTGGGCTTCGGGGACCCGGAGGACTCGGTGGTGGTGGACCCCTTCGCCGGCGGCGCCTCGCTGGGCGCGGGCCCGGCGGAGCTGGCCTCCTCCCCCAAGACCCCGGCCCGGACCCTGGACATCGTGCTGCGGATCCTGAACAACATCCGCGCCTGGGCCTCCTCCCGCCCGGAGCAGTCGGGGGTCGCGCTGTGGGCCCTGGACCTGTCGCTGCTGCTGCCCTCCCACCCGGCGTCGCTGCGGTACGAGCGGGCGCGGCTGCTGGTGGAACGGGGCGCGTTCCGCGAGGGCGCGGCCGAACTGGAGGCGTACGCGGAGGTCATGGACGCGGTGGACGCCGCCACCGCCGCCCGCATCCGCGGCGAGGCCGTCGCCGCCCGCGCGCTGCTGAACTGACGTCCGGGCCGGCGCCGGGAGGCCGCGCGGGCCGTGGCGCGTGGGAGCGGGACAGGCCTACAGCCAGCCCTTCTCCCGGGCCACGCGGACCGCTTCGGCGCGATTGCGGGCGGCGAGCTTCTGGATGGCCGTCGAGAGGTAGTTGCGGACCGTGCCCTGGGAGAGGCCGAGGCCGGCCGCCAGTTCGGCGTTGGTCGCGCCGGATTCCGCCGCCCGCAGGACCTCCCGCTCGCGGTCCGTCAGCGGGTTCGCCCCCTCCGCCAGGGCCGCCGCCGCGAGGGTGGGGTCAATGACCCGCTCCCCCCTCAGGACCCTGCGTACCGCGTCGGCGAGCTGGGCCGCCGGGGCGTCCTTGACCAGGAATGCCGAGGCGCCCGCCTCCATCGCGCCCCGGAGGTAGCCGGGGCGGCCGAAGGTGGTCAGGATGACGATCTTGAGGTCGGGGAGGGCGGCCCGCAGCTGCGCGGCCGCCTCGATGCCCGTCATTCCCGGCATCTCGATGTCCAGCAGCGCGACGTTCACGTCATGGGCCCGGGCCGCCTCCAGCACATCGTCGCCACGGGCGGCCTGGGCCAGCACCTCGATGTCGGGCTCCAGCCCGAGGAGGGCCGCGAGGGCTTCCCGCACCATCGACTGGTCCTCGGCCAGCAGGATCCGGATGGGGGCGGCGCCTGGTTCGCTCATGACCCGGATCCTAGGGGGACCCGCGCCAGCAGGCGGAAGCCGGTCCTGCCCGCCGGGCCCGCCGACAGGCTGCCGCCGACCGCCTCCAGACGTTCGGTCAGGCCGGTCAGGCCGTTGCCGGGGACGGCGGGGCCGCCCGTGCCGTCGTCGGACACCGTCAGCTCCACGACCGGGCCCGCCAGGGTCTGCTGGGTGGTCAGGGTGACCGTGCACCGCCGGCCCCCGCTGTGCCGGACCACGTTCGTCACCGCCTCACGCAGCGACCACGCCAGGGCGGACTCCGCCTCGTCCGGGAGCGGGACGTCCTCGAAGCCGGCCGGGAGGTCCGCCGCCACGCCCGCGGCGGCCAGCGCCGTGCGCGCGCCGGCGAGTTCGCCGGGCAGCGTCGGCCGCCGGTATCCGCTGACGGCCTCCCGTACGTCGACCAGCGCCTGCCGGCTGACCCGCTCGATGTCCGCCACCTGCTGGGCGGCCCGCTCGGGCTGTCCGGGCAGCATCCGGCCGGCCAGCTCGCTCTTGAGCGTGATCAGCGACAGCGAGTGGCCCAGCAGGTCGTGGAGGTCCCGGGCCATCCGCAGGCGCTCCTCGTTGGCCGCGAGCTGGGCCACCGTCGCACGGGCCTCGCGCAGTTCCACGGTCGTCCGGATCATCGCCCGGACCCCGACCATCGCGAAGCCGCCCATCAGGGCCGGGATCAGCAGCCCGGCCAGGTACTGGGTGCCGCCCGGCACCGCGAAGGCCACCAGCGTCAGCAGGGCGGTCGCGCCCGGCACGGTCCAGCGGGAGACCTCCCCCGGCAGGGCGGCACCGGAGGAGATGGACACGTACACGAAGAGCACCAGCCATTCGCGGCCCAGGGTCAGCGACAGCACGGAGGCCTGCGCGGCGAGCACCGCCAGGGAGAGCAGGACCCTGGGCACCGGCATCGACCTGGCGGTGCGGAAGACCAGCACCAGGTACCAGGAGGTGAAGGCCAGCAGGCCCAGGCCGCCGAGCAGCCGGGCCCAGGTGCCGTGCCCGCCGCTGATCAGGTCGGTGACGGGGGCGCTGAGGTAGAAGAGCCAGATGCCGATCCACAGGCTCTTCACCACCTTGTGGGTGGTGGTCTGCGGTGCCCGGCCGATCCGGTGCGGCCCGTCGGCCTCCTGTGTCAGCGTCACTGCCTCAAGCCTTCAGCGAGTCCTTGCGGTACAGCCAGGCGGCCGCACCGGTGAACAGTACGAAGTACACGGCGAGGATCGCCACGTCCTCGGCGTGCGGCGCGCCCCCGAGCTCGATGGCCTGGCCGAGACCGGCGTACGCGTGGGTCGGCAGCCACTCGCAGATGTCGCGGAGCCACGCGGGGAAGTTCGCGGTGGGCATCCACAGCCCGCCGAGGATGGAGAGGCCGAAGTAGAACAGCATGGTGATGGGGCGGACGTTGTCCCCGGTCGCCAGGTATCCGATGGCCACGCCGAGGGCGGCGAAGACCAGGCTGCCGGCCCAGATCGCACCGGTGAGGGCGAACCACTGCCAGGCGTCGAACCGTACGCCCTTGGCCGCCGCGGCGACGGCGAAGACGACCAGGATGGAGGGCAGCGACAGGACGCCCGCGCTGGCGGTCTTGGCGAGGACGTAGCCGTGTCCGGGCAGGGCGGTCAGCCGCAGCTGGCGCACCCAGCCCTTCTCCCGTTCCCTGGCGATGCGCTCGCTGTTGCCCATCAGGACGGCGGTCAGCGCACCGAAGGAGGCCATGGCGACCATGTAGAAGGCGGGCATGGCCAGTTCGGTGCCCATGACCTTCGTCGTGCCGTCCAGGGTGCCGCCGAGCATCAGGAAGAGCGCGGCCGGGTACACGACGGTGAAGAACAGGTACTTCTTGTTGCGCAGGGCGCGGGAGATCTCCAGCTCGACCAGCCGCAGGGTGCCGGTGTTGACCGAGTGCGTCATCGGGTGGCCTCCTCGGCCTCGGTGAGGGCGATGAAGGCCTGTTCCAGGCCGAGGCCGGCGACCTCCAGGTTGCGGGGGCGGAGCCCCAGCGTGTACACGGCGTGCACGGTGGCGTCGGCGTCGCGCGACTGGAGCCGTACGGTCGAGCCGGTCAGGTCGAAGGAGGTCAGGCCGGGCAGCGCGCGCAGCAGCCTCTCGTCGATCCCGCCGTCGAGGTCGAAGGCGACCTTGCGGGCACCGGCCCTGGCCTTGATCTCGGCGGCGGTGCCGTCGGCGAGGAGCCGGCCCTTGTTGAGGACCAGGACGCGGTCGGCGATCGCGTCCGCCTCCTCCAGGTAGTGGGTGGCGAACAGGACGGTGCGGCCCTGGGCGGCCTGTTCCCGCATGGTGGCCCAGAAGGCCTGGCGTGAGGTGACGTCCATGCCGGTGGTCGGCTCGTCGAGGACGATCAGGTCGTGGTGGCCGGAGGTGGCGAGCGCGAAGCGCACGCGCTGCTCCTGACCGCCGGAGAGCTTGTTGACCACGCGGCCGGCGATGTCCTCGATGCCGGCGCGGGAGAGCACCTCGTCCACCGGGTACGGGCGGGGGTGCAGGGCGCAGCCGAGGGACACGAGTTCGCGTACGGTCACGTCCTCCATGAGGCCGCCGCTCTGGAGCATGACGCCGACCCGGCCGGCGGCGATGGCCTCGCGGGGGGTGGTGCCGAAGAGGCGGACGGTGCCGGAGTCGGCGGGGCGCAAGCCGAGGAGGAGGTCGAGGGTGGAGGACTTGCCCGCGCCGTTGGGGCCGAGGAGCGCGACGGTCTCCCCCGGGTGGAGTGTGAGGGAGAGGCCGTCGACCGCCCGGACCCGGCCGTAGCTCTTGGTCACGTCCCGGAAGCTCACCACGATGCCGGTCTCGCCGGATCCGCCCGCGGGGCCCGGGGCGGCGGGATGTGCCGCTGTCGTCGTCATGGCTCAAGGTTCGCCCGTACGGGGGTGGGCGCGGCAGTGTCGCCCGTCGTGACTCCCGCATGACGGATGTCATGCGGTGGAGGTGACGGGCCTGGTCGGGCGGGGTGCCGGAAGGCCGCGAAGCCCCTTCCCGGGGCGGGAGGGGGCTTCGCGTGGGGGCCGTGCGGGGGCCCGGTCGGGCGGGCCGGTCAGCTCGGGTTGGTGTCGATGGTGACGGTCCGCTCGGCGGGGGTCTTGCCGATCAGGGCCCGGCCGAGGGCGCCCGCGACGTCCTGCGGGGTCACGGGAGTCTTGGCGCCGGTGCCCCGGGTGATCAGGATGCCGTCGAAGGTGTTCCCGTAGGTCGCCTTCAGGGCTTCCAGGTCGTACTTCTCGACGAGGCGTCCGTCCACGGCCGACATGCTGAGGATCTTCGGCAGGGACTTGGCGCCGAAGGCGATGGACTTGGTGCCCGCCTTGACCGTGGCGTTGCCGGACATGGCGGGTTCCGCGAACTCCTTCATGGCCCGGTCCAGTTCGGTCTGGGTGACCGTGGGTTCCTTCTTGGCGACGGGGAGTTCGACGGTGGGGGCCTTGCCGTTGGCGACGAGCTCCCGGAAGGCCTTGGTGACCTTGTCGACGGAGCCGTCGACGTCGAGGCCGTCGCCGGCCTTGCCGGGGACGGCGACGGCCTTGCCGGTCTCGAACTTGATGGTGGCCTCGGAGGCCGATCCGGCGGTGCCGGCCAGCTCCTGGAGGGAGACCCGCAGCTTCTCCTCGTCGACCGGCATGACGGCGGTGGCCGTGCGTTCGACCCCGAAGAGCGAGCCGATGACGGTCACGGGGTTGTAGTCGCTGCCGGTGGCGTTGCGGACGGTGGTCTGGCTGTCGAGGGTCAGGCCGGCCTTCTCGGGCTTCAGCTCGACCGTCTTGCCGCCGACGCTGAGCTGGAGCGGGGCGGCGGCGCGCTTGCCGAAGGCGGTCTGGAGCTTGGCGACGGCGTCGTCACGGGTGCCGCTGATGTCGACGCCGAGGACGGTGGTGCCCTTGGGGACGTCGGAGTGGTTCATCAGCAGACCGGCGCCGTAGGCCACGCCCGCGAGGACGACGATGCCGCCGCCCAGCAGGACCAGCTTGGAGCGGCCCTTCTTGGCGGGCTTGCCGGCCGGTGTGCCCTTGCCGGACTTGCCGGCCGGCGCGGGCGCCTGCCGGGTCTGGCGCGGTGGCTGCGGGCCGGGCGGCGGGGCGGCGGGGCCGGGCGCGGGGACCGGGGTGGGGGCGGGGGCGGGGGCCGCGGCGGCCGGGGCGGCGAAGACCTCGGGGCCGGGCCAGCTCGGGGTCTCCTCGGCGCCGAAGGGTGCGGTGCCCAGCGCGGGTCCACCGGTCGGCCCGGCCGGCTCCGCGAAGGCGGGGAAGGCCTCCGTGACGGGGCCGTTGTCGTACCCGGCGTACCCCTGGGGCGCGCCGGCTCCGGGGCCGCCGACGGCGGGGGCCGGTGCGAAGCCGGCTCCGCTGCCGTACGCGGCCGGGGGCTGCGGGCGCCCGGGGTCGGCCGGGGGCGCGAAGCCCGCACCGGTGCCGGTGGGCGCGGCGGAGCCGTAGCCCGCGCCGGGAGCACCGGGCGCGTGCGAGCCGGGAGCGCCGGGCGCAGGGGCGGGGGCGGGGGCCGCCTCGGGCGCGGGCGTCGCCGCCGGCGGGGGCGTCGCCGCCTTGCGCGGGGCGAACCAGCCGCTGGCCGGCTCCTCTGCGGGCGCGGGGGCGGGCTCGGGTGCGGGGGCGGACTGCCCGCGGGCCGGGGCCGCGGCCGTGGGGAGCGCGGGAGCCGGCGCCGCGGGCCGTGCCTGCGCGGCGGGGCGGCGCTCGGGCGTGCGCGGGGTCTCGGCCCGGTCCGGCCCGGCGGCGGCCGGGGACGCGTCCTGGCCGCCGTCCTTGACGGGTTTGCGTACGACCACGGGCGGGATCGGCCGGGAACCGGGGATGTTGATGCGGATCCGGGTCGTCAGGTGGGTCTCTGTCTTCGGCCCGTCGGTGTCGGGCGTGGACGGGTTCGAGGTCACAGGGTTCTCCTCCGGGGCGGTCGCGGCGCCGGGACCGGGTGGCACGGACGGATACTGGCCGGTTCCATACGGCGGCGTACCCGAGGGGTAGGCGGCTCCACCGTGCCCTTGGGGCCCGGGGGACGAACTGTCGGTTTCACGACTCAAGGCAGGTTCTCCCGGTTGGCTCCGCCGCCCGTCATTCCGTGCGCGGGCAGCTCGGCGGCCCGTCCACCATACTGGCCGCCGCCCGTGCGCAACTGTCGGGCAGGAATCCCGGGTTCCTCTTCTGCTTCCGCACGCCCCCGGGCGAGGGCCCGTCAAACCCCCGCAACACGTCCCCGATCGGCGGGTGCGGGTGTTCCGGGCCCCGTTATCCGCGGGACTTGGCGGCCGGATCCGGCCCCTGCGCGGAGCCGCGCATCGTGGCGCAGATCACAGCGGCGGCACTTCCGCCCAAAAGGTATGCGTACATGCCGATCCCGGAGGAACCGAGCAGGAAGTCCCCTTCGGGGCGGGGGAGGCTGAGGACGACGTAGGAGAGGAACCATCCGGCCGCGCCCGCGCCCACGCCGGGTCCCGCGCCGACGGCGATCCGGCCCGCGAGGAACACCCCGCAGAGGGCGAGCAGCGCCAGCAGCAGGCCGGACGGGAACCACAGGTCGACCACGAGCCAGCCGGCCGCGCCGGTGAGCGCGCCCGCGACGAGCAGGCCGAGCAGGGCGGCGACGCGCCCCGGGGTCAGCGCGGTGGTCACGCCTCCACCCCCGCGAAGAGGTCCCGCTCGCGTTCGCCGGCCGGCGCGCCGGAGCGGCCGGCGGCCAACTCGTAGTACTCCCGGGCGAACAGCGGCTGTCCCAGGTCGTTGGAGAGCGCGAAGAAGGGGCCGTCCACCGCGATCTGGGTGAGGTGGGCCCGCATGGCGGCCGCCTTCGCCGCCACCAGGACGGTGGCGTCGCCCTCGTCGCCGATCTCGGCGGTGATCCGCTCGTCGGGGACCACCCCGGGCACGTCCCCGGGGGTCGCGATGCCCGGGAACGCGGTGCCCGCGGCGCGCAGCCGCTCGAAGCCCGCCTCGACCACCGAGACCGGTACGCGGTTCCAGTAGACCTTCGCGATGGCGTGCGCGGCGCCGAGCCCGGGGCGGTACGCGGCGTCGGCGGCCAGTTCCGCGCCGCGCATGGCGACCCGGTGGGCCTGGATGTGGTCGGGGTGGCCGTAGCCGCCGTCGGGGTCGTAGGTGACCAGGACCTGCGGGCGCAGCTCCCGGATCACCTCCACCAGGTACCCGGCGGCCTCGTCCAGGCCGGCCGACCAGAAGGAGCCGGGGCGGTCGTTCTGCGGGGCGCCCATCATCCCGGAGTCCCGGAAGCGGCCCGCGCCGCCGAGGAAGCGGTGGTCGGCGACCCCGAGTTCCTTCATGGCGGCGGCGAGCTCGCCGGCCCGGAAGGGGCCGAGGGCGTCGTCGCGGTCCGGCGCCAGGTGGGCCAGGTCCGCGGGGATGACCTCGCCCTCCTCGCCGAGGGTGCAGGTCACCAGCGTGACGTGGGCACCCTCGGCCGCGTACTTGGCCATGGTGACGCCGTTGTTGATCGACTCGTCGTCCGGGTGCGCGTGCACGAGGAGCAGACGACGGGCGGGAAGACCGTTCATGGCCCCCAGCCTACGAGCACCGCCTACAGCTTGAGGCCACTGATCATGCTGGCCACGTTGGACGTCAGCTGGCTGAGGGTCGGCGCGACCGTGGAACTCGCCAGGTAGAACCCGAGCAGTACGCAGACGAACGCGTGCCCCGCCTTCAGACCCGACTTCCGGACCAGCAGGAAGACGACGATCGCCAGCAGCACCACGGCCGAGATCGAGAGTGCCACGGCGTTTCACCTCCACGTCGAGCGGACATCGGTATGCGTACTCGTGCTCGGCGCATTCATACCCACCGTGCGCTACGGATCATAACTATCCGTACCAGCGCATCGATCGAATTCCGGCAGCACGAGGGGCGCATGCCGCGCACGGCGGGGGCACACGGGGACCGGCCGGGAGGGCTGCACGCCCTCCCGGCCGGCTGTCGGCACCCGCACGGCCGTACGTGGCCCAGACTGCACGCCTCAGATCTCGGGGCAGAAACGGTCAAGTTGCCTCCGCGTTAAACCGGTTGGCACCCGTACGGCCCGGGCGGACCTCCCCGCGCGGGGTGGCTGGAAATCATCGCTCACCGGACATCCCGACCGCTCGCTTCCAGCCGGAGCGAGCCGCCCGGCGGACCCGGCGGCCGGCCCGGCCCCGGGTCGGCGCCGGTGGCGGCGGCTACTGTCCCGTCAGCGGGGCCGGCGGGGGCGGGAGTTCGCCGGGAGCCGGTACCACCTGCTTCTCGGCCGCGAAGTGGCAGGCCGAGGGGTGGGCGGCCGGACCCCCGGGGAACGCCTCGGGGACGGCCAGCGGCGGGACCTCCGTCGCACAGCGGGTTTCGGCCTTCCAGCAGCGGGTGCGGAAGGGGCAGCCCGAGGGCGGATTGGCCGGGGAGGGCACGTCGCCGGAGAGGATGATCCGCTCCCGGTGGGCGCGGGCCTGCGGGTCGGGCACGGGCACGGCGGACAGCAGCGCCTGGGTGTAGGGGTGGGTGGGGTGGTCGTAGATCTCGGTGTCGGTGCCGATCTCGACGACGCGGCCCAGGTACATGACCCCGACCCGGTCGGAGATGTGCCGGACGATCGAGAGGTCGTGCGCGATGAAGACGTACGAGAGGCCGAACTCGTCCTGGAGGCGCGCCAGCAGGTTGATGACCTGCGCCTGGACGGAGACGTCGAGGGCGGACACCGGCTCGTCCGCGACGATGACCTCCGGCCGGAGCGCGAGGCCGCGGGCGATGCCGATGCGCTGGCGCTGGCCGCCGGAGAACTGGTGCGGGTAGCGGTTGATGTACTCCGGGTTCAGGCCCACCACGTCCAGTAGCTCCTGGACCTTGCGGCGCCGGTCGCCCTTCGGAGCCACCTCGGGGTGGATCTCGTACGGCTCGCCGATGATGTCGCCGACCGTCATGCGCGGGTTCAGCGAGGTGTACGGGTCTTGGAACACCATCTGGATGTTGCGGCGGACCGCCTTCAGGGCGCGGCCCGAGAGCTTGGTGATGTCCTCGCCCTTGTACGAGATCGCGCCGGCTGTGGGGCGTTCCAGGTTGACGAGCATCCGGGCGACGGTGGACTTCCCGCAGCCGGATTCGCCGACGATGCCCAGGGTCTCCCCCGGGGCGAGGGCGAAGGAGACCCCGTCGACGGCCTTGACCGCGCCGACCTGCTTCTTGAAGAGGATGCCCCGGGTCAGCGGGTAGTGCTTGACCAGGTCGCGGACCTCCAGGATGGGCTCAGGCACCGAGGCACTCCTTCCAGAAGAAGCAGGCGCTGGCCCGCTCGGGGGCGACCTCCGCGAGCGGCGGGACCTCGGTCCGGCAGACGGGCCGGGCCATCGGGCAGCGCGGGTTGAAGGCGCAGCCGGGCGGGATGGCCAGCAGGTTCGGCGGCAGGCCCTTGATGGCGTAGAGCTCCTGGCCCTTCTGGTCCAGGCGCGGGATCGAGTCGAGCAGGCCCCGGGTGTAGGGGTGGGCGGGGGCCCGGTAGATCTCGTGGACGGGGGCCGCCTCGACGATCCGGCCCGCGTACATGACGGCGATCTTGTCGGCCACGTCGGCGACGACGCCGAGGTCGTGGGTGATCAGGATCAGGCCCATGTTCATCTCGCGCTGGAGCTCGGCGAGCAGGTCCATGACCTGGGCCTGGACGGTGACGTCGAGGGCCGTGGTCGGCTCGTCGGCGATGATCAGGGAGGGTTCCAGGGCGAGCGCCATCGCGATCATGATGCGCTGGCGCATACCGCCGGAGAACTGGTGCGGGTAGTCGCCCACCCGCTGTTTCGCGGCCGGGATCCTGACCCGGTCCATCAGTTCCACGGCCTTGGCGCGGGCGTCCTTGCGGGACGTCCCGCGGTGGACCTCGAACATCTCGCCGAGCTGGGCGCCGACGCTGAGGACGGGGTTGAGGGAGGACAGGGCGTCCTGGAAGATCATCGCCATGTCGGCGCCGCGGATCCGGCGGCGCTCCTCCTCCTTCATCCTCAGGAGGTCCTTGCCCTTGAAGAGGATCTCGCCGCCCGCGATCCGGCCCGGCGGGACGTCGAGGATCCCCATCACGGCCTGGGCGGTGACCGACTTGCCCGAGCCGGACTCGCCGAGCACGGCGAGGGTCTCGCCCTCGTCCACCGAGTAGTTCACCCCGTTGACGGCCTTGGCGACTCCGTCGCGCGTGGTGAACTCCACGTGGAGGTCGCGGACTTCGAGCAGCATCTGGCGGCTCACTCCCTAGCGCAGCTTGGGGTCGAGGGCGTCGCGCACCGCGTCGCCGAGCATGATGAAGGCGAGCACGGTCAGGCTCAGGGCCGCCGCCGGCCAGAGCAGCATGTGCGGGGCGTTGCGGATCTGGGTGGCGGCGTTGGAGATGTCGATGCCCCAGGAGACGGTGGGCGGGCGCAGGCCCACGCCGAGGAAGGACAGGGTGGCCTCGAGGGCGATGTAGGTGCCCAGCGCGATGGTCGCGACGACGATGACGGGGGCGACGGCGTTGGGGGCGACGTGGCGCAGCAGCATGCGGGCGTTGCCGGCGCCGAGGGCCCGGGCGGCCTGGACGTAATCGTTCTGCTTGGCGGTGATGACCGATCCGCGGGCGATGCGGGCGAGCTGCGGCCAGCCGAGCAGCACGATGAAGCCGACGACGGGCCACACGGTGGTGCTGGTGACCACGGACAGGAAGACCAGGCCGCCGAGGACGACGGGGATCCCGAAGAAGACGTCGGCGACCCGGGAGAGCAGGGCGTCGCCCCAGCCGCCGAAGAAGCCGGCGAGTCCGCCGAGTACGGATCCCAGCAGGGCGGCGCCGACGGTCGCGCAGACGCCGACGGTGATGGAGGCGCGGGCGCCGTGGACGGTGCGGGTGTAGACGTCGCAGCCCTGGGTGTCGTACCCGAAGGGGTGCCCGGGGGCGGAGCCCTGCTGCGATTTGGACAGGTCGCACTGGAGGGGGTCGCCGCTCGCGATGAGCTGGGGCCACAGGGCGATGGCGACGAGGAAGAGGATGAGCAGCGCCGAGACGATGAAGACGGGGTTGCGGCGCAGCTGGTGCCAGGCGTCGGACCACAGGGAGCGGGCCTTCTCCCGGGGGCCGGCGGGGCCGGCCGGTCCGGACCCCTTGGTGACGCCTTCCACGCTCTCGGCCTCCTGGAGGGCCAGGTCCATGGCCCCGCCCTGGCCGGTGGGTGACATCGCCTCGCGGGGGCGAGGGCCCACCGGGTCGTAGCCTCCGGGACCGCCGGGGCCTTCGGGGCTCTCGGGCTCAGGCATAACGGATCCTCGGGTCCAGGACCGCGTAGAGCAGGTCGACGAGCAGGTTCGCCACCAGGAAGACGATGACGAGGATGGTGACGAAGCCGACCACGGTGGGCGAGTTGTTGCGCAGGATGCCCTGGTAGAGCTGGTAGCCGACGCCGTGGATGTTGAAGATCCGCTCGGTGACGATGGCGCCGCCCATCAGGGCGCCGATGTCGGTGCCGATGAAGGTGACCACCGGGATCAGGGAGTTGCGCAGCAGGTGGCGGGTGATGACCCGGCGGCGCGGCAGGCCCTTGGCGACGGCGGTGCGGACGTAGTCGGCCTTGACGTTCTCGGCGATGGAGGTCCGCGAGAGCCGGGTGACGTACGCGAGGGAGACCAGGGCGAGGACGACGCCGGGCAGGATCAGCTCGGCGAAGGGGGCGTCCGGGGAGACGGTGGGGCGTACCCAGCCCCAGGTGACGCCGAAGAGGAACTGGAGCAGGTAGCCGGTGACGAAGGTGGGCACGGAGATGACGACGAGGGTGAGCACCAGCAGGGACGTGTCGACGGCCCTGCCCCGGCGCAGTCCGCTGACCACGCCGAGGGTGATGCCGACGAGGATCTCGATGGCGATGGCGACCAGGGTCAGGCGCAGGGTGACGGGGAAGGCGGTGGCCATCAGCTCGGTGACCCGCTGGCCGTTGAAGGCCGTGCCGAAGTCGCCCTTGAAGATCTGCCCCATGTAGTGGACGTACTGCTCCCACAGCGGGCGGTCGAGGTACAGGTCCTTGCGGATCCGCGCGGCCGTGGCGGGGTCGGGCGCCTTGTCCCCGAAGAGGGCCGCGACCGGGTCGCCGAGCGCGTAGACCATGATGAAGATCAGGAAGGTGCTGCCGATGAACACGGGGATCATCTGGAGCAGCCGCCGGATCACGTAACGTCCCATGGACTGCTCCAGGATCGATCCGTCGGAGTGGTCAGCTGACCTTGATCTCGTTGTAGACCGGGACGCTGAACTGGTTCAGGGCGACGTCGGAGATCCGCTCGGAGTGCCCGGCGCTGCCGTTCTGGTACCAGAGGGGGATCGACGGCATCTGTTCGGCGAGGATCTTCTCCGCGTCCTGGAAGGAGCCGATGGCCTTGGCGGCGTCGGTCTCCTGGTTGGCCTGGTCGACGAGCCGGTCGAAGTCCGGGTTGCTGAACTTGCCGTAGTTGGAGGAGGCGCCCGTGTAGTACAGCGGCTGGAGGAAGTTCTGGATCAGCGGGTAGTCGGCCTGCCAGCCGGAGCGGAAGGGGCCGGTGAGCTTGTAGGAGCTCTGCTGGTTGCGGAAGTCGGCGAAGGTGCCGATGGGGTTGACGGTGCAGACCGGACCCTCGCCGAGGGCGTTGTTGACGCTGTTGCAGACGGCGTCCATCCAGTCGCGGTGCGAGCCGGTGTCCACGTTCGAGGTGAGGGTCATCTTGCCGCCGGGCAGGCCGCCGCCCTCCTGGATGAGCTTCTTGGCCTGGGCGGGGTCGTACGTACAGGCGTCGCCGCAGAGGGTGGACGTGAAGCCGCCCTTGTCGCCGAGGGCCGGGGAGGTCCAGTCCTTGGCCGGGGTGCGGGTCTCGCGGAAGATCTGCTGGGTGATCTCCTCGCGGTTGATCGCCATCGAGATGCCCCGGCGGACCTTCTCCATGCCCTCCTTGCCCCACTGTGGGTCGTACAGGGGGAAGGTGAGGGTCTGGATGATGAGGGCCGGCTGGTTGATGTAGCGGTCCCCGAGGTCGTTCTTGACGTTCTTCAGCTGCTGCGCCGGGACGTCGTCGACGAGGTCGAGGTTGCCGGAGATCAGGTCCGTGTAGGCGGTGTTGTTGTCGGTGTAGACCTTGAGGTCCACGCCGCCGTTCTGCGCCTTGTCCTCCCCGGGGTAGCCCTCCCACTTGCGCAGCTTCATGCCGGTGCCCTTGGTGTACGAGTCCACCGTGTAGGGGCCGTTGCCGACGGGCTTGTCCAGCCAGGCGGTGTGCTCGGTGAAGAAGACCTTGGGGAGCGGGGAGAAGGCCTGGTAGCCGAGGGTTTCGGGCCAGGTGGAGAACTTGGACTTCAGGGCGACGGTGAAGGTCTTGGCGTCCTTGACGACCAGGCCGGACATGGTCTTGGCCTTGGGTTCGCCGCCGGCGGGGTGCACGTCGGCGTAGCCGACGATGTCGGCGAAGAAGGGCGCGTTGTTCTGCTTGTTGCGGACGTCCGCCGCGTAGTTCCAGGCGTCGACGAAGGACTGGGCGGTGACCGGCTCGTCGTTGCTGAACTTCCAGCCGTCCTTCAGGGTGATCGTGAAGTTCTGGCCGTCGGCGGTCTCGATCTTCTCGGCGACCATGTTCCTGGCCTCGCCGGTCTTGGCGTCGTAGCGCTTGAGGCCCCGGAAGAGCATGTCGAGCACCTTGCCGCCCTGCACCTCGTTGGTGTTGGCGGGCTCCAGCGGGTTCTGCGGGTCGCCCCAGGAGGAGCTGACGATGCCGTCCGCGCCGCCGCCACCGCCGCTGTCGCTCCCGCCGCCGCAGGCCGTCGCCGCGAGGGCGACGGCCACCGCACATGCGGCCCACTTGGCGTGGGTGGCTCCGCGCATGGACTGCCTCCTAGGGGTACCGGGACTCACTAGGGGCAATGTCACCCCATGTGAGCCCTCGCGCACGCCCCGTTGGACCGATTGCACCCTCGCGTCCCCCGCCTGTCACCCCTGCGAGTGCAACGGGAGCTCCCAGGTGTCGACCGCGTAGTGCAGGCCCATGCCGTGCGCCTCGTACAGCGCGAGGGCGCCGGTCTCGTTGAGGGTGTCCACGCCGAGGCCCAGGGTGCGGCGGCCACGGGCGGCGTAGGCGGCGAAGCCGTGGCGCAGGAGGTGGGCGCCGATGCCGCGGCCGCGCAGGTCCTCGCGTACGCCGAGGTGGCTGACCCAGGCCATGCTGGTGCGGTCGTCGCGGGTGACGAGGACGGCCGCGTCGCCCTTGCCGGACAGGCTCGCGATCCACACCAGCGACCAGTCCAGGGCGCGGCCGTCGATGTGGTCGAGCCAGGCCTCGTACGGGCGGTGCGCGTGCCCGAAGTGGGCGGCGAAGGTCTCCTCCACGAGGGCGTGGGCGCGGCGGCGGTCGGCCTCGTCGGCGGCGCAGTCGCGCAGGACGAGGCCCTCGGGCGGGGCGGGCGGGAGGTCCGCGGTGGGCGAGAGCCGGCGGGTCATCACCTGGTGGCGCCGGACGCCGCGGTAGCCGCGGCCGGTGAGGAGGGTGAGGTCGAGGGTGGGCCGGACGTTGAGCTGGATGCGAAGGCGGGCCGCGGCGCCGGCGCCGGAGGCCATCTTCCGGGCCCTGTCCTCCATCCGCCGCAGCAGGCGCAGGGCGGCTTCGCCGTGGCCGGGCAGGACGTAGTGGTCGCCGTCGATCCGGCCGGGTCCGGAGTCGGCCCAGACGAGGGCGTACGCGACGAGCCGGCCGCGCTGGAAGGCGAGCCAGGAGTCGGTGGCGAGGTCCACCTCTGGGTGGTTGAGGTCGGCCTCGACGGAGCCCAGGCCGGTCTCGGGTCTGCCGATCTCGATGACGTCGACGGCGTTGAGCAGTGCGCAGATGTCGGCGGCGTCCCCGGGCCCGGCCGGGCGGACGGTCAGCGTGTCGGTCATCCGCCCACTGTCGGCGGCGCGGGGGCGCGGCCGCAACGGACTTCGGGCCCCGGGTACGGGGCGGGCGGTGCGGGGCCGGGCGGGGCCGGGGGCGGTGCGGGCGGGAAACGCCGGGGCGCCCGGGACGGAGCTGCTGCTCCGTCCCGGGCGCCCGGGTACGCGTACGCCTCGCGGGGGTCAGACGGCCAGGACGGCCTTCTCCTCCGCGAAGTGACAGGCGGACTCGTGCGCGGCCGGGCTGGCGGAGCCCACGAAGCGCGTCGGGATCGCCAGCAGCGGCTCCTCCGTGGCGCACTTCTCCTCGGCCTTCCAGCAGCGGGTGCGGAAGCGGCAGCCCGAGGGCGGGTTGGCCGGGGAGGGGACGTCACCGGTGAGGATGATCCGCTCGCGGCCCTCACGGGCGTCCGGGTCCGGCACCGGCACGGCGGACAGCAGGGCCTGGGTGTACGGGTGGGTGGGGTGCTCGTAGATCTCGGCGTCGGTGCCGATCTCGGCCATCTTGCCCAGGTACATGACGCCCACGCGGTCCGAGATGTGCCGGACGATGGACAGGTCGTGCGCGATGAACACGTAGGAGAGGTCGAACTCGTCCTGGAGCTTGCCCATCAGGTTGATGACCTGCGCCTGCACCGACACGTCGAGCGCGGAGACCGGCTCGTCGCAGATGATGATCTCCGGGTTCAGCGCGAGGCCGCGGGCGATGCCGATGCGCTGGCGCTGGCCGCCGGAGAACTGGTGCGGGTAGCGGTTGATGTACTCCGGGTTCAGGCCCACCACGTCCAGGAGCTCCTGGACCTTGCGGCGCCGGTCGCCCTTCGGAGCCACCTCGGGGTGGATCTCGAACGGCTCGCCGATGATGTCGCCGACCGTCATGCGCGGGTTCAGCGAGGTGTACGGGTCCTGGAACACCATCTGGATGTTGCGGCGGACCGCCTTCAGGGCGGCGCCGGACAGCTTGGTGATGTCCTGGCCCTTGTAGAAGACCTCGCCGGCGGTGGCCTTCTCCAGGCTCATCAGCAGCTTGGCGACGGTGGACTTGCCACAGCCGGACTCGCCGACGATGCCGAGGGTCTCGCCCCGGTAGAGGTCGAAGGAGACGCCGTCGACGGCCTTGACCGCGCCGATCTGCTTCTTGAAGAGGATGCCCTGGGTCAGCGGGAAGTGCTTGACCAGGTTGCGCACCTGGAGGATCGGCTCGCCCCGGTCCTTGGTGAGGTCAGCCATGGATCTGCTCCTTCCAGAAGTGGCACGCGCTGCCGCGGCCGGGCAGCTCGGTGCCGTCCTGCTCGGTCACCTGGTGCAGGACCGGTACGTCGGTGCGGCAGACGTCCTGCGCCTTGGGGCAGCGCGGGTTGAAGGCGCAGCCCGGGGGGATGTTGAGCAGGTTGGGCGGCAGGCCCTTGATCGCGTAGAGCTCCTGGCCCTTCTGGTCCAGGCGCGGGATCGAGTCGAGCAGGCCGCGGGTGTACGGGTGTGCCGGGCGGCTGTAGATCTCGTGGACCGGGGCGGTCTCGACGATCCGGCCGCCGTACATGACGGCGATCTTGTCGGCCACGTCGGCGACGACGCCGAGGTCGTGGGTGATCAGGATCAGGCCCATGTTCATCTCGCGCTGGAGCTCCGCGAGCAGGTCCATCACCTGCGCCTGGACCGTCACGTCGAGGGCCGTGGTCGGCTCGTCGGCGATGATCAGGTCCGGCTCCAGGGCCATCGCCATCGCGATCATGATGCGCTGGCGCATACCGCCGGAGAACTGGTGCGGGTAGTCGCCCACGCGCGCCTTGGCGGCGGGGATCTTCACCCGGTCCATGAGCTCGACGGCCTTGGCGAGGGAGTCCTTCTTGGACATGCCCCGGTGGACCCGGAACATCTCGCCGAGCTGGGCACCGACGGTGTGCACCGGGTTCAGCGAGGAGAGCGCGTCCTGGAAGATCATCGCGATCTTCGAGCCGCGGACCTTGCGGAACTCCTCGGCCGGGAGCTTCAGCAGGTCCTGGCCCTGGAAGAGGATCTCACCCGAGGGGATCTTGCCGGGCGGCATGTCGAGGATGCCCATGATGGCCTGCGCCGTCACGGACTTGCCCGAGCCGGACTCGCCGAGCACGGCGAGGGTCTCGCCGGCGTCCACGGAGTACGAGACACCGTTGACGGCCTTGGCGACTCCGTCGCGGGTGTGGAACTCGACGTGCAGGTCGCGCACTTCGAGCAGGGGGGTCCCCTCCGGCGCCGAACGGGGCGCGGGGACGTTCGAGGTCTTGTCGATGGTGGTCAACGTACGCCCTTCCTCAGCGCAGCTTCGGGTCGAGGGCGTCGCGTACCGCGTCGCCGACCATGATGAATGCGAGCACCGTGATGCTCAGCGCGATCGACGGGAACAGCAGCACGTGCGGTGCCTGGAGCCAGCGGACGGAGGCGTCGCTGACCATCAGGCCCCAGGAGATCTCCGGGGGCTGGACACCGATACCGAGGTAGGACAGCGCCGCCTCGGCCGAGATGTACACACCCAGGCTGATCGCGCCGACCACGATGACGGGGGCGACGGCGTTCGGCAGGATGTGGCGGATCGTGATGCGCATGGTGCCGGCGCCCAGGGCGCGGGCGGCCACGACGTAGTCGTTGTTCTTGTTCTGCAGCACCGAGGACCGCATGATGCGGAAGATCTGCGGCCAGCCGAGGATCGCGAGCACCAGGGAGACGGTCCAGGCGTTGCCCGGGAGCGCCGACATGATCAGCATTCCGCCGAGCAGCAGCGGGATCGCGAAGAAGATCTCCGTGAAGCGGGACAGGAAGCTGTCCACGACGCCGCCGACCCAGCCGGCGATCAGACCGAGGGCACCGCCGACGATCAGTACGAGCGAGGTGGTGACGACGCCGACGATCACGGAGTTGCGGGCGGCCCACACGGTACGCGTGTAGACGTCGCAGCCCTGGATGTCATAGCCGAACCAGTGGGCGGCGCTCGGGGTCTTGAGCGAGTCCTCCAGTTTGCAGGCGCCCGCGTCGAACGGGGTGCCGTCGGTGAACAGCTGCGGCACGGCGGCCACGATCAGCAGGAACACCACGAGGGCGCCGCCGATGATGAAGATCGGGTTGCGGCGCAGGTCGTCGATGGCGTCGGACCAGAGGCTGGCCTCGCGGTCCTTCTTCTTCTTGCCCTGGACCTTGCCGGCCGGCGTGCCACCGGAGGCGGACGCGGCGGTCTGGGTGTCGGTCATCGAGTCCTCCACCGTATTCGTGTCACGCATAGCGGATCCTCGGGTCGAGCACGGCGTACAGCAGGTCCACAAGGAGGTTGGCGACGAGGTAGATGAGGACCAGGAGGGTCACACCACCCACGACGACGGCACCCTGCTTGAGGTAGACGGACTGGGCGAGCAGGCCGCCGAGTCCGTGCATGTTGAAGATGCGCTCGGTGATGACCGCACCGCCCATGAGGGAGCCGAGGTCGGCGCCGAGGAAGGTGACGATCGGGATCAGCGCGTTGCGCAGCGCGTGGTTGACCACGACGCGGCGGCGGGGCAGGCCCTTGGCCGTGGCGGTGCGCACGTAGTCCGCGCGCATGGTCTCCATCAGGCTGGTGCGGGTCAGTCGGGCGACGTACGCCAGCGAGGTGGACGCGAGCACCCAGGCCGGGAGGAGGTAGGCCTTGAGCCCGTCGTTCTCGTTGAAGGAGACGGAGAAGAGCTCGATGTCCCAGCTGTTCTTCAGCTGGACGCCGAGGGTCAGCTGGAGGACGAAACCGGTCACGAAGACGGGGATCGAGATGACCATCAGGGTGGAGATGAGGACCAGCTGGTCGAGGAACTTGCCGCGGCGCAGGGCGGCCATGATGCCGGCCGCGACACCGACGATGGCCTCGATGACGAAGGCGAAGATCGCGAGGTTCACCGTGTACGGGAACGCCTCGCCGATCATGTCGATGACCTTGCGCCCGGTCAGGGTCTCGCCGAGGTCACCCTGGAACACACCGGTGATGTAGTTCCAGTACTGCAGCAGGAACGGGTCGTCGAGGTGGTACTTCTCGCGCAGCATCGCGGCGACGATGGGGTCTGCCTTCTTCTCGCCGGCGAGGAGCTGAATCGGGTCAGCGCCGGGCATGGCGAAGGTCAGCAGGTAGATCAGGAACGTGGCGCCGATCAGAACAGGGATCGCCTGTATGAGTCGGCGGATGAGGTAGCGGCCCATCAGACCTCCAGCAAAGAACAGGGGGAAAGGGCGGGCATACGGAAACCTGATTCCGTATGCCCGCCCCCCGGAAATCCCCTAAGTGACGAGGGGTGTTAGTTGCGCTCGACGTTGGCCAGGTCCATGCGGCCCTGGGCGTCGACCTCGACGTTCTTCACGGACTTGGAGTAGGCCGCGGAGGACATGTACGTGAACACCGGGATGTACGGAAGGTCGCGGATGACGATGTCATCGGCCTTCTGGTACAGCTTCAGACCCTCGGCCGCATCGGTGGCCTTGTCGGCCTCCGCCATGACCTTCTCGAACTCGTCGTTACGGTAGTGGCCGTAGTTGGAGCCCTGCTCGATCGCGACCTTCGAGAAGACCGGACGCAGGTAGTTCTCCGCCGCCGGGTAGTCCATGGACCACGCCATGCGGAACGCGCCCTTGTACTTCGACGCCTGGAGGTCGTCCAGCATGTCACCGAACTTGGCGTACGGCTTGGCGGTGACCTCGATGCCGAGGTTCGCCTTCAGCTGGTTGGCGACGGCCTCGATCCACTCCTTGTGGCCGCCGTCGGCGTTGTAGCCGAGCTCGATCTTGTTGCCGGGGACACCGCCGGCCTTGTCGAAGAGCTCCTTGGCCTTGGTCGGGTTGTACTGGCCGAACTCGCCCAGCGCGCCCTTGCGGTAGCCCGGGATGATGGGGCTGATGAAGTCGTCGGCCGGCTTGCGGGTGCCGTTGAAGATGGTCTTCGTCAGCGTGTCCCGGTCGATGGCCATGGAGATGGCCTGACGGATCTCCAGCTTGCCGAACGCCTCGGGGTTCGTCTCGAGCGGGAGGCCGAGGTAGCCGACGGCCGACTCGGGCTTGTAGATGTAGCGGTCGCCGAACTCCTGGGAGACGGTGGCCATCGCGGAGATCGGGAGCTTGTCGACGATCTGGATGTTGTCGGCGCGCAGGTCGTTGTACGCCGTGTCCATGTTGTCGTAGATCTTGAAGGTGACGCCCGCGAGCTTCGCGCGGCCCTCGGCCGGGTACTTCTCGAAGCGCTTGACCTTGATCTGCTTGTTGTGCTCCCAGGCGCCGTCCATCTGGAAGGGGCCGTTGCCGATCGGGTTGTCACCGAACTTCTTCAGGTCGGTGGTCTCGAAGGCCTTCGGCAGCGGGTAGAAGGCGTTGTAGCCCAGCATGGTCTTGAACTGGGAGAACGGCTCCTTCAGCGTGACGGTGAAGGTGTTCTCGTCAACGACCTTGAGGCCCTTGAGCTCCTTGGCGGTGGGCTTCTTGCCCTTGCCCGGCGCGAGCTCGTCGGAGCCCTCGATCTTGGAGAAGAACGGGAGGCCCTCGGCCGCGTTCTCCTGGTTGGCGCCCCAGTTCCAGGCACGGACGAAGGACTGCGCGTCGACCTTCTCACCGTTGTGGAAGGTGCGGCCCTGCTTGACCTTGATGGTCCAGGTCTTCGAGTCCGTGGTCTCGATGGACTCGGCCGCGTCGAGCTTCGGCTCGTTGGTCTTGGTGTCGTAGTCGACCAGACCGTCGAAGAGCGCGTTGAGGACCTCGGCGCCCTCGGACTCGGCGGTGTTCTGACCCACCAGCTCGTGCTGCGGCTCGCCGAGCACAACCGTGATGTTGCCGCCCTTGCCCCCGGCGTCGTTGCTACCGGTGCTGCAGGCCGTCGCGGCCATGGCCACGATCACGGCACCCGCGACCCACTTGGCGCTCGTTGCTCCGCGCATGGGTATTTGCCTCCTCAGGAGTCACTGTCGATTCGTGAAGGACCCGGTTCCCGCTGACACCCCTGACAGCGAAATCCGGTCCCATCGTGTGTGCTCGTGAGTCGACGCTCCCCACAGCGTGTGACCCATTGACCCGAGCTCAATGGAGCCATCCTCAGGGACTGCCAGGCCGTAAACCACACTTACGTGGTCTCGTTTTCACAACATCACCGCATGACCAAAACCCGAAATCCGGACAAACGGATAGGAGACAGACACGTGCGAAACGGACGGTTAGCTCATCATCCGGAGCGTCACGGTCGGTATGCGGACATCAGAACGCAATAATCCGTTTGACAAACGCGAACGGCCCCTCCCCGCACCGGTCCGGTGGGGGGAGGGGCCGCTGTCAGCCGTACTGCTTTCGGCCAGAGTCCGACTCGCGTACTACTTGGCGGACTTGGCGCGCGACGCGGTGCGCGAGCGCTCCTTCTGGTCCAGGACGACCTTGCGGATGCGCACGGCCTCCGGGGTCACCTCGACGCACTCGTCGTCGCGGCAGAACTCCAGGGACTGCTCCAGGGAGAGCTTGCGCGGCGGGATCACGTTCTCCGTGTTGTCCGCCGAAGCCGCACGCATGTTGGTGAGCTTCTTCTCCTTGGTGATGTTCACGTCCATGTCGTCGGAGCGCGAGTTCTCGCCGACGATCATGCCCTCGTACACCTCGGTGCCGGGCTCGGTGAACAGGACGCCGCGCTCCTGCAGGTTGATCATCGCGAACGGCGTGACCGCACCGGCGCGGTCGGCGACCAGCGAACCGTTGTTACGGGTGACCAGCGGGCCGAACCACGGCTCGTGGCCCTCGTGGATCGAGTGGGCGATACCCGTACCGCGGGTGTTGGTCAGGAACTCCGTACGGAAGCCGATGAGGCCGCGGGACGGGACGACGAACTCCATGCGGACCCAGCCGGAGCCGTGGTTCGACATGTTGTCCATGCGGCCCTTGCGGACGCCCATGAGCTGCGTGACCGCGCCCATGTGCTCCTCGGGCACGTCGATCGTCATGCGCTCGACCGGCTCGTGCACCTTGCCGTCGATCTCCTGCGTGACGACCTGCGGCTTGCCGATGGTCAGCTCGAAGCCCTCGCGGCGCATCTGCTCGACCAGGATGGCGAGCGCGAGCTCACCACGGCCCTGGACCTCCCAGGCGTCCGGACGCTCGGTGTCCAGGACGCGCAGGGAGACGTTGCCGATCAGCTCGCGGTCGAGGCGGTCCTTGACCTGGCGGGCGGTGACCTTGCGGTCCTTGACCGCGGACTTCGCGTCCGCGCCCTTGCCCGTGCCGCCGCGGCCGACCATCGGGGAGGTGTTCGTGCCGATGGTCATGGAGATCGCCGGCTCGTCGACCGAGATCAGCGGAAGCGCGATCGGGTTCTCCGGGTCGGCGAGGGTCTCGCCGATCATGATGTCGGGGATACCGGCGACGGCGCAGATGTCACCGGGGCCGGCGACCTCGGCGGGCTTGCGGGTGAGCGCCTCGGTCATCATCAGCTCGGTGATGCGGACGTTGGAGATCGTCCCGTCGCGCTTGATCCAGGCCACGGTCTGGCCCTTGCGCAGCTCGCCCTGCTCGACGCGCAGCAGTGCGATGCGGCCGAGGAAGTTGTCGGCGTCCAGGTTGGTGACGTGGGCCTGAAGGGGGGCCTCCTCGTCGTACACCGGGGCCGGGACGTGCTCCAGGATGGTGGAGAAGAACGGCTCCAGGTTGTCGCTGTCCGCGGGGACGGTGCCGTCCTCCGGCTTGGTCAGCGAGGCGACGCCGTCACGGCCGCAGGCGTAGACGATCGGGAACTCGATCTGGTCCTCGTCGGCGTCCAGGTCCAGGAAGAGGTCGTACGTCTCGTTGACGACCTCGTCGATCCGGGAGTCCGGGCGGTCCGTCTTGTTGATGCAGAGGATGACGGGCATCCGGGCCTGGAGGGCCTTGCGGAGCACGAAGCGGGTCTGGGGCAGCGGCCCCTCGGAGGCGTCCACCAGCAGGACGACGGCGTCCACCATCGACAGACCGCGCTCGACCTCACCACCGAAGTCGGCGTGGCCGGGGGTGTCGATGATGTTGATCGTGATCGGGGCCCCGCCGTCCTTGGGGTGGTACTTCACCGCCGTGTTCTTGGCGAGGATCGTGATGCCCTTCTCACGCTCCAGGTCGTTCGAGTCCATCATGCGGTCGTCGAGCTGCTGGTGGGCGGCGAAGGCACCGGCCTGCTTGAGCATGGCATCGACGATGGTCGTCTTTCCATGGTCGACGTGGGCGACGATGGCGACGTTACGGATGTCGTGGCGCGTGGGCACTTCGGCGCTTCTCCCGGGATCGTGGATGGCGACGCGTACGGTCCGGCACGCGCGCCTCGACCGGGCGGAAAACCTGCCACGGCCTTACCCCATGGTACGTCGAATGGCGGGAACCGCCTGCCGGGGGGTCTGTCAAGGGGCCGGACGACTGAGGACGGCCGGGCTTCGGGTGGGGGGTCCCGGCTGTCGGTGGGGCCTGTGTTCATGCGGGTCAATGGGTGTGGGCACGACCTTGCCCGCCGGGAATCCGGCGGGCAAGGAAATTGAGTCACTTCTGAGCTTGTGACCCCTGGGTCAACCTGACAGGCCCCGTTTTTTCACCACTTCTTCCCCTGGGCGCCTCGCGCCCCGGCTACTTCTTCTCCTTCTTGGCGTCCTTGGCCTGGGGCGGCTTCTTCCAGCCGATGTCCTGGTAGCGGGGCGTCGCGAGACCGAAGGCGCCCGCGTTGGCCAGGCTCGGCTTGACGGCGACCAGCTCGGGACGCTGGTAGAGCGGGATGGAGCCGGCCGCCGCCCAGATCCGGGCGTCCGCCTTGCGCATCAGCTCGCGGGCCTGCGCCTCGTCCAGCTCACCGGCCGCCTGGTCGAAGAGCTGGTCGATGTGGTCGGTGCCGACCCGGGTGTAGTTCTGCTCAACGAGGAGCGAGCCGTCGGCGGCCGGCTCCGGCTTGGCGAAGATGGGCCGGGCGTCGGTGGCCGGGAAGGCCGTCGCGGGCCAGGAGTACAGGGCCAGGTCGTACTGGCCCGAGGCGATGTGGTCCTTGAAGAAGCTCTCGTCGGCGACCTTCTTGATCTCGGTGCTGATGCCGACCTTCTGGAGCATCTGGGAGATCCGCTCGCCGACCGAGCGCAGGGCCTCCGAGCCGGGGCCGGACGGGAGGACGAAGCGCAGGCTGAGCGCCTTGCCGTCCTTGGCCAGCATCGCGCCGGAGGTGCGGGCGGGCTGCTTGGCGGGGACGGGGGCCGGGCTGGCGGCGGGATCCTTGCCGTCCTCGCCCTCGGCTGGGGCGGCCTTGGCGTCGTCGCCCTCCGCGGGGGCCTTGCCGTCGTCAGCCGCCGCCGGGACCGCCTTCGCCGCCGCGAGGGCCTCCGCCTGGGCGAGGAGCACCTGCTCCTGCTGCGCGGCGAGGGAGGCCGGGGCCAGGGCCGGCGAGGGCAGGTCGGTGCGGCCGAAGGTGGCGAGCCCGTCGGCCCGGTCCGCCCCGAAGCCGCGCGCGGAGCCCTCCGGGAGGACGCGCAGCCCCGCGGCGGGGGCACCGGGCAGGCCCAGGCGGGCCCGGCGCATGCCGAGGTCGGCGGTGGCGGATCGCAGGTCGCCGTTGCGTCCGTCGTCGTCGCCCACGATGTAGAGGCCGTCGTTCCCGGTGCCGTCGCCCGGAGCGGGCTTGGCCCCCGCCGGGGTCTTGGAGTCGTCCTGCGCGCCCCCGGCGCTCTCGGCCCCGGCCTTCGCCCCGGCCGGCTCGTTCAGCTTGCCACCCCGGCGCCAGCCCGCGTCCGCGAGCAGGGCCTGGGCCGCCTGGGTGTCCTGGCCGCCGAGGGCGTGGCTGTTGTCGGCGTACGCCTGCTGCCCGGCCAGCGCCAGGTGGCTGCCGACCGGCTTCGCGGGCAGCCCCAGGGGCTTGAGGACGGTCTCGGCGAGCTGCCTGCGGTCCAGCGCACGGGCGACCGCGCGGCGGACCCGCTCGTCCGACAGCGGGCCGGAGGCCCCGTTCATGGCCAGCTGCGTGTAGGCGGGCTCCAGGGACTTGCGGACCGTGAAGCGGCGCAGGGCCGCCTGCTCCTCGGCGTACTTCTTGACGGCCGCGGCCTTCTCCTGGCGGGCTTCCTGCTCCTCCTTGGCCCGGTCCTCGTCGGCGCCGTGGGCCAGGGCCCAGGAGAGGGTGGCCTGCGCGGGGGTGAGGGTGGCGCCCGGGCCGTGCGTACCGTCGACGCGTCCGGCGTCCCGGTGCGCGAGGGCGATGCGGTCGGCGCCCGCGCGGTCGATCTCGCCGAGGTCGATCTTCCCGGCGGCCAGCGCGGCCGGGCGGCCCGCCCGGGGCACGGCCGTCAGTACGAGCGTGTCCAGCTTGGCGGGGCGGCCCCACCAGCGGGCGTTGCGGGTGAGGGCGGCGGTGCCGGTCTTCTTGTCGATGGCCCCGAGTCCGAAGGGCCCGGCGGTGACCTTCAGGGCGCTGCGGGCGCCCTCGTTGAAGGCCTCGGGGGTGCCCATGACCTGCTTGGGGTAGAGCGGGCTGAACAGGGAGCGCCAGTCGCCGTACGGCCTGGCGAAGGTGACCCTGACCTCCAGGTCGTTCTTGCCGCGCTCGATCTTCTCGATCCGGTCGTAGCCGGCGTTGCGGGCGGTCCAGTACGCCGAGTCCTTGCCGTTCAGGGCCCGCCACTGGGCGACGAAGTCGGCGGCCCCGATCTCGCGCCCGTCGCTCCAGACCGCCTGCTGGTTCAGCTTGTACAGGACGACCTGCTTGGGCTCGCGCTCGATGACCTCGGCCTTCTCCAGGTAGTCGGGATCGGCCACCGGCCGGCCCTTGGCGTCCAGGGTGAACAGGTGGGGCAGGACCGCCCCGGCGATCCGGTTGGTGGCGGCGTCCGCGTCGGCCTGGAAGGTGTTCAGGGTCTGCGGCAGGGAGTCCACGGCCCAGCGCAGCACGCCGCCGTCGGCGACCTGCTCGCGGACGGTCGCCGCGATGTCCGGCCCCGCGGCGGCCGGGCCGCCCTCGTCCTCACCCGCCCCGCACCCCGCGAGGAGCGGCAGTGCGAGGACTCCCGAGGTGAGGAGCGCCAAGGACCTGCGCCTTCTCTGGGTCATGGGTGGTACCTCCGGGGCGGGGCGCGAGGGCCGTGAAGAAGGGTCTTGATCACGTTCGGCGGTATTTGGAGCTGATCACACCGGTGTGGAAACCCACTGAAATCGACCACCGCCCGCGTGCTCCGCAGCGGCCCCTCGCCACGCCGCGAACCCCACCCGTGCGGACCAATCCGGCTTGCGGCCGGGGCCGCGCGCCCCGCCCCGGGGCGGCCGCCGGGCTCCGCGCCCAGGCGCGCGTTCCCTCCTTCGAGGGATGAAAATGGGGGCAGGGAGGGGCGCACGGTTTGCGCCTGCGCGCCCGGAATCGCTGCACGTCCCTTCACAACCGGGGACGGGAGGCGCGACACTCGCAGGCGCCCGTGAGCGTTGCCACCGCACCCTGCGGAAGTGAGGGCAAGTCATGTCCCTGCAAGACGATCTGACCGCCGTACGGCGCAACCTCGACCAGCTGGTCCGCTCGGTGGAGCAGCTGGAGAAGGACGTCGCCCGACAGGCTCCGGCCGCCGGCTCCGGGCCGCCGGAGAAATCCGGGATGGTGACCATCCCGGACACCCCGTACGACAACGCGCTGTGGACGGACACCGACGACGAGGGCCTCGGCGCCCGCGACCGCCGCGCCCCCTGACCGACCCGTCCACCGGCCCGTCCGGCCGTCCGGCCGTCCGGCCGTCCGGCCGTCCACCCGTCCGCGCACGGCATCCCCATCTGGCCCGGCCGCTCCGGCGGCCGGGCCTCCTGGGCCACCCGCTCGTCCACTCCACCCGGAGTTCCTCTTGGCCACAGGCACGGAACCACCCCAGCAGCGGCCCGGCGGGGTCCACGGCCCCTCCCGGGCCGCGATCGCGGCCCGGCACCTGCGCACCGACCGGTGGTGGCTGTCGCCCGCCGGCACCGCGGCCGGGCTGCTCGCCTTCATCGCGTACTCGACCTGGCGGGCCTTCGCCAACGACCACTACTACGCGGCCCCGTACGTCTCCCCCTTCTACTCCCCCTGTCTGGCGGAGAACTGCCTGCCGATGCGGGACGGCCCGAACCTTGACCTGTTCGGCAGCTGGTGGGGCCTGTCGCCCGCCCTGCTGATCCTGGTCTTCCCGCTCGGCTTCCGGCTGACCTGCTACTACTACCGCAAGGCCTACTACCGGGGCTTCTGGGCCTCGCCGCCCGCCTGCGCCGTCGCCGAGCCGCACGCCTCGTACACCGGCGAGACCCGCTTCCCGCTGGTCCTGCAGAACCTGCACCGGTACTTCTTCTACGCGGCGGTGCCGGTGGCGGGCATCCTCACGTACGACACCGTGCTGACCTTCCGCGACGCGCACTACGCGTGGGGCCACATGGGGCTGGGCACCCTGGTCTTCCTCGCCAACATCGTGCTGATCTGGGCCTACACCCTCTCCTGCCACTCCTGCCGGCACATCATGGGCGGCCGCCTCAAGCACTTCTCGAAGCACCCGGTCCGCTACCGGCTGTGGGGCTGGGTCAGCCGGCTCAACGCCCGCCACATGCAGCTCGCCTGGGCCTCCCTGATCAGTGTGGCCCTGTGCGACTTCTACGTGTACCTGCTGGCCAGCGGCACCATCACCGACCCGAGGATCTTCTGAGATGGCTCAAGTGGAACGGCAGCAGTGGGACGTGGTCGTGGTCGGCGCGGGCGGTGCCGGGCTGCGGGCCGCGATCGAGGCCCGCGAGCGCGGGGCCCGGACGGCCGTGATCTGCAAGTCCCTCTTCGGCAAGGCCCACACGGTGATGGCGGAGGGCGGGATCGCCGCCTCCATGGGCAACGTCAACGAGGGCGACAACTGGCAGGTCCACTTCCGCGACACCATGCGCGGCGGGAAGTTCCTCAACCAGTGGCGGATGGCCGAGCTGCACGCCAAGGAGGCCCCGGAGCGGGTGTGGGAGCTGGAGACCTGGGGCGCGCTCTTCGACCGCACACCCGACGGACGGATCTCCCAGCGCAACTTCGGCGGGCACGAGTACCCGCGCCTCGCGCACGTCGGCGACCGCACCGGCCTGGAACTGATCCGCACCCTCCAGCAGCGGATCGTCGCCCTCCAGCAGGAGGACTTCAAGGAGACCGGCGACTACGAGGCCCGCCTGAAGGTCTTCCAGGAGTGCACGGTCACCAGGGTCCTCAAGGACGGCGAGAAGGTCTCGGGGACCTTCTGCTACGAGCGCGAGTCCGGCCGCTTCTTCGTCCTGGAGGCCCCGGCCGTGGTGCTGGCCACCGGCGGGATCGGCAAGTCCTTCAAGACCACCTCCAACTCCTGGGAGTACACCGGCGACGGACACGCGCTGGCCCTGCTCGCCGGCGCCCCGCTGCTGAACATGGAGTTCGTGCAGTTCCACCCCACGGGCATGGTCTGGCCGCCCTCGGTGAAGGGGATCCTCGTCACGGAGTCCGTGCGCGGCGACGGCGGGGTACTGCGCAACTCCGAAGGCCGGCGGTTCATGTTCGACTACGTCCCCGACGTCTTCAAGGACAAGTACGCCGAGTCGGAGGAGGAGGGCGACCGCTGGTACGAGGACCCGGACCACAACCGCCGCCCGCCCGAGCTGCTGCCCCGCGACGAGGTGGCCCGCGCCATCAACTCCGAGGTCAAGGCCGGCCGCGGCTCCCCGCACGGCGGGGTGTTCCTCGACGTGTCCACCCGGATGCCGGCCGAGAAGATCAAACGCCGGCTGCCGTCCATGTACCACCAGTTCAAGGAGCTGGCGGACGTGGACATCACCGCCGAGCCCATGGAGGTCGGCCCGACCTGCCACTACGTGATGGGCGGCATCGCGGTCGACTCCGACACCGCCGCCACGGTCGGCGTACCCGGGCTGTTCGCCGCCGGTGAGGTGGCGGGCGGCATGCACGGCTCGAACCGGCTCGGCGGCAACTCCCTCTCCGACCTGCTGGTCTTCGGCCGGCGGGCCGGGCTGCACGCGGCCGGCTACGCGGCCGCCCCGGGCCGGCGGCCCGAGGTGTCCCAGGAGCAGGTCGACGCGGCGGCCGCCGAGGCGCTGGCCCCCTTCCACGCGGACGAGGGCGCGGAGAACCCGTACACCCTGCACCAGGAGCTCCAGACGGCGATGAACGACCTGGTCGGCATCATCCGCCGGGCGGGCGAGATGGCCGAGGCCCTGGAACGGCTCTCGGCCCTGCGCGTACGGGCGGCCCGCGCCGGGGTCGAGGGGCACCGGCAGTTCAACCCGGGCTGGCACCTGGCGCTGGACCTGCGCAACATGCTGCTGGTCAGCGAGTGCGTGGCCCGCGCCGCCCTGGAGCGCACCGAGAGCCGGGGCGGGCACACCCGCGAGGACTGCCCGGCGATGGAACGGCAGTGGCGTGCGGTGAACCTGCTGTGCCGCCCGGTCGATCCGGCCCCCGCCGATCCCGCCGCGGCGCGGATCGCGCTGGAGCGGGTCCGTACCGAGCCGATCCGCCCCGACCTGCTCGCGCTCTTCGAGAAGGAAGAGCTGGCCAAGTACCTCGCCGAAGAGGAGCTCTACGGGTGACCACATACGACGCACGCTTCCGGGTCTGGCGGGGCGACGCGGAAGGCGGGGAACTGCGGGACTTCACCGTCGAGGTGCACGACGGCGAGGTGGTCCTGGACATCGTGCACCGGCTCCAGGCGACGCAGGCGTCCGACCTCGCGGTCCGCTGGAACTGCAAGGCGGGCAAGTGCGGCTCGTGCAGCGCGGAGATCAACGGCCGGCCGCGGCTGATGTGCATGACGCGGATGTCCGTCTTCGAGCGGGAGGAGACGGTCACGATCACCCCGCTGCGGGCCTTCCCGGTGATCCGCGACCTGGTCACGGACGTGTCCTTCAACTACGCCAAGGCCCGGGAGGTGCCGGCCTTCGTGCCCCCGCCGGGGGTCGCGGCGGGCGAGTACCGGATGCGGCAGGTGGACGTGGAGCGCTCGCAGGAGTTCCGCAAGTGCATCGAGTGCTTCCTGTGCCAGGACACCTGCCACGTGGTGCGCGACCACGAGGAGAACAAGGCCGCCTTCGCCGGCCCGCGCTTCCTGATGCGGGTCGCGGAGCTGGACATGCACCCGCTGGACGCGGCCGAGGAAGCCGGTCTGGACCGCAAGCGCACCGCCCAGGAGGAACACGGGCTGGGCTACTGCAACATCACCAAGTGCTGCACGGAGGTCTGCCCCGAGGGCATCAAGATCACCGACAACGCCCTGATCCCGCTGAAGGAGCGGGCCGTGGACCGCAAGTACGACCCCCTGGTGTGGCTGGGGAACAAGATCCGGCGCCGCCCGGACCCCCTCTGAGGGCCGGCCGCGCGCCGGGGCGGCGGCCCGGCCAGGGCGGCGGCTCCGGGTGCGGGTCCGCCGCCGGACCCATAGCCTCCGAAATGTGCACCCCCCGAGACGCGGGACGCTCCCCCGCACCCCCACCCCCGGGCTGCTCCTCGCCGCCGCCCTGCTCGCACTCGCGCTCGGCGGGCTGGGGGTGGCCGGCGCGGGGCCGGCCCGCGCCGAGGATCCCGTCACGCTGTCGCGGCAGGGCCAGGTCACCGACCGCGTCGGCGCCCTCGGGGACCGCGCCCCCGCGGTGACGGCAGCCCTCGACCGGCTCTACGCCGACCGCCGGATCCAGCTCTTCGTCACCTATGTGCACGACTTCTCCGACCGGTCCCCCCAGAGCTGGGCCGACGCCACCGCCCAGAAGAACGGCCTGGGCCGGGACGACGTCCTGCTCGCGGTGGCGACCGGCACCCGCCAGTACGCCCATTCGGCCGACGTGGACTCCGGTTTCACCCAGGAGCAGCTCGACGCCGTCGCCCGTACCGCCATCGAGCCCGCGCTGCGCGGCAACGACTGGGCGGGCGCCGCGATCGGCGCGGCGAACGGCTACGACGCCGTGCTCGGCGGGCGGCCCGTCCCCGTGCCCGCCATCACCCCCGGCGCGGCCGACCCCGGCGGCGGGGCGGACGGGGGCAGCGGGGCCGGGGACTTCGTACTGCCGGTGGTCGCCGTCGGCGCGGCCGGGGCGCTCGCGGCGTACGCGTACCGGCGCCGCGGGAAGCGCGGCGGGCCGGGCCGGGGCACCACCACCGGCCATGCCGGCTGGGACGGTGCCCGGGCCGCGCCGGCCCCGCTGCCCGAGCTCGACGCCCGGGCGAGGGCCCTGCTGGTGGAGACGGACGACGCCGTCCGCACCAGCACCGAGGAACTGGGTTTCGCCACGGCGCAGTTCGGCGACGACGCGGTCGGCCCCTTCACCGAGGCGGTGCGGTACGCGAGGGACGAGCTGACGCACGCCTTCCGGCTGCGCCAGCAGCTGGACGACGCCTACCCGGAGGACGAGGCCACCCGGCGCCGGATGCTGGAGGAGATCCTGGCCCGCTGCACGGAGGCGAACCGCAGGCTCGACGCCGAGTCGGCCGGCTTCGACCGGCTGCGTGACCTGGAGAAGAACGCCCCGCAGGCCCTCGCCACGGTGGAGGCGCACTTCCGGGCGCTGAGCGGCCGTACCACCACCGCCGGGGCGACCCTGACCGCGCTGAAGGGACGGTACGCGGACTCCGCGTCCGCGCCGGTGGCCGCCAACCCCGGCCAGGCCGAGGACCGGCTCGTCTTCGCGGCGACCAGTCTCGGCGAGGCGCGGGCGGCCCTCGGCTCCGGGGACAACGGCCGGGCAGCCGTGCACGTCCGGGCCGCCGAGGGCGCGGTGGACCAGGCGGCGACGCTGGTGGACGCGGTCGAGCGGCGGGCGCGGGAGCTGGCGGAGGCGGCCGGGAAGCTGCCGGGCGCCCTCACCGAGACGGAGACGGACCTCGCCGACGCGCGCGGCCTGCTCACCGGTGCCGCGGCGGGCTCCCCGACGGGCGACCTGCGCGGCCGGATCGGCCGTGCGGAGTCCGTACTGGCCGACGTGCGCCGGGATCAGGCGGCGGGCCGGTACGACCCGATCGACGCCCTGCGCCGGGTCGAGGAGGCGGACGCGGCCCTCGACGAGGCCCTGGCGGGGGCGCGGGAGCAGGAGTCGGGGCGGCGGCGCGCGGCGGCGCTGCTGGACCAGGCCCAGCTGTCGGCCCGCAGTGCGATCGGCGCGGCGACGGACTACGTGACCACCAGCCGGGGTGCGGTCGGCAGCCAGGCCCGGACCCGGCTGGCGGAGGCGCAGCGGCACCTGGACCGGTCGGTGTCGCTGGCCGGCCGGGACCCCGCGGGCGCGCTGGCGGAGGCGCAGCGGGCGGATTCCCTCGCCCGGCAGGCGCAGCAGCTGGCGGAGCAGGACGTGGGGGCGTACCAGAACCCGTACGCGGGACAGCGCGGCCGGAGCGGTGCCGTGCTCGGCGGGATCATCCTGGGCGAGATCCTCCGGGGCGGAGGCGGCCGGGGCGGCTTCGGCGCAGGCGGAGGCGGCTTCGGAGGCGGGGACTTCGGCGGCGGGGGCTTCGGCGGGGGGCCCGGCTCCTACGGGGGCGGCGGTACCCGCGGCCGCATGGGCGGCGGCGGCCGTTTCTGAACGACGAGGCACCAGACCCCCACCAGAAAGGGACCCCATGGGCAAGCAGACCGTCCTCGGCCGTGTCACCCAGCTCGCGAAGGCCAACATCAACGCGCTGCTGGACCAGGCGGAGGACCCGCAGAAGATGCTCGACCAGCTGATCCGCGACTACTCGAACAACATTTCGGAGGCCGAGCAGGCGGTGGCGACGACCATCGGCAACCTGCGGATGCTGGAGGCCGACCACAAGGAGGACGTGGACGCGGCCGCCGAGTGGGGCGGCAAGGCCCTCGCGGCCAGCCGCAAGGCGGACGAGCTGCGCGCGTCGGGCGCGGCGGCGGACGCGGACCGGTTCGACAACCTGGCGAAGGTGGCCCTGGGCCGGCAGCTGCGGTCGGAGAAGGAGGCGGCGACGGCGGAGCCGGTGATCGCCGCCCAGACGGAGGTGGTGGACAGGCTGCGGGAAGGCCTGGCCTCGATGAAGGACAAGCTGACGGAGCTCCAGGCCAAGCGGGACGAGCTGGTGGCGCGGGCGAGGACGGCGCGGGCGCAGAACACGATGCTGGACGCGGTCAAGAACATCGACGTGCTGGACCCGACGAGCGACCTGAGCCGTTTCGAGGAGAAGGTCCGGCGGGAGGAGGCGATGGCCATGGGCAAGTCGGAGCTGGCGGCCTCCTCCCTGGACGCGCAGTTCGAGTCTCTGGAGGACCTCGGCAAGGCCGCGGAGGTCGAGGCCCGCCTGGCCGCCCTCAAGTCCCGGGCGGCTTGAGCCCCCTCGTCGAAGCCCCGCCCGGCCCGCTCATCCGTACATGCTCAGCAGCTGCTCCGCCGACAGCTCGGTGACCGCCTCTCCCGGTGCTCCGCCCGGCATGGGGAGGGGCAGCTCGAACCACACGGTCTTGCCCCGGTGGGTGCGGCGGGTGCCCCAGCCGGCCGAGAGCAGGCCGACGAGCTGGAGGCCGCGGCCGCCCTCGTCGGTGTCCCGGGCGCGGCGGCGCCTCGGCTGGGCGAGGTTGCCGTCCCAGACCTCGCACACCAGGGTCCGGTCCAGCAGCAGCCGCAGCCGGATGTCCCCCTCCCCGTACCGCAGGGCGTTGGTGACGAGTTCGCTGACCAGCAGTTCCGTGGTGTCGAGCAGGCCTTCGAGGCCCCACGCGGGAAGCTTCGCCCGGGCCAGTTCCCGGGCCTTGCCCACCGAGCGGGCCTCGCGGGGCAGCTGCCAGTCCCCGACGGCGTCGCCGGGCAGTCCCTGGACCCGCGCCATCAGCAGGGCGATGTCGTCCTCGCCGTGCCGGGTGTGGAGGGTGTTCAGGACGTGGTCGCAGACCTCCTCCAGGGGGCGGGACGGATCGGCGACCGCCCCGCGCAGGCCGCGCAGGCCCTCTTCGAGGGGGTGGTCGCGCGACTCGACCAGCCCGTCGGTGTAGAGGGCGAGCAGCGCGCCTTCGGGGAGTTCGACCTCGACCTCCTCGAAGGGTTCGCCGCCCACCCCGAGCGGCATCCCGGTCGGGATCTCCAGCAGCAGCCCGGGGGGCGGGGCGGCGCCGTCCTCGGCGGGTTCGACGAGGACGGGCGGCATGTGGCCGGCGTTGGCGATGGTGCAGCGCCGGGTGACCGGGTCGTAGACGGCGTACACGCAGGTGGCGAGGTACACCTCCGAGCGGTCGGCGTCGCGGGAGTGGAGGGCGGCGCGCGAGGCCTGCTGGGCGCCGCCGGGGGCGCCGAGGCCGCGGGCGACCTCGTCGAGGGCGGTGAGCACCTCGGCGGGTTCCAGGTCCAGCAGCGCGAGGGTGCGTACGGCGGTCCGCAGCTCGCCCATGGCGACGGCGGCGCGCAGTCCCCGGCCCATGACGTCGCCGACGACCAGGGCGGTGCGGTGTCCGGGCAGTTCGATGACGTCGAACCAGTCGCCGCCGACCTCGGTGGCGGCGTTGCCCGGGAGGTAGCGGCAGGCGATGTCGAGGCCGGCCGCCTCCGGGTCGCCCGGCGGCAGCAGGCTGCGCTGGAGGATCAGCGCCCGTTCGTGCTCGCGCCGGTAGAGGCGGGCGTTGTCGATGCACACGGCGGCCCGTGCGGCCAGTTCCACGGCGACGGCCCGGTCGCGTTCGCCGAAGGGCTCGCTGCCCTTGGTCCGGGAGAACTGGGCGAGGCCGACCACGGTGTCGTGGGCGACCATCGGGACGATCAGCGTGGACTGGACGAGGGCGTCCGGGTCCGTGCCGGAGACGAGCCGGGGCCGTGCCGTGCGCAGGGCGAGCGCTCCGGGGGAGGCGGCCGGATAGCGGTGCGTCTCCCCTACGGAGACCAGTGCGCCGGGCCCCGACAGCGGGGCGTCGGACACGGCGGAGGCGAAGGCCACCCGCCGCAGCGGTGCGGAGGGGGCTCGGCCGGCCCCCTGCCCGGGCAGCGAGGGGACGCCGGGGCCCTGGGGGCGGGCGGGCCGGTCGTCGTCGCCGAGCAGGAGCCCCTGGTAGAGGTCGACGGCGGCCAGGTCGCAGAAGCCGGGGACGGTGACGTCGAGGAGTTCCCGGGCGGTGGTCTCCAGGTCGAGGGAGTTGCCGATGCGGTGCCCGGCCTCGTTGAGGAGGGCGAGGTTGCGGCGGACCCCGGCGGCCTCGCGGGCGGCGAGGTGGCGGCGGGTGACGTCGGTGCCCAGGCCGGCGATGCCGATGGGGCGGCCGGTGCCGTCGTGCACCCGGTAGAGGTTGATGGACCAGTGGCGGTCGTCGCGGCTGCGGGGGGTGGATCCGGTGATCCGCAGGTCGGTGACGGACTCGCCGGTCTCCAGGACCCGGCGCAGGGCTTCGGCCATCCGGTCGGCCTCGTGGGGCGGCAGGTAGTCGTGCACGGTCCGGCCGCGGTGCTCCTCGACCGCTCCGCCGAAGACGGTCGCGAAGCGGCGGTTGGCGCGCTGCACGGTGAGGTCGGTGCCGAAGAGCAGGAACCCGAAGGGGGATTGGCCGAATATGGCCTGTGAGGCGGCGAGGTCGGATTCGATGCGCCGGAGCGCGCGTACGTCCACGACGACGCAGAGCGCGGCGCGCTCGGCGCTCTCGGTCTGGGTCGGCATCACATAGATCTCGGCCACGCCGTGGGCGCCGTCCCCGCCGGGGATCCGGAAGGGGATCAGCCCGGTCCATTCCTTGCCGTCGAGGATCTCGGCGACCTTGCGGTGGCCGCCCTCGCGCAGCTCGGGCGGCATGAAGGCCTCGACCGGGTCGCGCCCGACCGCCTGGGCCGCGCGCAGCCCGAACAGCTCTTCGGCGCGCAGGCTCCACTGGTCGATGAGCCCGTCAGGGCCGATCGAGAAGGACGCCACCTTGATGTGGTCGTATATGGAGCCAGGCGGACTGCTGTGCCACAGGGAGTCGCGCAACGGCTCCCCGGGCACGCGGGCCTGATGTGTCTGCGCAGGTATCTCGCTCACGCGACCGTCCCCTCCAGCTCACCGCAACCGGACCGGCCATGACCGAAGTATTCAGCACCACGGCCCCGTACGGCACGGCGTTCACGATCACAAAAGGGTCCCGTTGTTTTCCGGCCACGTCCGGTGGTCTTCCCAGACGCCGCCCGGGAGACCCACTGCCGCCCTTCTCCTTGTTACTCACCAGGAAGAGCCAACTCGAACCACACGGTCTTCCCCGTTTTCCCGTGCCGGGTTCCCCAGCGGCGCGCGGAGACGGCGACGAGGTGCAGGCCGCGCCCGCCTTCGTCGTCCGGCTGCGCGAGGCGCTCGCGGGGTGGATCCGGAAGCGGATCCGAGACCTCCACGAGCAGGGCCGGGCCGCCGGCGAGGCCGGGCGCGGCCGGATTGCGCCGTACCAGGCGCACCCCGATGGGGCCGGAGGCGTAGCGCAGGGAGTTGGTGACCAGCTCGCTGACCAGCAGGACGGTCACATCGCCGACGGAGTCCAGGCCCCAGGAGCGGAGGGTGCCGCGCACGGCGTGGCGCGCGGTGCGGACGACATCGGGCTCGGCGGGAAAGGCCCACTCGGCGCATTCACCGTCTGTGTCCATCACGCCGATCACTTCCCGGGCCACCAGCGACCCCAGTCAGGTTCGTCGGGGACGAATGGGGGACGAGATAGGGACTAATAGCGACATACCCGATATTTGGGGCGCCGTACCACCCGGTCCCCCACGCACCGGCGCACTGTGGCGCAGACGGCCTAGAGCGCGAACTTCACGCGCCCCGGTGCGCCCCGCCGTGCGACTCGGTGCCCACCGCGCCGCCCGCTCCGGCGCGCAGCCGGCGGCCGGCCTCCGCGACGAAGGGCCGGTCCTGGTCGAGCCAGTCCACCGAGTCCAGCTCGTGCGGGGCGAGCCAGCGCAGCTCGTCGTGGTCCTCCAGCGGGGCGGGCTCCCCCGAGACCAGCCGGGCGGTCCACACGTGCAGGACCAGGCCGGGCCTCACCGGCCACTCCCCCGGGATCCGCTCCAGGACCTCGGCCTCCACGCCGAGTTCCTCGCGCAGTTCGCGCACCAGCGCCTCGGGCACCGTTTCACCCGGCTCCGCCTTGCCGCCCGGGAGCTCCCACCGGCCGGCCAGCTCGGGCGGCGCGCTGCGGCGGGCGGCCAGCAGGCGTCCGTCATGACAAAGGGCTCCGCCCACGACCACTCGTACAGTCATGGACGGAGCCTATGCCAGCGCCTCCGGCCGGTTCAGCCGGTGGTGGCGGTCTGGCTTTCCTGTCCGATCCGCTCGACCCAGTAGAGCTGCTCGTGTCCCCGGCCGTCGAGGCTGTCGACGACCTTCTGGGCCTCGGCCCGGGTGGGATAGCGGCCCACCCGGTAGCGGTTGCCGTTGTCGTCCTGACGTATGACCAGCCATGGAAGCAGGGCACCGCTGTCGGTCATCGCGCTCCACCCTCCGCCGCCGTACCTGCCCAGGAAACCGCATTGCGCATATGCCCGAGCTTACGCCCGACCTTTACTGACCGGATACGGTTTTTCACGAAGAGATACCTGGGGGCGTACGCATCCGGCCAGGCGTACGAGCGCGCCGTGCGCGCCGGTCCGGACCCGGCGCACGGCGCTGACCCGCGCGTGACGACGAGGAAGTCGCCCGCCGTGCCGACGGTGGACATATCGAACAAGGGTCCGGGGCACGCCCCGGACCCTTGCGATGCGACCGAAAAAGCGGCCCGTGCCCCGTTACCGGACGGGCAGGTGGTACGAGAGCCGGTAGCGGTCCGCCGGGACGACCACGTCCGCGGTCTCCACCGCGCGGCCCGAGGCGAAGTACGTACGGCTCACCACCAGCACCACGTGTCCCGGGACCCCGCCCAGCAGCGTGATCTCCTCGGCCAGTCCGGGCCTCGCCCCGACGTCCTCGACCACGTTGTCCACGACCACGTCGATGGCGGCCATCCGGTCCACCACCCCCGAGCCCCCCAGGGGTCCTTCCTCCGGCAGCATCACCGGGGTCCGGCCGGTCACCGCGAGGGGCTCCCAGGAGGTGGAGAGCATCATGGCCTCCCCCGCGTCGCGGAAGACGTAGCGGGTGCGCATCACCCGGTCCCCCGGCTCGATGCCCAGCCGCTCCGCGATCTGGACCGGCGCGGGCGTCTGCTCACTGCTGGAGTCCCAGGTGCCGCGCGCGCCCGCCTCGGCCTGCTCCTGACGGAACGGCGTCGACGCCCCGGCCGACCGGTAGCCGGAGCGGGCGACCCGGCGCGGCACGGGCTGCTCCCGGACGTACGTACCGGACCCGGAGCGGCCCTCGACCAGCCCCTCCGCCATCAGGACCTTGCGCGCCTCCAGCGCCACGGTGTCCGAGACCCCGTACTCCTCGCGGATCCGGGCCTGGGAAGGGAGCCGGGCGTGCGGGGGCAGGGACCCATCGACGATCTTCCGTCGCAGATCCCCGGCGACGCGGAGATAGGCCGGCTGCTCACCGAAAGTCACGAGCCACTCCCATCAGGTTGACAGACAGCCACACCCTGGCAACCGACGGTTGAGCAACGCAAGCACGGGCCAAAGTTTCACCCGATGTGATGAACGCAGGTCACTCAAACCCCTTACCGAGCGTTACCCACAAGACCTCAGACGGATTCCGCCGAAGGCCCGCGCCCCGAACCGGCCCCCGGTCCTCCCGGCTCCGGCCGCAGCCACTCCGGCACCCGCGTCGAGAGCCCGTACGCCCCCCGCAGCGCCTTCTCCGTGTCCACCGACAGCGCCGACAGCGCCGCGTCCCACGCCCGCTGGAAATCGGCCGGCCGCGTCGCCCGGGCCGCCCGCTGCCACTGCCCGCGCGCGGCCGCGACCTGCTTCAGCTGAGCAGCCGCCGCCGGGCCCGTGCCCTCGCGGGAGGTGACGCCCTGGAGCATCCGCTCCTCCGCCGCCAGCGCCTCGTCGACCCCCCGCGCCCACGCCCGGTACTCGGGCAGCGCCTCGTCCAGGTCCTCGTCGGGGGCGCGCCCCAGCGCCTGGTCCGCCGTGTTCAGCGCGCCCAGCAGGGTCACCTGGTCCGGCGTCAGCATGCCCGCGTCCTTGCGCAGACTGCCCCGGTGCTCCTCCGTCGACGTGCCGATGACGCACAGGAGCCGCCGGTCGCCGCCCTGCCAGCTCTCCGCGGTGGGGCTGAAGTAGAACATCTCCGCGTACGCGGGCAGCGCCCACGTGTCCATCGCGTACGCGTCCTGCGCCTTCCAGCAGGTGTCCGTGGCGGTCCCCTTCAGCCTCCCCTTGCCGGGGAAGCCGCCGGGGCCGAGCACCGTCGTGGAGGTCACCTCGGCGTCGTGCACCTGGTCGCAGCCCACCCGGTAGGTGAAGCGGGCCTCGTCCAGGAGGTCGCCGCCAGGGACGTTGAAGCAGTCGCCCTGGCGCAGCTCGTCCATCCCCGTCAGCCGGCCCTCGACGTGTTCGAGCTCCCGCCCCTCGCCGATCCGGCCCAGGAAGTGTTCCGCGTACCGGGACACGCCGGTCACGAGGGCGGCGGTCGTCAGCAGCGAGACCACCAGGCCCACGATCGCCAGCACCCGGCCCCGCTCCCCCTTGCGCGCGATCTGCACCAGCGCCACGATCCCGAAGACGATCCCGAGCGGCGGGAAGCACAGCAGCCCGACCAGCAGGGAAGCCAGCGCGAAGCCGTTGAGCGCGGGCGGGTGTCCGTGGGCGGGCGGCGGCCCCCACAGCGGCGGCGGCGGGGGCCAGGAGTGGCCGGGGCCGGCGGAGGGAGGCTGCGGAGGCGGGATGCTCACGGGGTGAGGTGCTCCATCACGGGGGGCGCGAACGAATGCGCGAAATAGTACGCAGCGGGGGCGACCGAGCAGTCGGTCGCCCCCGCGTTCATCGCGCGATCCAGCCTGTTATCGCGCCCCTCGCCACCCGGTCGCCCGGGCGGAGGCCTCGGGCGTCAGAACTGCAGCGCCCAGGAATCGATCTTGCCGGTGTCGAGGTTGGCGTTGTCGTTCACCCGCAGCTTCCACACGCCGTTGGCCACCTCGGCCGAGGCGTTGACGGTGTAGGTCTTGATGATGTTGTCGGCGCTGCCGCCGCTGCGGTTGTGCAGGTTGTAGGCCGTGCCGTCGGGGGCGATGAGGTCGACCTTCAGGTCACCGATGTAGGTGTGCTTGATGTCGACCGAGACGCTCAACGCCGCCGGGGCGTTGCCCGAGATCCCGCTGACGGTCACCGGCGAGTCCACGGTGGCGTTGTCGCTGACCGCGTAGTCCGCCGTGTTCTCGAACCGGGTGCCCGGGTTCGGCGGCGTGGTGCTCCCGCCCACGTTCAGCAGGCGGTTGGGGGAGCCCGTGCCGGGGCTGGTCACCACGTTCGGGGTGGACGCCGCGACCAGGGCGTCCCGGATCTGCGCCGGGGTGCTCGCCGGGTTCTGCGAGAGGTACAGGGCCGCCGCGCCCGCGACGTGCGGCGAGGCCATCGAGGTGCCGGAGATGGTGTTGGTGGCGGTGTCGCCCGTGCCCCACGTGGAGGTGATGGAGGAGCCCGGCGCGAAGACGTCCAGGACGGAGCCGTAGTTGGAGTAGCTGGCCTTCGCGTCGGTGTTGGTGGTGGCCCCGACCGTGATGGCCTCGGCGACGCGCGCGGGGGACTTGGTGGAGGCGTCGGTGGACTCGTTGCCCGCCGCGACCGCGTAGGTGATGCCGGCGGCTATGGAGTTGCGTACGGCGGTGTCGAGCGCGGAGTCCGCGCCGCCGCCGAGCGACATGTTGGCCACGGCCGGCTTCACTGCGTTGCGGGTCACCCAGTCGATGCCGGCGACGACCTGGGCGGTCGTGCCCGAGCCCTGGTTGTTGAGCACGCGGACGCCGACGATCTTGACCTTCTTGGCCACGCCGTACGCGCCGCCGCCGACGGTACCGGCCACGTGCGTGCCGTGGCCGTGGCCGTCCTGGGCGGTGTTGTCGTTGTCGATCGCGTCGTAGCCGTCGACGGCGCGGCCGCCGAAGTCCTGGTGCGTCTTGCGGACGCCGGTGTCGATGATGTACGCGGTGACGCCCTCGCCGGCCTTGTCCGGGTAGGTGTAGCTCTGGTCGAGGGGGAGGGCCCGCTGGTCGATGCGGTCCAGGCCCCAGGACGGCGGGCTGGGCTGGGTGGCGTCGACGGTGAAGGTCCGGTTCTGCACGACCGACCGCACGGCCGGGTCGGCGGCGAGCTTTCTGGCCTGCGCCTCGGAGACCTCGACGGAGTAGCCGTTGAGGGCCGCGCTGTAGACCCGGTCGATCTTCGCCCCGTACCGCTTGGCGACAGCCTTTCCGCTGTCGGCCGTGGAGCGGGCGGCGGAGTCCTCCAGGGTCACGATGTAGCTGCCGGCGACGGCGCCGGGAGCTCCGGCGTTCTCGATGACGCCCTGGGGGCCGTCGGCCGCGGACGCGGGCAGGGCGGCGGCCGCGCCGAGCGCGAGTGCCACGACGGCGGTGGCGCTGACGCCGGCGATCCTCCGGCGGGTGTGACGCTTCACGGACATGTGGGGGGTCCTCCTCGTAGGGGGTGGAGTGCGACGGCGCGTGCGGCGGTGCGGCGGTGCCCGGACACGCGGGGATTTCCTGTTTGAGGCATGTCCATGACAACGAATCCGCCCCAACGGGCCGTCGTCCCGCAAAGGTTGGCCCACCCGTGCCGCATCCCACAAGAGCACAACGGAGGCACAACGGACGCGTAACATCTGTGCCATACAACGGCCATGAACGAGCAAAGGCGCTCCGCACATGACGCACGCACTTCCCGGTTACGTCTGTCCCGAGGACGGCACGCGCGCGGACGTACGGACCGCCCCGTGGTGCTGCCCCCTCTGCGGCGGCCCCTGGGACCTCGACTTCGCACCCGATCCGGCCATCGCGCTCGAACCGGCCGCCGGCCCCCACTCGCTGTGGCGTTACGCGGCCGCACTGCCGCTGCCGGGGGCGTTCTCGGTCTCGCTCTCGGAGGGGCACACCCCGCTGGTGCCGCTCGCGGAGAGGATTCACGCCAAACTCGACTTCCTGATGCCGACGCTGTCCTTCAAGGACCGGGGCGCGGTCATGCTCGCCGAACTGGCGCGGCGGCTGGCCCCGGAGCGGGTGATCGCCGACAGCAGCGGCAACGCGGGGACGTCCGTGGCGGCGTACTGCGCGCGGGCCGGGCTGAGTTGTGAAGTTTTCGTGCCGGAGGGCACCTCGGAGAAGAAGACCGAGCAGATGCGGGCCCACGGCGCGGCCGTGCGGGTCGTCGCGGGCGGGCGCGAGGCCACGGCGCTGGCCGCGCGGGCCGCCGCGGACGAGCCGGGGGTCTTCTACGCGAGCCACGTCTTCAACCCGTACTTCCTGCACGGCACGAAGACGTACGCCTACGAGATCTGGGAGGCCCTCGGCGGACGCCTCCCGGAGGCGCTCGTCGTACCGGTGGGCAACGGCACCCTGCTGCTGGGCGCCGCGCTGGCGGTGGAGGAACTGGCCCGGCGCGGGGTACGGCCGCCCGCGCTGATCGGGGTCCAGGCGGAGGCGGTGTCACCGCTGGCGGCGGCCTTCGCGGCGGGCGCCGAGGACGCCGAGGCGGTACCGCAGCTGCCGACCCTGGCGGAGGGCATCGCGATCCCGGCCCCGCCGCGGGCCCGGCAGATCCTGGCGGCGGTCCGCAAGTCCGGCGGCACCTTCCTCACGGTCCCGGACGACCGGCTGCGCGAGGCCCAGCGGGACCTGGCGCGGCGCGGCCTGTTCGTGGAACCGACGGCGGCGGCCTGCTGGGCGGCGGTGTGCCCCACCGCCCCCGGCGACCCCCTCCGCGGCCGCACGGCGGTCCTCCCGCTGTGCGGCGCGGGCGCCAAAACGGGCCTGGCCCCCCTCCCTTCCTGAGCCGCGGCGACACCGGCCCCCGGCTTCCGGCCCGGGCGGCTCCGGCCCGCGGCTTCCGGCCCGGGCGGCGGCGGTCCGCGGCGGATCCGGCCGGCAGGCGCCGTGACGTGGGCGTCGGAAAACCGCCAGCCGAGGGGCCGCCCCGTCTGGTCAACTGGCCCCATGACCACCACCCTTGACCACACCGCCCGGGCCGCCGCCTTCACCGCGCTGCACACCGCCGCCGCCCCCCTCGCCCTGGCCAACGCCTGGGACGTCGCCAGTGCCCGCGTCGTGGAGGCCGCCGGGGCACCGGCGGTGGCCACCACCAGCGCCGGTGTCGCCTGGTCGCTCGGGGCCCCCGACGGCGACGCGCTCGCGCGGGAGCGGGCGCTGGACCTGATCGCCCGGGTGGCCTCGGCCGTCTCCGTACCCGTCACCGCCGACATCGAGGGCGGCTTCGCGGCCGACGCCGCCGGGGTCGGCGAGACCGTCACCGGGGTGCTGGCCGCCGGCGCGGTCGGCATCAACATCGAGGACGGCCACCGAGCCCCGGCCGAGCAGGCGGAGCGCCTGGCCGCGGCCCGTGCCGCCGCGGAGGCGGCCGGGGTGCCGCTGTACATCAACGCCCGCGTGGACACGTACCTCTTCGGCCTCGGCGAGAACGCCACCCGCCTCGACGAGACCCTCTCCCGCGCCGCGGCCTACCTCGCCGCCGGCGCCACCGGGGTCTTCGTGCCCGGGGTCACCGATCCCGCCACCGTCGCGGAGCTCGCCAAGGGGATCGACGCCCCGCTCAACGTCCTCGTCGGTCCCGGCGCCCCGTCCGTCGCCGAGCTCGGCGCCCTCGGCGTGGCCCGAGTCAGCCTCGGCTCCTGGGTGGCCGAGGCCGCGTACGCCGTCGCCCGCCGCGCCACCGAGGAACTGCTGGCCGGGGGCACCTACGGGTCCCTCGCCGGCTCGCTGCCGTACGGGGAGCTGAACGCGCTGCTCAAGGGGTGAGAAATCGGGAAGCCTGTAGGGAGCAACGATCGTAGGATCCGGCCATGGGAACCTCGACTCCGATAGACGGCACGGGCGGCGCGACGGCGGACACCGCGCGGCGCAGGACGACCGGGGCGGTGTGGTTCGCGCTGGCACTCGTGTACGTGGTCTGGGGCTCGACCTACCTCGGCATCCGGATCGTCGTCCAGACCATGCCGCCCTTCCTCTCCGCCGGGGCCCGTTTCATCACCGCCGGCCTGGTGCTGGCCGGCATCGTCGCCTGGCGATACGGGCCGGCCGCGCTCAGGGTCACGGCCGCGCAGGCCCGCTCGGCGGTCGTGGTCGGCCTGCTGCTGATCCTGGGCGGCAACGGGCTGGTGGTGCTGGCCGAGACCGCCGTCCCCTCCGGGCTGGCCGCGCTGCTGGTGGCGGCGGTGCCGATGTGGGTCGTGGTGCTGCGGGCGGGCAGCGGGGACCGGCCGTCGCCGCGCACCGTGGCCGGGGTACTGGTGGGGCTCGCCGGGCTGGGGGTGCTGACCAGCCCGGGGCTCAGCGGGGAGGTCCGGCTGTGGGGGGTGCTGATGGTGCTGGCGGCCTCGGTGCTGTGGTCGCTGGGCTCGTTCTCGGCGTCGAAGCTGCCGCTGCCGGAGAACCCCTTCGCGGGTTCCGCGTACCAGATGCTGGCGGGCGGGGTCGGCGGTGTCGTCGTGGGGCTGCTGCGCGGCGAGCAGCGCGGCCTGGACGTGGGTGCCTTCTCCACCGCCTCGTGGGTGGCGCTGGGCTACCTCGTGCTGATCGGGTCGGTGGTCGGCTTCACGGCGTACGCGTGGCTGCTCCAGGCGGCGCCGCTGTCGCTCGTGGCCACGTACGCGTACGTCAATCCGGTGGTGGCCGTCGCGCTGGGCGCGCTCATTCTGGACGAGGCGCTGACCCTGCCGATCGTGCTCGGCGGTGCGATCGTGGTGGCGGCGGTGGGCGTGATCGTCAGTACGGAACGCCGCGCGTAGCCGCGCGCGGCTACGCGCCGGCGGCCCGGCTCAGCCCCTGGACGCGCGCTCGTACAGGGCCTTGGCCCGCTCGTCGTACAGCGCGGCGGTGGAGTCCACGTCCGTTTCCCCGCCGCTGAGCACGCCGATCAGCCGGCCCGGCTGTCCCGTGCCCCCGCGGTCGGCGATCCAGGGGCTGCCGCTGGTGCCGGTCCAGAAGCCCGAGCAGCTGATGTACAGCAGGTCGGGGTCGTCGAGGTCGTGGCGGGTCTGGGTGGTGCAGGACACGGGCTTGTTCTGCGGGTTGTGCTCGGACTCCGGGTAGCCGACGACGGTGACCTCCCGCTCGTACCCGGAGGTCCAGTCGGGCGCGGGCGCCTCGCCCTTGCCGCCGACGGCCTCCTGGACGCTGCGGCCGTCCTCGTCCGGCTCGACGGTGAGGAAGGCGAAGTCGGCGGTGTCCTCGCCCCACTTCGTCCAGCGTTCGTCGACGTGGATCGAGCGGACCTTCCACACGCCGAGGGGATGGGTGCCCGAGCCCTCCCCGGAGAAGGCGGGCGCGAAGGAGAGCTCGCCGATGGCGAGGCCGTCGTGGGCGACCTGGCCCGGCACTCCGTGCTCGCCCGCCGGGGCGACGCAGTGCGCGGCGGTCGCGACGACGTTGCCCTTGGGGCTGTCGACCACGCTCGCCGTGCACCAGTGCTCGCCGTTGGCCATGAGCACGCCGACGGTGGGGAAGGGGTGCACCGGGCGGTCGCCGGGCGCCTTGAGGAACGCGACGGCGCACACCATCGCGATCCCGGCGGCGGCGGCCGCGGTGGCCCCCTTCACCGCGGGGCTCATCGCACGGCGGGGTCGGGTGTCGGTCCTCGCATCACCTTGCTGATCCACTCCAGGGAGCCCTCCCTCATTCCGCGCACGTAGGACTTTCCGTTGTGCTCACCATCCTGGATCACCTGGAGTCGAGTGTGCACGGGGCCCCTGCCGTACTCGCGCATGAACCGCTCGGCCAGGTCGCGGCCGCTCTCCTTGGTGCCGATCTGGAAGTTGATCCACACCTCCGGACCGCCCTCCTTGATCAGCTTCTCGGCGAGCTTCTCGGGGTTGTTCTCGTCCATGGCCTGCTGGTTCCCCTTCCACAGCGGGGAGTCGGGGACGAAGTCGACCCCACTGGCGATGACCGCCTTGAAGCGTTCGGGGTACTTCAGCACGTGCTTGAAGGCGCCGAAACCGCCCGAGGAGGAGCCCATGAAGGCCCAGCCGTCGCGGGAGGTGAAGGTGCGGAAATTGGCCTTCGTGAAATCCGGGATGTCATCGGCCATCCAGGTGCCCATCTTCGGCTGACCGGGGATGTCCGATCCGTCGAAGTGGTGCTTGGTGTCCGCGTTGATCACCGGCATGACGAGGATGAAGGGCAGGCTGGTGCCGGCCTTGACCCCGTCGATCACGGCCTGCTGGAGGCCGAGGCCGGGTCCGGTGCCCCAGTAGTTCTTGGGGTAGCCGCGGCCGCCGGGCAGGGAGATCAGCACGGGGAAGGCGCTCTTGGCGTACTTCGGGTCGTCGTACTCCTTGGGCACCCACACCCACACGTCACCGGTGAAGCCGGACTTCCGGCCGGTCACGGTGGTCACCGCGATCTGCGTGCCGTCCGGCAGCCGGCTGGTGCGCGTGAACTCGGCCTTGGGGCCGGTCGGCATCAGCACCTCGGGGCGGATGTCCTCGGCGGCCGCCGACTCCTGGATCTTCCCGAAGGAGACCGGGTCCCCCACGTCCGAGAAGAGGCCGGCCTTGTACGCCGCACCGCCCCCGGCGGCGAGGGCAAGCGCGAGCCCGCCGCCGATCAGGACGAGGCGCCTGCGCGGGCGTGGGGGGCGACGGCCGCCCTTGGTCAGGGAGCTGCCGTCGCCTTGGTCGTCATACTGCACTGAATTGTTCCCGTTCCTTCTCCGGCGCCCTGGTTGGGCGCGGGTCGGACCGATTGGTCCCCCTTGGCACCTGTACAGAGGTGTGAACGACCGTATGGGTTGCCTGGGACCGGGGCGACGTGGCGAGGGCCACGTGGCGGAGTCCGGCGACGGGGCGGCGGACGGTCCGGCGTGCGGGAACGGGGTACGGAACGGGCCGCGGGAACGGGGCGCGGTCCGGACGTACGGGCTCCGGTCAGCCGGCCTCGGGCTTGGGGCCCTTCAGCACCTTGCTGACCCACTCCAGCGAGCCTTCCTTCATGCCGCGCACGTAGTGCCAGCCGTTGTGCTCGCCGTTCTGGATGTCACGGATGGTCGTCTTGACCGGGCCCTTTCCGTACTGCTGCACGAATTTCGTCATCCGGTCCTTGCCGGACTCCTTCGTGCCCACCTGGAAGTTGATGTAGACGTCCGGGCCGCCGCTCCGGATCAGCTTCTCGGCGAGCTTCTCGGGATTGTTGGCGTCCATCTCCGCCTGGTGGCCCTTCCAGAGCGGGGAGTCGGGGGTGATCTCGCCGCCGCTGGCGATCACGGCCTTGAACTTGTCCGGGTGGTGCAGGAGCGTCTTCATGCCGACGAAGGCGCCCGAGGAGGAGCCCATGAAGGCCCAGCCGTCGCGGGACTTGTACGTACGGAAGTTGGCGCGGGCGAAGTCCGGGACGTCCTCGGCGATCCAGGTGCCCATCTTCGGCTGACCGGGTATGTCGGCGCCGTCGTAGTAGTACTTGTTGTCCGGATTGAGCACCGGCATGATCAGGACGAAGGGCAGGCTGGTACCGGCCTGGACGCCCTCGGAGACGGCCTTCTGGAGGCCGAGGCTGCGGTCGGCCCAGTAGTTCGTCGGGAAGCCGTTGCCGCCGGGGAGGGCGATGAGGACCGGGAAGGCGCTCTTGGCGTACTTCGGGTCGTCGTACTCCTTGGGGGCCCAGACCCAGACGTCGCCCTCGAAGCCCGACTTGGCGCCGGCCAGGCGGGTCTTGGCGATGACGGTGCCGTCGTCGAGCTTGGCGGTCTGCTTGAAGTCGGACTTCGGGCCGGACGGCATCTGCACGTCCGGGTCGCCGGTGGGTCCGGCCGGGGCGGAGGGTTCCGCCTTCTTCCCTCCGGCGCCGGCGTCCGTGGCGGCGGGCGCGGCGGGCTTGCCGAAGCTGACGGTCTCGCCGTTGCCGTCGAACCACTCGTTCTGGTAGGCGGCGAAGCCGCCCCCGCCGAGGAGCAGCGCGCCGGCGACGCCGGCGCCGATCCACATCGCGCGCCGCGACTTCCTGCGGCCCTGCCCCCGCTCGGGCTCACGGCCGGACGACTGCTGCGGGTACTCGTGCACGGACTTGCTCCGAACGGTTCGGCCTGCCCCGGGCGGGACAGTGCGGCTGGACATCCCCTACTCCTGATGTGCGGAGCCTGTGAAAAGTTCCAAATCCTCGCAAAGACCTGCCCGGAACATCAGGTTTCCGGCGGCTCACCGCCGGCCGTCGAGCACCTCCGCGCACCGCCCGAGCAGCTCGATGAGCTGCGTGCGCTCCTGGGCCGTGAGGGCGGCGGCGAGGGCGGTCTCGACGCGGACGGCGCCGGCGTCGGCCAGCTCCATCGCGGCGCGGCCCTCGGGGGTGAGCCGGGTCTCCAGCACGTTGCGGTGCCACTCGTGGGGGGTGCGCTCGATGAGGCCGCGCTCGTGGAGGTTCTTCAGAACGGTGTTCATGGTGGGCGGTGTGACCCCGCAGAGCCGGGCGAGGGCGGCCGCGGAGATGCCCGGCTTCTCGGCGAGCCAGAGCAGGGCCGCGTACTGCGGAACCGTTACTGCGGCCGGCTTGCAGGCGGCGGTCTTCGCCGCGAGGAGCGCCTGCTCGGCGCGCTTGATGTGCGCGCCGATGCGCTCCTCGGGAGGCATGGAGGTCATTGCGGCATCCTACGACCCTTGCCAATCATTAGAGCTCTAACTATTCTGCGGACTCAATGATCAAGAAGGGTTCACCTGTGCGTAAGCTCTCTCACATCCTGCTCTCCGCCGCGGCCGTCACCCTGACCGCGGCCCTCACCACGGGCGCCGCGCCCGCGCCGTCCCCCGTGGGGACCGCGTTCACCCTCCCCGGCTCGAAGGTCTACCCGGAGGGCATAGCCGCCGACCCGCGCACGGGCACCGTGTACGTCGGCTCGTACGCGGACGGCACCGTGTACCGCGCTCGTCCGGGCGCCCGTACCGCCGAGGTGTTCCTCCCGTCCGGCACCGACGGCCGGCGCACGGCGAACGGCCTGCGCGTCGACACCCGGGGCCGCCTGTGGGTCACGGACTCCACGGCCGGGGTGGCGGTGTACGACACGGCGACGGGCACCCGCCTGGCGCGGTTCGAGGCCGCGGCGGACACCCCGCACTTCATCAACGACCTGACCGTCACCCCGGACGGCACCGCCTACCTGACGGACAGCGTCCGCGCGGTGATCTACCGCGTCACCCCCGGACAGCTGCGCGCCGGCTCCGGCCCGCTGACGGTGGCGTACGACCTGAGCGGGCACGTCACCCCGCCGCCGCCCGGCCGCCTCACGCTCAACGGGATCACCTCGGACCGGGCGGGCCGCTACCTGCTGACGGTCGACATGACGGGAGGCGAGCTGCACCGCGTCGACCTGCGCACCGGCGCCCTGAGCCGGGTCGCCCTGACCGGCGGCGACCTCAAGGCCGCCGACGGCATCCAGCTCTCCCCCGCCGGCACGCTCCGCGCGGCGCACAACGTCACCAACACCCTGACCCGCTGGCAGCTCAGCCCGGACGGCACCCGCGCCCGCCTGACCCGCACCCTGACGGACGCCTCCCTCCAGATCCCCACCACCCTGGCCCACACCCCGGGCCGCACCCTGGTGGTCCGCTCCCAGTTCGACAAGGGCGGCCCCCTGACCCCCTCGACCGGCACGCCGGTCACCTTCTCGGTGGCCGCGGTCCGGGGGCTGTGACGGCCGCGGGGGCGCGGCCGCGCCGGCCGACGGGGGCCGGGGCCGTCAGAGGCCGGTCAGGTGCTCAAGGCGGACCGGGGTCTTGGTGAGCTCCAGGCCCGTCGCGTCGCGGATCGCGGCGAGGACGGCCGGCGTGGACGACAGGGTCGGGGCCTCACCGATGCCCCGAACTCCGTACGGCGCTTCGGGGTCGGCCAGTTCGAGGTAGTCGACCGGGATCGTCGGGGTGTCGAGGATCGTCGGCAGCAGGTAGTCCGTGAAGGAGGGGTTGCGCACCTTGGCTGTCCTCGGGTCCACGATGATCTCTTCCATCACGGCGACGCCCAGGCCCTGGACGGTGCCGCCCTGGATCTGGCCGACCACGGACAGCGGGTTCAGCGCCCTGCCCACGTCCTGGGCGACGGCCAGCTCGACGACCTTGACGAGGCCGAGCTCGGTGTCCACCTCCACCACCGCCCGGTGCGCGGCGAAGGCGTACTGGACGTGGCCCTTGCCCTGGCCGGTGACCCGGTCGAAGGGCTCGGTCGGGAAGTGCCGCCACTCCGCCTCGACCTCCACGACCTCGCCCTCCAGGACGTCGACGAGGGTGGAGAGGACCTCGCCGCCGTCGGTGACGACCTCTCCGCCCTCCAGGAGCAGTCCGGGGGCCGCCCACGCCGGGTGGTGCGCGCCGAACCTGCTCCGGCCGATCTCCAGGACCTTCTCGCGGACGAGCGCGCAGGCGTTCTTCACGGAACCGCCCGTCATGTACGTCTGACGGCCCGCGGAGGTCGAGCCGGCCGATCCCACCCGGGTGTCGGCGGGATGGATGGTGACCCGCTGGACCCCGAGCTCGGTGCGGGCGATCTGCGCGTGGATGGTGACACCGCCCTGGCCGACCTCCGCCATGGCCGTGTGGACCATCGCGACGGGCTCGCCGTTGATGACCTCCAGGCGCACCCGGGCGGTCGAGTAGTCGTCGAAGCCCTCGGAGAAGGCGACGTTCTTGATGCCGACGGCGTAGCCGACGCCGCGGACGACGCCCTCGCCGTGCGTGGTGTTGGACAGGCCGCCCGGCAGCGCGCGCAGGTCGGCCGGGTTGCCGGCGGTCTCCCACTGGCGCCGCGGCGGCAGCGGGCGCGCCTTGACCAGGCGCAGCAGTTCGGCGACCGGAGCCGGGTGGTGCACGACCTGGCCGGTGGGCATGACCGAGCCCTGCTCCATGGCGTTGAGCCGGCGGAACTCGACCGGGTCCATGCCCAGTTTCGCCGCGAGCCTGTCCATCTGGGCCTCGTACGCGAAGCAGGCCTGGACGGCGCCGAAGCCGCGCATCGCGCCGCAGGGCGGGTTGTTGGTGTAGAGGCCGATCGCCTCGATGTCCACGTCGTCGACGGCGTACGGCCCGACCGAGAGGGACGCGGCGTTCCCGACGACCGAGGCCGTGGAGGAGGCGTAGGCGCCGCCGTCGAGCACAATCCTGCAGCGCATGTGCGTGATCCTGCCGTCTCGGGTGGCGCCGTGCTCGTAGTGCAGCTTCGCCGGGTGACGGTGCACGTGGCCGAAGAAGGACTCGAAGCGGTTGTAGACCATCTTCACCGGCCTGCCCGTGCGCAGCGCCAGCACGGAGGCGTGGATCTGCATCGAGATGTCCTCGCGGCCGCCGAAGGCACCGCCGACACCGGCCATCGTCATGCGCACCTTCTCCTCGGGCAGGCCGAGGACGGGGGCGATCTGCTTGAGGTCCGAGTGCAGCCACTGGGTGGCGACGTACAGGTCGACACCGCCGTCCTCGGCGGGTACCGCGAGGCCCGACTCGGGGCCGAGGAAGGCCTGGTCCTGCATGCCGAAGGTGTATTCGCCCTCGACGATGACGTCGGCGCGCTTGCGGGCCGCTTCCACGTCGCCGCGGATGATCGGCTGGCGGTGCACGATGTTGGGGTGCGGGACGTGCTCGGCGTGGTGGTCCTCGCGGTTCTCGTGGACCAGGACCGCGCCCGGGGCGAGGGCGGAGGCCTCGTCGGTGACGACGGGCAGCTCGCGGTACTCGATCCGGATCTTCGCCGCGGCGCGGCGGGCGGTCTCCGGGTGGTCGGCGGCCACGAGGGCGACCGGCTCACCGTGGTGGCGGACCTTGCCGTGCGCCAGGACGGGGGTGTCCTGGAACTCCATGCCGTAGTGCTTCACGGCGGCCGGCAGGTCCTCGTACGTCATGACCGCGTGGACCCCGGGAACGGTGAGGGCCTCGGAGACGTCGACGGACACGATCTCGGCGTGCGCGAGCGTGGAGCGCAGGGTCTGGCCCCACAGCATGCCCTCGTGCCACATGTCCGAGGAGTACGCGAACTCGCCGGTGACCTTCAGGCCGCCGTCCGGGCGCAGCGTCGACTCGCCGATGCCCCCTTTGGTCCGGGAGCCCTGGGTGACGTTGGTGGGGATACCGCTGGTGGTGCCGGCCATGAGCAGACCGCCTCTTCCTGGTGTTCCTGGAGCCGCACCGGCCGGCGCCGGTGCCGGTGCCGGTGCCACGACCCCCGTGCGGGGCACCGTTCGGCGTGGCCGGAGCCAACGCCGGCCGCACGCACAGAAGTAGACACAGCGCCCCGGGGGGCGAGGCAGTCACCGATCGCTCAGAACCGGCTGCTCCGCCGCCTGTGGACGACCGTGCCTTCCGCCCGCCGCACCCCGTTGAACTGCGGTGATCCCTGTCCCGCGAGGTGTACGGCGTGAGAGGGTGACCGTCATGCGGCTGCGCGAACTCCTGGACACCGACGGGCTGGGACTGCGTCTGCTCGTGGTCCCGGACACCGACGGCGGCGTGCTCGACCGCACCGTTCGCGCCGTCCCGACCATCGACCTGGCCGACCCGGGCCGCTTCCTCGACGGCGGGGAGCTCGTCCTCACCGGGCTCGCCTGGTGGCACGGGCCCGGAGACGCCGAGCCGTTCGTACGCGTCCTCACCCGGGCGGGCGTCACGGCCCTGGCCGCGGGCGAGGTCGAGCACGGGCTCGTCCCGGACGACCTGGTCCGCGCCTGCCGGCGGCACGGCCTCCCGCTCATCGCCGTGCGGCCGGAGACCTCGTTCGCCGCGATCACCGAACACGTCCTGCGCCGTCTGCACCGCCGGGACGTCGCCGGCCTCGCCGCCCTGGTCGAACGTCACCGGCGACTCCTGACCGACCGGGCCACCCCCGACTCCGTACTGGAGCTGCTGCGGCACAGCCTCAGCCTCGACGTGCGCGTCCTGTCGGCGACCGGACGCCAGATCGCCGGGGCCCGCCCTCCGCTGCATCCCCGGACGGCGTCGGCGCTGGCCGCGCGGTACCTCGCCGCGCGCCGGGCGCACGAGCCCGCTCCGCACCGGGCCGCGGTCGGAAGCCGCCTCTACTCCCTGGTACCGGTGCGCAACGGCACCGGAGACGCCGCCGAGCTGGGCGACGGCTGATCGCGGTGGAGGCCGACGTCTCGCAGTGGCCCGAGCCGGACACGGAACTCCTCGGCCGGATCGCCGAACTGCTCACCGACGCGCGGTCCGCGCACGAACAGGCGAAGGCGGCCCGCCGCGACCTGGCCCGCCGCAGCCTCGACCTGGTGTGCAGCGGCAGCGTCCCGCCCGAGGAGATACCCATCAGGCTCCGCAGCACCGCGCAAGCCGTCCTCAGCGGGGTCGCCACCTGGCCGCGCTGCCAGTACGTGGTCGCCGGCGGCGCACGGCAGGGGGGCCGCCCGGTCCCCGCGCCGGCGCTGCGCGTACTCCTGGAGGAGGCCCTGGTCCAGCCGGCCGGCCCGGTGCGGGTGGCCGCGGAGGACATCGCCGCCACCGTCGACGGCGAACAGGCCGTACTCCTCGTCCTGATGCCCGAGCCGGCCCCCGGCCTCGACCTCGCCGCCCTGCGGCAGAGGCTCGCCACCGCCCTCGCGCACTGGCTCGGCCCGACGGACAGCGTCTCCATCGGCGTCGGCTCGCCGGTGGCCGATCCCGGGAACGCCCGCCGGGCCCTCGGGGAGGCCCGCAACGCACTGCGGTCCGCCCAGGACGGCCCGGACCGGGTGACCGTACGCGGCCCCGACGACCTCACCGCGCACTTCCTGTCGCTGCTGCCCCTCATCCCGGCCGACGCGCGCCGGTCGTTCGCCGCCCGCCACCTCGGTCCCCTCCGGCACCACGACCGCCGCCATCGGACGGAACTGCTGGCCACGCTGGAGGCGTTCCTGGAGTGCGACGCGTCCTGGACGAGGACCGCCGCCCGCCTCCACCTCCACGTCAACTCCCTGCGCCACCGCATCGCCCGCATCGAACAGCTGACGGACACGGACCTTGCCCTGCTGGAAACCCGCCTGGACTTCCTGGCGGCCCTCCGGGCGACCTGAGCCCCGACACCGCGCTCCCGGATGTGATCCACAACTCTCCATTCGAAATTCTCTTGCAGCTGCCATATCTGATCCTGCAATCTCCCCATCAGGCCGATTCACATTCGGCAGGTGATGTCCTTAGTGAGGAGCGGACCCGATGAGCAGCGAGCACCCGGGGCTGTACGAGATGCTGGACGACCGGTTCCGTACCGGGCGGTGCATGAACGGTGACGAGGCCCTGGAGGTCCTGTACACCGGCTGCCGTTGGGCCGAGGGGCCGATCTACGTGCCGGCCTGGCGCCAGCTGGTCTGGAGCGACATCCCCAACGACCGGATGCTGCGGTGGGACGAGGAGACCGGCTCGGTCGCCGTATTCCGCCGCTCCGCCGGGCACACCAACGGCAACACCCTCGACCGCGAGGGCCGGCTGATCACCTGCGAGCAGGGCAACCGCCGGGTGACCCGTACCGAACACGACGGCACCGTCACCGTGCTGGCCGACCGCTGGCAGGGCAAGCGCCTGAACAGCCCGAACGACGCGGCCGTGAAATCCGACGGCTCGATCTGGTTCTCCGACCCCGACTTCGGGATCACCAGCGACTACGAGGGCTACCGCGCGCAGAGCGAGATCGGCTCCAACAACGTGTACCGGATCGATCCGGCCACGGGCGAGGTACGCCTGGTCGCGGACTGCTTCGGCGCGCCGAACGGGCTGGTCTTCTCGGCCGACGAGCGGCGGCTGTTCGTCTCCGACACCCGGGCGGGCTTCATCCGGGTCTTCGACGTGCGCGACGACGGCACCCTGTCCGACGGCGAGGTCTTCGCCGAGGCCGGGGCCCGGGAGAAGGCCCGCTTCGACAACCTCCGCTTCGACGACGGCGGCCGGCTCTGGGCGGCCGCGATGGGCGACGGCGTGCACTGCTACGACCCCGACGGCACGCTGATCGGCCGCCTCAACGTCCCCGAGGCGGTCGCCAACATCTCCTGGGGCGGCGCCAAGCGCAACCGCCTGTTCATCACCGCGGAGACCAGCCTGTACTCGGTGGTCATGGCGGTCACCGGCACCCACCCCACGGGCCCGGGCCACCGCCCCTGGCCGACCTCCCACTGAACCCCGGGGGCTGCGGCTCTGCGCTTGAACAGCCGCGGCGGCCAGGTCGGCAAGCCAGGATCAGCACCGTGGCGCGTATTCCTCGCCCGGCGACGGCGGCCGGACCTCCAGGATCGTCGCCGTCCCGCCGGCCTCCGCGCTCTCGTAAAGCCTGATCCGGTCGCCGTGGGCGAGGTGACTCCACCGCGCCGCGGTCAGGGGCAGGAGCCGCACCGGCGCCCGAGCGCCGGGCGCGAGGTCGTCAGCGAACTCGACCCACAGCACGGCGATGTCCAGTTCACACGTGCCGTCGTCCCTCCGGTTGCCGATGTCCCACATCGGCCGCAGCACCCCTGCTCCGGGAATCGGCGTACGCCGGAAGGTCTCACCGGCCGGCCGGAGCGCGAGTTCGGCCCGGATGACGCCGACTCGCGCCTCGGCCCCCCGCCACCGGCACCACTCCCGGCTCCGTTCGAGCCGCAGCATCCCGGCCGCACGCCCGAGCTCCTCCCAGAAGCCCGACGGCGCCGACCGCTCGCCACGCAGCTCTTCCAGCAGGTCGAACGCGACCTCCCACTCGTCGTGCGCGAGGTACTCCCAGACATCGGACACCGTGACGTCGTTCTCGGTGGCCACCCCTTCGGGCACCAGCAGCGAGGCGGCCTCAAGCATCCCGACGACATCCACGCGCCGATTATGGATCAGCAGCACGACGCCCCCTCTTGGCGGGCGCCATCGCCAGGGTCGACTCGTGACCGCACTGCCCGAGTGGATGCGCCCGCCGCGCGCGGAAGGCTGGTTCGCGGAGGGCCTCGACCGCCTCCCCGAGGCACCCCGCCACACCGAGCTGATCGATGGAGCCCTCGTCTTCATGGTGTCGCCCCAGAGGTGGTGGCACGGCCACCTCGTCACCATGCTCACCGTCGCACTCATGGAGCAGGTGCCAGCCGACACCAGAGTCGGCCGCGAAATGACCATCAAGCTCGACCCGCGCAACCGTCCCGAACCGGACCTGCTGGTGACGACGGCCGATTTCGACGGCGACCGTACCTGGTTCGCACCGGAGGACGTCCAGCTCGTCATCGAGGTCGTCTCCCCGGAGTCCGCCCATCGCGATCGCACAGTAAAACTCCGCAAGTACGCGGAGGCCGGCATCCCGCACTACTGGTGCATCGAGGACGAGGACGGGGCACCCGTCGTCCACGTCTACGAGCTCGACGAACCCACCCGCGCCTACGCGCCCGCCGGGATCTTCCGGGACACCCTCCAGCGTCCGGTGCCCTTCCAGGTCAGCCTCGACCTCGACAAGCTCACGCCGCCCCGAAGCGGCTGAAAAGTCGGCACCAAGTCAGCACTGGAATGCAGAAGGGGTTGGACTCGTTAGAGTCCAACCCCTTCTGACCTGCACGTTTGACCAAACCAGCTAACACGCAGCAACGAAACGACTACACGTTGAAGCGGAACTCCACCACGTCGCCGTCCTGCATGACGTAGTCCTTGCCCTCCATGCGGGCCTTGCCCTTCGCGCGGGCCTCCGTGACCGAGCCGCATTCGACCAGGTCCGCGAAGGAGATGACCTCGGCCTTGATGAAGCCGCGCTGGAAGTCGGTGTGGATGACGCCGGCGGCCTCGGGGGCGGTGGCGCCCTGCTTGATGGTCCAGGCGCGGGTTTCCTTCGGGCCGGCCGTCAGGTAGGTCTGGAGGCCCAGGGTGGCGAAGCCGACGCGGCCGAGGGTGGCGAGGCCGGGCTCTTCCTGGCCGACGGACTGGAGGAGCTCCAGGGCTTCCTCGTCGTCCAGCTCCGCGAGGTCCGCCTCCAGCTTCGCGTTCAGGAAGATCGCCTCGGCCGGGGCGACCAGGGCGGACTGCTCCGCCTTGAAGGCCTCGTCCGTCAGCTCGTCCTCGTCCACGTTGAAGACGTACAGGAACGGCTTCGTGGTGAGGAGGTGGAGCTCGTGGAGGAGGTCGCCCTTCTCCGTGCCCTTGGTGATGCCCTTGGAGAAGAGGGTGTCACCGCCTTCGAGGATCTTCTTGGCCTCGACGACCGCCGCCAGGACCGCGACCTTCTCCTTCTGGAGGCGGGACTCCTTCGTCAGGCGCGGCTCCGCCTTCTCGATGGACTGGAGGTCGGCGAGGATCAGCTCGGTGTTGATCGTCTCGATGTCGTCCTTGGGCGAGACCTTGCCGTCGACGTGGACGACGTTCTCGTCCTTGAAGGCGCGGATGACCTGGCAGATGGCGTCCGACTCGCGGATGTTCGCCAGGAACTTGTTGCCCAGGCCCTCGCCCTCCGAGGCGCCCCGCACGATGCCCGCGATGTCGACGAAGTCGACCGTGGCGGGGAGGATCTTCTGGGAGCTGAAGATCTCGGCCAGCTTGGCCAGGCGGGGGTCGGGGACGCCGACCACGCCGATGTTCGGCTCGATGGTGGCGAACGGGTAGTTGGCCGCCAGCACGTCGTTCTTGGTCAGGGCGTTGAACAGGGTCGACTTGCCGACATTCGGCAGGCCGACGATTCCGATCGTGAGCGACACGTTGGCGACTTCCCGTAGCTGGAGGGGGCGGCGGCCCGGAGGTGGGCCACCGGACAGTTTACTTTCCGCTGAGCGGCGCTGGTTGTACGCGTGTCCGGACCGGGATCCGGGCGGCTTCCCGCCTAGTTTGGTGGGGTGGAGCAATACAGGATGCGTTCGGTACGTCACCCGCGGGTGCCCGCCCCGGTGCCCGCCCCGCCGCGGCGGCCCGCCGCGCCCCGGCGGCCGCCGCGGCCGATGCTGACCGGGCTCGGCGGCGGGCTGTTCGCCTGCGTGGCGATGCTGCTGGTGGCGGGGGTCTGCCGGCTGCTGTTCGGCTCCTCGCTCTTCGCGTACGGGCTCCTCTTCCTGCCCGTCGCCGCCGCGGTCGCCGTGTGGGTGCGGCCGGCGGACCTGATCACCGCGCCGATCTCGGCCCCGATCGCCTTCGCCGCCGGAGTGTGGCCGGTCTCGGGCGGCTCCGGCGGCTTCGGCGGGCAGCTCATGGGGGTGGTGTCCGCGCTGTCCCTGCACGCCGGGTGGCTGTACGCGGGCACGCTGATCGCCGGGCTGATCGCGCTGGCGCGCAGGGCCGCGCTGAGCGGGCGCCGGCGAGCCGCCCGGCAGCAGCGCAGGACGTCCAGCGCCGCCTACTGACCCGCCCGCCGGCCCCCCTCTGCCGGGCGGCCCCGCCTACCGGGCGCCCCGGTCGCGGGCGGCCATGGCCGCGCCGACGATCCCCGCGTTGTTCTGGAGCTTCGCGGGGACGATCTCCGCCCGGATGCCCTTGATCAGCGGCAGGAACTTCTCCGGCTTGCGGCTGACACCGCCGCCCAGGATGAGCAGGTCCGGGGAGAAGAGCATCTCCACGTGAGCCAGGTACTTCTCCAGCCGCTGCGCCCAGCGCTCCCAGCTGAGGTCCCCGTCCTCCTTGGCCTTGACCGACGCCCGCGTCTCCGCGTCGTGGCCCTTGAGCTCCAGGTGGCCCAGCTCGGTGTTCGGCACGAGCCTGCCGTCCAGGAAGAGCGCGCTGCCGATGCCCGTGCCCAGGGTCAGCAGGAGCACGGTGCCGCCCACCCCGCGGCCCGCGCCGTACGTCATCTCCGCGACGCCCGCGGCGTCGGCGTCGTTGAGGACCGTGACCGGCCTGCCGCCCAGCCGGTCCGACAGCAGGGCGGCCGCGTCGACGCCCACCCAGCCCTTGTCCATGTTGGCCGCCGTCCGGATCACGCCGCCGGTGACCACGCCGGGGAAGGTGACACCGACCGGGCCCTCCCAGGAGAAGGCGTCCACCACCTCCGCGACACAGCCGGCCACCCCCTCGGGGGTGGCCGGCTGTGGGGTCGCCACCTTGTGGCGCTCCTGCGCCAGCTCGCCGCGCTCCAGGTCCACGGGAGCGCCCTTGATGCCGGAACCGCCGATGTCCACGCCGAAGATCTTCATGGACATACCGTACGAAAGGAGTTACTTGTCGGCGACCAGTTCGGCCGCTTCGGCGCGCAGGTCGCGGCGCAGCTCCTTGGGCAGGGAGAAGACGATCGACTCCTCGGCCGTCTTGACGATCTCCACGTCGGCGAAGCCGCGCTCCGCGAGCCACTCCAGCACCTGCTCGACCAGGACCTCCGGCACCGAGGCGCCCGAGGTCAGTCCGACCGTGGTGACGCCCTCCAGCCAGGCCTCGTCGATCTCGCTCGCGAAGTCGACCAGGTGGGCGGCGCGGGCGCCGGCGTCCAGGGCGACCTCGACCAGGCGGATGGAGTTCGAGCTGTTCTTGGAGCCGACGACGATGACCAGGTCGGAATCGGCGCCCATCGCCTTGACGGCGGCCTGCCGGTTCGAGGTGGCGTAGCAGATGTCGTCGCTGGGCGGGGAGACGAGCAGCGGGAACTTCGTCTTCAGCGCGTCGACGGTCTCCATCGTCTCGTCGACCGAGAGGGTGGTCTGGGAGAGCCAGACGACCTTCGACTCGTCGCGGACCTCGACCTTGGCCACGTCGTCCGGGCCGTCGACGATCGTGATGTGTTCCGGGGCCTCGCCGGAGGTGCCGATGACCTCCTCGTGACCCTCGTGGCCGATGAGGAGGATGTCGAAGTCCTCGTTGGCGTAGCGGATGGCTTCCTTGTGGACCTTGGTGACCAGCGGGCAGGTCGCGTCGATCGTCGCGAGCCGGCCGTTCGCCGCCTCCTCGTGCACCACCGGCGCCACGCCGTGCGCGGAGAACATCACGATGTTGCCCGGCGGGACCTCCTCCGTCCGCTCGACGAAGACGGCGCCCTTCTTCTGCAGCGTCTGGACGACGTACTTGTTGTGCACGATCTCGTGGCGGACGTAGACCGGAGCGCCGTACTGCTCGAGGGCCTTCTCGACAGCGATCACGGCACGGTCCACGCCCGCGCAGTAACCGCGCGGGGCGGCGAGCAGGACGCGGCGGGAGGCGGGAGCGGGGGCGGGAGCAGTCATACGCTCCATCGTACGGGGGTCTCCAGCAGGCCGGACGTCGCCCGTTCGGCACAGACTTGGCCGAACGTCCGTACCGACCCTCACCCGGAGGACCCATGGCATCCGCGACGGATTCCCGTACGGCGGCGCCCGCGGCACTGCGCCGGAGTCTGGGTTTCCGCGACCTGGTGGTCTACGGGCTGCTCTTCATCGCGCCGATGGCCCCGGTGGGCGTCTTCGGCACCCTCGACGCGAAGTCGCACGGCGCCGTGGCCCTCGTGTACCTGGTCGCGACCGTGGCGATGGCCTTCACGGCCCTCTCGTACGCGCAGATGGTGCGGGTGGCCCCGCAGGCCGGTTCGGTCTTCACGTACGCGCGCAAGGGGCTCGGCGAGGGGCCCGGGCTGATCGCCGGGTGGATGGCGCTGCTGGACTACCTGCTGATCCCGGCGGTGGCGTACCTGTTCTCCGGGATCGCGATGCACGCGCTGGTCCCGGAGGTGTCCCGCTGGGTGTGGACGGCGCTGGCCGTGGTGGTCACCACCCTGCTGAACCTGTGGGGCGTACGGGTGGCCGCGCGGGTGGGCTTCGCCGTGCTGGCGGTGGAGATCGCGGTGCTGGTGGTGTTCCTGGTCGCGGCGGTGACCGTGCTGGCCGGCGGCGGGGCCCGGCGCGGCTGGCTCTCGCCGCTGACCGGCGACGGGTCGCTGGGCTTCTCGGCGGCGGCCGTGCTGGGCGCGGTGTCCGTGGCGGTCCTGTCGTACCTGGGCTTCGACGCCATCGCCTCCTTCGCGGAGGAGGTCACCGGGGGGAGCGCGCGGGTGGCCCGGGCGGTGCTGTTCTGCCTGGCGCTGACCGGGGTGCTGTTCGTCGCCCAGACCTACCTGGCGGCGCTGCTGGCCCCGGTGTCCTCGGCGGAGCTGGCGGCGGACCCGGCGCTCCAGGGGCCGGCTTTTTACGACGCGGTCGAAGCCTCGGTCGGGTCCTGGCTGCACGACCTGGTGGCGGTGAGCAAGGCGGTCGGGGCGGCCTTCGCGGCGCTGGCCGGGCAGGCCGCGGCGGGGCGGCTGCTGTTCGCGATGGCCCGGGAGCGGCGGCTGCCGGCCGCGCTGGCGCGCACCTCGGGCGGTACGCCGCGGGCGGCGCTGCTGGTGGCGGCAGCGGTGACGCTGGTGGCGGCGGTGTGGGCGGCCCGGCGCGACGACGGCCTCGGCCATCTGGTCTCCGTGGTGGACGTCGGGGCCCTGGTGGCGTTCACCCTGCTGCACGCCTCGGTGGTGGGCTGGTTCGTCGTCCGGCGGCGGGAGGGGTCCCCGGTCTGGTGGAAGCACCTGGTGGTGCCGGTGCTGGGGGCTGCGGTGACGGTGGCGGTGATCGTGGAGGCCTCCCGGACCGCGCAGCTGGTGGGGGTGGTGTGGCTGCTAGTGGGGCTGGGGGTGCTCCTCGTGCAGCGCGGGCGCGACCGCGCGGGCGCCGACACCCCGGGCGGCGCCTGAGACGCTGTCAGCGGCGCCGGTTAGCCTGCGTGCATGGGTCTGAATACGTCGGCTGACGCGCCGCTGCCGGTCGGTCAGGTGTCCCGGCTGATCGGGGGCTGGATCGACCGCCTGGGCCAGGTGTGGGTGGAGGGGCAGATCACGCAGCTGTCCCGGCGGCCGGGGGCCGGGGTGGTGTTCCTGACGCTGCGCGACCCGTCGCACGACGTCTCGGTCAGCGTGACCTGCTTCCGCCAGGTCTGGGACGAGGTCGCGGACCTGGTCTCCGAGGGCGCGCGGGTCGTCGTACTGGCCAAGCCGGAGTGGTACGCCCCGCGCGGGCAGCTGTCCCTGCGGGTGAGCGAGATCCGCCCGGTCGGCATCGGGGAGCTGCTGGCGCGCCTGGAGCGGCTGAAGCGGTCGCTGGCCGCCGAGGGGCTGTTCGCGCTGGACCGCAAGAAGCCGCTGCCGTTCCTCCCGCAGCTGATCGGCCTGGTGGTGGGGCGGGCCTCGGCGGCCGAGCGGGACGTGCTGGAGAACGCGCGCCGCCGCTGGCCCGCGGTCCGCTTCGAGGTGCGCAACGTGGCCGTGCAGGGGGTGCACGCGGTGCCCCAGGTGGTGGAGGCGGTCAGGGAGCTGGACGCGCGGCCCGATGTGGACGTGATCATCGTGGCGCGGGGCGGCGGCAGCGTGGAGGACCTGCTGCCCTTCTCCGACGAGGAGGTCGTACGGACGGTCGCGGCCGCCAGCACCCCGGTGGTGTCGGCGATCGGGCACGAGCCGGACTCCCCGCTGCTGGACCTGGTGGCGGACCTGCGGGCGTCCACGCCGACGGACGCGGCCAAGAAGGTGGTCCCGGACGTGGGCGAGGAGCTGGAGCGGGTGCGCCAGCTCCAGGGCCGGGGGCTGCGCGCCCTGCGCGGCCTGCTCGACCGGGAGGAGCGCGGGCTGGAGCACTGCCTCGCGCGCCCGGTGTTCGTGCACCCGCAGCGGATGGTGGAGACCCGGGGGGCCGAGCTGGACGCGCTGCTGGCCCGCGGCCGGCGCACGCTCGGGCATCTGCTGGACCGGGCCGACTCGGAGCTGGAGCACACCCTCGCCCGGGTGGTGGCGCTGTCCCCGGCGGCGACCCTGGAGCGCGGGTACGCGGTGCTCCAGCGGGCGGACGGGCACGTGGTGCGGGCGGCCGCGGAGGTCACGGCGGGCGAGGTGCTGCACGCCCGGGTGGCGGCGGGCGCGTTCACGGTGGCGGTCGCGGAGTCCGGCGCCGGGGGGCCGGAGGCGGGCCGGGGAGAGGGCCCGGGGGCAGGCGCGGAAACGGGCCCGGGAGAGGGCCCGGAAACGCCGGTGGAACCGGGCTCGACCGCCGGTGCAGGGCCCCTCGAAAACTGACACATTCCACCGCAACCCGATGCACCGCACACCTACGATGGGATACCAAGGAATGACCGACACCGATACGGCGCTGGGGTATGAGCAGGCGCGCGACGAGCTCGTCGAGGTCGTCCGCAAGCTGGAGGCCGGCGGCACCTCCCTGGAGGAGTCACTGGCCCTCTGGGAGCGCGGCGAGGAGCTGGCGAAGGTCTGCCGGCACTGGCTCGAGGGGGCTCGCGCCCGCCTCGACTCGGCGCTGGCGGCCCGGGAGGCGGCGGCCGGCCAGGACGGCGGCGACCGCGAGGAGTGATCCGGCTCACCGCCCCCGACGAGTTAGTTGAAATTTCACCTACTTTCGCCGTAGGGTCGGTGATACCGCTTCACTTCCGTACCCGACGAAGAAGGCTTACCGATGTCTCTCGTGCTCGATGCCGCTGCTCAGGACCTCCTCTTCCGCGAGGCCCGCACCGCCAACTCGTTCTCCGACGAGCCCGTGACCGAGGAGCAGGTCCAGGCCATCTACGACCTGGTGAAGTACGGCCCGACCGCTTTCAACCAGACCCCGCTGCGCATCACCCTCGTCCGCTCCCCCGAGGCCCGCGAGCGCCTCGTGAAGCACATGGCCGAGGGCAACCAGCCCAAGACCGCCGCCGCCCCGCTGGTCGCGATCCTCTCCGCGGACAACGAGTTCCACGAGGAGCTCCCCCAGCTGCTGCCGCACTTCCCGCAGGCCAAGGACGCCTTCTTCTCCGAGCGCCCGGTCCGCGAGCAGTCCGCGGTGCTGAACGCCGCCCTCCAGGCCGCCTACTTCATCATCGGCATCCGCGCCGCCGGCCTGGCCGCCGGCCCGATGACCGGCCTGGACTTCGCCGGCGTGCAGAAGGAATTCCTGGACGCCGACCACACCCCGCTGATGGTCGTCAACATCGGCAAGCCGGGCGAGGACGCCTGGTTCCCGCGCTCCCCGCGCCTGGAGTTCGACCAGGTCGTCACCACCGTCTGAGCCGCCGGGCCGCCCGCGAGGGGCAGCCGCGGGCACCGCGTACGGCGAGAGGCCGCCCGCCCCGGATTCCGGGGCGGGCGGCCTCTCGCGTTGGTCGTGCGTACGGGGTACGGGTCCCGCCTCGGCCGCTACGGGGTCTGCGGCCCCTGCTTGAACTCCAGCGCCGCCGCCATCGCGCCCAGCCCCTCGAAGGAGGCCGTGCCCGTCACCACGGTGACGTAGCCCTGCTCCTGCCGGACCAGCGCGTCGTACTTCTCGCCGTCCCAGCGCTCCCACGCCCGGTCGCCGACCTGCTGGGTCTGCCCGGTGGCCTTCGCCTGCTGGGTGAGCTTGGCCACGTTCTTGGCGGAGGCGTCGGTGGACTGCTCCACGGCGACGTACTGCCTGTCCGGATCCTGGAAGCCCAGGTGCCAGGCGTGCGCGTTCTTGCGCTCGAAGGTCACCGAGGTGGCCCGCCACCGCTCCGGAAGGCCCACCGGGGCCGCCACCGGGTACGGCGCCGCGCGCCGGGCCGTGATGGTCTCCACCCGGTAGTCCACCGTGCGCGTCGGGTCGGCGTCCTCGTCGTGGGGGACGAATATGTAGATGCCCGCCACGACCACGCCGATCACCGCCAGCGACCGGACCATGTCCCAGACCGTCTGCTTGCCTTTCATACCTGCCACGGCACCATCGTCCCGCATCGTCCTGGGCGATCACCGCCGGGGTGGGCGTGGCGGCGGGGACGGCCCCCGCGGCGGGGCACCGCGATGTCCGCTCAGCCGTACGGGCGCACCGATATTCCGCTCATACGTGACCCGGTCTGCTCAATATGTCGATGAACCGATAGAGTTCCAGCACCCTCACATCCCGGCCGTCGTCGTACAGAAAGGTGCGCTCCGATGACCGAGCACAACCTGCCGCCCCAGCTCGAAGTCGCTCCCGATTCGCCTGACCGCAACCTCGCCCTGGAACTCGTACGGGTCACCGAGGCCGCGGCCCTCGCCGCGGGCCGGTGGGTCGGCCGCGGCGACAAGATCGGCGCCGACGGTGCCGCGGTCAACGCGATGCGCACCCTGATCTCCACCGTCTCGATGAACGGCGTCGTCGTCATCGGCGAGGGCGAGAAGGACGAAGCGCCGATGCTCTTCAACGGCGAGCACGTCGGCGACGGCACCGGCGCCGAGGTCGACATCGCCGTGGACCCGATCGACGGCACCACGCTCAACGCCAAGGGCATGCCCAACGCCATCGCCGTCCTGGCCGCCGCCGACCGCGGCACCATGTTCGACCCGTCCGCGGTCTTCTACATGGACAAGCTGGTCACCGGCCCGGAGGCCGCTGACTTCGTCGACATCAACGCCCCCGTCTCGGTGAACATCCGCCGCGTCGCCAAGGCCAAGAGCATCGCCCCCGAGGACGTCACGGTCGTCATCCTGGACCGCCCCCGTCACGAGGGCATCGTCAGGGAGATCCGCGAGACCGGCGCCCGGATCAAGTTCATCTCCGACGGCGACGTCGCCGGCTCGGTCATGGCGGTCCGCGAGGGCACCGGCGTCGACCTGCTCATGGGCATCGGCGGCACCCCCGAGGGCATCATCTCGGCCTGCGCCATAAAGTGCCTCGGCGGCGTCATCCAGGGCAAGCTGTGGCCCAAGGACGAGGCGGAGCGCCAGAAGGCGATCGACGCGGGCCACGACCTGGACCGCGTCCTGACCACGAACGACCTGGTGTCCGGCGAGAACGTCTTCTTCGTCGCCACCGGCATCACGGACGGCGAGCTGCTGCGCGGCGTCCACTACCGCTCGGAGACCGCGACCACGTCCTCGCTGGTCATGCGGTCGAAGTCGGGCACGATCCGGCAGATCGACTCCACGCACCGCCTGTCGAAGCTGCGCGCCTACAGCGACATCGACTTCGACCGCGCCCAGTAGGAGCGGTCCGGCCGTCGACGGCACGGCGAAGGGGCGGTCCCTGTGCGGGGGACCGCCCCTTCGGCGTGTCCGCGGCGGGGTGCGGTGGTCGAGGGGCCGGGGTGGCGGTGCCGGGGGCGCGGGCGCCGAGCGCCGCGGCGGCGCGCCGGTCAGCCGGCCGCGGCGACCTGGCCGGGCGCACCCGCGCCGGGGAGCAGCTCGGCGGCCCGGCGCCGCCTGCGCCCCAGCACCACGCGGCGCTCGGCGGCGGTGAGCCCGCCCCAGACGCCGTACGGCTCGGGCTGGAGCAGGGCGTGCTCCCGGCAGGCGACCATCACGGGGCAGCGCGCGCAGACCCTTTTGGCGGCCTCCTCGCGGGCGAGCCGGGCCGCGGTCGGCTCTTTGGACGGCGCGAAGAAGAGCCCCGCCTCATCCCTGCGGCAGACGGCCTCGGCGTGCCATGGGCCGTCCTCTTCCCTGGCCGGAACCCGCGGCTTCGGCACGGCGGCCGGACGCGTCTGAAGACTCTGGACGGCGGCGGCCTGCAGGGACTGATGCGGCGGATGCGGCACGGTCTACTCCTGACGACGTATACGCGAGCGAGAGACGATGCACCAGTCCCTACCCGCTGCGCGTGCCGCTAAGCGCCGTGCGCCGCCGGGGCGGACCGGTTCGTCCGAAACCGGACGCCATCCGGTCGGATTCAGTCCCGGCGTTCGCGGCGCTTCGCGGCCAGGTCGACCAGGCGGGAGCCGCGCCGGGGGCTGGCCTCGATGTTGCCGAGCAGGGCGAAGCCGCGGACGATCACCACGGGGGCCTGAGGGTCGGCGGCGAGGCCCTCGCCGCGCACCTCGAAGTTGCCGAGGACGCCGCTGCCGTAGCCGCGCAGGGTGACGTTCTCCGGGACGAGGACCTCGACGTTGCCCAGGACGCTGGCGACGGTGATCTCGGTGACCTGCTGTTCGAAGACGGCCTCGGTGAGGTCGATCGTGATGTCGCCCATGACGGAAACCGCACGGGTGCGGGTCCCGGGGCGCCAGCGGCCCTTGCGGGCCGAGCTGCTGCACACCGCGACCACCGTCTCGACGGGTCCGGCGGCCGGCGGGGGCGCGACGGCGGGCGCGGCGGCCGTCCGGTGGGCGGCCCCGGCCGCCGGGAGATCGCGTACGAGGACGTCCAGCTCCCCGACCGTCTTGACGGCGTACAGGGTGTCCAGGCGCTCGGCGTGTTCCTCGGGGCTCAGCCGGCCCTCCGCGAGGGCGTCCGAGAGGGTCTGCGCGATCCGGTCCCGGTCGGCGTCGGAGGCGCGCAGGCCGGAGGGCCCGGCGGCGGGCGCGGGGGCAGGGGCGGCGGAGTGCTTTTCCAGGTCCACGCCGTCAGCATAGCGAAACACGATAGATCGCGATAGCGCGGGGTGAGCCTTACCTCACAGACACAGTCGGCGCGAGAGGTCCTACGCTTGACAGTCGCGCTGCCAATTGGTCGCCAGCGCTGCCCGCCGAGTGAGGAATGGCTACCCAAATGCCGGAGTTCGCGTACACCGACCTGCTGCCCCTGGGCGAGGACACCACCCCCTACCGGCTGGTGACCTCGGAGGGCGTCTCGACCTTCGAGGCCGACGGCCGTACGTTCCTCAAGGTCGAGCCCGAGGCGCTGCGCACGCTCGCCGCGGAGGCCATCCACGACATCCAGCACTTCCTGCGCCCCGCGCACCTGGCGCAGCTCCGCCGGATCATCGACGACCCGGAGGCGAGCTCGAACGACAAGTTCGTCGCGCTCGACCTCCTGAAGAACGCGAACATCGCGGCCGCCGGGGTCCTGCCGATGTGCCAGGACACGGGCACGGCCATCGTGATGGGCAAGCGCGGCCAGAACGTGCTGACCGAGGGCGGCGACGAGGCGGCGCTCTCGCGCGGCATCTACGACGCGTACACGAAGCTGAACCTGCGCTACTCGCAGATGGCCCCGCTGACCATGTGGGAGGAGAAGAACACCGGCTCGAACCTGCCCGCGCAGATCGAGCTGTACGCGACCGACGGCGGCGCGTACAAGTTCCTCTTCATGGCCAAGGGCGGCGGCTCCGCCAACAAGTCCTTCCTCTACCAGGAGACGAAGGCGGTCCTCAACGAGGCCTCCATGATGAAGTTCCTGGAGGAGAAGATCCGCTCCCTCGGCACGGCGGCCTGCCCGCCGTACCACCTGGCGATCGTGGTCGGCGGCACCTCGGCCGAGCACGCCCTGAAGACCGCCAAGTACGCCTCCGCGCACTACCTGGACGAGCTCCCGACCGAGGGCTCGCCCCACGGCCACGGCTTCCGCGACCTGGACCTGGAGCAGCAGGTCTTCGAACTGACCCAGAAGATCGGCATCGGCGCGCAGTTCGGCGGCAAGTACTTCTGCCACGACGTCCGCGTCGTGCGCCTCCCCCGCCACGGCGCCTCCCTGCCCGTCGCGATCGCCGTCTCCTGCTCGGCGGACCGCCAGGCGGTCGCGAAGATCACCGCCGAGGGCGTCTTCCTGGAGCAGCTGGAGACGGACCCGGCGCGGTTCCTTCCGGAGACCGAGGACTCGCACCTCGACGAGTCCGCGGACGTGGTGCGGATCGACCTGAACCAGCCGATGGACGAGATCCTGGCGACCCTCACCAAGCACCCGGTCAAGACCCGGCTGTCCCTGACCGGACCGCTGGTCGTGGCCCGCGACATCGCGCACGCCAAGATCAAGGAGCGGCTGGACGCGGGCGAGGGCATGCCGCAGTACCTCAAGGACCACCCGGTGTACTACGCCGGCCCCGCGAAGACCCCCGAGGGCTACGCGTCCGGCTCCTTCGGCCCGACGACGGCCGGCCGCATGGACAGCTACGTCGAGCAGTTCCAGGCGGCGGGCGGCTCGAAGGTCATGCTGGCCAAGGGCAACCGCTCGCAGCAGGTGACGGACGCGTGCGGCGCGCACGGCGGCTTCTACCTGGGCTCGATCGGCGGTCCGGCGGCGCGCCTGGCGCAGGACTGCATCAAGAAGGTCGAGGTCCTGGAGTACGAGGAGCTCGGCATGGAGGCCGTCTGGAAGATCGAGGTCGAGGACTTCCCGGCCTTCATCGTCGTCGACGACAAGGGCAACGACTTCTTCCAGAACCCGGCCCCGGAGCCGACGTTCACCCACATCCCGGTGCGCCAGGGGTCCCAGCTGTCGTAGTGCCTCCGCCCGGGCCGTCCGTGGCCCGCGGGACCGAGGGCCCCTCCCCCGCCCGGGGGAGGGGCCCTCGCGCATGTCGGCCGAGGGGCAGATGCCGTGCCGGCGGGACCCGGCGAGGCTGTTCCCGTCAGCGAAACAGCCTTCTCTCACCGGGAGTTCACCATGAGGAACCGTACGCGGACCCTTGCCCTGGCCGGCTCCGCCGCCCTGGTCGCGACGCTGGTCGCCGCCGCTCCGGCCCCCGCCACGCCCACCGCGCACAAGCCCGCCTCGGTGCACGGCGGCGGGACGGTCTCGTACCCGTACGTGCCCGCGGACCACGACATCCGCTTCACCGTCGACGCGGAGGCCGCCCCCTGGAGCAGGCCCTTCCCGGCTCCGGGCGGGGAGCAGGGGATGCCGGTCGACGCGCGCGGCAGGGTGACCGTCTTCCACGCCATGCCCGACCAGGACTTCACCGGCGTCGCCGAGGCGGAGGTGGACTGCATGGTCACCGGTGGCAGGACCGCCACGGTGACCGCGGTGGTCACCTCCTCGAACGTCGGCTGGGAGGGCAAGCGGATCGGGATCAGCGTCCAGGACGGCGAGCGCGGGGCCCCCGACCGGGTCGGCTTCTCGCGGGGCATCGCCAACGTCGACGTGAAGGCCGACGGATCCGCCTCCGCGGCCCCCGTGGGCACCTGCATGGCCCCGGCCCCCTTCACGGAGGTGGTCAAGGGCGGTTTCAAGGTGACCCCCGCCCCGCTGGCCCCGCGACCGGCGCGTGCCGGGGTCTCCGGTTAACGTCGGGGTCACAGGCCCGCACCGGGCCGTTCACCCCGGTTCGCAAGGATCCCCGCATGGCACCGACGCTCTCGTCCCCCCGCACCGCCCGCGCCGTCCGGGTGGTCGCGCACCGCGGGGCCTCGCACGAGCACCCCGAGCACACCATCGAGGCCTACCGGAAGGCCATCGCCGACGGGGCCGACGCCCTGGAGTGCGATGTGCGCCTCAGCGGTGACGGGCGGCTGGTGTGCGTGCATGACCGGACGGTGGAGCGGACCTCCGACGGGCGGGGCGTGGTCTCCGCGATGACGTACGAGGAGCTGTCGGCGTTCGACTTCGGCGGCTGGAAGGGCGAGGCGCACCGGGGTGCGCGGGTGCTGCTCTTCGAGGACCTGCTCAGGGAGGCCCTGGCGGCGGACCGGCCCGTGGGGCTGGCGGTGGAGACCAAGCACCCGACCCGGGCGGGCGGCCGTCTGGAGGCCGAGCTGGTGCGGGTCCTGAAGGAGCACGGGCTGGCCGACGGCTCCGACGGCCGCGTCGAGGTGATGAGCTTCTCCCGCGGCGCGCTGATGCGGATGCACCGGCTGGCGCCGGGTCTGCCCGCCGTGTACCTGATCGAGCGGAGCCTGCGGCCCCCGCGCCCGCCGTTCGCGGGGCACGCCGGTCCCGGTATCGACCTGGTGCGCGGGGACCCGGGGCTGGTGGGGCGGCTGAGGGCGAAGGGGCTGCGGGTGCGGGTGTGGACCGTGGACGAGCCCGAGGACGTGGAGCTGTGCGTACGGCTCGGGGTGGAGACGATCATCACCAACCGGCCCCGTCTGGTCCGGGAGCAGCTGGAAGCGCTGTGACGCCGTCGCGTCCCTCCCCTGACGTGGGAACACCCGGCCGGGTTCGGTCCGGCCGGGTGGGGGGTCCGGTGGCGGTGAGGGGGACGGGGGGTTACACGAAGCGCTGGTTCGCCGAGCCGTTGCAGGGCTGGAGGCGCAGTTGCTCGTGGGCGGCGGGGACCGTCAGGCACATGCCGGGGGCGGCGGCGGGGCGCAGGGTGGCGCCGTCGCGGACGAACTGCTGGTTGGCGCCGCCGTGGCAGTTGTAGAGGATCAGGCCGGTGCCGGCGCCGTAGTTGGCTCCCGGGGCGTCCAGGCAGCGGTCGTGGGTGAGCTCGATGTGCAGGGACTTCTTCGAGGAGTCGTACCACCAGCCCTGGTTGCGGCCGCCGTGGCAGTCCCAGCCCACCACCTTGGTGTCGTTGGCGCTGGAGCCGCCGGAGGAGTCGAGGCAGTTGCCGGTGGCCTCGTTCTTGAGGGGCCGGTAGAGGTCGTCCCAGGCTCCGGGCTGGAGGACGGGCGTGCCGGTGCTCGCCGGGTCGGCGCAGGAGGCCTCGCGCAGGCCGGAGGAGTAGAGCTGGGTCAGGCAGGACGCGAAGGCGCCGTGGCCGCGGTAGTTGGGGTGGAAGGACTGGCGGGCGGTGTTCTCGTCCCACGGGAAGTGGTCCCCGAGGTCCAGGTAGAGCCCGCGGGCCCAGGCGTCCTCCATGCAGACCTCGTGGCCGTGGAAGAGCCGGGAGTTGTCCAGGTAGAGGGCGCCGGAGGCCCGGGCGGCGGCGCGCATGCCCTTCTCGAAGGCGGGGACGGCGTGGTTGCGGCCCCAGGTGGCGTCGGAGTCGTAGCCCGCGCAGCCGCCGGGGAGCTTGCCGGGGAAGCCGGGGTTGTCGTTGAAGTCGGGGCCGATGGGGCTGGGGTAGCCCATCAGGACCAGCTTGTAGTCGGAGTCGGCGTAGCCCGCGCCGCGCATGACCGTCTTGAGGTCGGCGACGGTCGCCTCGACCTTGGGCCTGAGCCCGTCGACGCGCGCCTGCCAGCCGGGGGCGTACTTGGGCTCGCAGGTGCCCTGGCTGAGCACCCAGCGGGTGACGCAGTCGGTCATGACCGGGCCGAACTGGAGGTCGTCGTTGGCGCCGGCGACCAGCACCACCATCTTGATCCTGGTGTTGCGGGCCTTGATGGCGAGGCTGTCGCTCTGCACCAGCTCGTCGGCGTACTGCTTGCTGCCGCCGATGCGGATGTTGCCCGTGTAACCGCCGGAGCAGGCGACGTTGAAGGTGAGGTCGGCGGGGATGCCGGTGCGGTGGATGGCCGCGTCGGGTGAGCGGTGGCACTGGTTGGACGAGGTGTTGGTGGCGGGGTCGTAGGTGCCGACGCCCTCGCCGGAGATCTCGCTGTCGCCGAGGGAGATCAGGCCGGTCTTGCGCTCGGCGGGCGGCCGGATGGCCGGGTCCCCGTAGATCCTGGTGGCCTCGGCGGCGCGGACGGCCTCCAGTTCCGGCGGCAGGGGGGTGATCGAGCCGGATGCGGCGGGGGCCGCCTGGGCCATGGGGGTGATGGCGGTGACGCCCCCGAGGGCGGCCGCGAACGCCGCGACGGCGGCGAAGGTAGATCTGAGCCTGGGTTTCGTACGGGCACGTGCCATGAACGCCTCCCCGATATCGGTGTTACCACCGGTATTTACTGGCCGGTAGGGGAGATGGGAACAGTTCGAACAAGACAATTGCTCAAGTTTTTGAGGAGGCTACGAAGATGACTGACGATCAGCAGCCGCAGGACTTCAGGACCGAGCACGACTCCATGGGCGAGGTACGGGTCCCCGCGCACGCCAAGTGGCGCGCGCAGACCCAGCGCGCGGTGGAGAACTTCCCGCTCTCCGGACAGCGCCTGGAGCGCGCCCACATCGAGGCGCTCGCCCGGATCAAGGCCGCCGCGGCCCTCGTCAACGCCAGGCTCGGGGTGGTGGACGAGGACGTGGCGCGGGCGATCGGCTCCGCCGCCGCCGAGGTGGCCGAGGGGCGCTGGGACGAGCACTTCCCGGTCGACGTGTTCCAGACCGGGTCGGGGACCTCGTCCAACATGAACACCAACGAGGTGATCGCCACCCTGGCCACCGAGCGGCTCGGGCGCGAGGTCCACCCCAACGACCACGTGAACGCCTCGCAGAGCTCCAACGACGTCTTCCCCTCGTCGATCCACATCGCCGCCACCGCCGCCGTCTCCCGCGAGCTGGTCCCGGCCCTGGAGCACCTCGCGGAGGCCCTGGAGCGCAAGGCCGAGGAGTTCGCCGGGGTGGTCAAGGCCGGGCGCACCCACCTGATGGACGCCACCCCGGTGACCCTGGGCCAGGAGTTCGGTGGGTACGCCGCCCAGGTCCGCTACGGCGTCGAACGGCTGCGGGCCTCCCTGCCGAGGCTGGCCGAACTCCCGCTGGGCGGCACGGCGGTGGGCACCGGCATCAACACCCCGCCCGGGTTCTCGGCCGCCGTGATCGCCGAGGTGGCCCGGGCCACGGGGCTGCCGCTGGCCGAGGCCCGCAACCACTTCGAGGCCCAGGGTGCGCGGGACGCGCTGGTGGAGACCTCGGGGGTGCTCCGTACGATCGCCGTCTCGCTCACCAAGATCTGCAACGACCTGCGCTGGATGGCCTCCGGTCCGCGCACCGGATTGGCCGAAATCAATCTGCCGGATCTCCAGCCGGGGTCCTCGATCATGCCCGGGAAGGTCAATCCGGTCGTCCCCGAGGCCGTACTGATGATCGCCGCGCAGGTGATGGGGAACGACGCGACGGTCGCCGTGGCGGGCGCCGCCGGCAACTTCGAACTCAACGTGATGCTCCCGGTCATGGCCCGGAACCTGCTGGAATCGGTCCGGCTGCTCGGCAACGGGAGCCGGCTGCTGGCCGACCGAACCGTGGACGGGATCACCGCCAACGCCGAGCGGGCCAGGGAGTACGCCGAGTCCTCGCCCTCGGTGGTGACCCCGCTCAACCGGTACATCGGGTACGAGGAGGCCGCCAAGGTGGCCAAGCGGGCGCTCGCCGAGCGGAAGACGATCAGGGAGGTCGTCCTGGAGTCCGGCTACGTCGACCGGGGGGCGCTCACCCTCGCTCAGCTGGACGAGGCGCTCGACGTCCTGCGGATGACGCGCCCTTGAGGCCGGTTCCGGACAGGGGCCGAATCCGGTCGTTCACCGTCCCCGGCCCCCTCCGTGACCTGCACCGCAGCATCTCGCGGGACCGCCGACCTAAGATCTGCGCATGACAGGTACCTACGGCCCCGGGGGCGACGCGGCGCGTCCCGCCGCGCGTGGCGGGACGCGGGAGAAGCACTGGGCGCCCGGGGAGCAGATCCTCTGGCGCTACCGCGACCACGCCCCGGGGCCGGACGGCGGGTTCCACATCGCCCGCCCGGTGACGGTGGTGCGGGACACCGACGACCTGCTCGCCGTATGGATGGCGCCCGGCACCGAATGCGTCCGGCCGGTACTGGCCGACGGCACTCCGGTGCACCGGGAGCCGCTAGCCACCCGGTACACCGCGCCGCGCACCACCGCGCGCTCGCGCTGGTTCGGCGGGGGCGTGCTCAAGCTGGCCCGGCCCGGGGAGCCGTGGTCGGTCTGGCTGTTCTGGGACGGCGACTGGCACCTGAAGAACTGGTACGTGAACCTGGAGGAGCCGCGCACCCGGTGGTCCGGCGGGGTCGACTCCGTGGACCACTTCCTCGACATCGCGGTCTACCCGGACCGCAGCTGGAAGTGGCTGGACGAGGACGAGTTCGCACAGGCGCAGCGGATCGGCCTGATGGACCGGCGGCAGGCGCGCCGCGTGGTGGACGCGGGGCGCGCGGCGGTGGAGGTCGTCAAGGCCTGGGGGGCTCCGTTCTGCGACGGATGGCAGGACTGGAGGCCCGATCCGGCCTGGGGAGTTCCGGTTCTGCCCGAGGACTGGGACCGCACCCCCGCGCATATGACCTCATGAGACCCTTGATGCGCCCCCGGGGTTCAAACGTAGGATCGTCCTCCGCCGGTCGCACGCGGGGGGCCCGACCGGTCCCGCGCCCGTAAATGACCTGCGGCGACCGGGACTTGACCGGAGGTCGACGCGAGCGAAAGGTAACGAGCGGGACGCGGTACCCGGGGGTGGTGGTGCCCCCGCCGCTGAGCGGGTATACCGCGACTGACCGAGTTGAGTGCAGCGCACATCGAGCGCGAACGGACGGAATTCCACGCGTGACGGAGTACCCCACCTCCCAGGAGGGCCCGCAGCCCACCGTCGCCTCCGGCGGAGGTACGGATGAGCTCGGCCACGGCAAGGCCCCCATCGCGGCCGCCGAGGCCGTACGCACGCATGCCGACTTCCCGCGCCCGCGCGGCACCACCGGCGAGGGCGCCGGGCACGCCCCGGCGGACACCGCCCCGGCCGCCGCACGCGACCGCGACGGCCGGGCCGCGCGCAACGCGGGCCGGCGCGTCCCGGGCGGCGGGCAGGCCGACGCGACCCCGGGCGACCCGGCCGCCGCCGCGGCGGCGGTACGGGCGATCACGGGCACCGGATCCGCCCCGGGCGAGGTCGGCGTGGCGCGGCGCGAGGGCGACCGGCTGCGCTTCGTCGGCGCCGCCACGCGCCGGATCGCGCGCGGCATCGACCTCGACGAGATCGTCCTCGGCCTGTGCCGGGCGACCGTGCCGACCTTCTCCGACGCCATCCTCGTCTACCTGCGCGACCCGCTGCCCGTCGGCGACGAACGGCCCTCCGGCCCGGTCGTCTTAAGGCTGCGCCGCACCGACCGGCTCCGGCCGATCGACGACCTGACCGACGCCGCCGAGGGCGCGGGCGGCGCCGGGGCCGGCGGCGAACTCGACTTCAGCCAGCTGCCGTTGGTCGGCCCGCAGGGCGACCTGCCCGCGGCCGAGCTGTGCGAGATCCGCCCCGGCGGTGCCCTCGCCGAGGTCCTGCGCGGCGTACGGCCCGTCTTCGGGTCGGCCGCCGGGGCCAAGGACGCGCTCCCGGAGCTGCTGGGTGGCGACCATCCCGTGCCGCGCGGCCAGCGGGCCATCCTGGCCCCGCTGCGGGGCCGCCGGCGCGTGATCGGCGCGGCGGTCTTCCTGCGCACCCCGGATCGGGACGCCTTCGAGCAGAACGACCTGCTCGTCGCCGCCCAGCTGGCCACGCACACCGCGCTCGGCATCGACAAGGCCGTGCTCTACGGGCGCGAGGCGTACATCGCCGACGAGCTCCAGCGCACCATGCTGCCCGACGGCCTCCCCCAGCCCACCGGGGTGCGCCTCGCCTCCCGCTACCTGCCCGCCGCCGAGACGGCCCGGGTGGGCGGTGACTGGTACGACGCCATACCGCTGCCGGGCAGCCGGGTCGCGCTGGTCGTCGGGGACGTCATGGGCCACTCCATGACCTCGGCGGCGATCATGGGCCAGCTGCGCACCACCGCGCAGACGCTGGCCCAGCTGGACCTGCCCCCGGCCGAGGTGCTGCACCATCTGGACGAGCAGGCCCAGCGGCTGGGCTCCGACCGCATGGCCACCTGCCTGTACGCGGTCTACGACCCCGTCTCGCACCGCATCACCATCGCCAACGCCGGCCATCCGCCGCCGGTGCTGCTGCACCTGGGCGGCCGCGCCGAGGTGCTCCGCGTCCCGCCGGGTGCCCCCATCGGCGTCGGCGGCGTGGACTTCGAGGCCGTGGAGCTGGACGCCCCGGCCGGGGCCACCCTGCTGCTGTACACGGACGGGCTGGTGGAGTCCCGGCTGCGGGACGTGTGGACGGGCATCGAGCAGCTGCGCGAGCGCCTGGCCGCCACCGCCCAGCTGACCGGGCTGGACCACTCGCCTCCGCTGGAGGCCCTCTGCGACGACGTGCTGGACATGCTGGGCCCGGGCGACCGGGACGACGACATCGCGCTGCTGGCGGCCCGCTTCGAGGGGATCGCGCCCAGCGACGTGGCGTACTGGTTCCTCGACCCGGAGGAGACCGCTCCGGGCCGGGCGCGCCGGTTCGCCCGGCGGGCGCTGGCCCGCTGGGACCTGGAGGAGCTGAGCGATTCGCTGGAGCTGCTGGTCAGCGAGGTGGTCACCAATGCCGTCCGGTACGCCGAGCGGCCGGTGACGCTGCGCCTGCTGCGTACGGACGTGCTGCGCTGCGAGGTCGGCGACGACTCCCCGCAGCTGCCGCGCCAGCGGCGGGCCCGGGAGACCGACGAGGGCGGGCGCGGCCTGTTCCTGGTCAACCGCCTCGCCCGGCGGTGGGGCGCGACCCGCCTGAGCAGCGGGAAGGTGGTCTGGTTCGAGCTCCCGCTGCCGGGGACGCACGAACGGGCCTGACGGGCAGGAGTACGCGGAAACGGCGCGGCCCCGCAGCGTGATCGCTGCGGGGCCGCGGCCGTACGTGCCCGGGACCTTGAGCCGTGCCCAGACGGCCTAGCGGTCCAGCAGGATCGGCGGCGTCGGGTCCTTCGTCGGCGGCGTCGGCTTCTGCGTCGGCGGCGTCGGCTTCTGCGTCGGCGGCGTCGGGTTCTGCGTCGGCGGGGTCGGCTTGCCGGAGCTGGCCGACGGGTCCGGGGTGCCGGACGGGCGGACGCCGGAGCTGGTCGGCGACGGGGAGACGGAGCCGGTGGGGCTGGCCGTCGGGCTGGCGGTGCGGGCGGGCGGCGGGGTGCCCATCTTGGCGTCCGACAGGTCGAACTGGCCGGTGGTCTGGCCCTTGAGCGCGGCCGTGGTGTACGCCTGCCAGATCTGCGCGGGGAAGCTGGAGCCGCCCGCGCGGCCCTTGCCGGCGGTACCGGTCAGGGTGACCTGGTTGTGGGTGGTGGGGTCCTCGCCGAACATGGCGACGACGGTGACCAGTTCCGGGGTGTAGCCCGTGAACCAGGCGGCCACGTTCTTCTCGGTGGTGCCGGTCTTGCCCGCGGCCTCGTAGGCGGAGCTGCGCACGGCCTTGCCGGAGCCCTCCTCGACGACGCCGGTGAGGACCTTGGTGACCGTGTCGGCGGTGGTGCTGGTGAGGACCTGGGAGCCGATGGGGCTGACGGGCTTGAACTCGCCGTCCTTGTGCTCGGCCTTCTTGATGATGGTCGGGGTGACCTTCTTGCCGTGGCTGTTGAGCGTGGCGTAGACGGCGGCCATCTCCACGGTGTTGGCACTCATGGTGCCGAGCGACATGGCGGGCTTGTCCGCGAGCCAGCCCTCGCGGTCGACCATGCCGAGGGAGAGGGCCGTCTTCTTCACGTTCGCCGGCTTGGCGTCGACGATCAGCTGGGCGTAGACGGAGTTCACCGAGGAGTTGGTGGCCTCCTGGAGGGTGATCATCGGGTCGCCGTAGTTGATGTCGTCCTGGTTCTCCGGGGCGAACGGGGTGTCGCTGCCGACCACGGGACGCTTGCTGGTGCCGTCGTACAGGGCGTTCGGGGTGATCGGCCGCCCGTCCTGGGTCTTCGCCCCGTTCTCCAGGGCGGAGGCCAGCACGATCGGCTTGAAGGTGGAGCCCGGCTGGTAGTCGGTGCGCAGGGCGTTGCTCGCGGACTTCTCGGTCAGTCCCACGCCGCCGTACATCGCGACGATGTGGCCGGTCTTGGCGTCCACGGAGGTGGCGCCCGCCTGGACGGACTGGTCCTGGGGCCGGTCCTTGGTGTTCTTGCGCTCCAGCTTGGACTCCAGCTCGTCCTGGACGGCCTTCTCCAGGGCGGCCTGCTTCTTCTTGTCGATGGCGAGGGTGATCGTCCAGCCGCCGGCGGCTATCTCGGAGTCCTTGATGCCCTGCCGGTTCATCTCGACCTCGGCGGCCTGGATGAGGTAGCCCTTCTGCCCGTCCATGCCCGGACGCGGCTTGGGCTTGACCGGCTCCTGGAACTTCAGGGTCTCGCGCTTGGCCTTGTCCAGCTTGCCCATCTCGACCATGTTGTCGAGGACGGCGTTGAAGCGGATCATGACCAGCCGCTTGCCGTTGGGGCCCGCGGTGGCCCAGTCGTACTGGCTGGGGGCCTGGATGACGGCGGCGAGGTAGGCGCCCTGCTCCAGGGTCAGCTTGTCGGAGTCGACCCCGTAGTAGGCCTGGGCGGCGGCCTGGATGCCGTAGGCGTTGCGGCCGTAGAAGTTGGTGTTCAGGTAACCGGCGAGGATGTCGTCCTTCTCCATGCGCTGGTCGACCTTGAGGGAGATGATCAGCTCCCGCAGCTTGCGGGTCGGCGACTGGTCCTGGGTCAGGTAGTAGTTCTTGACGTACTGCTGGGTGATCGTCGAACCACCGGCCGTGCCCTTGCCCCGGACCGTGTTGACGAGGCCCCGGCCCACGCCCATCACGTCGATGCCGCGGTCCTGGTAGAAGGTCTTGTTCTCGATGGCGATGAACGCCGTCCGGACGTCCTCCGGGACCTTGTCGAGCGGGACGATCTCGCGGTTCATGTCGCCGGTGCGGGCCATGAGCGAGCCGTCGGCGTACTTGTACGTGTTGCTCTGGAGCGTCGCGGTCTTGTTCGGGTCGGTCGGCTCGTCCACCAAGAAGTAGAGGACGATCGCCGCGATCACCAGCAGGAGTATGCCGCCGAGGAAAGTCCCGAGGAGCGTCTTCCAGTTGAGGAAGCGGCGTATGCCGCTGCGCTTCCCGGTCGCCTTGTCCGTGCGCCCGCCGGCGCGCCCGCTCGGCGCTTTCCGCGCACCGCGTTGCTGCTGCGCCCGTCGCGCATCTGCTCGGCCCATCGCTCCCGCTCCGCTCGATTACCCCCCCGACGTCAGCTCAGAAAACTAACACCGCAGGCTGTGACAAAGTTTGATCAATTCAGATCAATACCGGTCAATTCGGACGTGAGAATCAGCACCCACTCCGATGGAACCGACGCCCACGATGCCGGAAGGGTTGCGGTGTCCGCAAAAAGTGATATCACTTTGATAGGGCATCACGGTCGACGACGACCGGACCTAACAGAACAAACGGGGGCATTCCATGACGATCGCAGCAGACACGCGACCGGCTGACGTACGGGAGTTCACGGCGCGCAGCGTCGGCGGTGGACCGGCCCTGCTGGCCGGGCTGGCGGGGGTGGCCGGCGGAGCGGTCCTGATCACCCTCGCCGCGGTGTCGGAGGCGACGGCCGTCAAGGCGACCCTGATCCCGCTGGGCTTCCTGCTCGTCCTCGGCTCCCTCTTCGCGATGACCGGGCTGAACACCGTGGCCCCGGGAGAGGCCCGGGTGGTCCAGTTGTTCGGCCGCTACCGGGGCACGATCCGCGCCGACGGGCTGCGCTGGGTCAACCCGCTGACCTCGCGTCAGAAGATCTCCACCCGTGTACGCAACCACGAGACGGCCGTCCTGAAGGTCAACGACGCCTACGGCAACCCGATCGAGCTGGCCTCGGTCGTGGTGTGGAAGGTCGCCGACACCGCGCGGGCCGTCTTCGAGGTCGAGGACTTCACCGAGTTCGTCGAGACGCAGACCGAGGCGGCGGTCCGGCACATCGCCATCGAGTACCCCTACGACTCCCACGACGAGGGCGGCCTGTCGCTGCGCGGCAACGCCGAGGAGATCACCGAGAAGCTCGCGGTCGAGCTGGCGACCCGGGTCGAGGCGGCGGGCGTGCAGATCATCGAGTCCCGCTTCACGCATCTCGCGTACGCTCCGGAGATCGCCTCCGCGATGCTCCAGCGCCAGCAGGCCGGCGCGGTCGTGGCGGCCCGCAAGCAGATCGTCGAGGGCGCGGTGGGCATGGTGGAGCTCGCCCTGACCCGGCTGGCCGAGGAGGAGATCGTGGACCTGGACCCGGAGCGCAAGGCCTCCATGGTCTCGAACCTGATGGTGGTGCTCTGCGGCGACCGCGCGGCCACGCCGGTCATCAACGCGGGCACCCTCTACCAGTGAGCCCCGCCGCGTCCCGCCCCGGCGGCCCCCAGGGCCAGGGGGCCGGCTCCGGTCCCGCCCCGGGCGGGGACCCCGGCCCGGCCGCGGGCGACGCCAGGGCGGGAAGGGCGGCACGGCAGGCGCGCAAGCAGGTGCTCCTGCGGCTCGACCCGCAGGTCTACGACGCCCTCGCGCGCTGGGCCGGGGAGGAGCTGCGGAGCGCCAACGCGCAGATCGAGTTCCTGCTGCGGCGGGCCCTGTCCGAGTCGGGCCGCCTCCCGGGCGGCGCCGCCCCGATCCCCCCGCGCGGCCGCCCCCGCAACGCACCGGATTCCTGACCGTCCCCCCTGCGGGGCCGTGCGCGCGGGAGGCCCCGCACCCGCACGCCCGAGAAGGCCCGTCGGCCCCGCCGACGGGCCTTCCGGCGCGCCCGGCGCCGCCGACCACAGCAGCCCGGAGACCCCGGCCGCCGATCTATACACCGCGCGTATACACCCCGTGTATAGTCGCGCCATGTCCATCGGCCACACCCTGCTCGGCCTCCTGGAGGCCGGCCCGCGCCACGGCTACGACCTCAAGCGCGCCTTCGACGAGACCTTCGGCCACGACCGCCCCCTCGCCTACGGGCAGGTCTACTCGACCATGTCCCGGCTCCTGAAGAACGGCCTCGTCGAGGTCGAGGGGATCGAGAGCGGCGGCGGCCCCGACCGCAAGCGGTACGCCATCACCGACGCCGGCATCACCGACGTCGAGCACTGGCTCTCCCAGCCCGAGAAGCCCGAGCCGTACCTCCAGTCGACCCTGTACACCAAGGTGGTCCTGGCCCTGCTCACCCACCGCAGCGCCGACGGGCTCCTGGACACCCAGCGCGCCGAGCACCTGCGGCTCATGCGCATCCTGACCCAGCGCAAGCGCAAGGGGGACATCGCCGACCAGCTGGTCTGCGACCACGCCCTGTTCCACCTGGAGGCCGACCTGCGCTGGCTGGAGCTCACCGCCGCCCGCCTCGACCAGCTCGCCCGTGAGGTACGCCGATGACCCCCGCCGGCACCCTGCTCTCCGCCGCCGGCCTGCACAAGGCGTACGGGTCCACCAAGGCCCTCGACGGCGCGGAGTTCTCCATCCACCCCGGCGAGGTCGTCGCCGTCATGGGGCCCTCCGGCTCCGGCAAGTCGACGCTGCTGCACTGCCTCGCCGGGATCGTCACCCCCGACTCCGGCAGCGTCACCTACGCCGGCCGCGAGCTGTCCTCGATGGACGACGCCGAACGCAGCGCCCTGCGCCGCGGCGAGTTCGGCTTCGTCTTCCAGTTCGGCCAGCTGGTCCCCGAACTGACCTGCGTCGAGAACGTGGCGCTGCCGCTGCGCCTGGCCGGGACCAGGCGCAAGGAGGCGGAGCGGACCGCGCTGCGCTGGATGGAGCGGCTCCAGGTCGAGGACCTCGGGGCCAAGCGCCCCGGCGAGATAAGCGGCGGGCAGGGCCAGCGGGTGGCCGTGGCGCGGGCCCTGGTCGGCGGACCCCGGGTGATCTTCGCGGACGAGCCCACGGGCGCCCTGGACTCCCTCAACGGCGAACTGGTGATGCAGCTGCTCACCGAGGCCGCCCGGTCCGCGAACGCCGCCGTCGTCCTCGTCACGCACGAGACCCGCGTCGCCGCGTACTCCGACCGCGAGATCGTCATGCGCGACGGCCGCTCCCGCGACATGGAGCGGATCGTATGAGCGCTCCCGGCACGGCCCGGGCCTGGTCCCGGGACCTCGCCATGGGCGCCCGCTTCGCCCTCGGCGGCGGCCGCGAGGGGTGGCTGCGCACGCTGTTCACCGGCGTGGGCGTCGGCCTCGGCGTGGCGCTGCTGCTCATCAGTACGGCGGTCCCCGGCGCGCTCACCGCCCGCGACGAGCGCGGCGACGCCCGGTCCACCCGGTCGGCCCCCGAGGCCGCGGCGCCGGGCAGGGACACCCTGCTGATCGGCAGCGCCGACATGAGCTACCGGGGCCGGGACATCGAGGGCCGGCTGCTCCGGCCGGAGGGCCCCGACGCCCCGCTGCCACCCGGCTTGAAGGCCTTCCCGGCCCCCGGCGAGCTGGCCGTCTCGCCCGCCCTGGGCGAGCTGCTGCGCTCCCCCGGCGGCGCGCTGCTGCGCGAACGCCTCAACGGGAAAATCAGTGAAGTCATCGGCGACGCCGGGCTGACCGGCCCGGCCGAACTCGCCTTCTACCAGGGCGCCGACCGGCTCCCGGCACCCGAGCCGGGCGAGTTCCGCGTCCAGCGCGTCACCGGCTTCGCCGACCTCCGGGGGACCCAGCCGCTCAGCCCGGTGCTGATGCTCATCGTCGTGCTGACCATCGTGGCCCTGCTGACGCCGGTCGCCGTGTTCATCGCGGCCGCCGTCCGCTCCGGCGGCGAGCGGCGCGACCTGCGGCTCGCCGCGCTGCGGCTGGTCGGCGCCGACGGCCGGACGGTCCGCCGGATCGCGGCCGGCGAGGCGCTGGTTGGGGCCGCGGCCGGGCTGGTGCTGGGCTCCGCCTTCTTCCTGACCGGCCGCCGGCTGGCCGGCTCCCTCTCGATCGGCGACCGCAGCGTCTTCCCGGCCGACCTCGACCCCTCGCCGCAGCTGGTGGCCCTGGTCGTGCTCGCCGTACCCCTCGCGGCGGTGGCCGTCACCCTGTTCACGCTGCGCGGGGTCGTCATCGAGCCGCTGGGCGTCCTGCGCACCGCCGCGCCGGCCCGGCGCCGCGTCTGGTGGCGGCTGCTGCTGCCGCTGGGCGGGCTCGGCCTGCTCGCGCCGCTGGCGGGCCGGGGTGACGACCACGGTCGGTTCAACGAGTGGCAGGTCACCGGTGGCGTGGCACTGCTGCTGGTGGGGGTCACCGCCCTGCTGCCGTGGCTGCTGGAACGGCTCCTCGGCCGGCTGCGCGGCGGTCCCGTCTCCTGGCAGCTGGCCGTGCGCCGCCTCCAGGTCTCCAGCGGCCCGTCCGTCCGTCTGGTCAACGGCATCGCGGTGGCGGTCGCCGGGGCCATCGCCCTCCAGATGCTCTTCACGGGCACCGAGGGCGAGTTCACCGAGGAGACCGGGCACGACCCGTCCCGGGCGTCGGTGGCGGTCCTGCTGCACAGCGGCACCGAGTCCGGTCTGGAGGCCCTCGGCCGGCGGATCTCCGCGACCCCGGGCGTCACCCGGGCCGTACCGCTGGGCCGGGTCAACGCGGCGCCCAAGGGGTCCGTCCCCGGCGGCCCGGCGGTCCCGGTGACCGTCGGCAGCTGCGAGGCGCTCGCCGAAGTCGCGGAGCTCGGTTCCTGCCAGGACGGCGACGCCTTCGTCCTGGCGGGCGGCCCCCTCGAAGCTCCCGTCCGTCCCGGTGACCGGGTCCTCGCCGGCGACGTCACGCTCTCCGCCGAGGAGTCGGCCGCGGTGGGCGGGAAGACCGCCGAGTGGACCTTCCCGGCCGGTGCGCGAACCGTCCCGGCCCGAGAGGACCCCGTCGGCGTGCTCCGCCACGGCCTGCTGGTCACCCACGCCGCCGCCCCGGAGGACCTGGGGCGCGCCCGGTCCGCGGAGGTCTACGTCCAGCTGGACGACTCCGATCCGGACGCCCTGGAGCGGGTGCGGACGGCCGCGTTCAAGGCGGACCCGTTCGCCACGGCGATGACGCTGCGGTCCACGCAGGAGGACGCCGGCTACGCCCGCATCCGCGTCGGGCTGTTCTTCGGCGCGACGGGGGTGCTGGTCCTGATCGGAACCAGCCTGCTGGTCTCCCAGCTGGAGCAGCTGCGCGAGCGCCGCAGGCTCCTCTCCGCGCTGGTCGCCTTCGGGACCAGGCGTTCCACGCTGACCCTGTCGGTGCTGTGGCAGTCGGCCCTGCCGGTCGCCCTCGGGCTGGCCCTGGCGGCGGCCGTCGGAGTCGGGCTGGGCGCGGTCCTGAGCCGGATGGCCGCCGTCCCGGTCCGCGTCGACTGGACCTCGGTGCTCGCCCTCACCGGCGCCGGGGCCGGGGTGGTCGCCGCGGTCACCCTCCTGTCGCTGCCGCCGCTGCTGCGCATGATGCGCCCGGACGGGCTGCGTACGGAGTAACCGGCGCGCCCCGCTACCGGTGCGGCACGCTTCAGGCGCGCCCCGCCACCGGTGCGGCCCGCCTCAGTCGGTGGGCCACACCGGCAGCGGGCGGACCGCCTCGCGCAGCGCCGCCGCGATGGCCCGGAACTCCTCCTGCCGGGCCGTCCCGCTCCGCATGGCCAGCGCGATCCGGCGCGAGGGGGCCGGCTCGGCGAAGTAGCCCGTCGCCAGGTGCTCGTTGCGGGCCGTCTCCAGCCGCAGCGCGGTGCGCGGCAGCAGGGTCACCCCGAGTCCGCCCGCGACGAGCTGGACGAGCGTGGACAGGCCCGCCGCGGTGGTGGTGACGTCCGCTCCGGCCCCGCGTCCCGCCTCGCGGCAGATGTCCAGGGCCTGGTCGCGCAGGCAGTGCCCCTCGTCGAGCAACAGCAGCTGGAGGCCGCGCAGTTCCTCGCGCGGGATGTCGCGCCGCCCGGCCAGCGGGTGCGCGCGGGGCGCCAGCAGGACGAAGTCCTCGTCGAAGACCGGCAGTTCGGTGACCCCGGGCATGCCCAGGGGCACGGCGAGCAGCAGCAGGTCCAGCCGCCCGCCGGCCAGCCCCTCCAGCAGCGAGGCCGTCTGCTCCTCGTGCACCTGGAGGTCCATCCCGGGGTAGCTGCGATGGAAGAGCCCGAGCACGGTCGGCAGCAGGTAGGGGGCCACCGTCGGGATCACCCCGAGCCGCAGCACCCCGGTGAAGGGGGCCCGTACCGCGTCGGCCTCCTCCAGCAGCCCGCCGAGCGCGTCGAGCACGCCGCGGGCCCGCACCGCGATCCGCTCCCCCGCCGGGGAGAGCAGCACCTTGCGGGTGGTGCGTTCCAGCAGCCGCACCCCGAGGGCCTCCTCCAGCGCGGACACGGCACCGGAGAGCGCGGGCTGGCTCATTCCGATGGCCGCGGCGGCGTCGCGGAAGTGCAGGTGCTCGGCGACCGCCGCGAAGGCGCGCAGCTGCGCCAGCGTCGGCTGCTTCGGTCCTCTACTACTGACAGCCACTGATAGGTACCTCCGATCACCCACCACAAGAGTAGCTATTTCCGTAATCAATGCTGCTGTGCCAGCATGTGAGATCCGTCCAACCCCTTCGGAAAGCCCCCAAAAGGGTCACTTTCCATTCCGCAAGGAGTGAGTGTGCTCACTGTCGGTGACAAGTTCCCCGCCTACGATCTGACCGCCTGCGTCTCCCTCGAGGCCGACAAGCAGTTCGCGCAGATCGACCACAAGTCCTACGAGGGCAAGTGGCGCGTGGTGTTTTTCTGGCCTGCCGACTTCACCTTCGTCTGCCCGACCGAGATCGCCGCGTTCGGCAAGCTGAACGACGAGTTCGCCGACCGCGACGCGCAGGTCCTCGGCGTCTCCGGCGACTCCGAGTACGTCCACCACGCCTGGCGCAAGGACCACGCCGACCTGCGTGACCTGCCCTTCCCGATGCTGGCCGACGTCAAGCACGAGCTGATGCAGGCCTGCGGCGTCGAGGGCGAGGACGGCTTCGCCAAGCGCGCCGTCTTCATCGTGGACCCGAACAACGAGATCCAGTTCGCCATGGTGACCGCCGGCTCCGTGGGCCGTAACCCCAAGGAGGTCCTGCGGGTCCTCGACGCCCTGCAGACCGACGAGCTGTGCCCCTGCAACTGGAACAAGGGCGACAGCACCCTGGACGCCGGCGCCCTGCTGGCCGGTGAGTGACGGATGTCCCTCGACACCCTGAAGTCGGCCATACCGGACTTCGCGAAGGACCTGAAGCTGAACCTGGGTTCGGTCATCGGGAACCAGGACACCCTCACCCAGCAGCAGCTGTGGGGCACCGTCCTGTCCTGCGCGATCGCCGCCCGCTCCCCGCGGGTCCTGCGTGAGCTGGAGCCGGAGGCCAAGGCCGCGCTGTCCCCGGAGGCGTACACCGCCGCCAAGTCCGCCGCGGCGGTCATGGCGATGAACAACGTCTTCTACCGGACGCGCCACCTGCTCTCCGACCCGGAGTACGGCACGCTGCGCGCGGGCCTGCGGATGAACGTCATCGGCAACCCGGGCGTGGAGAAGGTCGACTTCGAGCTGTGGTCGCTCGCGGTCTCCGCGATCAACGGCTGCGGCCAGTGCCTGGACTCGCACGAGCAGGTCCTGCGCAAGGCGGGCGTCGGCCGTGAGACGGTCCAGGAGGCCTTCAAGATCGCCTCGGTGATCCAGGCCGTCGCCGTCACCCTCGACGCCGAAGCGGCCCTCGCCGCCGAGTAGTCACCCGTACGGGTATTCCTGTGCGTCACCGTGCCCCCGCCGCCCCGAAGGGCGGCGGGGGCACGGCGCTTCCCGGCGGGTCACCTCACGCGCAGCCGGGCCATCAGGGCCCGCATGTCCTCGGCCATCGCCGCCTTGACCGCGTCCACGTCGAGCCCGGTGCCCTCCTCGCCCGTCCGCCACCACCGGATCCGGATCGTGAGGACCGCCCCGCCGTCGAGGACCTGGAGCCGGGGCCCGGACTCCTCCCCGGAGAACACCGCCCGCTCCCCCAGGCCGGGGACCTCCTCCCGCTCCACGGACGGGGAGCGCAGGTCCTCGTTGAGGCTGGGCCCCCAGCCGAACTCCGCCTCGGGATCCGTCACGCGGTGCAGCTCGACCAGGACCCGCGCGTCGTGGGTGAAGGGTTCGTCCCCCCGCCCCCCGACGGAGAAGCAGTGCGACCAGTCCAGCGCGGCGCTCTCGCCATGGCTCGGCATGCCCACGCCCAGGTCCCCGGCGACCGCGCCGACCGCCTTCAGCGGTGTCTCCGCGCACAGCTGTTCGCTGTGCCGGTACCGGACGGGCGGCCCGGCGGCGGAGTGACGTTCCTGTACCGCCAGCGTCCCCGCCCACGCGGCGGAGGCCAGCGCGGCCCCGCCCAGCGCCCACGGCCAGCGGGCGCGCGGGCGGCTCTCCCGGCGCTCCGGCGGCTCCGCGAACTCCGCGGGCGGGCGGTCGGCCCACTCCCCTCCGAGCTCAGGCTCGCTGATCATCGCCGGCCTCCACGCCGGCGGCATCCACCGCCGTGGCCCCGTGCGGGCCGGGACCGGTGGAGACGGCCCCGAGTTGCCGTTCGCGCGAATAGGCCCTCAGGTAGACCACCACCGTGTTGGTGACGGCCACCAGCGGCACCGCGACGACCGCCCCGCCGATGCCCGCGATCATCCCGCCGGCCGCCACCGCGAGCACCACCGCGAGCGGGTGGACCCGTACGGCCCGGCCGAGGATGAAGGGCTGGAGGACGTGCCCCTCGATCTGCTGGACCGCCAGCACCACGCCCAGCACCGCCAGGGCGATCACCGGCCCCTGGGTCACCAGCGCCACGACCACCGCTAGGGCGCCGGAGATCACGGCGCCGACGAGCGGGATGAAGGCGAACAGGAAGATGAACACGGCCAGCGGCACGGCCATCGTGACGTCGAGGAAGTACAGGCCGAGGCCGATGAACACGGCGTCGATCAGCGCGACGAGCACCGTGCCGCGCACGTACGCGGTCAGCGTGCGCCAGGCGCGCGGACCCGCGCCCGCGACCCCGGGACGGGCGGCGGCCGGGACGAGGCCCAGCACCCAAGTCCAGATGTTCTTGCCGTCGTAGAGCAGGAAGAGCGTCGAGAACATCGCGAGCAGCATGCCCGTCATCACCTCGACGAGGACCGTCACGCCTTGGAGGCCGGCGGAGGTGATCTCCTCGGTGTTGGTGCCGATGGTCTCGCTGAGGTTCTTCGCGATGTCGTTGATCTGCTTCTCGGTCACGTGGAACGGGCTGTCCAGTGCCCACGTCTTGAGCTCGTTGATGCCCTCGCGGAGGCGGTTGGAGAGGTCGTCGAGGTTCTCCATGACCTGCCAGACCACGAACCAGCCGACCAGCCCGATGACGACGAAGCCGAGGATCGCGGTGACGGCCGTGGCCAGCCCGCGCGGCAGGCCGAGCCGGCGCAGCCGCACCACGAACGGCTGGAGCAGCGCGGTCACCAGCAGGGCGGCCGCGAAGGCGAGCACGACCAGGCGGACTTCGCTGATCACCCTCATCAGCACCCAGACCATGCCCGCGAGCAGCAGCAGCCGCCAGCTCGCCTCGGCGGCGACCCGCACGCCCCACGGGATGACGGTCACCGGCTCGGGCCGCTGGGGCGGCGGCACCGCCCCGGCCGCGCCGGGTGCCGCGCCGCCCGGCACCGGCGCGGCCACGGGGGAGGCGGGCAGCGGCGCTTCGCCGGCGACCTCGGCCTCGACCTCGGCCCGCCGTTCGTGCAGGGCCGCTTCCATCCGGCTCAGTCTGCTGCCGAGCTGGCCGAGCCAGCCTGCCCTCTTCGCCATGTCGTTCCTTTCCCCCCGCCCAGCGGTGACACCTCGCACGACCGTACACGCGCGGAACCCCGCACCGTCGGACGGTGCGGGGTTCCCCGAGGTTGTGCGCGGGCCCTGTGCCGAAGCTTTGGACGGGCCTAGTACCAGCCGTTGGCCTGGTGGAAGCTCCAGGCGCTGCACGGGCTGCCGTAGCGCTCGTTCATGTAGCCGAGGCCCCACTTGATCTGGGTGGCCGGGTTGGTGCGCCAGTCGGAGCCGGCCGAGGCCATCTTCGAACCGGGGAGCGCCTGGACCAGACCGTAGGCCCCCGAGGAGGAGTTGACGGCCTTGTAGTTCCAGGTGGATTCCTGGTTGATGATGTTGGAGAAGCACTGGAACTGGCCCGCGGGGACCAGCTGCCGGGCGATCTCCTTGACCTGGGCGACCGTGTAGGAGCCCTGGACCGGGAAGTCACCGGCGTCGCGGGCGGCGGAGCGGCTGGCGATCTCGCCCTGCTCCTCGCGCTGCTCCTTGAGCTTGGCGTCGGCCTCCGCCTTCTTCGCCTGCTCCGCCTTCTCGGCTTCCGCCTTCTTGGACTTGGCGTCCTCGGCGGCCTGGATGCGGGCGGCTTCCTCCGCCGAGCGCTTGGCGTCGGTGTCGGCGGCGTGGGCGATGCTGTCGGCCTGCTGCGCCAGGGTGCCGCTCTGGACCTGGGCCTGCTCGCCGACGGGGATGTCGGTGAGGAGAGTCGCGCCGGAAGCGGTCGTCTCGAGGTCGTTCGAGGAGGCGTCGCCAGTGGCGACGCCCACGACTGCGCCGACGGTGGTGACCGCGGTGGCCGAAGCCACTGCGAACCCCCGGACCGAGATCCGGCTCACACGGTGTCCTTCCAGCAGCGTCCGCAGTGACCGCGCGGTCGCAAGAGTGCCCCCTCGACACTGGTCTCCGGGGTGATGAGGTCACTGGAGACACGGGCCCGTGGGCAACTCCCTTGCGGGGGCTGCCGGCTGTACCGGGCGGCATACGGACATCGGCTGTGGAGTTGTGGTGCGCATCCCACGAGGGATACAGGTGTGCCGTATGCGGGGCCTGACGGAAAACAGACTCTGCCGGACCTCGACGCCGCAGGGCAATTCCGCGTTGCGTGGGAAAGGTCACACCTGTGATGTCCCCGTTGTTTTCGGAAAACACCTGTGCAGCAGGACGCCGCCCGGCTAGGCTCCTCCGCCTTGCCGGACGGCGCCAACCGACCGTCCCGGTATGGGGGTTTTGGCCCCTTCCCTCCTTAGAGGTTCTCCAGCATCTCCGTCACCAGTGCGGCGATCGGGGAGCGCTCGGAGCGGGTCAGCGTCACGTGGGCGAAGAGCGGATGCCCCTTCAGCTTCTCAACGACGGCGACCACTCCGTCGTACCGGCCGACCCGCAGATTGTCGCGCTGGGCCACGTCATGGGTCAGGACGACCCTCGAATTGGCCCCGATGCGGGACAGGACGGTCAACAGGACGTTGCGCTCCAGGGACTGGGCCTCGTCCACGATGACGAACGCGTCGTGCAGCGAGCGGCCCCGGATGTGCGTGAGCGGCAGGACCTCCAGCATCCCCCGCCCCAGCACTTCTTCGATGACCTCGCGCCCGGCGACCGCCGAGAGGGTGTCGAAGACCGCCTGGGCCCAGGGGCTCATCTTCTCGGTCTGGTCGCCCGGCAGGTAGCCGAGCTCCTGCCCGCCCACCGCGTACAGCGGGCGGAAGACCATGACCTTCTGATGCTGCCTCCGCTCCAGCACGGCCTCCAGGCCCGCGCACAGCGCCAGCGCCGACTTCCCGGTACCGGCCCGGCCGCCCATCGAGATGATCCCGATCTCCGGGTCGAGCAGCAGGTCCAGGGCGATGCGCTGCTCGGCGCTGCGGCCGTGCAGCCCGAAGGCCTCGCGGTCGCCGCGTACGAGCTTCACGTTGCCGTCGGCCGTGACCCGGCCCAGGGCCTTGCCGCGCTCGGACTGGAGGATCAGCCCGGTGTGCACGGGCAGGTCCGTGGCCTCCGGTACGTGGAGCCGTTCCTCGGAGTAGAGGAGGTCCACCTGCTCCCCCGAGAGGGCGAGCTCGCTCATGCCGGTCCACCCGGCGTCGGTGATCGCGAGTTCCGCGCGGTACTCCTCGGCGAGCAGGCCCACGGAGGAGGCCTTGATGCGCAGCGGGAGGTCCTTCGAGACGACCGTGACGTCGTAGCCCTCGGCCTGGAGGTTGCGGGCGACCGCGAGGATCCGCGAGTCGTTGTCCCCGAGCCGGAAGCCCGCCGGCAGGACACCGGGGTCGGAGTGGTTGAGCTCGACGCGCAGGCTGCCGCCCAGATCGCCCAGCGGGATGGGGGCGTCGAGGCGACCGTAGCGGACCCGGAAATCGTCGAGCAGGCGCAGGGCCTGACGGGCGAAGTAGCCGAGTTCGGGATGGTGCCTCTTGGCCTCCAACTCGGTGATCACCACGATCGGGAGCACGACCTCGTGCTCGTCGAACCGGGAGAACGCGTTGGGGTCTGCCAGCAGGACGCTGGTGTCGAGGACGTAGGTCCGCCTGTCGGGCAGGCGGCGCTTTGTGCTGGTCACCACGGAAGGACGTACCCCCTCGGAAGAGGTCGGGCCATGAAGACCGGACCGGTCATCGGCGCCAGTGCCAGGGCCGAATTCCGGCCCTCCAATCCGTCCGTGCGAACCGCACGCGCGTCCTGGTGCAAAGGGCCTCCCGGGCGGACGGCCCTGTGCCGTCCGCTGAGACTCGACACCCGTGGATCGGGCGTCGACCTGCCTGGGTTATGCCCTCGAACGAGCGCCGCCATGCCATGGCATATGACGGACGCTCGGTGAATCCCAGGTGAAGGGTTCGCGCGCGGGACGGACGGGGCCGAGGGGGCGTCAGCCGCTTCCCGTCAGGTGCCGTACCGCCGGTGGCGGGCGGCGTAGTCGCGCAGGGCGCGCAGGAAGTCGACCTTGCGGAAGGCCGGCCAGAAGACCTCGCAGAAGTAGTACTCGGAGTGCGCGCTCTGCCACAGCATGAATCCGGACAGCCGCTGCTCGCCGCTGGTGCGGATCACCAGGTCGGGGTCGGGCTGGCCGCGGGTGTAGAGGTGCTCCGCGATGTGGTCGATGTCCAGGACCTCGGCGAGTTCCTCGAAGGAGGTGCCCTTCTCGGCGTGCTCCAGGAGGAGCGAACGGACCGCGTCGGCGATCTCCTGGCGGCCGCCGTAGCCCACCGCGACGTTGACCAGTATCCCGTCGACGTCGTGGGTGGCCTGCTCGGCCTCCTTCAGCACCGTCTGGGTCCGCGCGGGCAGGATGTCCAGGTTGCCCACGTGGTGGACGCGCCAGCGGCCGTCCTCGGCGAGGCCCCGGACCGTGTTCTCGATGATGTTGAGCAGGGGCCGGAGCTCGACCTCCGGCCGGTCCAGGTTGTCCGTGGAGAGCATCCACAGCGTGACGACCTCGACGTCCGTCTCGGTGCACCACCCGAGCATCTCGGAGATCTTGTCGGCGCCGGCCTGGTGGCCCTGCACCGTCGTGCCTCCGGACGCCTTGGCCCAGCGCCTGTTCCCGTCCAGGATGACGCCGATGTGCTTGGGCGACGCGTCATGGTCGAGGCGGCCTTCCACCCGGCGTGCATAGAGCCTGTACACCAGGTCGCGCAGCTTCACGATCTTCGAGCCCCTCCGTGCAATGCCCCCGTGCCAATTGCGGTCTCCCCCGAGTCCGCCACATTACTGCGCGGCGGGATCGGGTACCCAACTCGGTCGGTCAGACCTACGTGATAGCAAGGACATCGTGACTGATAACAATCCCTATCGGGCAGAGCCTTCGCGCTATGACTCCATGCCCTACCGCCGCACGGGCCGCAGTGGCCTCAAGCTCCCCGCGATCTCCCTCGGCCTCTGGCACAACTTCGGGGACGACCGGTCCCTGGAGTCCCAGCGAGCCATCCTGCGCCGCGCCTTCGACCTCGGCGTGACCCACTTCGACCTGGCCAACAACTACGGCCCGCCGCCCGGTTCGGCCGAGCTGAACTTCGGGAAGGTCTTCGCCGCGGACTTCGCGCGGTACCGCGAGGAGCTGGTGCTCTCCACGAAGGCCGGCTACCTCATGCACCCCGGCCCGTACGGCGAATGGGGCAGCCGCAAGTACCTGCTGGGCTCGCTGGACGCCTCGCTGAAGCGGATGGGCGTGGACTACGTCGACGTCTTCTACTCGCACCGCTTCGACCCGCACACCCCGCTGGAGGAGACCATGGGCGCGCTCGCGTCCGCGGTCCAGCAGGGGAAGGCGCTGTACGTGGGCGTGTCCTCGTACACGGCGGAGCAGACGGCGCGGGCCGCGCGGATCCTGACGGACATGGGCGTGCGCCCTCTGATCCACCAGCCCTCGTACTCCATGATCAACCGCTGGACGGAGGAGGACGGGCTGCTGGACACCCTGGAGGAGGCCGGCATGGGCTGCATCTCCTTCGCGCCGCTCGCGCAGGGCCTGCTGACCGGCAAGTACCTCCAGGGCATCCCGGAGGGCTCGCGCGCCAGCCAGGGCAAGTCGCTGAACCCGTCGCTGCTCTCGCAGGACGTGGTCCGCCGGCTCACGGGGCTGAACGAGATCGCGGCCCGGCGCGGCCAGTCGCTGGCCCAGCTCGCGCTGACGTGGGTGCTGCGCGACGACCGGATGACCTCCGCGCTGATCGGCGCGTCGAGCGTCCGGCAGCTGGAGGAGAACGTCGCCGCGCTGGCCGGAGCACCGCTCACGGAGCAGGAACTGAAGGAGATCGACTCCTTCGCGGTTTCCACCCCCGGCACCAACATCTGGGCCCAGCGCGGCTGACCTGCGCTTTTGGCCCGAGGGTGCGGAGAACGGAAAACGGGCCGGTCCGTGGGGGGGATACGGACCGGCCCGAGGGGGGGGTTCCACCATAACCCTTCGTAAAGCGTCCTGCGTGCATCGGCGCAAGATGATTACGCTCCGAATCCGCCCAGCAACACTCCAGTGAGGGCTCCGGCGGCCATGAAGGGGCCGAAGGCGAAGCCCTGGTCACGGCCCGCCCGGCCGCTCAGCACCAGGCCGAGGCCGTACAGGGCGCCATAGAGCAGCCCCAGGAAGGCCCCCGCCGCCCATACCCCCCACCCGTACCACCCAAGAGGGACCCCCAGGGCGAGCGCCAGCTTGACGTCGCCGAGGCCCATGCCCGCCGGGTTGATCAGGAAGAGCACGAGGTACGAGGCCCCGAGCGCGAGCCCGCCCAGCAGCGCGAGCCGCCACGACCCGGCGGCGCCCGGCAGCAGCGCGGCCGCCCCGAGCAGTGCGGCGCAGACCGCGGCCAGGGGCAGGGTCAGCACGTCGGGCAGCCGGTGCACCGCGAGGTCGACCAGGGCCAGCAGCACCAGCACCGGTGCCAGCGCGACGAACACCGCCGCCTCGGGCCGGGCCCCCACGGCCGCCCCGAGCGCGGCGCACACCCCGCCGGTGAGGACGGCGAGGCGGCCCGCGCGGGGCCCGTAGCCGGGCGCGGGCCCCAGCCAGCCGGCCAGCGGCCGCCCCCGCGGGCAGTGGCCCCGCCAGGGCTCCCCCGGCTCCACCGACAGCCGGTACGCGGCGCGGGGCAGAGCCAGGCCGGCGGCCGCGCCGTACGCCGCGGCGGGGATGATCACGAGTGCGCCCATCCAGCCGACGGTAGGCCGCCGCGCGGCGACGCGGATGGGCCCCAGGACCCCATCGGGGGACGGCCCTTAGGGTGACCCGCATGGCGCACTGGCAGGACGGTCCCGGCACCCTCCGCATCGGCACGGCGGCGATCCCCCTGGAGGTCGCCGCCTCCTACCGGGCCCGCACCCGCGGGCTGCTCGGCCGCGACGGCGTCGACGGGGCGCTGCTGCTGACCCCGGCGGGGAGCGTGCACACCTTCGGGATGCGGTTCGCGATCGACGTGGCGTACCTCGACCGCCGGATGCGCGTGATCGCGCTGACCACCATGCCCCCGGGCCGCCTGGGCCTGCCGCGGCTGCGCTCGCGGCACGTGCTGGAGGCCGGGGCGGGGGCCATGTCGGGCTGGGGCCTGGCCGTGGGGAGCGTGGTGGCCGTCTCGACTCGGACTGGGTGAGGCGCCGCGCGGGCGGTAGGTTGGGGCGGTTGAGCTGGGGTCTCAGGGGAGCGGCATGACGGAGAACGCGCGGATCAAGGCGCTTGAGCAGATCATGCCGGCGACGCACGGCGCCGACGAGGACATCGACTGGCAGACGGCCGAGGCGGTTTGGGGGACCCGGTTCCCGGCGGACTACGTGGCCTTCATGGGGCGCTTCGGCGCCGGCTCCATCAACGGCGAGGCCGGCATCCTGCTGCCGCTGCCCAAGCCCGGACTCCAGTGGGACCCGGCGGAGATGGCCGAGGAGACCGCCAACGCCCGGCAGGCGTGGGAGGCGGGGGGCGGCCGGGCCGCCTTCGACGTGGACCCGGAGTCGATCATCGCCTGGGGGGTCACCGCGGGCGCCGACATCCTGTGCTGGCTCACCACCGACCCCGACCCCGACCGGTGGCCGGTGCTGGTCGCGGGCCGGCACACCGCCGACGCCTTCGCCGTCTACCCGTACGGCATGGCCGAATTCCTGCTGCGGCTGTGCTCGGACGAGTTCGACGTGAGCCCCGTCGGCATCACCTTCTGGGACGGCGGCCACCTCAGCTTCGTGCACTGGCGCAAGGCCCAGCGCCGCTGGCAGGAGGGCCGCAACCCGGAGACGGGCGAGCCCGATCCCTACGCCGGCGACTTCGCCGACTAGGCCCCCGGCCGGCACGCGCCGCCGGAAAAGCACCCCAGCCCGTTTCCCTGCCGGAAACGGGCTTTTCCGTATGTCTACGCGCGTCCGCCGGGGAGCCCCATATCGGAAAACACAAATGGGAAAAGCAATGGTTGGAGCAACCGACACAACTGCCTACCCGATGGAATCGAACCCACCGCCTTCAGGAGAGAATTCCGGCCAGACGGGCCACGGCGGGACACCCCAGCCCGGAGCAACTTATAAGTAACAACGGGACTCAAAAGAAAATCAGGGGTATCCACCCGTGCGAAGAAGAATGTTCGGCGCGGCCGCGTCAGCAGCCGTGTTCGGCCTGCTGATACCGCTGTCCGGCTGCGGAAGTTCCTCCGGCGACGGCGAAGACGGCGATGCGCTGCGCCTGGTCGCCGCCGAATACGGCAACAACTCCGCCAACAGCTCCAAGGCTTTCTGGGACAAGGTGACGGCCGATTTCACCAAGGCCAACCCCGACATCAAGGTCGAGGTGAAGCTCATGCCGTGGGCCGACATCGACCGCGAGGTCTCCCGTATGGTCGACGCCGGCAAGGCGCCCGACATGGCCCTCATGGGCTCCTACTCGGACTTCGCCGCCCAGGGCAAGCTGTATTCCGCCGAGGAACTGCTCTCGGTCACCGCCGAGGCGAACTTCCTCCAGCCCCTCGCCGAGGCCGGGTCCGTCGGCAACACCCTCTACGGCCTGCCCTTCGTGGCGAGCAGCCGGCTGCTCTTCTACAACACCAAGCTGTTCGCCGACGCGGGCATCATCCCCAGGGACGGCTCGACGTCCTGGCAGCCCAAGACCTGGACCGACCTGAAGGCGGCCGCGACGGCGCTCAAGGCCAAGGGCGTGCGGTACCCGTACGCCCTGCCGCTGGGCCCCGAGGAGGCACACGCGGAGGCGATGATCTGGGAGCTGGGCAACGGCGGCGGCTACGCCGACAGCAGCGGCAACTACAGCCTCGCCTCGGACCAGAACATCCAGACCTTCAAGTGGCTGAAGGAGCAGCTGGTGGGCCCCGGGCTGACCGGTCCGGTCCCGCCCTCGCAGCTGAACCGCGCCGACGCCTTCGCGGCGTTCCTCCGCGGGGAGGTCGGCATGCTCAACGGCTACCCGTCGCTCTCCCACGAGGCGCGTGCCAAGGGCATCACCGTCGGCACCGTGGCCATGCCGGTCTCGGAGTACCTCGGCACCGGCGAGACCCCGCCGGCCGTGGGCGTGGCCGACTGGATGATGGCGTTCAAGCAGAACGGCAAGCGCGAGGAGATCGGCAGGTTCCTCGACTTCGTCTACCAGGACAAGAACCTGGCGGACTTCGCGGGCCGCTACCACCTGCTGCCCTCGACGGTCACCGCTTCCCGCACCCCCGCAGGCGGCGGCCTCGACAAGAACGACGAGCAGTTCCTGACCGCCCTGCGCGGCGCGCAGCTCTACCCGGTCAACGACCCGGCCTGGGTGACGGTCAGCGACACCATCAAGCGCAGCATCGGGCGGGCCGTGGAGCCGGGCGGCGACCCGAAGGCGGTCCTGGAGGACATCGCCGCCCGGGCGGGCGCCGCCTCTAAGAAGAAGCGCTGAAGGTCCCCCGCACCAGGGACCTCCGCCTCCCTGCCGCGCCCCATCCCGTACGGCAGAATGGCTCACGGCGCTTGATCCAAGGCCGTGGCCCCGTCGCCCGCCGAGCACCCACAAGGTGCGCGGGGCGACAGGCCTCCTCCGCTTTCTCCCGCCGTGCTACGCCGGGCCGTTCTTCCCGGAGAACGCCGTGCGGTAGCGCTCGCAGCCGGAGTCCCAGCGCAGCGTGCCCGTCAGCGTCCCGTAGTGGGTGCGCGTGACCGACCACTCCACCGTGTACCGACCGGTGTCGCACGGGATGCGCTTGCCGCCCGCGACCTTCTGACGCCCCGTCGCCGGCTGCCCCGTCAGCTCCTGCTCCACCTCAGCCCGCGCGGTCCCGCGCGCGTCGCGCAGTACGGCGCGCACGACGATCGGGTGCTTGCCGTTCTTCGTGGTCAGGCCCTTGTTCACCAGGACGTCGGACACGGCCCAGGCGAACTCGTACGAGGGCATCCAGGACAGCGTGTCCGGGTCGGCGACCCGGCGCTCGTCCCTCGGGTCGCCGGGGAGCGCGGGACGGGAGACCGTCTCGTACTGGATCCCGGGGTGGAAGCGGACCTGGCCCTCCAGCTTGTGCTTCTGGTCCTTGGTCCACAGGGACTTCATCTCGTGCTCGCCCCCGGCCGGGTCCTGGAGGTACCCGGTGCCCGGTGCGGCGGTGGCGGACGCCTGGCCGAGGGCGGGGGCGACGGCCGCGGCGGCCGCGGCGAGGGTGAGGGCGGCGGTGCGAGTGCGCTTCATGCCCGGACCAACGGGCCCCCGCGTCGGGCCGGAACGATGCCGCGCGCGCGTTCACCCGTACGGGAACGGCCGGCGGACGCGCAGGTGACGAACTCCGCTGCCGGGCCGGAATGCCCTCCGCGCGACTCTGGTTGTCTGTGCCCGACGGACGGACGGTCCGCGAACGGTACGGGGGACGGCATGGGTGTGACGGTGAACGGGACGACCGCGGCGGGCTGGGAGACGGTCCGGGAGGCGTTCGAGACCTTCGTGGCGCTGGAGCCCAACCCGCCGGAGGCCCAGCTGGCGGTCCGCCACCACGGGCGGACCGTGGTGGACCTGTGGGGCGGCGAGGACACCGACGGCGACACCCTCAGCGGGGTCTTCTCCATCACCAAGGGCGCCGCGCACCTGGTCGTGGCGCTGCTGGCGCAGGAGGGCGTACTGGACCTGGAGCGCCCGGTGTCGGCGTACTGGCCGGAGTTCACCGGGCACGGCAAGGAGCGGCTGACGGTGCGGCAGCTGGTCGCGCACGGCTCCGGGCTGATCGGAACCGACGAGGGCTTCTCGTACGAGGAGGTCGCGGACGACGCGTTCGTCGCGGCCCGGCTGGCCGGGCAGGAGCCGTTCTGGGAGCCCGGCACGGCGTACGGCTACCACGCCTTCGTGATCGGCGCGCTGACGGGCGAGGTGGTGCGGCGGGCCACGGGCCGCTCCCTCCAGGAGGTCTACGAGGAGCGGGTGCGGGCGCCGTACGGGCTGGACCTGTACATGGGGCTGCCGGAGGGGCTCGCGGGCCGCTGGAAGCCGGTCCTGGAAATGCTGCCGACGCCCGCGCAGGCGGAGGTGCTCGCGGCCGGCGCGATGCCCGAGATGATGCGGATCGCCTTCAACCAGCACCACGAACCGCCGATGGACGTGGTCGCGTACGCCAACCACCCGAAGGTGAAGGCCCTCGGCCCCGCCTCGGCCGGCGGCATCGGCACGGCGCGCGGCGTGGCGGCCCTGTACGCCGCGGCGATCGGCGGGCTCAACGGCCTTCCGGCGCTGCTGACCCCGGAGACCGTGGCCGACGTGGCCCGGCCGCACACCCCGGGCACGGACGCGGTCACCTCGGAGACCGACCACTTCGGGCTGGGCTTCGAGCGGCAGCACGCCGTGGGCCCGGAGGCCTTCGGGCACTGCGGCGCCGCGGGCGGGCTGGGCTTCGCCGATCCGGTCACGGGGATCGCGTACGGGTACACGCGCCGCCGCTTCGGCTTCCCGGGCGGCACGGCCCCGGAGAACGGCCCGCTGGCGGCGGCGGTGCTGAAGGTGGCGGGGGCGCTGTAGGGCCGGGCGGGCGGCACGTCAGGAGGGGTCGGGGGGCGGTGCGTACCGGGAGACAGGTGGGCCGGCCCTGCTCGTTCAGCCAGGCCAGGACCTGGTCGAGGGCGGCGATCCGCCGGCGGTCGGGGGTGAAGGCGCCGCCCGGCGCCCGGTAGTACTGGACCTCGGCGCCGCCGGCGGCTTCCCCGATCGGCTTCTTCGCGTCGAGGGTCTGCGCCTGCTGGAGGCGACGGGCTTCTTGTCCATGGACGTGTCGTGGTCCGTGGAGTGGTCGCAGAGCCGGTGGCCGGCCGCGGCCACCTTCTTGACCGGGTCGGGGTGGGCCTTGGCCTGTGGGCCGATCACGCGGAAGACGGCCTTCGCGCCGTACCGGGCCGGCACGTCCAGGATCCGGGGGTCCAGCGGGGGTGGGGGCCGTCGTCGATGGTGATGTCGACGGCGTGGCCGCCGGCCTCGGAGGCACGGGCGATGCCGTCGGGCAGCCCTGCCGGTGCGGCCCCGGGCCCGCCGGCGCCCTCGGGGCCGCCGGTACCGGTCCGGCCCGCGGTCTTCCCGGGCCGGGGGGCCTCCCGGCGGTTGGGGCCCCGGACGGGCCTCCGGCGGGCACGGAAGAGGCGGGTGCGGTCCGGGAGTTCCCGGACCGCACCCGCCTCACCGGCAGGCAGGGGGCTCAGTGCGCGAGGGAGTCCTGCGGGGCCTGCGCGGCCTTGGCGGACCCGCCGTCGGCCGGGGCCGGGCCGGCGCCCCGCAGCGGGACCTCCTTGACGAACCAGGCGAGCGCGAAGCCCAGTACGGCGATCGCCGCGCCCAGCAGGAACGCCGAGTGCGTACCGGCGGCGACCGCGTGCTGGTAGGCGTCGCGCACGGCCTCGGGGAGCTTGGCCAGGCCGGCCGCGTCCAGCTGGGCGGAGCCCGCGGCCTCGGCTGCCTGCGGGCCGAGCCGCTCGGACATGGTGTCCGTGACCCGCGAGGTGAACAGGGAGCCCATCAGCGCCACACCGAAGGAGCCTCCGAGGGTGCGGAAGAGGGTGGCCGAGGAGGAGGCCACGCCCATGTCCTTCATGTCGACGCTGTTCTGCGCCACCAGCATGGTGATCTGCATCAGGAAGCCGAGACCGGCGCCGAGGACGGCCATGTAGAGGCCGGAGACCAGGCGGGAGGTACCCGTGTCCATGGTGGCGAGGAGGAACAGGCCGACGACCATGAGGGCGCCGCCGGCGATCGGGAAGACCTTGTACCTGCCGCTGCTGGTCGTGACGCGGCCCGCGACGAGCGAGACGGCCATCATCGAGAGCAGCAGGGGCAGGAGCAGCAGGCCGGAGTTGGTGGCGGAGGCGCCCTGGACGGACTGCTGGAAGAGCGGGAGGTAGAGCACGGCGCCGAACATGGCGAAGCCGACGAGGAAGCCGATCACCGACATCAACGTGAAGTTGCGGCTGCGGAAGATGTGCAGCGGCATGACCGGCTCGGCGGCCTTGGTCTCGGCGTAGAGGAACGCGGCGGTCGACAGCACACCGACCGCACTCAGGCCGATGATCTCGGCGGAGCCCCAGGCGTACTCGGTGCCGCCCCAGGTCGTCACGAGGACGGCCGAGGTGATGGCGACGGTCAGCAGGGCCGCGCCGAGGTAGTCGATCTTGCCCTGGGCCTTCTTCTTGGGCAGGTGCAGCACCGCGCTCACCATCACGAGGGCGACGGCGCCGAGCGGGAGGTTGATGTAGAAGGACCAGCGCCAGCCCATGTGGTCGGTGATGGTGCCGCCGACCAGCGGGCCGCCGATCATGGCGAGGGCCATCACGCCGGCCATCATCCCCTGGTACTTGCCGCGCTCACGGGGCGGGATCAGGTCGCCGATGATCGCCATGACGCCGACCATCAGGCCGCCGGCGCCCAGGCCCTGGACGGCGCGGAAGCCGATCAGCTGGCCCATGTCCTGGGCCATGCCGCTGAGCACCGAGCCGACGAGGAAGATGACGATCGAGGTGAGGAAGGAGCCCTTCCGCCCGTACATGTCGCCGAGCTTGCCCCAGATCGGCGTGGAGGCGGCCGTGGCCAGGGTGTAGGCCGTGACCACCCAGGAGAGGTGTTCGAGGCCGCCGAGCTCTCCCACGATGGTCGGCATCGCGGTACCGATGATCATGTTGTCGAGCATGGCGAGCAGCATCGCGATCATGAGGGCCATCAGGACGACGCGTACGCTGCGCGGCTTCACCTCCCCGGCGCCGGCTGCCCCTGCGATGTTCTCCGCCATGTCCACTCCCCGCTCACACGCAACCGCACCGGGCACTTACTTGCCGCCCGGCTAGTTCACTACAATGGGGAAGGTAGACCCGTCACTAGCCGGGCGTCAAGTAAGTACTCGGGAGAGCCATGTCCAGCACCGGTCCGCAGCAGCCGCGCCGTGCCAACACGCGCCAGCGCATCCAGGACGTCGCACTGGAGCTCTTCGCCGAGCAGGGGTACGAGAAGACCTCGCTGCGGGAGATCGCCGAGCGGCTGGACGTCACCAAGGCGGCGCTCTACTACCACTTCAAGACCAAGGAAGACATCATCATCAGCGTCTTCGAGGACCTGACGCGTCCGATCGACGAGCTGATCGAGTGGGCGCAGGGGCAGCCGCCGACGCTGGAGACCAAGCGGGAAGTCCTGCGCCGCTACAGCGAGGCCATGGCGGCGGGCGCGCAGCTGTACCGCTTCATGCAGGAGAACCAGGCCACCATGCGCGAGCTGAGCATCGGGGAGACGGTCAAGCGCCGGCTGTTCACCCTGGTGGAACTCCTGCGCAACGAGGAGGGCCCGCTCACGGACCAGGTGCGGTGCGTGAGCGCCCTGTTCACCCTGCACGCGGGGATGATGTTCCTCCAGCACGTGGAAGGGGACCCGGAGGAGACCCGGCTGGCGGCCCTGGAGGTCGCGACGGACCTGATCACCCGGGCCCACCACGGCGAGCCGTAGCCGCGGGCGGCGGGCCCGCGGGCCTCAGGGGACCTCAGGGGCGGAGCCGCCGTTCGGACTCCTCGATGGGGATGTCGTTGACGCTGGCCTCGCGGCGGCGCATCAGGCCGTCGTCGTCGAACTCCCACTGCTCGTTGCCGTGGCTGCGCCACCACCGGCCGTCCGCGTCGTGCCACTCGTACTCGAAGCGGACGGAGATCCGGTTGCCGGTGTACGCCCAGAGCTCCTTGCGCAGGCGGTAGTCGAGCTCGCGCCGCCACTTCTCGGCGAGGAAGGCGCGGATCTCGGCGCGGCCGGTGAGGAAGCGGTCGCGGTTGCGCCAGACGGAGTCCTCGGAGTAGGCGAGCGCGACCCGGTCGGGGTCGCGGGTGTTCCAGGCGTCCTCGGCGGCCCGCACCTTGGCGCGGGCGGTCTCCTCGGTGAACGGGGGCGTGAGCATGGGCGGTTCCTCTCGGAAGGCAGCGCGGAAGCGGCGCGGACGACGGCTCGCACGACAGCTCGTACGACAGCTCGGAGAACGCTTGTTCTCAAAGTAGAGAACGAGCGTTCTCGCCGCAAGCGGTCCTCAACTACCCTTCACCCCATGGACGATGAAGAGGCCCGCACCCGGCTGCTCGACGCCGCGGAGGCGCTGTTCTACGCCGAGGGCATCCAGGCCGTCGGCATGGACCGCATCCGCGCGGAGTCGGGCGTACCGCTGAAGCGGCTCTACCGGGTCTTCCCCGCGAAGGAGGCCCTGGTCGCGGCCTACCTGGAGCGGCGCGACGCCCGCTGGACCGCCAGCCTGCGGGAGGCGGTGACGGCGGCCGCCGAGCCGGTGCCGGCCGTCTTCGACTGGCTGGCGCGGTGGTTCTCGGAGCCGGACTTCCGGGGCTGCGCCTTCCTCAACGCGTACGGGGAACTGGGCACGGGCCCCGCCGCCGTGCTGGACGTCGTACGCCGCCACAAGGCGGAGCTGCGCTCCCTGCTGGGCACCCTCACCGACTCCCCCGCCCTCGCGGACCAGCTCCTGATCCTGGCCGAGGGCGCCACGGTGGTGGCCGCCCTGAACCCGGGCCCGGAACCGGCCCTGCGGGCGCGCGAGGCGGCCCTTGGGCTGCTGGAGGCGTCGCGGGACCGGGGCGGACGTAGTGCCCTGAGCCGGTAACGGCCCCCGGCCGGGCGGAAGTTGCCGTGCACGCCCTGCGGGTGGTGTTCAGCACGGGCCATCACCTGAACGTCCGGGGAGCGGAATCCACGACGAGGATGCGCGTCCGGAAGCCGGGAGCGTTCTGCTGGTCGTGGCACCAGGGGGCCGGCACCATGCGGGTCCTCGGACCGGAGGACCCCGGCCGCTGACCCGCCGCTCCGGAGAGGCTTGACCCTCGACCTGGTGGAGGGATCAGAGTGCTGGGCGTGGGGAACGAGATGCGCAGTATCGGCGAGATGGCCCGGGACAGCGGACTGGGCGTGAGCGCGCTGCGGTTCTACGACGGCGCCGGGGTGCTGGTCCCGGACCGGGTGGATCCGGTGAGCGGGTACCGCTGGTACGGGCCCGGCCAACTGGAGGAGGCGCGCCTGCTGGCCCGTCTGCGCCGGGCCGGGATGCCGCTGGCCGACATCCGGCTGGTGACCGCCGGCTGGGCCGGGGGCGACACCGCGCTGGTGCTGAAGCTGCTCCGGGAGCACCTGCTCCGGCTGGAGCGGGGGCTTTCCGATGCGCGCAGCGAGTTCTCCATGGTCCGTGCCCTTCTCGATTCCAGGGAGATCACCATGATTCCGGCCTCCGCCGACACCCGCACCGTCCGCCTGACCCTGTCCGGACCCGCACTGGCCGCCGCGCTGGACGCGGTCCGGTTCGCGGCGAGTACCGATCCGGAACTGCCGATGCTCGGCGGGGTCCTCTTCGACATCGAGGGCCGAACGCTGCGGGTGGTGGCCACCGACCGCTACCGGCTGGCCGTCTCGGGGACCGGGATCACCGGCTCCGCGGAGTACGACGGCTCGCGCGTCCAGGCCGTCGTCCCGTCCCCGCTGGTCGACGCGATGCGGGCGCTGCTCGGTGACGGCGGGCCCGTGGAACTGGCGATCGAGGGGGACAGGGTGGTCCTGGAGGCCGGGGAGCGGCAGGCGGGCGGGCGGTGCGCCGGGGACGGCTTCCCCGACTACCGGCGGCTCGTACGGCTGCCCGCCGGGCGCCGGGCCGTGGTGGACGTCGCCGCGTTCCGGGAGGCCCTGCGTGGCGGGACGGTGCGGAGCCAGGTGCGGGAGCAGGACGGTGCGGCGTACGACGTGAGCGTGCTGGAGGTGACGGACGGGGGCACGGCGACGGTCTGCGCCCAGCTCTCGGCGGGGAACGGGACCGGGGACCGGATCGTGGACGGGACGGGGGACCGGGCCGGGGACCGCATCGGGGTGAACCGCGCCTTCCTGCTGGACGCCCTGGCCGCCGGGGACCGGGACCGCCTGGTCCTGGAGGCCGGCACGGGCACCACGCCCCTGACGGTCCGCCGGAGCGACGACGAGGAGACGTACTCGCTGCTCATGCCGGTGCGCGTGGAGGACTGAACCAGGCCGTCCCGCTCCCGGGGCTGCTCCGGCAGTCCCGGGCGCGGGAGCGGGAGCGGGGATCAGCCGAGGGCCAGGCTGATCAGGTTGTTGAAGACCACCCAGTTCTGCCCTCGGTCGGCGGCGTCACAGGGCTTCGTGGTGATCTTCGGGGTTCCCCAGGCGTTGGCGAGGCAGTACCCCGGGGCGAAAGCGAGGGAGATCTTCTGACCCGAGACGTTCCAGTACTGCCCCTGGTCGTTGGGGTTGCACGGCTTCGTCGAGACGTCCGGGGTGCCCCAGTTGTTGGCCAGACAGTAGCCGCGCGCGTCGGTGAGGGAGATCTGATGGCCCGAGAGGGTCCATTGCTGGCCCCGGTCGGCGGCATCACACGGCTTCGAGGAGATGTCGGCGGTCCCCCAGGTGTTGGCGAGGCAGTACCGGCCGGGGACCGCGGCCTGCTGGACGGTTCCCGCCGCCGCCCCGCCGGCCGGCAGGAGGCAGGCGGTCAGGGCGAGCGCGGTGAGGGCGAGCGTCTTGCGGAGGGCGGTTGCCATGATGCGGATTCCCTTCTCGACGCAGGCAGGAGTGGTTCACTCAAGCCAAAAAGAGGGAGTCATCCGGCTCGATTACGAGCACACCGAATTGATATCAGCGATCACCGGCCGGTCAATTGGATGGGACGACCACTCCACCCGCAACGAGCAGTCGGCAGATCATCCGATGACCCTCGACTGGCGAATCGACTCCCTTACGGGCACACAACAGCCGCCCCGCCCACCTGCCATAATGGCCGAAAATCCATGGTCGACACGCCGGGTCCGCCCTGCGCCACACCCCTGCGCAGGGCGGACCCGATTTCCAGTCGCGCCGCCGATATGCCGAAACGTTCCTCACCCGGAATTCCCGCTACACCGCGTCTCGACGGCGGGCGCGATATCGAGCCGAACACATATCGGTTAAATCGGGAGGGCATTCCTACGCCGCCCGGAGGGCCGCGGAAAGGGCGGGGAGGGAGTCGGCCGAGGCGTACACGGTCCTGGCGTCGACCACCCCGGCGGCACCGAGGTCGAGGCGTACGGGCGGATCCAGGTGCACGGCGACCTCCAGGGAATCGCTCACCGAGCAGGCCACCGCCTCCGGCTCGCCCGGAACGGGACGCGGCCCCCGGCCGTCCACGGTACGCACCACCGGCGACACGGACCGGACCGCCGAGCGCGGCAGTGTCACGTCCCCGAGGAACCCGGTCCGCAGGACCAGCCGCTCCGCGTCCACCTCGTGCGGGTGCCGGAGCAGCGTGGCCACCAGGGCGAACCCGGCCAGCACCAGCAGCACCTCCACCGCCGCGTGCACGGGCCGGACCGGGGGCGGCAGCATCGAGGACAGCAGGAACCCGGTCACGGCCTCCATCACGGCCAGGGTCAGCAGCAGTTGCCGCACCCCGGACGAATGCCTCACCCCCTGCGCGGCCGGGCGCCGCAGCAGTACGTCCCCCAGCGACCGGACCCACACCCGCACGATCCCGCCCCAGCTCGGCCTGGCCGTCACCGTCCCTGTCCCCCGGCCCGTCGCGGTCACGCGGCACCCACCCCTTCCCCTCGGTCATCTCCCTCCAGCGTCAGGGGAATTCGCGCGGGACGAAAGTGACAAACGTCAGCGCTGCGGCAGCACGGCCCAGGTCCGCGTCGCGCCACCGGGTTCCCGGGAGGGACATCAGTCCGGCAAGGCCGATCACCTGCTCGGCCGGCTCCGGCGGCGCCCCGCGCCCGCGCCCTCGCCCGGTATCCCCGTATGCCCACCGTTCGCCGCCCGGCGCGGGTGGACGTAGCGTCGTAGTAGCTGCCGTTCCCCTGAGGTCGTCGCCATCCGGGAGTCGCAGGGCCGTCATCCCGGCCGCACGGGATCCAGGAGCGCCGCGGTGGGAATCGCCCGGCCGGGCCGCCAGGAGCCGTCCGGCCGATCAGGCTCACGCCCTTCAGCACCCTCCGGAGGATCCCCGATGGAAGGATTCAACGCCAAGGACGGTCGTCGCGCCGTGCCGCTGTCCGGCGCGGCCGCGCCGGACAGCACCGCGAGCGCCGCCGTCGAGGACGAAGGCGGTTCGGTCCGGGCCGGCGGCGGCACGGCGGCAGCGCCCGCCCCGCCGGTGAACCGGTCCGTGAGCGGCTACGGCAACAACCTCGAACACCCCGCGCGCGGGGCCGCCGGCGCGGCCTTCCTGCGACGCGCCCCCGTCGGGTACGACGACGGCGTGAGCGCCCCGGCCGGCGCCGGGCGGCCGAGCGCCCGGGCCGTCAGCAACATCGTCTGCCGGCAGGAGGCCGACACCCTCAACGCCCAGCGCCTGACGGACCTGACCTGGATGTGGGGGCAGTTCCTCAACCACGACGTCAACCTCATCGGGGCCGCGGATCCACTGGAGAGGATCGGCATCCCCGTGCCCGCCGGCGACACCGCGTTCCCGCCGGGCAGCCAGATCCCCCTCACGCGCTCGGCGTACGACCCGTCCACCGGTACCGGACGGCGCAACCCGCGGCAGCAGCTCGACGGCTCCAACTCGTACTTCGACGCCAGCCAGGTGTACGGCCCGGACGAGGGCCGCGCCGCGGCTCTGCGAGCCGTCCAGAACCTCGGGCCGATAGCGGTCTACACCAGCGCCCTGAAGACCAGCACCGGCGTTGACGGTCCGGCCCTGCCGCTGAACACGGCCGGACTGTTCAACCAGACGGTCGGGCCGGCGGCCGGATTCTTCCTGGCCGGCGACGAGCGGGCCAACACCGGGTACGGCCTGATGAGCATCCACACGCTGTTCGTCCGGGAGCACAACCGGCTGGCCGCGCGGATCGCCGCCGAGCGCCCCACGGCCACGGCCGAGCAGGTCTACCAGCACGCCCGCAAGTGGGTCGGCGCGCTGATCGGGGCGATCACCTTCCAGGAGTTCGTCCCGGCGATCCTGGGCCCGAACGCGATCGCCCCGTACGCCGGCTACGACCCGCGCGTGGACCCCACCATGAGCGCCGAGTTCGCCACGTTCGGCTTCCGGTTCGGCCACTCGATGCTCTCCCCCGACCTGCTGATCGTGGACGACTACGGCAAAGTCCTGCGGACCGTGCCGCATGCCAAGGCGCTGCTCAACATCGGCATCGTCAACGAGTACGGCATCGGGCCGGTGTTCAAGGGCTTCGCGTCGCAGATCATGCAGGAGGTCGACGTCTCGGTGATCGAGGCGATGCGCAGCATCCAGCTGACCGGCGCACCGCCGCTGGACCTGGTGGCCGTGGACATCCAGCGCGCCCGCGACCACGGGATCCCGGACTACAACCGGTGCCGCGAGGCGTACGGGCTGCCCCCGCGCCGCACGTTCGCCGAGCTGACGCCGGACCCGGCGGTACAGGCGAAGCTGAGCGCCGCGTACGGCGACGTCTGCCTGGTCGACCCGCTGATCGGCGGGCTGGCGGAGCCGCACGTGCCCGGCACGGCGTTCGGTCCGCTGTTCACTGCGGTCATCACCGACCAGCTCACCCGCACCCGGGCCGGCGACCGGCTCTGGTTCGAGAACGACCCGGCCCTCACGCCGGCCGAGGTGGCCGCGGTCAAGAGCACGAGGATGTCGGACGTGATCAAGCGGAACACGCAGATCTCGAACATCCAGGACGACGTCTTCCACTTGCCGGTGTGACGGGCTCCCCGCGCGTCGGGCGTCCGGCAGTTTTATACCTAGCCGGCGGCGCCGCGGGGGAAGGTGATCTCGACGCGGCGGTTCTTCTTGCGGCCCTCTTCGGTGCTGTTGTCGGCGATCGGGTAGTCCTCGCTGTAGCCGCGGACGTCGTAGGTGACGCCGGGGCTGGTGACGGTCTTGGCCAGCTCGGCCTGGACGGCGTCGGCGCGCTGCTTGGAGAGCTCCTTGCCGTGCTCGTAGCTGCCCTGGTCGTCGGTGAAGCCGAAGACGCGGATGCGGGTGGCCTTCTGGGTGTTGATCTCCTGCGCGATGGCCTGGATGCGGGAGGCGGCCTGGGCGTTGAAGACGGCGCTGTTCTCCGGGAAGAGGACCTCGGACTGCAGGGCCATCATCACGTTCTGGTTGGTCTCCTGGCGGCGCTGCTCACCGCCGAGGTCTTCGACGACTTCGGCGATGTCGAGCACCTTGATCGGCGCGAGGGTGCCGCCCTGGGGGATCTTGAGGCCCGGGGCGTTCGGGTCGACCTGCACGGGCGCGGCGGCCGACGGCTCCGTGCCGGGGGGTACGGAAGGCTTCGGGTCGTCGGCGTGGGCGCTTGTCGCGCCGATGAGGTGGGTCCCGGCGATGACGAGGGCGGCGACGGCTGTGGCGGCGGCTACGCGGTGGCGTTTGGTCATGGGGTCACCCGGAGATTTTGACGGTGGCCGAGGTGAAGGTGGGGAGGCTAAATTCTACTTCGCTGGTGGAGGCTGGAGGCGCTGGGAACTGAGCGAAGAAGGGAACGACCTTGCCGGCATCAACGCTGGAAATACCAGTCGTACACAGGCACCTGGACTCGGTGTCCCGAAGGACGTAGTAGCGCTTCTTTCCCACCTTGTCGACGAGGGTTGCCCCCGCCACGGACTCTCCACTGCCCTTCAATTCGATCCCACGCCAATCTGAAGTCCGAGTGAATGACTGGCTACCAGCGTTCTTGATCTGTCCATTGACCGTGACGAAGCCACCGGAATCTCGTCGCACCGAGTTGATCACCAGAGACATTCCGGCCTCTCCGCTGAGGGTTGCAATCACTTCGGTAGGCTCCGGGCTCGGCCCCTTATTCGACGCCGCCGCTCCCTGAGCCGGCGGTGAAGCAGGCTTCTCAGGAGACTTCGGTTTGTCGTCGCCACCTCCACCACACCCGGCCAACGTGAGGGCCAAGACCGCTGCAACCGCGGCGGTCGCTCCCCCGCGCGCCTTCAACGTTTGCCGCATGCTCATGTGGCTGCTTCCTTGTCAGTCGCTCGCTGTTAATCGGTCAGTCGCACATCGAAGAGGCTTCTCCCCAACGCGCGCCAAGGATCGGGTTTCGAGGGGTCGAAGACGATTTCTTCCCCCCCCTTACACTGAAATTTCACGGACGCGGGCTTAGGCTTACCTTCAGGCAGCGGGGGACTCACCGTAGAAGTCGGCGAAGGCGCTGGAGTAGGTTCCGGGAGAGCCCCCAGGCGGCAGCGGGGTTCGATCACCGCGATGGCATCAGCGGTTCCACGCATGGCTTCGGTTCCCGGAATGACCGAACTACCAACGGTTCCGTTCGTCTCGACGGTGACCTTAAAGCTGAGACCATTGGGAACGCATGTCGCCGTGGCGTCATTGCTCGCAGCAAATTTGGCAGCCAGCCCACAGGCTCCTGTGTAGTCGAACCGGCGCCCCTTGAGGATCGCTTCCCACTCCTCCGGCTGCAGCTCAGCAAGGATCAGCCCCGGCAGCAAGTGGTCCCTGGCCTCTTGGGCCGCAGCCAGCACCGCCGCATCCGCAGCACCCTGCGCATCACTGCGCGTGACCGAGGCCTGCCCGATGACGAAAAGGGCGAGCGCGGAAAAGAGAAGGCCAACGATCATCACCACGTAGACAGGGGCAGCTTGCCCTCGATCACCACCGCACCTGGCGAACAACGACGCTATCCGGCCTTGATGTTCTTTACTGCGTCCTTGATCCTCGTGGTGATCTCCGAGCCAATGCCTGATCCGACAATGGCTCCGATGATCACCACGACCACCAGGATGATGCCCAGGTACTCGAACGCGGTCTGCCCCCGGTCGAGGTTCGCGTAGCGCTTGCGGATCCGGGTCACCGTCGTGTCCGTCCAGCCGTTGACCCGTACCTTCGCCTCGACGGAGACCTTCAGCAGCGTGTTGTTCGACATGGGGGATCCCTCCCGGTCCGGTTCCGCAGTCGATTCGCGGACGGTACGGGGAGTGACGGGTGATAACCAAGGGTCCCGGGGCCCAAATACGGTCCCATTGCGCACGGTGTCTACCCATGACCAGTCACTCCCGGACGGGCGGTTCCCAGCCAGCGGGCTATCGCTTCGCTGCGGCTGGTGCTCTGGAGCTTCGCGAAGATGCGGTTGATGTGGTTCTTGACCGTCTTCTCGCTGATGAAGCAGGCGCCGGCGATCTGCTGGTTGTTCATGCCGGACGCGATCAGGTCCATGATCTCCACCTCACGCGAACTCAGGCCGAACACAACGGAGTTGTGCATGCGCTCCGTCGACTGTGCCACAGAAGGTTGCGTTTGCGAAGAGGACCGGAGTTCCGCGAGGACGGCGGTGGCGGCCGTCGGGGTGAAGTGGGCGCGGCCGGCGTGGATGTCGCGGACCGCGCGTACCAGGTCGTCGGCGGTGAACTCGCCGTGGATCAGGTAGCCGCCCGCGCCCAGGAGGAGGGCTTCGCGGACGACCTCCGCCTCCTGGCTGTACGTCAGCATCAGGACCGGCGCCAGGCACACCAGGTGCGGCAGTGCCGAGATGCCGTCCACCCCCGGCATCCGGACGTCCAGCAGGATCACGTCCGGGGCGTGGATCCGGGTCAGGTGCAGGGCCTCGCGGCCGTCGCGGGCCTGGGCCACCACGCGGAGGTCCCCCGCCGTGGCCAGCAGCGCGCTCAGGCCCGCCCGTACCACCGGGTTGTCGTCGGCGATCAGGACGTCGATCGAGGTCGTCGGGGTCCTCGGGGTCATCGGATCCCCTCCAGCGGGAGCGAGAGACGGACGCGGGTGCCGGGGCGGCCCGCCGGGCGGGGGCCGAGGGAGAGGGCGGCTCCGATCGCCGCCGCGCGTTCCCGCATGCCGAGCACGCCGAAGTGGCCCCCGGAGGGCAGCCGCGCCGGCAGGCCGCGGCCGTCGTCCTCCACCGAGACGGTGAGGTGCGTGCCGGTCACCGACACCGTCAGCAGGGTTTCGGTGGCCTCCGCGTGGCGGCGTGCGTTCTCCACCGCCTCCGCGGCCACCGACAGGATGTGCCCCGCCACCGCCGGGGGCAGGGCGGGCAGCTCCCCCGACACCCGGACCTCCGCGTCCAGTGCGCGCAGCGCCGGCAGGAGGGGGATCTCCTCGGCGCGCCGCAGGTCCGTGAGCAGGGCACGGGACTCCAAGGCCGCGCGGCGGGCGGCAGCGGCCACCTGTTCCGCCTGGTGGCGCAGGGCGGCGGGGTCCGTCGTGCGGGACAGGGCGTCGGCGCTGAGCGCGAGGCCGTGCAGGGTCTTGGACACCGAGTCGTGCATCTCCCGCGCCAGCCGTTCCCGCTCCTCCCGGACCGCCTCGGCCGCCGCCAGCCGCGCCCGCGTCTGCGACAGGCGGAAGAGGAAGTCGCGTACGGAGGAGCCGGCCGCGCCCGACAGGACGCAGAGCAGGGAGAGGGCCAGGCCGCCGCCGAGGGCCGCCACCACCACCGTCTGCGCCGCCGCGAACACCGCGGATCCCCGCCAGCCGTAGACCAGCCCGGCCAGCAGCGGTGTGCCGAGGGCGACGAGCCCCAGCGGGGAGGAGGGGGTGGCGGTGATCAGCAGCAGGGCGCCCACCGCCATGTCCGCCGCCAGCAGCCAGCGGTGGCGCAGCAGCAGCGGCCCGAAGCGCTTCCAGTCGCGGTAGAGGGCGTAGGAGAGGGTGAATGTGCCCACCACCGCGCCCGCGACCAGGTACACCGGGACGCCCGGCGCCGTACGGCCCAGGGCCAGGGGGGCGCCGAGGGGGATCATGACCAGCCGTACCGCGAACACCTGGCGGCACAGGGCCTGGAGGGCGTTGGCTTCCAGGCGCATGGCTCAGCCGCCTCCCAGCAGGGCGCCGAAGTCGACGTTCGCGCCATAGACGAAGCCGCAGACCAGCAGGATCAGGGTGCCGGGCAGCATGAACATCGTCACCGCGAAGGTGGCCTTGGGGACGGCCCGGGCGGCACGCCTGCGGGCGTTCTGGGCGTCGGTGCGCCGCATGTCCTCGGCGATGGCGATCAGGGTGTCCACGATCGGGGAGCCGAGCTCCTCGCCCTGCTGCAACGCCGTGACGAACTGGGCGACCTGTTCGCTGTCGTTGCGGCGGCGCAGTTCGTCGAAGGCCTGGCGGCGGCTGACGCCCATGTCCAGCTGCTGGAGGGTGATGCGGACCTCGTCCGCCCAGGGGCCCTCGTACTTGCCCGCGACGCGTTCGAGGGCCTGGCGGAAGCCGAGGCCCGCGCTGACGACGACCGCGAGGACGTCGAGGAAGTCCGGCAGGGTGCGCTCGATGTTGTCGCGCCGGATCCGGATCGCCGACCACAGCCCGGCCTCGATCCAGAACAGTCCGAAGGCCACCATGAGCAGCGCCGGGACCAGCTTGCCGTTGAGCAGCATCGCGAAGGCGCCGAGTCCGCCCAGGAAGCCGTAGACCGCGCGCCGGGCGGCGTACCGGTCGATGGTGAGGCCGGCCGGGTTGCCGGCCATGTCGATCTGGCGGCGCTTGCGGGCCACCTGCTTGGGCCCCATCAGCCGCAGCACCAGCGGTGCCCAGCGGATGCCGAGCCGGTCGACGGCCGAGCCGACGGCGGTCGTACGGGTGGCGCCGACCTCCAGGGCGAGGGCGAGGTCGGTCGGGAGTTCGACGTCGGCGCGGTAGAGCCGGACGCCGTGGAGGATCCCGAAGACGGAGAGGGCGGCGGCCAGGGCCAGGAGGAAGGGGAGGTAGGTGTTCATCGCGGTGGCCGGCCCCTCAGACGTCGATCTTCGACAGGCGGCGGATGAGGACGAAGCCGAGCGTGAAGAGGCCGAGCGCCACCAGCACCGCCGTCTGTCCGATGAGGGCGCCCGTCATCCGGTCCAGCGCGCCCGGCATCATCAGGTCGACGAGGAGCAGCGAGCCGAGGCCGATGGCGGGGACCAGGTATGCGGTCACCGTGACCTGCGAGAGCTGCGTACGGATCTCCCTGCGCGTCTCCTTGCGCTGCTCCAGGGTCACGGTCAGGTTCCGCAGGCTGCCGACGATGGCGCCGCCCGCCCGCGCCGACAGGACGAGGGTGGAGACGAGGACGACCAGCTCCCGTGACGGCAGCCGCTCGACGATCTCCCCGAGCGCCTCCTCGATGGAGTGGCCGACCGCGAGCCGGTCCGTGACCCGGGACAGCTCCTCCCCGGCCGGCGCCTCCAGTTCCTCCGCGGCGATCCCGATGGCGGTGCGCAGGGCGAGCCCGGCCTGGGTGGCGTTGGCGAGGATGCGGGCCAGCTCGGGCAGCTGGTTGATGAACCGCTCCGTGCGCCGGGCGCGCTGCCAGTTGAGGAAGGCGTTGGCGGCCCAGAGCCCGATCAGGCCGGCCACGGGGCCGAAGAAGGGCGCGAGGAGGGAGGCGGAGATCAGCCAGGTTCCGGCGACCGCCGTCAGCATGTAGACGAAGAACTCGCCCGGGGTGACGTCCAGGCCGGTGGTCGCGAGCTTCAGCTCGATGCGCCGGCCCAGCTTCGTCCTGCGCAGGCGCCGGTCGACGCCCTGGAAGCGGCGTCTGCGGCCGGTGGCCTCGGGGGTGCCCTCCGCGGAGAGCCGGTCGACGAGGGCGGCGCGCTGGGCGAGGCCGGCCGCGTACGCGTGCACCCCGAGGGAGACGAGGAGTCCCGCCAGCAGGGTGGCCCCGAGGGTGAGGAGGACGAGGTGGGTCACAGCACGGTCCGGGAGGTCAGCGGGTCGAGGTAGTCCTCCGGTGCTACCCCGAAGGCCTGGGGGATGGGCTGGTTGCTCATGTAGAGGCGCTCCGCGATCCGGCGGGGCAGCGGGGCGTAGGCGAAGTAGCCGTGCACGCGCCCGTCGGCCCCCATGGGCTGGGCGATGTAGCGGCACACGGTGGTGATCCGGAACGGCTCGCGGCCGTGGGACTCGAGGATGGAGATCTCCGTGATGCGGCGCGAGCCGTCGCCGAAGCGGGTGAGCTGGACGATGACGTTGACGGCGCTGTTGATCTGGTCCTGGAGGGCCTCGAAGGGGATCTCGACCTCGGACATGGAGGCGAGGGTCTGGAGGCGCATCAGGGCGTCCTGCGAGCTGTTGGCGTGGACGGTGGCGAGGGAGCCGTCGTGGCCGGTGGACATCGCCTGGAGCATGTCGAGGGTCTCGCCGCCGCGAACCTCGCCGACGATGATGCGGTCGGGGCGCATGCGCAGGGAGTTGCGTACGAGGTCGCGGATGGTGATCTGCCCCTTGCCCTCGACGTTCGCCGGGCGGGATTCGAGGCGGATGACGTGGGCCTGCTGGAGCTGGAGTTCGGCGGAATCCTCGATGGTGATGACGCGCTCGCCCTCCGGGATCAGGCCGGAGAGGGCGTTGAGGAGGGTGGTCTTGCCGGTGCCGGTGGCCCCGGAGACGATCAGGTTCATCTTCGCCTGGACCAGCCCGGAGAGCAGGAGCAGCATCTGTTCGTCGAGGGAGCCGAGGGCGATCATCTCGTGCAGGGTGAAGGCGCGCGGGAAGCGGCGGATGGTGAGGGTCGCGCCGGTGAGGGAGAGCGGCGGGATGATGACGTTGACGCGCTCGCCGCTGGGCAGCCGCGCGTCGACCATCGGATTGGCCTCGTCCACGCGGCGGTTGACGGTGGAGACGATGCGCTCGATGGTCTGCATCAGCTGCTCGTGCGAGGCGAAGCGGATCGGGAGCTGCTCGACCCGGCCGGACCGCTCGACGAAGATCTGGTCGGGGCCGTTGACCATGATCTCGGAGATGGAGGCGTCTTCGAGGAGCGGTTCGAGCACGCCGAGACCGAGTGCCTCGTCGACGACGCGGCGGATCAGCTGGGCGCGCTCGGCGGTGGAGAGGACGGGCCCCTCGCGGCTGATGATGTGTCCGAGGACGCGCTCCAGGCGCGCCCGGCGCTCTGCGGGCGCGAGCGCGGACATCTCGGCGAGGTCGATCTCCTCCAGCAGCTTGGCGCGGTAGGAGGAGACGAGCCGGCCGTCCTCGCGGGGGCCGTGGCGGTCGTCGGGGGTGCTGACCCGGGAACGCAGGCTCATGGTCACGGTCCCTTCGGGTCGTCGTTGGGCATGACGGCGGTGGCGGTGGCGTCCGGGACGTCCAGTCCGGGCACGATGGTGTTGACCTCGATCGTCACGGTGGCGGTGACCGCGTCGGCGCCCGCGGCCACGGTGATGGTCGCCGGGAGCCCTTCGCGGATCGCGGCGCGCCCGGCCGCCTCGCCCCGGCCCCGGTGCTGGGCCTCCACGCGGGCCGCCGTCCGGGCGGCGGTGTCCGCCTGTTCGTGGACGTACGCGATCCAGCCCAGCTGGATGCCGCACAGCGCGACGAACAGCAGGATCGGCACGAAGCCGATGTACTCCAGGGCCACCTGCCCCCGGTCGGAGCGGATGTTCCGTCGTCTCATGTCACTCCTCCCGCTCCATCGCCGCGCCGCCCTTGCCGTCGATCCGGCCGAAGTCGAGGCCGGGGAAGAGCACGGGGATGCCGAGGCTGACCCTCGCGGTGTAGACGTCCCCGGCACGGTCGCACTCGACCACCGGTCCCCACGCGCCCCCGATGTGCTCGACGGCGGCCGCCTCGCACGCCGCGTCGCCCGTGACCGCCCCCGCCCGCGCCGCCTCGTCGGCCGCGTTCCCGGCCAGGGAGAACGCGTAGCCGATCAGTACGCACTCCCACACGGCCGCCACGAGCAGCAGGATCAGCGGCACCACGCCCACGAACTCCACGGCCACCTGGCCCCGGTCCCGGCCCCGCTCGCCCCGCCGGCCCCGCACCGGTCAGTCCCCCCGCCCGCGCCGCAGCCGGGCCACCGGTCCGGCCGCGCGGACCGCCAGGACGGATCCGGTGCCCGTCCGGGCCGGGGCGGCGGCCCGTTCCGGCACGGACAGCAGCCCCAGTTCCCCCGCCACCGCCCACAGCGCCTGCTTGACCGTCGAGCGGTTGTCGAGGTCCTGCACCCGGCCGGCGTCCACCACGGCCTGGAGTTCCTTGAAGGCGGCGGGGACCGGCGTACGCACCGGCCGGGTCTTGGTGATCTTCTCGATCAGCGAGGGCTGGATCTCGGTGTGCTTGCTCCAGCGGTTGACCACCACGGCGGTGTCCTCCGCCTTGCGCACCTGGAGCCGCTCCCACATCCGGACCATCCGCTTGACCGCCCGTACGGAGACCACGTCGGGGGTGGTGACGAGCACGGCCACGTCCGCCTGTTCCACGGCGGCCGCGTTGGCTCCGGTGACCTGGGTGCCGCAGTCGATGACGACCAGCTCGTAGCGGGCGCGCAGGGCGCTGATCACCTGGCGGGCGGCCCGTTCGTCGACCTCCTCGCCCCGCTCCCCCTCCGCCGGGGCCAGCAGCAGCGCGAGGCCGGTGCGGTCCTCGTACACGGCGTCCTGGAGGACCCGGGGGGAGATGTCCTGGATGCCGGCCAGGTCGGCGATGGAGCGGCGGAACTGCACGTCGAGGTAGGAGCCGACGTCCCCGGACTGGAGGTCGAGGTCGACCAGGGCGGTGCGCCGCCCCGAGGCGGCGGCCGCCAGCGCGAACTGGACGGCTGTGAAGGTGGTGCCGACGCCGCCCTTGGCCCCGGTGACGGTGACGACCCGGCCGCCCGGACCGGTGAACGCGTCCGCGCCCCCGCCCAGGTGGCGGCGTACGCCGACGGCCCACAGGGCGGCGGCCTGGACGCGGGCGGTGAGTTCCTCGTACGAGAGGGGCAGGGCGATCAGGCCGCGCGCCCCGGAGTCCATGGCGGCGGAGAAGAGGCCTGGTCCGGTGTCGGAGGAGAGCAGGACGACGCCCACGGCCGGGAAGCGCAGGGCGACTTCGCGGACGAGCTCCAGGGCGGGGACGGGGCCGATCCGCTCGTGGACGAGGACGACCTCGGGGAGTTCGTCGACGGACTCGGCGGCCAGGCGGCCCAGCATGTCGAGGAGGGAGGTGGAGTCGGGCACGGGCGGGGCGGGCTCGGCGTCCGGCAGCTGGCCGAGCAGGGCCGCGAGGGAGCGGGCGGCGTCCGGGTCGCCGGCCGCGGGGAGGATTCGAGTGGTCATCCGCGCCTCACTTGTCCCCGTCGAGGGTGTACGTGCGGTCGGCCGGGCCGGGTGCCGAGTCGGTGCCGGGTGCCACCAGGGCCAGCCGGACGTGCTCCGCGAAGGACTCGGCGTAGGCGACGCGCTGGGTGTCCTTCGTGTTCAGGGCGAAGGTGATCGGGACCGCCTCGGCGGGGCCCTTGCGGTCGCTGTCCTTGTCGAGGGCGGTGAGTTTGCCGACGCCCAGGACGCGGGCGTTCGCGACGATGATCACCGAGCGGGAGGGGTCGGTCTCCTTGGCGCCCTTGAAGGTGGCGATGATGTTGACCTTGGCGCCCGAGGTGATCTTGCCGGCCACGCCGGTGGCGGCGTCGATCATGATGGCGATCTCCTGCTCCCCGGCCTGGAGCTGCGGCTTGTCGACGAACATGTCGCTCTGGAGCAGGGAGCCCTTCTTCAGGGTGGTGAGCGCGATCTTGCCCTGGAGCGCGCCGAGGTCGCCGACGGCGGTGTCGGACAGCCACCGCTTGGGGACCTTCACCTCTTCGAACTGGCCGGCCGAGAGGGCGCTGTACGGTGCGATGTCGCCCTTGACGCGGTACGCGACGGCCTCGGAACCGACCTTGGAGTTGACGTCGCCGATGACGACGAGGACCCCGGCGAAGGCGGCGAGGGCGCACAGGACCGACAGCAGGAGCAGGATGACGCCGCGGCGCTGGCGTGAGTTCATGGGCCGTACTACCTCGCCGTTCTTCGTTCGTTCGGGCGGTCAGGATCCGGATCCGGAGCGGGCGGCGGCCGCCTCGGGCGGGGGTGCGGCCAGGGGGGCGGCGCAGAAGCCGCAGCGGTCGCCGATCAGTTCGAAGCCGCACCAGCCGCACTCCTCGCGCCGGACCGAGGCGACCAGCTGGTGGAGCACGGACACGTCCGGGATGGCGGCGGCGAACTCGACGAGTTTCGGGGTGGCCCACCAGCGGGCGGAGTCGGCGGGCAGCGGGTTCTCCATGAGTCCCCGCACCTGCCAGGCGGGGGCCAGTTCGGCCGCCACCCAGTCGGAGGACAGCTGGCCGCGCGCGAAGGTGAGGTGGGTGGCGAAGGCGGGCCCGGGCGGCAGCGCGCCCGCCGCGGCGGTGCCGAGCCGGGCCAGGTGCGGTGCCGGGTGGGCGAGTACGGCGAACTGGGCGCCGGGCGACCAGGATCGGGCGTGCGCCTTGAGGCCGACCGGGATCCGGTCGAGCTTGGCGACGGAGCCCAGCAGGGCGCCCGCGTGGATGTAGTGGGACAGCAGCCGGGCGGCCGAGGCGATCACTCCGGGGCTGAAGTCGCAGACGGTGAGCTGGCGCAGCTGACGCACCAGCACGGCGGTGGCCAGCGGCGGCAGATCGACCTCGAGGAGCGCGATCCGGTCGGTCTCCAGGACGGCCCGCACGGTGCGCAGCCGACGCGCGGTGGCCGGCGGCAGCCAGGACGGTACGACGGCGACGAGATGGCCGTGCCGCTCCAGCAGGGCGGTGGTCTCGGCGAGGGAGGCCTCCAGGCCGGCCCCGTCCGGCGGGCTCAGTACGGCGGCGCCCGGGGTGTGCCGGTCGGGGGCCGGCAGCACCAGATCGGCACTGGTGACAGCGATGGCGGTCGGCACGCGAATCCCCCCCGTTCACCCTCTGCGCGGCGCCCGTCCGCCCGGCCGTCCGCCGGACTTCGCGTACGCGCGCATGCTGCGCGACCGCAAACGATCGACGCCCTTCCCCCTTGCCCGAGCACCATATCCGCGACGCCCCTGACAGGGCAGGGGCTTGAGGATTCCCGTGCCGGAAGCACGTGTCACAGGAGGCGGGAAACCCGGACAACAGGGATCGCGGCTCCGCGCATTTCAAGCCACATTGCAAACACCCTTGACACGGGGATTGGTCTGGACCAACTTGGCTGGCGCCAGCTCTCGGTCCCGGGGACCCCACTCCCCCGCACTGCTCCCCCCCTTCCGCTCCTCCCCTTCCTCCCCCCACGGAGCCCACGTGAACCGCATACGCTCCCTCGCCCTGCCCGTCGCCGCCGCCCTCGCCGCCGGCGGGCTGACCGCCCTCGCGGCCGGTCCCGCCCGGGCCGCCGACGTCAACGTCGTCCGCAACGGCGGCTTCGAGTCCGGCCTCGCCAACTGGTCTTGCTCGAACGGCAGCGGCGCCTCCGTCTCCTCTCCCGTCTACGCCGGGGCGGGCGCCCTGAAGGCCGCCCCGGCGGGCTCGGACAACGCCCGCTGCAGCCAGACCGTCACGGTCAGGCCGAATTCCACGTACACGCTCAGCGCCCAGGTGCAGGGCTCGTACGTCTACCTGGGCGCGACCGGCACCGGCACCCAGGACGTCTCCACCTGGACCCCCGGCACGGGCGGCGGCTGGCAGAAGCTGTCGACCACCTTCACCACCGGGCCGAACACCACCCAGGTCACCGTCCACACCCACGGCTGGTACGGCCAGCCGGCCTACACCGCCGACGAGTTCAGCGTCCTCGGCCCGGACGGCGGCGGCCCCACCGATCCCGGACCGGGCCTGCCGGGCGCGCCCGCGGGGGCCGCCGTTTCCGGCCAGAGCCAGAACGGCCTCACCCTTTCGTGGAACGCGGTCGGCGGGGCGAGCGGCTACCACGTCTACCAGGACGGGGCCCGCGTCCAGACGGTGACGGGCACCTCCACCGCCGTCACCGGGCTCGCGGCCGGCACCTCGTACTCCTTCCAGGTGAGCGCGTACAACGCGGCCGGGGAGGGCCCCAGGTCGGCTCCGGTCACCGGCACCACCACCGGGGGCGGCGGCCCCAACCCGAACCCCTCGGTGCCGCGGCACGCGCTGACCGGCTACTGGCAGAACTTCGACAACGGCGCGACCGTCCAGAGGATCTCCGACGTCTCCGCGCAGTACGACATCATCGCCGTCTCCTTCGCCGACGCCACGGCCACGCCCGGCGCCATCGCCTTCAACCTCGACTCCGCGGGCCTCGGCGGCTACACGGTGGCCCAGTTCAAGGCGGACGTCGCCGCGAAGAAGGCCGCCGGCAAGTCGGTCATCCTCTCCATCGGCGGCGAGAAGGGCACGATCTCGGTCAATGACTCCGCCTCCGCCGCCAACCTGGCGAACTCCGCCTGGGCACTGATGCAGGAGTACGGCTTCACCGGCATCGACATCGATCTGGAGAACGGCCTCAACCCGACCTACATGACGCAGGCGCTGCGCGCCCTGTCGGCGAAGGCCGGTCCCTCGCTGGTCCTGACCATGGCACCGCAGACCATCGACATGCAGTCGACCCAGAACGGCTACTTCAAGACGGCGCTGGCCGTGAAGGACATCCTGACGGTCGTGAACATGCAGTACTACAACAGCGGCGCGATGAACGGCTGCGACGGCAAGGTCTACGCGCAGGGCTCGGTGGACTTCCTGACGGCGCTGGCCTGCATCCAGCTGGAGGGCGGCCTCGACCCCTCCCAGGTGGGCATCGGCGTCCCGGCCTCGCCGAGCGGCGCCGGCAGCGGCTACGTCTCCCCGACGATCGTCAACAACGCCCTCGACTGCCTGACCAGGGGCACCGGCTGCGGGTCCTTCAAGCCGTCGAAGACCTACCCCTCGCTGCGCGGGGCGATGACCTGGTCGACCAACTGGGACGCCAAGGCGGGTAGCACCTGGTCCAACGCGGTGGGTCCGAAGGTCCACGCGCTGCCGTAGGAGGTAGAGGTGTGGGGTGGCTGATTCGGCCCGGTGAGCCCCTCGGGTTCTTGACCGGAACATGCCATGAGAGCACGCTGTGCGCGTCCGCACGGCTACCCCACACTCCCACCCAGGAGAACGCATGCGGCTCCACCACCGCCGGAGGGCCGCCGTCACGGCGGCCCTGCTGGCGCTCGCGCTCGGCGCACCCGCCTACGGCATGAGCGCGACGGCAGCGCCCCCGCCCACCCCCTCCACCGCCACCCAGGACGAGGCGATCGTCCAGTACGAGATCCACGGCCCGTCCACGGCCGCCGAACGCACGGCCCTGCTGCGCACCGGCGCCTCCATCGACGAGGTGGACGCCCACTCGGTCGTGGTCAGCGCCGACCCCATGCAGGCCCGTGCCCTGCGCGCGCTGGGCCACGAGCTCACCGCGCTGCCCGGCCCGCCGGACCGGACCGAGCGGGGCGTGGCGGCCTCTCCGATGGACTTCCCCTCGGCGGACTCCAGGTACCACAACTACGCCGAGGCCAGTGCGGAGATCGACCAGCGCATCGCCCAGTACCCCGGGATCATGAGCAAGCGGGTCATCGGGAAGTCGTACCAGGGCCGGGACCTCGTCGCCATCAAGATCAGTGACAACGTCGGCACGGACGAGGCCGAACCCGAGGTGCTCTTCACGGCCCACCAGCACGCCCGCGAGCACCTGACCGTGGAAATGGCCCTGTACCTGCTCAAGGAGTTCGGCTCGAAGTACGGCAGCGAGAGCCGCGTCACGAACATGGTCAACCAGCGCGAGATCTGGATCATCCCGGACCTCAACCCGGACGGCGGCGAGTACGACATCGCCACCGGCTCCTACCGCTCCTGGCGCAAGAACCGCCAGCCCAACAGCGGCTCCTCGTACGTCGGAACGGACGAGAACCGCAACTGGAACTACAAGTGGGGCTGCTGCGGCGGCTCCAGCGGCAGCAAGAGCTCCGAGACCTACCGCGGGCCGGCCGCCGAGTCCGCCCCCGAGGTCAAGGCGGTCTCCGACTTCGTCCGCGGCCGGGTGGTCGGCGGCAAGCAGCAGATCAAGGCCGCGATCGACTTCCACACGTACAGCGAACTGGTGCTGTGGCCCTTCGGCTACACCTACAACGACACCGCGCCGGGGCTGACCGCCGACGACCTCGCCGTCTACAAGAAGATCGGCACGAGCATGGCCGCCAGCAACGGCTACACGCCCGAGCAGTCGAGCGACCTCTACATCACCGACGGCACGATCGACGACTGGCTGTGGGGCGACCAGAAGATCTTCGGCTACACCTTCGAGATGTACCCGTCGAGCGGCGGCGGCGGCTTCTACCCGCCCGACGAGGTGATCGACCGCGAGACGGCGCGCAACAAGGAGGCCGTGCTCCAGCTGCTGGAGAACGCGGACTGCATGTACCGCTCCATCGGCAAGGAAGCCCAGTACTGCACCGCGTGACGCGGACGGGCCGGACCGGGGCGCCCCACCGCCAGGGGGGCGCCCCTTCGCCGCGTCAGCCCAGTACCGCCAGGGCGTCGATCTCGATCAGCAGCCCGGCCGGGAGGCCGACGTACACCGTCGTGCGGGCGGCGGGGGCCTCCTTGAGGCCCTGCTCCTCGAAGTAGGCGTTGTAGATCTCGTTCATCTCGGCGAAGTGCCCGGTGTCGGTCAGGTAGACGCGGATCATCATCACGTCGTCCCAGTTCGCCCCGCCCGCCTCCAGCACGGAACGGACGTTCTCCAGCGTCTGGAGGGTCTGCTCGCGCAGCGTCGGCCCGGCCGTCGTGGGCGGCCGCCCCTCGGCGTGCGGCAGGTAGCCGACCTGGCCGGCGACCTGGAGGACGTTGCCCTTGCGGACGCCGTGCGAGAACTTCGCGGGCGGGGCGGGGTGGGACTCGGGGGTGACGGCGGTCTTCTCGCTCACGAGGGTCCTCTGCGTTCGTATCGGTGCGGGGTGTTTCCCCCCGCTGATGGTCTCAGCGGGGCGCGGTCCCCGGGGGGCCCGTTCGACCGGTTCGCGAGGACGGGCTACCGCCCCGCGCGACCGGCTCCCCCCGCGGCGGCCGCCTCCGCCCGGCGGAACCGGCACCCCGTTGACCCTCGTCCCCCCGGGTGTTAGACCACAGGCACCACGCGCAGCACGCCCGCACCACCCCCAGGAGGACCCCATGGCCAGCGACGCAGTCCGACGGCTCGCCGACGAACCGGTCGACCACCGGTTCAAGGGCCTCCCGCCGGACGCGCAGGCGGCGGGCCTCACCGTCGGGGAACTCGCCGCGCAAGGCCGCGACCTGTACGGCGGCGGGTTCACCACTCCCGTCCTCACCCTCGACGCCGACGCGCTCGCGCACAACCTCACCGTGCTCGGCGAGTACTCCGCCCGACACGGCCTCGCGTTCGCGCCCCACGGCAAGACCTGCATGGCCCCCCAGCTCTTCGAGCGCCAGCTCGCGCACGGCGCCTGGGGCATCACCGCCGCCGTCCCCCACCAGGCCCGCGTCTACCGCGCCTTCGGGATCCAGCGCGTCTTCCTCGCCAACGAGCTCGTCGACCCCGCCGCCCTGCACTGGGTCGCCGCCGAACTCGTCGCCGACCCCGGCTTCCGGTTCGTCTGCTACGTCGACTCCGTGCGCGGGGTCCGGCTCATGGACCGGGCCCTCCAGGGGCGGGGCGCCGTGCTGGACGTGGTCGTCGAGCTCGGGGCCGGCGAGGGGGCTCGCACGGGGGCCCGTACCGACGAGGACTGCCGGGCCGTCGCCGACGCCGTCGCCGCGGCCGGCACCCTGCGCCTGGTCGGTGTCGCCGGGTACGAGGCCGAGGTGCCCGGCGCCGACGCGGACGGCGTGCGCGCCTGGCTGCGCCGGCTCACCGGCCTGGCCGCCGAGTTCGACAAGGCCGGGCGGTTCGGCCCGGACGTCGAGGAGATCGTCGTCAGCGCGGGCGGGTCGGCCTGGTTCGACGCCGTCGCCGACGTGTTCGCCGAGCTGCCCGCCCTGTCCCGGCCCGTCCTGAAGCTGCTGCGCTCCGGCGCGTACGTCTCCCACGACCACGGCTGGTACGGCCGCCTGACCCCCTTCAACCGGGTTCCCGGGGAGGGCGGACTGCGCCCCGCCTTCCGGCTGTGGACCCAGGTCGTCTCCCGCCCCTCCCCCACCCAGGCCTTCGTCAACGCCGGCAAGCGCGACGTCGCCTACGACCTCGGGCTGCCCGAGGCCGAGCTGGTCCGCGACGCCCTCGACGGCACCGAGCGGCCCGCGACCGGCGTCCGCGTGGTCAAGCTGTCCGACCAGCACGCCTGGCTGGAGACCGACTCCGCCGACGACGTCCAGGTCGGCGACTGGGTGGCGCTCGGCATGTCGCACCCCTGCACCATCTTCGAGAAGTGGCCGCTGATCCCGGTCGTGGAGGCCGACGGCCGGGTCACCGACTACGTACGCACCTTCTTCTAGCCGTGGACCTCCTCATCCGGGGCGCCCGCGTCGTCGACGGCACGGGCGGGCCCTCGTACACCGCGGACGTCGCCGTGCACGAGGGCCGGATCGCCGCGATCGGCCGGATCCCGGGCGGCGGACGGCGCACCCTCGACGCGCACGGGCTCGTCCTGGCCCCCGGGTTCACCGACATGCACGCCCACAGCGACCTGGCGCTGCTGCGCGACCCGGACCACAGCGCCAAGGCCGCACAGGGCGTCACCCTCGAAGTCCTCGGCCAGGACGGCCTGTCGTACGCGCCCGCCGACGAACGGACCCTGGCCGGCGTGCGGACCGCCATCGCGGGCTGGAACGGCCCCGGTGACGACGTCGACTTCGACTGGCGGACCGTCGGGGAGTACCTCGGCCGGCTGGACCGGGCCCACGGCGGACAGGGCATCGCGGTGAACGCCGCCTACCTCGTGCCCCAGGGCACCGTGCGGGCGTACGCCCTCGGCTGGGACGACCGCCCCGCCACCACCGCCGAGCTCGACCGGATGCGCCGGCTCGTCGCCGAGGGCCTGGAGCAGGGCGCCTTCGGCATGTCCTCCGGGCTCACCTACACCCCCGGCATGTACGCCTCCGGTGCCGAACTCACCGAGCTGTGCGCCGTGGTCGCCCGGTACGGCGGCTACTACTGCCCGCACCACCGCTCGTACGGGCGCGGCGCGCTGGCCGCCTACGCCGAGATGCTCGCGCTGAGCCGCGAGGCCGGCTGCGCGCTGCACCTGGCGCACGCCACCATGAACTTCGCGGAGAACGAGGGCCGTGCCCCCGACCTGCTGGCCCTGCTCGACGCTTCCCTCGCCGACGGCGCCGACGTCACCCTCGACAGCTACCCGTACACCCCCGGCTGCACCACCCTCGCCGCGCTGCTGCCCGGCTGGGCGCACGAGGGCGGCCCCGAGGCGCTTCTGGCGCGGCTGCGCGACGAGGACACCGCCGGACGGATCCGGTACGCCCTGGAGGTGACGGGCTCCGACGGCTGCCACGGGGTGCCGGTGGACTGGGCTTGCGTGGAGGTCTCCGGGACAAACGACCCCGCGTACCGGGGGCACGTCGGCACCCGCCTCGACGGCTGGGAGACCGCGCGGCGGCTGCTGCTCGGGGACCGGCTCGGACCGACCGTGCTCCAGCACGTCGGCCACGAGGGGAACGTCCGGGCGATCATGCGCCACCCCGTCCACACGGGCGGCTCCGACGGGATCCTGCACGGCACGAAGCCGCACCCCCGCGCGTACGGCACCTTCCCGCACTACCTTGGGCACTACGTGCGGGAGCTGGGCGTGCTGTCCCTGGAGGAGTGCGTGGCCCACCTGTCGGGCCGCCCGGCGGCGCGGCTGCGGCTGCCCGACCGGGGGCTGGTCCGCGAGGGGTTCCGCGCCGACCTGGTCCTCTTCGACCCGGAGACGGTCGCGGCCGGGTCCACGTACGAACGGCCGCGCGCGCTGCCCACGGGGATCCCGTACGTCCTGATCGACGGACGGTTCGTCATGCGGGACGGGACCAGGACCGGTGTCCTGGCCGGGCGGGCGGTCCGCCGAACCCCTGTGGGCCGGTAGGGGCTTTGGTCCCGGAGTGCGTATGCGCCCGGCACATACGATGAACGGCATGGCCGCCTTCCTGCTCCCCGCCCTCCTCTTCCTCGCCTTCTGCATAAGCACCTTCAAGGACCGCCGCCGCTTCAGCAACGCGGTGCTGTTCGGCCTGACCTTCATCACGCTGTCGGCCGCGCTGCTCTTCCAGGTGACGGCGCTGCCGGGGTGGGCCGCCCTGACGATCATCGCGATCGCCCTCACGGCGCCCGCCCTCGGCACCATGGCGATCGGCGGTTTCCTGATCGCCAACGGCGTGACGATGATCCGCAAGGAGGGCCGCAGTCCGGCCAACCTGCTGTCGATGCTCGCGGGGCTCGGGATCTTCGGGATGATCGCGCTGCTGGTCGTCGTCCCGATGTTCCGCTCCACGGTCCTGAACGGTGTGGCCGCGACCCTGACCCTGGTCGTCGGCTACGTCTCCTTCCTCTTCCTGTGCTTCCTCGGGTACGCCTTCCTCTACGGCCGGATCAAGGTGCGCGGGGACGTCGACCACGTGGTGATGCTGGGCTCCGGTCTGGTCGGCGGGGAGCGGGTGCCGCCGCTGCTGGCCTCGCGGCTGAGCAAGGGGCAGCGGATCTACGAGGCCCAGCTGGCCCGCGGCTCGCGCTCGCCGGTCCTGCTCGTGTCGGGCGGCAAGGGCTCCGACGAGCGGGTCTCCGAGGCGCGGGCGATGGCCGACTGGCTGATCGCGGAGGGGGTTCCGGCGGAGGCGATCACGCTGGAGGAGAACTCCCGCACGACCGAGGAGAACATGCTCTTCTCGAAGGGGATCATGCTGGCGGCGAATCCGGGCTACCGGTGCGTGGTCGTCACCAACAACTTCCACGCCTTCCGGGCCGCGATGCTGGCCCGCAAGACGGGGGTCAACGGGCAGGTGGTCGGCTCGCCGACGGCCCGCTACTTCCTGCCGAGCGCCACCCTGCGCGAGTTCGTGGCGGTGTTCTGGGAGCACCGGGCGGTCAACCTGTCGATCTGCGGGGCGCTGGTCGCCGTCGGCGCGCTGGCGACGCTCACGGCCGCCGTCTCCCCTGCCTGAGGCCCGTTCCGCCGGGAGGCGGCGCCCCGGGCCGGGGCCTTCGGGGGCCCGACGTGCGTTCATGGGGCCGGAGCCGGAGTATGGGGGCCTGGGGGGCACCGTAGGAGGTATCCGATGGACAGTGAAGCCAACGAGCAGCCCACCCGGTCGGACCGGCTCTTCACGGGTGGGGAGCGCGCGTACGACCCCGAGGACCTGGTGATGGCGACCGGCCACGACCCGACTCCGGAGCGGGTCGAGAAGGCGCGGAAGCTGATCGAGAAGGAGGGTCCGCAGGTCATCGAGCGCTTCCTGCCGTAGGGCGGGGCCGGCCGGACGACGCTGCCGGGTTCCACGGCCCGGGGTCGCCCCCGGGCCGTGGCCCTCGGTGAGCCGCGGCGCATCCAGAATCGGTGGAGGCTCGTTAGCGCTCCGGGGGGGACGCCCTACGGAGGTCACATGAACAGCGTTGCCGTCCCGGTCAATCCGGGCACTCCGGTCTTCCCGGTCTCCCCGGTCCCGCCGGTCGACTGGGACCACCCGACGGATCCGCGTCCCGGGCCGCGGCTCGATCACGTACGCGCGTACGTGTCGAGCGGGGGCACCGACGGCCACCTGTGGCGCGGGGTCCCGACCCTGCTCCTGACCACCCTCGACCGTGCCACCGGCCGGCCGGTGCGCACGCCGCTGATCTACGCCGAGGACGAGGGCCGGTACCTGGTCGTCGCCGCCGGCTCCGGCGGGCGCCGCCACCCCTCCTGGTACGGGAACCTCACCGCGCACCCCGAGGTACGCCTCCAGGTGGGCACCCGGACGTTCGCGGCGTGGGCGCGCACGGCGGACGCGGTGGAGCGGGAGACGTACTGGGAGGCGCTGACCGCGCTGTGGCCGCTCTACGACGACCACCAGGAGCGCGCACGGCCCCGCGAGCTGCCGCTGGTGATCGTGGAGGGGTGACGGGCGGCCCCGTCCGGTCGAGGCGAATCGATACGCCCGGGCCGTGGACGGGGCCCTCCGCGGCGGGCACGTGCCGGATCAGCCGACGGTCCGAGCGTCCCGGAAGCCCTTGACGACGAGGTACCCGGCCAGGGCCACCTCCCACGCGAACACCGGGAGCGCCGCCAGCGAGCCGGGCACGGAGAGCTGCGCGTAGAGCCCGGACATGACGGCGACGGCGGAGGCGCAGATCAGCGGGCCCCCGACCAGCCCGAGCACGGCGATGGGCCGGGGCACGAGCCGTGAGCGGTACATCAGCCAGGCCAGCAGGGCGGTGTTCACGCCGAGGGCGACGTTGGGGCCGAGCAGGAACGTCCAGTCGTGGACGGCCACCAGCACCGCGTCGGCGGCGCCCGGCTCCGCCGCCTCCCGGTGCAGGGTCGTCAGGGTGAGCACGGCGACGATGCCGAGGAGGATGACGACCGCCTCCACGAGGCGGGCGCAGACGTACCCGAGCGCGAGGCCCTCGCCCCACCGCCTGACCACCGGGTACAGCGCCACGCCGGTGCCAGCCACGGCGGCGACGAGCACCAGCTCGCAGAGCACGCCGGACAGCGCCCGGTCCACGGCCCCTGGCCCGGCCCCCGCTCCGGCCGCCGCTCCGCCGCCGAGCAGGGGGCGGTAGAGGACGGCCCCCGCGATCGCGGCGGCCTCGGTCACCAGGAACAGCACCCCCGCGACGACCGCCGTACGTCTGTCCGCGTTCATGCGCGACCCCTCCCCCCGCGGAGGTGTACGGCGTACACCTCTCTGCTTGCCCGGAACCCTAGGTGTACGGCGTACACTCGTCAAGCGGAGGAACAGGGGGAGGGGAAGGGAGGGGCCGGATGACACGGCTGAACCGGGAGCGGGTCCTGCGGGCCGCCGTCGCGCTCGCCGACGAGAGCGGGATCGAATCGCTCAGCATGCGCAGGCTGGCGCAGGAGCTGGACGTCGTACCGATGGCGCTCTACAAGCACGTGGCCAACAAGGAACAGCTCCTCGACGGCATGCTGGACTCCGTCGTCGCCGGGGTCGACCCCCCGGAGCCCGGCCCCCACTGGCGGGACGTGGTGCGGCGGCGGATCCTTTCCGCCCGCCGGGTCCTGCTGCGCCACCGCTGGGCGTACCGGGTGCTCGAGTCGCGCGGCGTCCCGACGCCGGCGGTGCTGGAGTACCTGGACTCGATGATCGGGGCGTTCCGTGACGGCGGCTTCTCGGCCGACCTCACGCACCACGTGATGCACGCGATGGGCAGCCGGCTGCTGGGCTTCAGCCAGGAACTGTTCGACGACTCGGGCAGCGCCGGCTCCCCGGACCCGGCCCTGGCGGAGCGCTACCCGCGCATCGCGGAACTGGCCGCGGCGGCCGCGCACGACGGGGCCTCCGTAATGGGCGGGGGCTGTGACGACCAGTTCGAGTTCGAGTTCGCACTGGACCTGCTCCTGGACGGCTTCGAACGCCTCCGCGAAAGCGGCTGGAGCTCAGCCCGGTGAAACGGCCGGAACCGGCCCGAGTCGACGGCGTCTCCGGCGGGGCAGCCATGAGCAGCGGGCGACGGCAGCCGACCGTCGTCCGGGGTGACGAGCGCAACACCGGGGGCGGGGGGTCCGGCCGGGGTTCCTCATTCCGCAGGCCGGGCGGCGGGCGGGCCGCCGTTTCAAAGGGTGGACGGCGTCCGCGCCCTCCCATCGCGCGAAGTGGGACATTTCCCTCGGCGGAATTCCCCCGGAACGTTCGAGCGGGCGGGCGGCGGGGCCCGTAAGCTCCCGTCATGCAGGTGATCCAGTCAACGAAACTCGCCAATGTCTGCTACGAGATCCGCGGACCCGTCCTCGAAGAGGCGATGCGGCTCGAAGCGGCAGGTCATCGCATCCTCAAGCTGAACACCGGCAACCCCGCGGCCTTCGGCTTCGAGTGCCCGCCGGAGATCCTCGAGGACATGCTCCGCAACCTGGGCAACGCCCACGGCTACGGGGACGCGAAGGGCCTGCTGTCGGCGCGGCGAGCGGTCATGCAGCACTACCAGACCAAGGGCATCCACCTGGACGTCGAGGACATCTACCTCGGCAACGGCGTCTCCGAGCTGATCCAGATGTCGATGCAGGCGCTGCTGGACGACGGGGACGAGGTCCTCGTCCCCGCCCCCGACTACCCGCTGTGGACGGCTTCGGTCTCGCTGGCCGGCGGTACCGCCGTGCACTACCGCTGCGACGAGCAGTCCGACTGGATGCCCGACCTCGCCGACATCGAGCGCAAGGTCACCGACCGCACCCGCGCGATCGTGATCATCAACCCGAACAACCCGACGGGCGCCGTCTACGACGACGAGATGCTGCGGGGCCTGACGGACATCGCCCGCCGGCACAACCTGGTGGTCTGCTCCGACGAGATCTACGACCGGATCCTCTACGACGGCGCCACGCACACGAACACCGCCGCGATCGCGCCCGACCTGCTGACCCTGACCTTCAACGGGCTGTCCAAGAACTACCGCGTGGCCGGCTACCGGGCGGGCTGGATGGCGGTCTGCGGGCCCAAGAAGAACGCCGCCTCGTACATCGAGGGCCTGACGATCCTGGCGAACATGCGCCTGTGCGCGAACATGCCCTCGCAGCACGCCGTGGCCACCGCCCTGGGCGGGCGCCAGTCGATCGTCGACCTGGTGCTGCCGGGCGGCCGGCTGCTGGAGCAGCGCGACACGGCGTACGACCTGCTGACGCGGATCCCGGGCATCACCTGCGTGAAGCCCAAGGGCGCGCTCTACCTGTTCCCGAAGCTGGACCCGGCGGTCTACAAGGTCAAGGACGACCGGCAGATGGTCCTCGACCTGCTGCGGGCCGAGAAGATCATGGTCGTGCACGGCACGGGCTTCAACTGGCCCGAGCCCGATCACTTCCGCATCGTGACCCTGCCCAGCACCAAGGACCTCGCGGACGCCGTCACCCGGATCGGCCGCTTCCTGGACGGCTACGGGCAGCCGTAGCCGTCGCAGGCCCCTGCTCCAGCGGCACTCAGCCAGGATTCGACTCAACCTTAGACCGGTTCCAATGTAGGATGGCCTCCTGACCCAGCAGGAGGCCTCCTCATGTACGAGCCGATCCGCCCCAAGTCGGTCGTCCACCGAGTGGACGGCAACCACACCGACGCCCACTACCCGCAGAGCAGCCGGGGCGAAGCCCTCGACATCCAGCTCGCCGGGCACCTCTCCGCGCTGCTCGCCGTCACCGACGAGCTCGGCCTCGACGACGACGGCGCCGTGCGCATCGCCGCCCAGGTCCAGCGTCTGCGCGGCTCCCACCCCGTCCGCATCGCCTATCCCGCGCTGGCCGACGGGGCCGACAGCCGCACCCTCCACCGCCGCGCCCGCGACCTCGCCGCGCGCGCCCTGCTCGTCGCCGCGTCCCGTGCCGACACCGCCGCGGCGATCCTCGCGGCGCAGCGCATGGACGCCCACACCGCCGCCCTCGAAACCCCCGACCGGGCCGGCGCCCACTGACGGCCCCGGTCCGGGACCGCGCAGGCTCCGGACCGGGCGCCACGCCCCGGGGGACGTGAGGCCGCTGTCCCCTGACTCCGCCCGCTAAGGCTCCCCAGGCTCCCCCACCGCCGTCACCCCGCACCACACGCCGGCCCCCGCCGCCCACACCGGGCCGACGGCCTCCGCGCGGGCCGGCGGGGCGCCGGCCGTCAGCCCCCGGAGGGGGACCAGGGCGCGGGCCTCCCGGGCGTCCGGGAGCGAGGGCGGTCCGTCGCGGAACTCGACCGTGGCGACGTACGAGCCCTCGCCGCGGGCCTCCACCACCGCCACCGCGCGCCGGCTCGGCGGGTCGATCCGGCAGTCGGTGATCCGTACGTCCGGCGGCGGCGGCGCCGCCGGGGCCGGGGAGCCGCCGGCCCAGACGTACAGTCCCAGCGGAGCGAACACCAGCAGGCAGGACAGCCCCGCCAGGCCCACCACCCACCCCTGCCACTTCAACGCACCCACGCCCGCGCTCACGCCCATCCTCCGATCCTCCCGCCGCCCGCCGCCGCCCACCAGCACCCGCCGACCCGGACAGCATTTCGAAGCGGGACCGTCTGGACACCGGGCGTTCACCCGAGAGGGCGCGGAATGTGGGTTTTCGTGAGCAGGCTGCACCCGTGAGACGCATCCTTGGCATCGCTCTGGCGGTCCTCCTGACAGGCGGCGTGATCGCCGTCATCGTCCTCGGGCGGACCGGAACACCGGAGGGCACGGCAACGAAGACCGTGCGCGGCGTCATCGGGTCGGAGAAGTCCGGATTCTTCCGCGACCCCGATGTCGTCAAGGCCCTTCCCAGCAGCAGCGAGCCCGCAGACGAGATCGCCGCGAAGGCCAGGCCCCGCTGAAGGTGATCCGGCCGAAGGACGGGGTGGTCACCGCGCACTACCCGCTGACGCTGCTCGCCTCGGCCCCGGCCGGGGCGCGGGAGTCGGGGCGGCCGCTGACGGAGTACCTGCGGGGCGACACGGCGCAGAAGGCGATCACCCAGAAGACCTTCCGGCGGCCGGTGGCGGCCGGGGTGGCTCCGGCGGCCGGGCTGGACACCTCGGTGCGGCGTGAACTGCCCTTCCCCGGTGCCCGGTCGGTGGCGGACGGACTGCTGACCTGGCCGGCTGCGCGCGTGCGTGGCGGAGGTGGAGCTGCCTGCGGCGGTGGAGGGGAAGCCGGGCGAGCTGCTGGACCTGTACGCGGCCCTGCTGGGGCCGGGCTGGGTGGCGCAAGTGCCGGCGGCGGAGCCGGAGGCGGTGCACGCGCTGGCGCGGGCGGTCCGCACGGACGTGCCGGAGTGCGTGGACACGTACCACCGGACGCGCTGGTGGACCCGGCTGACGCCGGGCGGGGAGGGCCCGGAGCGGCAGCTGTCGGTGCTGTCGCAGGAGGCGCAACGCCTGACGGCGGACCTCCAGGACAGGGAGGTCCGCCGTCAGCAGACGCACACGGCCTATCTGGAGGAGCGCGGACGCTCCTGAGGCGGGCGGCGGCCGGGACAGTGGCGCCGGCCCGTCGGCCAGTCAGGCGTGTGCTGCGATGGGAAAGCCTTGGTCGGGGATTCCCACAGCGGTGGGAGCACCTTGGTCGGGGACTCCCACGTTCGTGTGCCCTGTCGTGTCAGGGCTGCCCTGTCGTGTCAGGGCGGGGCGGCCGGCCGGAGAACGGCCGACCGGGTGCTCAGCCGAGGCGCTCGACCAGTGCGTGGTACTGGTCCCACAGCTCCTTGGGGGTGTGGTCGCCGTAGGTGTTGAGGTGCTCGGGGACCAGAGCGGCCTCCTCGCGCCAGACCTCCTTGTCGACGGTGAGGAGGAAGTCGAGGTCCTCGTCCGCGATGTCGAGGCCGTCGAGGTCGAGGGCGTCCTTGGTCGGCAGGATCCCGATCGGGGTCTCGACGCCCTCGGCCGTGCCGTCGAGGCGGCCGACGATCCACTTCAGGACGCGGCTGTTCTCGCCGAAGCCGGGCCACACGAACTTGCCCGCGTCGTTCTTGCGGAACCAGTTCACGTAGTAGATCTTCGGGAGCTTGGACTGGTCCTTGCCGGCCGCGACCTTGACCCAGTGGGCCATGTAGTCGCCCATGTTGTAGCCGCAGAAGGGCAGCATCGCGAAGGGGTCGCGGCGCAGCTCGCCGACCTTGCCCTCGGCGGCGGCGGTCTTCTCGGAGGCGATGTTCGAGCCGATGAAGACGCCGTGGTTCCAGTCGAAGGACTCGGTGACCAGCGGGACGGCGGAGGCGCGGCGGCCGCCGAAGAGGATCGCGGAGATCGGGACGCCCTTGGGGTCCTCCCACTCGGGGGCGATCGTCGGGCACTGCGACGCCGGGACGGCGAAGCGGGCGTTGGGGTGGGCCGCCGGGGTGTCGCTCTCCGGGGTCCAGTCGTTGCCCTTCCAGTCGATGAGGTGGGCGGGCGCCTCTTCGGTCATGCCCTCCCACCACACGTCGCCGTCGTCGGTGAGCGCGACGTTGGTGAAGACGGTGTTGGCGTACATCGTCTTCATGGCGTTGGCGTTGGTGTGCTCGCCGGTGCCCGGGGCGACGCCGAAGAAGCCGGCCTCCGGGTTGATCGCGTAGAGGCGGCCGTCCTCGCCGAAGCGCATCCAGGCGATGTCGTCGCCGATGGTCTCGACCGTCCAGCCGGGGATCGTGGGCTCCAGCATGGCCAGGTTGGTCTTGCCGCAGGCGCTCGGGAAGGCGGCGGCGACGTACTTCGCCTCGCCCTCGCCGGCCGGCGGGGTGAGCTTGAGGATCAGCATGTGCTCGGCGAGCCAGCCCTCGTCGCGGGCCATGACGGAGGCGATGCGCAGCGCGTAGCACTTCTTGCCGAGGAGGGCGTTGCCGCCGTAGCCGGAGCCGAAGGACCAGATCTCGCGGGTCTCGGGGAAGTGCGAGATGTACTTGGTGGTGTTGCAGGGCCACGGCACGTCGTCCTGGCCCTCGGCGAGCGGAGCGCCGAGGGTGTGGACGGCCTTGACGAAGAAGCCGTCGGTGCCGAGCTCGTCGAGGACGGCCTTGCCCATGCGGGTCATGGTGCGCATGGCGACCGCGACGTAGGCGGAGTCGGTGATCTCGACGCCGATCGCGGAGAGGTCGGAGCCGAGGGGGCCCATGCAGAAGGGGACGACGTACATCGTGCGGCCCTTCATGGAGCCGCGGAAGATGCCCTGCTCTCCCTCGGAGCCCCCCTCACCGGTGAAGAGGGCCTTCATCTCCGCCGGGGCCTTCCAGTGGTTGGTCGGGCCCGCGTCCTCCTCCTTCTCGGAGCAGATGAAGGTGCGGTCCTCGACGCGCGCGACGTCGGAGGGGTCGGAGGCGGCGTAGTACGAGTTCGGGCGCTTGGTCTCGTCGAGCTTCTTGAACGTGCCCTTGGCGACGAGCTCCTCGCACAGGCGCTCGTACTCGGCCTCGGAGCCGTCGCACCAGACGATGCGGTCCGGCTGGGTCAGGGCTGCGATCTCCTCCACCCAGGAGACGAGCTCCCGGTGGTTCGTCGGGACGGAAGTGGGAGCCGCGTTGTCGCGCGCCACGATTGCTCCTTGTTGAGGGGTTGTTTGGTGTATGCCCCGTGGGGGCTGCGACCCGGACGCTTCGCGCTCCGCTCATCCGGTGCCGACCGCACTCATCTGATCATCCGGTGGATGTGCGCATATGTCCAGGGGGCCTCTCACGTGAGCATCGCCACGTCCGTCAATCTTCCGTAAAGAGGACTAACGGAAACCTACGGACCCGTAGGTAACATGTGGACCATGACTTCAGACGCCACCGCCGCGCCGGCCGCCCAGGCCTCCCCGGTCGTCCAGGCCCTGGAGGCGGCCGAGACCGCCCTGGAGGAGAAGCCGCTGATGCGCGGCTGGCTGCACCTCGGGATGTTCCCCGCCGTGGTGGTCGCCGGCCTGGTGCTGATGGCCTTCACCGACTCGACGGAGGCCCGCGTCGCCTGCGGGGTGTACGTCCTGACCGCCTGCCTGCTCTTCGGCGTCAGCGCCGTCTACCACCGCGGCACGTGGGGGCCGCGCGGCGAAGCCGTCCTACGGCGGCTCGACCACGCGAACATCTTCCTGATCATCGCGGGCACTTACACCCCGCTCACGGTCCTGCTGCTGCCCGGCTCCACCGGCAAGACCCTGCTGTGGGCGGTGTGGATCGCGGCCGCGGCCGGGATCGCCTTCCGGGTCTTCTGGGTCGGCGCACCACGCTGGCTCTACACCCCGTGCTACATCGCGATGGGGTGGGCGGCCGTCTTCTTCCTGCCGGACTTCATGCGGACCGGCGGCGTAGCCGTCCTGGTCCTGGTGATCGTCGGCGGTCTGCTCTACAGCGCGGGCGGGGTCATCTACGGGATGAAGCGTCCCAACCCCTCCCCCCGCTTCTTCGGCTTCCACGAGGTCTTCCACTCCCTGACGCTCGCGGCCTTCGTGGCCCACTACATCGGCATCTCGCTGGCCGCCTACCAGCACGCGTAGACCGGCCCGCCGGCGGGACGCGGCCGCGCCGCCGGCCCAGCGCTCAGCGTAGGAGGACGGCCCGCCTCCCCCAGGGGGCGACGGGCCGTCAAACGGGTGCAATCCGGGCGTAGGGCGCCGGGCGGTGTCAGCAGGTGTAGCCGTCGCGGTCCGCGTCCAGGCGCAGCGGGTCGCTGCCGTTCACCTTCATCCGCTTCGGGAACCGGTGGCCGGCCAGCCACGCGCAGCGGGCCTCGGTCGTCTTCTTCACCCCCGCCGGGAAGGTGCCCGGTACGCACACGCTCGCCGTTCCGTAGTGCCGGTCGCAGCCGGCCACGGTGGGCGCGACCGGCGCCGCGTCCCGCCGCGCGGGGTTGGGCTTGGGCGCGGCGAGCCTGTCGGCGAAGGCGTGCTCGTGCGGTGCGGGCAGCTGCCCGGCCGCGGCGGCCGCCGCGAGCGCGGGCGCTCCGCCCAGGTGGACCCAGGTCGCGACCGACGGGACGCCGTTCGCGTCGACCCCGAAGAGCATGTACCAGCCGGGCGGGGCCAGGTTGGGGTTGCTGGTGACGTTGAGGTCGACGGTGGTGCCGTTGACGACCGTCATCGGCAGGTCCACGAACCGCTGGTTGGGGTCGGAGGAATGGGTCACCGCCGCCGGGCGGATCAGTTCCGCCTTGGCGATCGGCCGGTCGACGGTGATCCGCTGCGTGTCCCCGTACACCCACTCGGTGTCGATCACCGAGGTGAGCTTCGGGCGCGGCCCCTTGAACAGGTAGGGCGGGCTGTAGACGGACACCGCGTGGTTGTAGGTGCCGTTGCCCGGGTTGTCGCCGACCGACATGACCCGGCCGTCGGGGAGCAGGAACGCCCCCGAGTGGTAGGTGCGCGGGATCGGGTCCGTGGCGAGGCCCGCCTGGTAGGTGTTGGCGGCGGGGTCGAAGAAGGAGGCCTCGAAGACCGGGTCGGCGCGGTCGTGGAGGCCGCCGCCGGTCTCCAGCACCTTTCCGTCGGGCAGCAGCACGGCGGAGACGTACATCTTGCCCTCGGCGCCGGTCTGCGGACGCTTGCCCGTGCCGGTGTCGACCAGGCCCTGGGGGAGGTCGGGGCCCGCGGTGTAGGCGGGGCTCGGCTTCTTCAGGTCGATGATGTCCGTGAGCCGGCTGGCGGCCGGATTGGTCTCGTTGTTGCCGCCGCCGATGGTCAGGACCCGCTGGTCCTGGGCCGGGGGCAGCAGGACGCTCGCCGACTCGTCGCGCTGGTCCTTGTTCCGCAGTCCGGGCACGTCGGTGATGGTGTTGGCGTCGTAGTCGTAGACCGAGGCGCCGGAGCCGGGCGTGCCGTTGCCGAAGGTGTGGCTGCCGGAGTAGAAGAGCCGGCCGTCCTGCATCAGGATCATCGACGGGTACAGGCCCCAGTACGACCAGGTCTGGTTGACCTCGTTCATCGGCAGCCACTTGCCCTGCGCCGCCGAGAACTTCTCCGCGGTGACGTTGCCCGTGGAGTCCTCCTTCAGCCCGCCGAAGGAGATCACGTCGCCGTTGCCGAGGATGGTGGCGGACGGGTACCAGTGGCCGCCGTTCATGTCGTTGGTCCTCGTGTACTGCTCGGTGGCCGGGTCGAAGACGTACGAGTCCTTCAGGCCCTGGTAGCCGATCGTGCCGTCGGCGGACGGGTAGCCCTTGTTGCCGCTCATCACCAGCACCCGGCCGTCGGCCAGCTGCACGTGCCCGGAGCAGAACATGTCCACCGGCGTCGGGATCGTCCTGACGCTGCCGGTCACCGGGTCGTAGACGGCGGAGGTGAAGGTACCGGCGTTGAACTGGGAGATGTCGTTGCCGGAGCCGGCGATCAGCAGCACCTTTCCGTTCCTCAGCACGACCGCGTGCATGGAACGCACCGGGTTCCGGGCCGCCATCACCTCCCACTCGCCCTTGGCGCACTGCTCGGCGGTACCCGTGCAGACGGGCTGGGGCACGGGTGCCGCCACCTCCTCCAGCGCGTAGTCGTCGGAGGTGAGGCTGCCCACCCCGTAGACGGACAGGCCCCACGCGATCTTGTCGGTGTTCGGCGGGACGGCGGGCGTACGGACTTCCGTACGCGCCCACGCGGCGCTGACCGGCGGGTTCCGCAGGTCGGTCCAGTACTGCCAGCCCGTGGTGGTGTCGTGGCGGAACACGGTCACCGACACGTCGGGGGTGTCCGACCTGTACCAGGCGGACAGGTCGTACTGCCTGCCCGGCACCACGGTCGGGGCACAGGCGGTGTTCTCGGTGACCAGGGCCTTGCGGTCACCGCTGACGCGCCGGGTGAGCGAGACCTTCATGGCCTTGGTGCCGCTGTGGGCGTCGGCGACGGTGGCGAAGGTGAAGTCGTTGTCGCCCCAGCCCGACTTCGACCAGCAGGACGGCATGTCGGAGCCCGCCGCGCCGGCGGTTTCGAAGCCCGGGTTGGTCAGCAGGTTGGGCGGTCCGGCCGTGGCCTGCTGGGGTGCGGTCAGGAGGAGGCAGGCGGTCATCGCGCCGACGGCGAGGAGGGCGGCCCGGCGCCCCGCCCTCCGTCGGATCTTCCTACGCATACGCGGTTCCTTTCGGTGCGGCTCAACTCCTGGCGGTGCGCGCCGCGCGCGGCCCGCGCGGCAGGTAGACGAGCGCTTCGGTGGCGGCGAAGCGCAGGACGAAGGTGGTGGCCAGCGCGAGGGCGGTCGCGGGCAGCACGTCCATGCCGAAGCGGCCCACGAACAGCGCGATGAGCGGGATGCGCAGCAGCAGGTCGGCGTTGGCGAGGAGGGCGAAGCGGCCCAGGCGGTCCGCCCAGTGGCGGTGGCGGCGCCGGTCGCGGAAGAGCAGGGTCTCGATGAGGAGGAAGTTCCACAGGACCCCGGCCTGGTTGGCGACGGCCTCCGCGACGAGGTACTGCATCCCGGCGCGGGTGAGCAGCCAGAGCGCCAGCAGGTTGGGGACGAAGCCGGAGAGCCCGATCAGCCCGAAGCCGGCCATCCGGGCCAGGCGGTTCGCGGAACGCAGGGCCGCCAGGTGCGTCAGGAAGCGCAGCCCTTCGCGGGCGGTGGACTTCGACTCCCCGGCGAAGCGGTCCTGGAAGACGAAGGGGACCTCGGCGCGCCGCTCGGGGCGGCAGCGGACGGCGAGCTCCAGCAGGATCTTGTAGCCGAGCGGCTGGAGCGCGGCGCTCGTCACGGCCGTCCGCCGCATCGCGAAGAAGCCGCTCATCGGGTCGCTGATGCCGCGCAGGGCCCGCGGGAAGAGCCCTTTGGCCAGCCAGGTCGCACCGCGCGAGACGGCGACGCGGTAGCCGCCGGCGAGCCCGGCCCGGCTGCCGCCCGGCAGGTAGCGGGAGGCGACGACGAGGTCGGCACCCGTGCGCTCGCCCTCGCCGACGAGTTCGGGAACCAGGTGGGGCGGGTGCTGGAGGTCGGCGTCCATGACCACGATCCAGTCGGACCCGGCCCGTTCGATCCCGGCGACGACGGCCCCGCCGAGGCCCCCGTCCGGGCTCTCGCGGTGCAGGACGGACACCGGGAAGGGGCAGTCGGCGGCCGCCTTCTCGATCACGGCGGGGGTGTCGTCGGTGGAGTCGTCGACGAACAGGACCTCGAAGGCCGGCCGGCCGGGGACGGCCGCGCTCAGCCGGCCGAGCAACTCCCGTACGTTCCCGGACTCGTTGCGGGTCGGGACGATCAAAGTGACGCCGCCGCCGGCCGCCACCGGCGGAGCGTCGACTTCCGGATCGTTCGGGGCATGCGGGGGCCACGGGTCCTCGCTCATGGTGGTTCAGCTCCCACTCTCGCGGTCGGTGCGGCGGATCTCGATACGGTCCTCGCCCGTACCGAAGACGGCGACCGCGGTCGAATGCTCGAGAGCAGCCTTCACGTTGGGCAGGTCCACCGCGTCGCGACGCACGGTGGGCGAGGAGACCACGTAGTCGATGTCCCGCCAGCCGCGCGGCAGGGTCCTGGTGACGGCCGGGTCGAGGTCCGCCTTGTAGAACCAGATGGCCCCGTCTCCGGGGGCGAAACCGTGGTGGACGGCGTCCAGCCAGAGCGCGTCGTCGAGGAGGACGCGGGTGTTCGCCGGGTCGGCGACCTCCCGGCCCAGCCAGGCGGCGGCCTGCCGGTAGGGGCCGTTGGCGTCGACGGTCAGGGCGGTGCGGTTGCCCTCGTACCAACGCGGCAGCACGTACGCCGCGGCCGCCACGGCGAGGACGCCGACCAGCGCCCGGCGCGCGTACACCACGCCCCTGCGCTCCCCCGGCGTACGGCGGCGGCGCAGCACCGCGTGCGTGACGCTGGCCGCGCCCCCGGCGAGGACCAGGGCGAGGAACGGCAGGGCCTGGATCACGTACATCGCCGGCAGGTAGCCGGAGGGACGCATCGCGACCACGGCCAGGATCACCGCGGCCAGGGCCGGCCCGGCCAGCGCGCGGGCGGTCACCGACCACCGGTGGGTCGTCAGCAGCAGCACGGCGCCGGCCAGCCCGCCGAGCGGCAGGACGGTGTCGTAGTACAGCCAGGACCGGAAGACCCCGTTCGAGCCGGAGCCGGGATCGAGGATGAAACCGGAGCCGGGACGGCTCATCTGGTAGGTGATGCCGTCGATCAGGGAGACGTGCCCGTCGCCCGGCAGCAGCTCGTTGTTGAGCAGGGCGTACAGCGGGTACGAGAGCCCTATCAGGGTGCAGGCGGTGATCGCCCCGGTCACGGCGAACTTGCGGGTGTCGCGGTGACTGTGGCGCCACATCGTCACCAGCAGCGCCGGCAGCACCACCAGCATCGTCTCCTTGGTCAGGACGGCGGTGGCCGCCGCCAGCCCCGAGCCGAAGTGGTGCCACAGGTGGCGTCTGGGGGACGCGGCCAGGCAGAAGGCCAGCAGCATCCACACCACGGCGAGGTTGTCGAGGAAGATCTCCCGCTGGAGGACCACCGACAGCGGGGACAGCCCGAACAGCCCCATCGCCAGCCCCGCCGCCCAGCGCGGCAGCCACAGCCGGCGCGCCAGGACGTACATCAGCACCGAACCGGCGCCGGACACCGCGAGCATCGAGAAGCGCATCGGCGCGACCGTCATCCAGTCGGGCACGAAGAGGGAGGGCAGGTACGTCAGTGCGGCGACCTGGATCCAGCCGAGCGGCGGGTGGTCGTACCAGTACGTGTAGTGGGCCAGCCCCTCGCCCTGCTGGACCGCCCACGCCTGGGCCAGGTAGGTGCCCTCGTCGTCGCTGAGCGTCGGGAAGCCCGTGATGTTCCAGCCCTGTACGAGGAGGATCACGAGCAGGACGGCGCCGCAGAGCAGCAGGTCCGGGCGGGAGGAGCGGAAGCGCACCATCGGGCGCGCGGGAGCCGCCGGACGCGCTCCGGAGCCGGCATCGGGTCCGGTGCCGGTGCCCGAGCCGGAGCCGGAGCCGGCGTCGGACCCGGTGCCGGAGCCGGGCGGGCGCCGGACGGGCAGCAGCTGGGCGGCGGCCGTGGCGTCGGCCGGCTGGGGATCAGTGGCCGTGGGCAGGGTGGCGGTCACTGGAGGCTGTCCTCTCGGATCGCGGTGGCGGAGGTCAGATGGGCGCCGGTGTGGCTGGTCAGCTCCCACTCGTTGCGGCCGCGCTGCTCGCGCCAGACCGCACGGATCGCGGCGCCCGCCAGCATCACCTGGTAGAAGGGGCCGCCCACGATGAGCTTGACGTAGTGCGCGAAGCGCACCCGCAGGCCGTACTGGCGGCCGAAGTCGTGCAGGCCGACGATCTCGAAGACGAAGGTCACCATCGCGGTGATCATGGGGAGGAAGGTGATGACCGCGATGCCGACCGGCACGTCGAGGAAGACCGCCACGGCGAAGTTGACCGGGATGATCACCCCGGAGGCCGCCTGCATGAAGGGCGTCATCAAGGTGTAGCGGGCCAGCCAGCGCTGACCGCGCCCGGGCAGCTGCTGCCAGTCCTTCTTGCGGTAGACCTGGAGGAAGCCCTGGTTCCAGCGGGTGCGCTGCTTCAGCAGGCTCATCAGCGAGCCCGGGGTCTCCTCACGGGTGACCATGTCGGAGTCGTAGGCGACGACCACCTTCTTGCCCACCGAGGACAGCCGCACGCCCAGGTCGCAGTCCTCCGCCAGGCAGTTCTGGTCCCAGCCGCCGACCTCGCGCAGCACCCCGGTGCGCACGAAGACGGTGTTGCCGCCCAGCGGGATGAAGCCCTTCTCGGCGTGCAGGTGGAGACGGGAACGGAACCAGAAGAAATACTCCAGGCAGTTGCGCAGGCTGTACCAGCTGGAGTGGAAGTTGATCAGCTGCACCCCGCCCTGGACCACGTCCGCGCCCGTGGCGCGGAAGGCGTGGTCGACGTGGGTGAGCAGCTCGGGGTGGACCTGGTCCTCGGCGTCGAAGACCCCGACGATGTCGCCCCGGCAGTGCGGGAGGGCCGTGTTGAGGGCCTTCGGCTTGTTCTTGGTCTCGTGGTGGTCGACGACGACCCGTACGCGCTCGGGCGCGCCGGCCGCGGCGCGGGCGGCCACCGCGGCCGTCTCCGGGTCGTCGTGGCCGACGATGACGATGATCTCGTAATCGGTGTGGCTCGATTCGAGCAGCCGGTCGATCGTGTGTTCCAGCACGGCCTGCTCGTGACGGGCGGGCAGCAGCAGCGAGAAGGAGAGCCGGCCCCCGCCGTCAGGGCTGTCGAAGCGGGTCGAGGCCAGCGTCTCGGGCGTGCGCCAGGCGTGCATCTGCCACCACAGCGTGAACGCGGCCATCCAGAAGAGCGCCAGAGAAATGGCGGAAACAAAGACAGAGGTGAGCAAACCGTCCCCCGCAGACAAGCCGCAACCCCAGGCGGCGACCGAACCCCGGAGGACGGCCCGGCCCCCCGGCCCGCCGCCTCCGCTTCCCCCACGCGCGCACCCCCCAGTGCGCGATCTCGGTTACTCCCGGAGACACGAGACTAGGCAGCGAGGACGAAGGTCAGGCGCCGCACGAATAAAAACCACATTTCCAAGTGGCCCCAGCGCAACCGGAATTGACGCCACTCCGCCCCAATCAGGGACGTACCACACCCAACTGCTCGGCCAACTCGACCGGTTCGGTCGTAGGCCGCGCGCAGACGAAATGTCGGCACACGTACGCCGTCGGAAGGTCGCGCACCAGTGTGCGCTCGGCCAGAAGGGGGAACTCCCCGCCACTGCCGTCGGCGTTGCGCGGCGGCCCGACCGCCACCACCGCCCCCGGAGCCGTCCCCAGCAACGCCGTCCGGTGCAGCGCGGCCGTCGCCGGATCCTCCGGATGCCCCACCACCGCCACCTCACGCGGCCCGTCGACGAGCGCCTCCGCGACCGCCAGCCCGTGCCCGATGAAACGCGGGGCGCGCGGCCCGAGCGCGTGCACCACCCCGAGCGCCCGCTCCGCCGCCTCCCGGTGGGGCCGCGACCCCGTGTGCGCGGCGTACGACAGCAGCGCGCCGGCGGCCGCCGTCCAGCCCGAGGGGGCGGCCGTGTCGGTGGGGTCCTGCGGCCGGCGGATCAGCTGCTCGGCGTCGTGCGCGGTGTCGTACAGCGACCCGTCCTCGGCGGTGAACCGCGCCATCACCAGGTCGACGAGGAACCCGGCGAACTCCAGCCACACCCCCTCCCCCGTGACGGAGGCCAGCGCGAGGAACCCCTCGGCGACGTCCCCGTAGTCCTCCAGCACCCCCGCGTTCGCGCCGGCCCTCCCGTCCTTGCTGGTCCGCGCCAGCCGGGCCCTGCCGTCCATGTGCACCCGCACCAGCAGGTCGGCGGCCTCGATGGCCCGCTCCACCAGGTCCGGCCGCTCGAAGAAGGCCCCGCACTCGGCGAGCGCCGCGACGGCCAGCCCGTTCCAGGCGGCGACGACCTTGTCGTCCCGCCCAGGCGCGGGCCGCAGGGCCCGGGCCGCCAGCAGCCGCTCCCTGACGGAGGCGATCCGCTCCGCCTCCACCGCCGGCCCGGCCGACGGCAGTTGCAGCACCGACTTGCCGTGCTCGAAGGTCCCCTCCTCGGTGACCCCGAAGTACGCGGCGGCGAGGGCCCCGTCCTCCTCCCCGAGCACCTCGGCCAGCTGCGCGGGCGTCCAGGCGTAGTACGCCCCCTCGACGTGCCCGCCGGTCAGCGGATCCTCACTGTCGGCATCGAGCGCCGACGCGAACCCGCCCTGCTCGGTGCGCAGCTCCCGCACCATGAAGTCGGCCGTCTCCAGCGCGACGCGCCGCGCCAGATCGGACCCGGTGGCCCGCCACAGGTGCGCGTACACCCGGCACAGCAGCGCGTTGTCGTACAGCATCTTCTCGAAGTGGGGTACCAAAGGTCCATTCGGACGGGGCGTGAGTACGTACCGGTGGAACCCCCCTCCCACCTGGTCGTACAGGCTCGAACGAGCCATCGCGCCGCACAGTCCCTCCGCCATCTCCAGGGCAGCCACCGAACCGGCACGCGCGTGGTGGCGCAACAGGAACTCGACCACCATCGACGGCGGGAACTTGGTGTCGCCCTTGAACCAACCGCTCGCGGGGTCGATGTCCCGGGTCAGCTGGAGGAGCGCCAGGGCCTGAGTCTCGTCGGTGGGCGATCCTGTGGACTCGATCCTCAGCTCCCGCCCGGCAAGATCCCTGGTGATCTTCGCGGCGACTTCGCCCACCTCGTCACGCCGACTCGTCCACGCGCTGTGAACACCTTCGAGCACCTGCCGGAATGACGGCATCCCATGGCGGGGCTCCGGCGGGAAATACGTGCCGAAGTAGAACGGCTGCGCGTCCGGCGTCATGAAGACGGACATCGGCCAGCCGCCCTGGCCCGTGGCGGCCTGCACGGCTTCCATGTAGACAGCGTCCACGTCCGGCCGCTCTTCACGGTCCACCTTGACGGACACGAAGTGCTCGTTCATGTACGCAGCGGTGTCGTCGTTCTCGAAGGACTCATGTGCCATGACATGGCACCAGTGGCACGCGCTGTAGCCCACGCTCAAGAACACTGGGACGTTGCGCCGCCGGGCTTCTTCGAACGCGACGGTCTCCCAAGGCCACCAGTCGACGGGGTTATCCGCGTGCTGGAGGAGGTAGGGGGATGTGGCCTGCGCAAGTCGGTTCGACATACCCCCATCCTTACGCACCCGGCCTCCGGCCGCCCATGCGCCACAGGGGCGGCACACAAACGGGGGCCGAGGGGTCCGGTCCGTGCTCGCGCGGCCGGTCCGGCTGGCGAGTGGCCGCGTTGCGCCGCCATCACAGCTCCGGCCGGCCCTCACGCGGCCCGATGCGACCACGCCGGGGGGAGCAGAACCAGCTCCCCCGGCGCCTGACCGAGGTTGCCCGCACGTTGCCCGAGGGCACCCATGGCAACGGTGACCTGCGCACGAGCAGGGGTCCTACTTCTCGGTGGTCGTGTCCTTCTCCGACAGCCAGTCGAACTCGAGCCGTTCCAGGATGGGGGTGTGGTCCCCCTGCCGCGCGGCGGGCTTGACCGTGATGCCCTTCTCTCCGAGAGCGCACTTCAGGAGCATCCGCTTGTCGGCCACACTCGCCGCTTCCCATGCCTCACGCAGCGTGTCGGCTTGCCCGAGGGGCGACAGGTCTGCCTCAGCATCCAATGCCTCAAGGGTCGCGGTGGTGCTCTCGATGACAGCGCGCTGCCCTTCGCTCAGCTCCTCGAAGCGCTCTTCGTCCATCTTCCCGTACACGTAGAAGTCGTCTTCCAGCTTCCTCACACGCCACTGGGCGGCCTCAAGGGCCTTCCGGACCTCGTCCTTCTTCGCCTGCGTTTCGGGGTCCGCGAAGGCGAGCCACCGGCGGGCAATCTCGGTGATCACCGGGTCGCCGGGTTGAAGAGCCGTGATGTGGCGGACCCAAGCCTGTCCCACCGCGTGGTCGATGCGGTCGGCGAGGGTCACCACTCCCTCGCAGATGGACTTGCCCCGCGTCTGCCGGACCTCACACCGGTAGCGTCCGCCACGGTGGCTCATCGAGCCACCGCACGACTCAAGCTCCCCCGCGCCCGTCTTGTCCCGTAGCCGCCCGCATCGATAGCTCCCCGTGCCCAGATACTTCGCTTCCGGCTTCCCCTTCGCCCACCGTTCGTCGGTCCGCTCGGCAATGAGCGCCTTGATCTTGAACCACTCGCCCGGCGTCACGACCCCCTTGCCGCACATGGTGACTTCGCCCTTCTCGTTGCGCAGGGGCTCCCCGTACCCCTCCCAACTGTCCAAGGGGTTGCCGTGCTCGTCCATCCTGCGGCGCCGGACCGGGACCATGCCCGCGAAGAGGGGCGACTGAGCAAGCTTGCTCACCGCGGTGGGCGACCAGGTAGCACCGCTCCGGGTCCGGTACCCCTCCTCGTTGAGTTGGTGGGCGGTGTCCTTCGTCGTCTTCTTGTCGAGCAAGAGGTCGGCCAGCCTGCGGGCTGTGCCGTACTCGTCGGGATGGGGCTCGACCTTCCCGCTTCCGGGCGCGCTGTACAGACCGAACGGTGGCCTGCCCGTTCCCCTTCGGCCTTCCGCCTTGTGCGAGTCATGGCCGATCTTCACGCGCTTCGCCATGTCCTTCGCTTCCTCCCTGGCACGCTCGCTCAGGATCGCGAAGACCATGCGGCCACCCTGTGACGAGTCCAGCCCTTCGGAAACGGAGACGAGCCGCGATTGCCGGCGGTCGAACTCGTCGAGCATCCGGCCCACCGCTCCCATGCCGCGCCGGTCGAAGCGGTCCGTCTTCCACACGCCGAGCGTCTTGGACTTACCGTCCATGACCGCCTGGGTGGCCTTCTCGAACTCCCGACGCCTTACGTAGGCCTTGGATGCGGAGAGTTGCTCGAACCATACGTGTCGGATCTGGAGACCGTTCGTCTGCGCCCAGCGCACCACGTCCCGCAAGTGTCCCCGGAGCGTGGCCAGGCCTTCCTTCTTGCTGCTTCGCCGCAGGTAGGCGTCCATGAGTCCCGACGGCTCGGCCGTCGCGGGGCGGTCCAGTCCCAGGGCTTCCAAGTCTTCAGGACTGAGCCCCAACCCAACCAGCGTCGCATGGTCCTCGCGCACCAGAATCCCCTCTGTATTCGGGGAAAACGGTACGGAAACCATGGGCCTTAGACAGGCACTTTCTCAAAGTGGCTGCCCACCAACCTCGGTCAACGGAGCCCCGCCCGAACCCGCCGTCGAGCGGTCGTGGATCCGCCCCGCGCCGTCGCATCGCAGATGCCGGCGGTCATCTGTAGGGCGCACCTGGATACTGGCGGCGCCCCGGGGCCTTCCCCTTCCCCCTTCGACGGTGCGGTCCGGCGGTAGACGAGCGCCCCGGCCGCGAAGGCCCCCGAAACAGCAAGGGCAGTGATGCCCGGCGCTCAGGGGTGCCGGAGGAGGGGGGTCAGGGCTTGGGTCCAGGTGTCGCGGACGGTGGGCCACGTGGGGGTGCAGGCGTGGGGGCGGGGGGCCGGGTCCGGGTGGCGGTCGGGGGCCGCGCCGTGCAGCAGGCAGAGGTGGGCGGCCGCGCGGGCGGCGGGCGGGGCGTGCTCGTCCGGGCCGGGGTCCGCGGGTGGCGACAGCCGGTACGCCTCGGCGGCGGCGCGCAGGGCGCGTTCTCCCCGCGGGCCCTCGCGGATCAGCATGAACGCGGCGAAGCGGTCGGCGGCGTCCTCCTCCGCCCGGTCGGAGGCGACGGGCAGCCCGAGGAGGTCGATGAGGGCGTGGCCCGCCTCGTGGTGGACGGTCTCGGTGGTGACGTCGGCGGCGGCTTCGTCGTCGCCCAGGAGGGCCCGCTCCTCCGCGAGGTCGTCGTAGCAGAGCTCTATGCGGCGGGCGTCCGGGTCGTAGCCGGTGCCCTCGCCCGCGCAGGAGCGGGCGAGGACGGTGACCCGGGCCGGGAGGCGGAGGTAGGCGTTGAGGGCTTCGACGGCCCGTTCGACGGGCCTGCGGGAGCGCAGCAGGGCGGCGTGGTCCTCGTCGGGCCGGTCGGGGTCCTCGTACCGGATGGCGAAACCGGGGGCCGGCGGCTCCTTCCCGCAGCCGGACGAGGCCGCGAGGAGGGCCGCGCACAGGGCCAGGGCCGTCCAGCGCGGGGTCATGCGCCCAGCCTAGGCGTACATATATGCACGCGGATGTCCGTCGATGCTCAACTCCCTCTGAAATAGCTCAGATTCCTCGCGCTGCGCCCTGTCCCGCAGGACACTTGGCGCACGTTTCCGGAGCTCTCCGAGGAGGATGCCGATGCGGGACAGCCATCGTGTCGAGGCCGAACGGGTGCTGGCCCGGGCCGTCGAGGAGGAGGTCCGGCGGGCGGGGGCGGGGGACCGCGAGGCGCTGTTCGCGCGGGGGCGGGAGGCGCTGGACGGGATCGCGGCGGCCGCCGGGGAGGAGTACGCGGCGTACGTGGCCGCCCTGGACGAGGCCGCCGCCGGCGAGCGGTCCCTCGGGGAGGCCTTCCGGCGGGGCAGCACCGGGGCGTCGCTGTTCGTGTCGGGGGTCGCGGCGGCCGCCGCCGTGGGGGCGGACCTGGCCTTCGGGGTGGCGGCGGGGACGGCGGTCAGCGCGGGCATCGTCGTGGGCGTCGCGGGGGCGGCGGCGACGGTGGCCACGGTGACCGCCCTGCACGTGCCCGCGGCGAACCGCCGGGCCGGGGCCGCGGGCCGCCCGGGCGGGCCGGAGCAGTTGCGGCTGCAGTGGCTGACGGCGCTGGAGGTGCGCGGGATCCGGCCGTTCCTGGAGCAGGAGCGGGCGGTCGCGGCGGCCGCGGTGCGGGGCCCGTCGCGGTCCCGGGCCTCCGCCGGCGGCGGGGCCGTCAACGGCAGCGGCGGCGTGGCGCCGCTGCCGCGCGGGGGTGACCGCAGCGCGGAGGCCCGTCGGCGCGGCATGCTGGAGCAGTCGTTCGGGCAGCTCCCGGACGCCGACGCGCTGTTCACGGGCCGGCGGGCGGAGCTGACCCGGATCGCGCAGTGGGTGGGCGCGGCGCGGGCCAGTACGGAGACCCGGCCGGTGGTGGTGGTGCTGCACGGCGAGCCGGGGGTGGGGCGTACGGCGCTGGCGCTGCGGGCGGCGCACGCGCTGCGGGACCAGTTCCGCGGGGCGTGCGTGGTGGATCTGCGGGGCGGGTCCACCGGGGCGGGCGAGGCGCCGCTGTCGACGCGGGAGGCGTTGCTGCACCTGCTGAACCGGCTGGGGGCGCCGCGGGAGCAGCTGCTGTTCCGTGAGGGCGCGTCGGCGGAGTCGCAGGTGCGCCGGCTGACGGAGCTGTACCACCAGCACCTCCAGGGGTCGCCGGTGACGGTGGTGCTGGACGACGCGGTGGATCCGGAGCAGGTACGGGCGCTCGTGCCGGAGCGCTCGGAGAGCCTGGTGCTGGTCACGGCCAGGGAGCCGCTGGAGCTGCCGGAGGGCCTGGCGGCGTGGACGCACCGGCTGCCGGTGGTGCGGCTGGCGCGGGAGGAGGCGGCCGGGGTGCTGCGCGCGGGGGCGCGGGCGGCGGGTGAGCCGGCGCCGGAGGGGGCCGCGCTGTCGGGGCTGCTGGAGCTGGGGGCGGGGCTGCCGCTGGCGCTGCGGGTGCTGGCTCCGCTGGGGTCGGCGCGGGCCTCGGACGGTGGTGGGGGCGGGGGTCTGGAGCACGCCCTGGAGCTGGCCTACGTACGGCTGCCGGAGGAGCGGCGGCGGCTGTTGCGGCGGCTGACGCTGGCGGGGCGGGCTTCGCTGGGAGCGGCCGCGGCGGCGGCGCTGGCCGGTGCGGAGCGGGTGGAGGCCGGGCGGCTGCTGGGGGAGCTGGCGCGGGCGGGTCTGCTGGACCTCGTACGCGGGGAGCGGTACCGGATGCACGACGCGGTGCGCGCGTACGCGGCGGCGCGGCTGGAGGCGGACGAGGAGCGGGCGGAGGCGGCGGCCGCGCACGAGCGGCTGATCCGGGACTACGCGCGGCTCGCGGACTCGGTGATCCGGATGGTCGACGGGAAGATGTCGACGCGGTCGAACGCGGTGCTGAGGTCGGACGCGGTCGGGGGGCACGGTTTCGGCTCGCTGGACGCGGCGCTGCGCTGGCTGGACGACGAGTCGAGCTTCATCACGGCGGCGCTGCGGCATTCGGAGGGGGTGGACCAGCAGGCGGTGCTGGATCTGCTGGGGGCGTTGTGCGATTTCTGTCTGCTGCGCGGGGACCTGTACCGGCTCGGGGAGATCAACGAGCTGACGCGGGCGGTGGACCGGGGGCGGCTGAACCGTTCGGTGCAGTGGCGTACGGGGATCGCGGCGCGTCAGCTGGGCGAGCTGGACAAGTCGCGGACGACGCTGACCTCGCTGGTGGACCAGTACCGGGAGGCCCGGCAGGAGGCGGGCGCGGGGATGGCGCTGGTGTCGCTCGGGATCACGCTGCACCATCAGGGCAATCTGCCGGAGGCGGCGGCGCGGATCCGGGAGGCGCTGGCGTTGCAGGAGCCGCAGGAGCTGGCGGGTGACCGGGCGTGGGCGCTGCACGCGCTGGGGGCGGTGGAGCGGGACCGGGGGCGGCTGGCGGAGGCGCTGGAGCTGCTGGAGCGGTCGCTGGTGCTGCACCGGGAGAGCGAGAGCGTGCACGGTGAGGCGTGGGCGCACTTCCAGCTGGGGCAGGTGTACCTGCGGACGGGCGGGGTGGCGCGGGCGGAGCAGGAGCTCCGGCTGGCGCTGGAGCTGTACGGGCGGACGCGGGACGACCGCGGTCAGGCGTGGGCGCTGACGCAGCTGGGGCGGGCCCGGGTGGTGGACGGGGATCCGGAGGGGGCGCTGGAGCGGCTGCGGGACGCGCTGGCGCGGCACCGGGTGGCGGAGGACGCGCGGGGTGAGGCGTGGACGCTGTACCACCTGGGGCAGGCGTTGGAGGAGGCCGGTGAGCGGGACCGGGCGGTGCGGGAGCTGGAGCGGGCCCGGACGATGTTCTCGCGGATGCGGGACGTGTACGGGCTGGCGCACGCCCGCTACCAGTCGGGCCGGGTGACGCGGGACCAGCGGGCGGCGCAGACGGGGAACCTGCGGAACTCGGGTTTCGCGCGGCAGCTGCTGGTGGACGCGCGGGCCGATTTCCGGCGGATCGGGCTGGCGCACGGGGAGGCGTGGACGTGCGTGGAGCTGGCGGTGATCGACGCGGGGAACGCGCGGGCGGCGCAGGCGGTGGGCTTGTGCGAGGACGCGGTGCGGCTGTTCGTGTCGTACGGGGACCGGCGCGGGGAGGACTGGGCGCGGTTCCTGCGCTGCACGATGCTGCCGTACGCGGGTGGGGGTGACGCGGTGGTGGAGGAGGCGCGGGCGGAGCTGGCGCGGCTGGTGGCGGCGCCGCATGCGCTGCGTGACGGCCGGCTGGAGGACTGCCTGGAGACGTACGGGGTGGTGCTGGCGCGGGGGGCGGACCCGGCGGAGGGCTGGCAGGCGTGGCGGCTGGGCCTGGTCCCGGGCCTGCGGGCGCGGGAGGTGATGGGGGTGGCCGTGCCGGAGGCGTAGGGGCGGGCGCGGAGGCGCCGTACCCGCGCGGGGCCGGGGCCGGAGGTGCAGGCGGACGGGGGGCGCCGTAGCCACCGGAGGTGCAGGCGGACGCGGGGCGCCGTCCGGCCGGGGCGTAGGGGCGCGCGCGGGGGCGCCGTCCCGCCCGGGTGTGGGGCGGGACGGCGCTGTCGCGCCGTGCGCGGGGTCCTACGCCTTGGGGGCGTCGGCGGCCGGGGTGGCGGCGGCCGGCTCGGGGGCTTCCTGGAAGTCGACGCGCCCCATGTGCTTGCTCATCGACTTCATCAGGCCCCACACGCCGAGGGCGAGGGCGGCGAACACGACGAACCCCAGGAGTCCGGGGGTCACCTTGTTCTTGTCGAAGGTGTCGGCGGCCAGCGGAAGGAGCTGGGTGACTGCGGCCTGCGTAGCGCTCATGGCTACACATTCTCCCGGATGCCCGCGAAGAGGTCGGACTCGGGGAGGGAGGTGTTGACGAGCGACTTGGCGAGCTCGTACTCCTCGGTGGGCCAGACCTCCTTCTGGATCTCCATCGGGACGCGGAACCAGCCGCCGTCCGGGTCGATCTGCGTGGCGTGCGCGATGAGGGCCTTGTCGCGGATCTCGAAGAAGTCGGAGCACGGGACGTGCGTGGTGAGGGTGCGCTCGGTGCGCTCGAACTCCTTCCAGCGCTCCAGCCACTCCCCGTAGGGGGATTCCAGGCCGCGGGCGAGGAGCGCCTCGTGGAGGGCGATGGTGCGCGGCTTGTTGAAGCCCTGGTTGTAGTAGAGCTTCTGCGGCTGGTACGGGGCGCCGTACTCGGCCTCGGGGTACTTCTCGGTGTCGGCCGCGCCGTCGAAGGCCACCATCGTGATCTTGTGGGTCATGATGTGGTCGGGGTGCGGGTAGCCGCCGTTCTCGTCGTAGGTGGTGATGACCTGCGGCTTGAAGGCGCGGATCTTCTTCACCAGCTCTCCGGCGGCCTCGTCCACGTCCGCGAGGGCGAAGCAGCCCTCGGGCAGCGGCGGCAGCGGGTCGCCCTCGGGGAGGCCGGAGTCGACGTAACCGAGCCATTCCTGCTCGACGCCGAGGATCTCGCGGGCCTCGTCCATCTCCCTGGCGCGCACCTCGTGGATGTTCTCCTCGATGTACTTGTCGCCCTGGAGCTTGGGGTTCAGCACGGAGCCGCGCTCGCCGCCGGTGCAGGTGACGACGAGCACCGGCACCCCCTCGGATACGTACTTGGCCATCGTGGCCGCGCCCTTGCTCGACTCGTCGTCGGGGTGGGCATGGACGGCCATCAGTCGAAGCTGCTCGGTCAAGACAGGATCCTCTGCGATTCGGCGCGACGGTCAGCCTCTATATTGACCGAATCGGGGGAGGGAAAATTCCTGGCTGTGCCACCCCTTCCCGACGAGAGGATTCGATCATGAGCGCGGTGCGCGAAGGGCTTCCCGAGGGCCGGTACGGACGGTCGGCGGACGAGCGCGCGGACCGGAAGCTGAAGGTCGTCGGGTCGCTGCTCGGGGTCGGGCTGCTGGCCGTGGTCGGCTGGATCGGCTGGGACTACGTCGGCGGGCAGAGCGTCAGCGCCGAGGTGATCAAGTTCCAGATCGTCTCCGACAGCGAGGTCCAGGTGCACCTGGAGATCCGCAAGGAGGCCTCGGTCACCGGTGTGTGCACCCTGAGTTCCCAGGACGAGGAGCACGGCGAGGTGGGCCGTGCCGACTTCACGTTCGGGCAGGCGGAGGAGCGGGTGGACGAGGTGGTCACCCTGAAGACCACGGGCCGCGCCACGATGGTGGAGCTCGTCGGCTGCCAGCCGGCGGGCAGCGCCGGCTGAGACCCGCGGACCCGTGCGCGGACCCGCACCGCGCACCCGTACCGCGGGCCTGCGGAAGCCCAGGCCCGCCGCGACTCCGGTCCGCGGAAACCCGGGGGTCGGACCCGGCGCCGCGTCTTTGATCATGATCATGCCCGTTGCTTAGCATGTGCACGCCATCCCCCGTGCCAGGTCCAGCCGACGGAAGACACCCATGCGCCTCCAGCGGATGCTCGCCGCCACCGCAGCCCTCGCCTCGCTCACGGTCCTCGCCACCGCCTGTGATGACCCCGCCAAGCCGCCGCCCGGGGCGGGCCCGGCCGCGAGCGCCTCGGCCTCCGCCCAGGCCTCCCCGGCGGCCGCCGGCTCCGCGCCCGCCACGCTGGCCGGGGCGCAGGCGCACGTGCGGAAGTACACGTCCTGCGAGAACCTGAGCACCGACCCCAACGACCGCCGCGTGCCGCTCAGCGGCTTCATCGGCGTCGGGGACTGGTCCATCACGGAGCGCGGCGTCTGCACGGACAAGAAGGCGCGGGGCGAGATCGTCCTCTTCCTCACCCCGGACATGAAGGCCTTCCAGCAGGCCGCCAAGGACAACGCCGCGAAGCTGCTCGCCGAGGGCCGCGAGGAACACGACCTCGCCAGCCGCACCGTCGTGGGCAAGACCTTCGCGCTGACCGCGCTCAAGACCGCCACCGCCGTGTCCCTGGTCGACCCCGCCGGCTCCGACCTGCGCATCCTGAGCTGCAACCCCGACGTCTACGTGCCCGAGGGGTTCAAGAAGGAGAAGGCCCTGGTCGAGGGCTGCGTCCTCACCGACTACGTCAACAGTGCGGACGGGCAGGGCAGCCCCTTCCGCGGGCCGGTCCGCGACCCCGCCACCGAGCGGACGGCGGGAGCCGAGAAGCCGGGCCAGCCGGCCACCGGCAGCCTGGGCCTGCCGAGCGCCGGCAGCATCGAGGAGCTGAGGAAGCTCGTCGGCCAGGGCGGGGTGGACTGCACGCGCATGACCGTCACCGACGAGCACGTCGAGTCGATCGACTACCAGCCGGTCGTCGACGGCGACCCCCGCTCCTGGGGGATCGGCAAGCGGGCCGTCTGCGGCCAGCTCGGCGGGGAACGGCGCGCGCACGACCTGAACTGGCTGAACACCGTCTCCGACATGAAGACCCTCCAGGCCAAGGCCAAGACGGCGCAGCTGGCCGACCTGCGGGCGGGCCGGCCGAGGGCCACCAAGAGCAAGCTGCTGGTCGGTACGGACATCGCCGTGGAGACCAACAACGAGAGCCTGCGCCACGGGCTCTACCAGCTCCAGTTCCTCTCCCTGAACTGCGAGGCCGGCTTCACCGCGCCGGCCGGGTACCGGCTGGAGAAGGCTCAGGTCGAGGGCTGCGTCCTGACCAACTACGAGCGCTGACGAGCGGGCGCCGGCCGAGGTGACAGACGGCGGCCCGGGGCGTGCGCGGCACGCCCCGGGCGGGGTGGACTGGGGTGTTCCGCCATCCGAGCGCCAGGAGCCGCCATGTCACTCTTCGTCCCTGACTTCGACGACGCCGTGGTCGTGCGCGCCGCCGACGCCGAGGAGATCCGGTTCGGGTCCGACTCCGCCGTCCGGCTCCTGGCCGACAGTGCGGCCGCCGGCGGGGCCCTGTCCAGCATGCGCGTGACCCTGGGCGAGGGCGCCGACGGCGCCCGCCCGCACCACCACGGACGGTCCGCCGAGATGTTCTACGTGGTCGACGGGACGGCTCAGCTGCTGGCCGGCGACAAGGTGGTCACCGCGGGGGCCGGGGACGTCGTCATCGTGCCGCCGGGACAGCAGCACGCCTTCGCCGCCGCCCCCGGGGAGACCGCCGAGATGCTGGTGATCATCACCCCGGGGGTGGAGCGGTTCGAGTACTTCCGGCACCTGGAGCGCATCCGGTACGGGTCGGTGCCGCCGGAGAGCCTGCTGGAGGTCCAGGAGCTGTACGACTCGTATTTCGGGACCAGCACCGTCTGGGAGGCCGCGCGCGCTCCCCTGGTCCAATGACACACTTCATACGCAGGGTGTCCTCCCCCTTTTCTTCCCGAATTGTTAGGCTCGTGGTTTCGCCCGCCGCTGGCGGCTAAGTAGTCCCCTGTACCGACGAGGAGCACCCGTGACCCAGACGAGCGAGAGCGTCACCTGGCTGACCCAGGCGGCGTACGACCAGCTGAAGGCCGAGCTGGACTACCTCTCTGGTCCCGCCCGCACGGAGATCGCCATGAAGATCGCGGCTGCCCGCGAGGAGGGCGACCTGCGCGAGAACGGCGGTTACCACGCGGCCAAGGAGGAGCAGGGCAAGCAGGAACTGCGGGTGCGCCAGCTCACGCAGCTCCTGGAGAACGCCAAGGTCGGCACGGCCCCCGCCTCCGACGGAGAGGTCGCGCCGGGCACCCTCGTCACGATCGCCTTCGACGGCGACGAGGACGACACCCTGGAGTTCCTGCTGGCCTCCCGCGAGTACGCGTCCGGCGACTTCGAGACCTACTCGCCGCAGTCCCCGCTGGGCGCCGGCGTGAACGGCAAGAAGGTCGGCGACGACGCCCAGTACGAGCTGCCGAACGGCAAGAAGGCCACGGTCAAGATCCTGGCCGTCAAGCCCTTCACCGGCTGATCACCCTTTGGCACGTACGCGTAGGAGCCCCCGCCGGACCCGGTCCGGCGGGGGCTCCTGCGCGTTCCCGGGTCTCAGGCGCTCGCCGAGCGGTACTTGCGTACGGCCAGGGTCCGGAAGACCACGATGATCAGCAGCGACCAGAGGACGGACGCCGCGACCGGGTGCTGCATGGGCCAGGCCTGCGGCACCGGGTAGCCCTCGGGGAGGTTCCCGAAGAGCTCGCGGGCCGCCTGGACGGTCGCGCTGAAGGGGTTCCACTCCGCGATGTGCCGCAGGAAGGCCGGCATGTTCTCGGAGGGGACGAAGGCGTTCGAGATGAACGTCAGCGGGAAGAGCCAGATCAGGCCGCCCGAGGTGGCCGCCTCAGGGGTGCGCACGGACAGGCCGATCAGGGCGCCGATCCAGGAGAATGCGTAACCGAGCAGGAGCAGCAGGGCGAAGCCTGCGAGGACCTTGCCGATGTTCTCGTGGGTGCGCCAGCCGACGAACAGGGCCACGACGGCGAGGACGACCACGGTCAGCATGGTCTGGACGAGGTCGGCGAGGGTGCGGCCGGTGAGGACGGCGCCGCGGGCCATGGGCAGCGAGCGGAAGCGGTCGATCAGGCCCTTGTGCATGTCGTCGGCGATGCCCGCGCCGGCTCCGGCGGTGGCGAAGGTGACGGTCTGGGCGAAGATGCCGGCCATCAGGAACTCGCGGTAGGCGGCCGGCGAGGTGCTGCCGCCCACGGCGATGGAACCGCCGAAGACGTAGCTGAACAGCACGACGAACATCACCGGCTGTATGAGTCCGAAGATCACCACCTCGGGTATCCGCGCCATCCGCACGAGGTTGCGCCGGGCGATGACCAGGGAGTCCCTGACGCCCTGGGTGATGCCCCCGCCGGGGCGGGGGGCGGTGGGCTCCGTACGGGGGGAGGTGATGGTCACTTCGCCGCCTCCTCGCGGCCGCGGGCGGCCTCCGGGGTGCCGTTCTCGTCGGTGGTCAGCTGGGCCGCGTGGCCGGTGAGGGAGATGAACACGTCGTCGAGGGTGGGCCTGCGCAGGCCGATGTCGTCGATCTCGATGCCCCGCGCGTCCAGTTCGCGGATGACCTCGGCGAGCAGCTTGGCGCCGCCCCGCACCGGGACGGTGAGCTTGCGGGTGTGCTCCTCGACGGTGGTCTCGCCCTTGCCGAAGCCGGCGAGGACCTCGCGGGCGGTGGTGATGTGGTCGCGTTCGTGGACGACGACCTCGACGCGTTCTCCGCCCGTCTGCGCCTTGAGCTGGTCGGAGGTGCCGCGGGCGATGACCTTGCCGTGGTCGACCACGCAGATGTCGTGGGCGAGCCGGTCGGCCTCCTCCAGGTACTGGGTGGTGAGGAGCAGGGTGGTGCCGCCCGCGACGAGTTCCTCGATGACGTCCCACAGGGCCTGACGGTTGCGCGGGTCGAGGCCGGTGGTGGGTTCGTCCATGAACATCACCGGCGGGCGGACGACGAGGGCGGCGGCGAGGTCGAGGCGTCTGCGCATGCCGCCGGAGTAGGTCTTGGCGGTGCGGTCGGCGGCGTCGGCGAGGTTGAAGCGTTCCAGGAGCTCCACGGCCCGGGCCCGGGCCGCCTTGGCGTTCATCTGGTAGAGCCGGCCGACCATCTGGAGGTTCTCGCGGCCGGTGAGGTACTCGTCGACGGCGGCGAACTGGCCGGAGAGACCTATGGAGCGGCGCACCTCGTTGGGGTGCTTGAGTACGTCGATCCCGGCGACGACGGCGTGGCCGCTGTCGGGCTGGAGCAGGGTGGTCAGGACGCGCACGGTCGTGGTCTTGCCGGCACCGTTCGGGCCGAGCAGGCCCAGGACGGTGCCTTCGGGGACATCGAGGTCCACGCCGTCCAGTGCCCGTACGTCACCGAAGGACTTGACCAGGCCTTCGGCGTATATGGCGCCTGGCATAGGGGGTTCTCCCTGAGCGATGGGGCCGGCAGATTCTGGGCGTTCCCAGGCAAGCCTAGGGTCGCCGGGCCGTGTCCGCCCGGCGCGCACCGGCACCGTATCGCGTCATATCGCGTCCCGCCACGGTTTTCGCGCGGAACGGGGGCATCGGGGCCGCCAGGGTCAGGCCATGACCCGGTATCCCGCGCTGTGCAGGGAGCGGGCGACCTCCGCGCAGTGCTCGGGCCCCTTCGTCTCCAGGTGCAGCTCCACCTCGACCTCGGTCAGCCCGAGCCGCGGATCCGTGCGTACGTGGCTGACGTCCTGCACGTTGGCGTCCACCGTCGACAGCACCGCCAGCAGCCCCGCCAGCGCCCCCGGCCGGTCGGCGACCCGCAGCCGCAGCGACAGGTAACGGCCCGCCGCCGCCATGCCGTGCCGCAGGATCCGCTGGAGCAGCAGCGGGTCCACGTTGCCGCCGGACAGTACGGCGACCACCGGCCCGTTCCCGTACAGCTCCGGCTCGCTCAGCAGGGCCGCCACGGTGCTGCACCCGGCGGGCTCCACCACCAGCTTGGCCCGCTCCAGGCACAGCAGCAGGGCGCTGGACAGGGCGTCCTCGGACACGGTCCGTACGTCGTCCAGCAGCTCCCCGATGATCGCGAAGGGGACGTCCCCGGGGCGGCCGACCTTGATGCCGTCCGCCATCGTGTTCGGGTTCTCGATCGACACGGGGTGCCCGACCCGCAGGGACGGCGGGTACGCGGCGGCCCCTTCCGCCTGGACGCCGACCACCTTCACGTCCGGGCGCAGCGCCTTGACCGCGACGGCGATGCCGGCGGCGAGCCCGCCGCCGCCGATGCCGACGAGGATCGTGCGCACCTCGGGGCACTGCTCCAGGATCTCCAGGCCTACCGTGCCCTGGCCGGCGATGATGTCGCGGTGGTCGAAGGGGTGGATGAACACCGCCCCGGTGCGGTCGGCGTGCTCCTGGGCGGCGGCGAGGGTCTCGTCGACGACCTGGCCGTGCAGGCGCACCTCCGCGCCGTACTCCTGGGTGGCGGCCACCTTGGGCAGCGGGGCACCGACCGGCATGAACACGGTGGAACGGACCCCGAGCAGGGAGGAGGCCAGCGCCACGCCCTGGGCGTGGTTGCCCGCGCTGGCCGCGACGACTCCGGCGGCGCGCTGTTCGGGGCGCAGGCCCGCGATGCGCACGTAAGCTCCGCGCAACTTGAAGGAGCCGGTGCGCTGGAGGTTCTCGCACTTGAAGTGGACGGGGGAGCCCGTGAGGGCCGACAGGTGCCGGCTGCCCTCCATCGGCGTCACCCTGGACACGCCCGACAGCATCTTCTGGGCCCCCCGGACGTCGTCGAGGATGACCTGCGGGACGGGCACGGGCACGCGGTAGTTCATGCGGCCAGTCTCGCAGCCCGCGGGGGCCCCGGCTCAGGGACGGACCCGGCCGCGGGATCCGGGGGAACGCCGCGCGCGGACCGCGCCGGGGCGGCGGGGAGAGCGCACAAGGGCCGCACGGGGGGCGGAATCCGGCCATGCGGGACACTCCCCCCACGGCCGCGGCCGGGGGCCGTATCAGTTGTCAAACGCGGCGTACGAGCCGACGCGGGGCCGCGTACTCTGTCCCCCATCCCTGTCGGCCCCATGCGAAGAGAGCCCACGGCCATGCCCTCGATCCCGGCCAGTTCCGACCTGCCCGCGGCGGCCGAAGCGCCCGCCGGAGCGGGACTCCTCGACGCGCTCCAGCACCAGGTGGCCGTCTTCGCCCGCCGGGCCGAGCAGACCCGCCTGGGCGGTGTCGGCCAGGCCCGCAACTCGATGGACCGCGCCGCGTACCTGCTGCTGAACCGGCTCGACCTGGAAGGCCCGATGGGGGTGAAGGCCCTCGCGGGCGGGATGGGCATCGACTCGTCCACCGTCACCCGCCAGGTCGCCCCGCTCGTCGACAGCGGCCTGGTCAAGCGCACCTCGCACCCCGAGGACGGCCGGGCCGTGGTGCTGGCGCTGTCGCCGCGCGGCCTGGCCCGTCTGGAGGAGGTCCGCTCCTCGCGGCGCGAGCTGATGGCCCGGGTGACGGAGGGCTGGTCGCAGGAGGAGCGCGAGGTGTTCACCGCGCTGCTGACCCGCTTCAACGGCTCGCTGTCGGAGCTGATGTCCGCCGTCTCCGAGGGCGGCCCGGCCTCCTGAGCCGGCCGGCGCGCGCGCCGCTCCCGCACCCGCCGCCGCCCTGACGCCACCTCGGCGTTCACAACGCCGTGTCCGACCTCTTGACCGGGGTGGTGGCACCGGCCGCACCATGGGTGCCGTGGACCGGCGCTCGGGGCGGGATGCGGAGTTCGAGGCCTTCGTCGCGGGCGCGGCGGGGCGGCTGCTGCACGTCGCCGCCCTGCTGACGGCCGAACCCCCGGACGCGGCGCCCGCCGCCCGGCGGATCCTCGCGGGCGCGCTGGCCCGTACGTACGCGCACTGGGCGCGGCTGCGCGACGACGACCCGTACGACCACACCCGCGCCGAGCTGTGCGCCGCGTACGCCCGCACCGCCCGCCGGCTGCCCCGCGGCGGCGGGGTCCTCGCACCGCTGGGCCCGCAGGAGCGGCTGGTGCTGGTGATGCGGATCTACGAGGGTGTCGCGGAGGAGGTCACGGCCGCGCAGCTGGGGCTGCCGCCGGAGAGGGTCGAGGCCGTGTGCAACCGGGCGGTGGCCGTGCTGCGCGCGGCGGCCGCGGCCTCGGCGGAGGCGGCATGAGCCCCCTCGACCGCAAGGAGGCCCAGGTCAGACGGTTGCTCGACGGCCCGCATCCGGCGGTGCCGGCCGGTCTGGCGACGGCGGCCCGGGCGCACGGCAGGCGGCTGCTGCGCCGCCGGCGGGCGCTGCGCCGGTTCGGCTGGGCGCTGCTGTGGGCGGCGGCGGTGGCCTTCACGGTGTGGGCGGCGCTGACCCGGCCCTGGGCCGTCCCGCCGAGCGAGGTCTCGCCGCCCCTGGAGGGCTGGTGACCTCCAGGGGCGGTCCCGGACTGGCCGGGGTGCCGTGACGGCAGCGCCTAACCGAGGGCCTGGGTGAGGTCCGCGACGAGGTCGTCGGCGTTCTCGATGCCGACGGAGACACGGATCAGGTCCGCGGGGACCTCCAGTGCCGAGCCGGCCACCGAGGCGTGCGTCATCCGGCCCGGGTGCTCGATGAGGGACTCGACGCCGCCGAGGGACTCGGCCAGGGTGAAGATCCTGGTGCGGCCGCAGACCGCGACTGCCTCCTCCTCGCCGCCGGCGACCTGGAAGGAGACCATGCCGCCGAAGTTGCGCATCTGCTTGGCGGCGATCTCGTGGCCCGGGTGCTCGGGCAGGCCCGGGTAGAGGACCTTGGTGACCTTCGGGTGGCGCTTGAGCGCCTCCACGACCTTCGCCGCGTTCTCCGCGTGCCGGTCCATCCGCACGGCCAGCGTCTTGATGCCGCGCAGCACGACCCACGAGTCGAAGGGCCCGGCGACGGCGCCCATCGCGTTCTGGTGGTAGGCCAGCTCCTCGCCCAGGGCCTCGTCGGCCGTGACGAGGGCACCGCCGACGACGTCGGAGTGGCCGCCCATGTACTTGGTCAGCGAGTGCACGACCACGTCGGCGCCGAGCGCCAGCGGCTGCTGCAGGTAGGGGGAGGCGAAGGTGTTGTCCACGACCAGGCGGGCGCCGGCGTCCCGCGCGATCTGGGCGACCATCGCGATGTCGGTGATGCCCAGCAGCGGGTTCGAGGGGGTCTCGACCCAGATGACCTTGGTCTTCGGGGTGAGGGCGGCACGCACCGAGTCCGCGTCGGAGGTGTCGGCCACCGACCACTCCACGCCCCAGCGGGAGACGACCTTCGCGAAGAGGCGGAACGTGCCGCCGTAGGCGTCGTTCGGGATGACCACGTGGTCGCCCGGGGAGAGCAGCGTGCGCAGCAGGCAGTCCTCGGCGGCGAGCCCGGACGCGAAGGCGAGGCCGCGCCGGCCGCCCTCCAGCGCCGCGAGGTTCTCCTCCAGCGCGGTCCGGGTCGGATTGGCGCTGCGGCTGTACTCGTAGCCGCCGCGCAGTCCGCCCACGCCGTCCTGCTTGTAGGTGGACACCTGGTAGATGGGCGGTACGACCGCACCGGTCTGCGGGTCCGCCGTGTTGCCCGCGTGGATCGCGCGGGTCTCGAAGCTCTGGTGCTCGTGGCTGTCGTCGCTCATGAGGCAGATGCTATGCCCCGTCAGCGCCGGGGTCCTCTCCTGGACCGGCCCCGCACGGGCCCGGTGCGCGGCACCCGCCGTTGGCCATTGGGCCGCCCGGTCTGGTTCGCTTGGCGGTATGGAGATTATCTCGGTCCTGATGGGGCTCGCCCTGGTCGCCCTCTTGGTCTGGTCGTTCACACGGGCCCGGCGCGACGGGGGGCTGCGCCTGGTCGCCCCGGGCAGCCCCGATGCCGCCGACCCCGCGGACTACGGGTTCGTACGCCAGGAGGAGCTGGACGTCCGGGTGCCCGGCCCCGACCAGGACCTGATGGACGCTCTGGAGAACGTCCAGCGCACCGGCCACTGGCAGGCCGCGTCCGCCCTGCTCGCCGGCACCCCGAAGGACGGCGAGCGGCGCTGGCAGCGCGTGCAGGCCTTCGGCGGCGCGGCGGCGCTGGAGCTGGCGCAGCAGCCCGGGGCCGGCGCGCCGTGGCTGAAGGCCTGGCGGCTGGAGGCGGAGAAGGACGCGGGCGGCGCACAGGTCCACGCGGAGCTGCTGGTGCAGCAGGCGTGGCGGTCCTCCGGCGGGGTGGGTTCGCACGACCACCGGATCATCCTGGAGGAGGCGCGCGAGGCCTGCCGCAAGGCGTCGCTGCTGTCGCCCGGCGACCCGGTCCCCGTCATCACGGAGCTCGCCGTAGCCCGGGGCCTGGGCTACTCGGAGGCGGAGTTCGACGCCCTGTGGGCCCGGGTGATCGACGTGGCCCCGGCGCACATGGGCGCCCACCTGGCCGCCCTGCACTACTGGTGCGAGAAGTGGCACGGCTCGCGGGAGAAGGCCGACGCCTTCGCGCAGGCGGCCGCCGCCCGCGCGCCGCAGGGCTCGCTGCTGGCGGCGCTGCCGCTGTTTTCGGTGTACGAGAACATGCCCGACACGGTCCTGGTCAGCGACTTCGGGCGCACCGCGGTCGTCTCGCGGGCGCTGGAGGGGGCCCTGTACGCGGTGCACCAGGCGCGGGCGGACGACCCGATGCTGGCGCACGTACGGCACCTGCTGCTGTGGTTCCTGGTGGGCACGGGCCGCTGGGCGGAGGCCATGGAGCAGGTCCGGCACGTCGACGGCTACGTCGGCGCCCTGCCCTGGTCGGCTTCGGAGGACCCGGCGGCCGCGTACGCGGTGGCCCGGGCGATGGCGGTGGCCGGCTACGAGGCCAACGGCGGCTCCCCGGCGACGCTGCCGCACTGACCCGCGGTACGGGGCGGACGGCCGCGTCCGCCCCCGGCCGCTCCCCCACCGGCACCCCCGTTCGCAGGCCGGCGGCGCCGGGCCATAAGGTGCGCGTGAACATTGCATCATGTGCGCGTCAATAAAGCGCACCATTCCTGGGGGACCCCATCCACATGGGCGCTTCGCTGCGCGCTCTGCGCGCCCTTGTCCTGCTCGCCGGCTTCTATCTGCTCGGCGTCATCCTGCTCGCCCTGCTCGCACTCGCCGACTGGGCCACTTTCACCTGGCTGCACGGCCCCGTCGCGGGGAAGATCGTCATCGTGTCGGTGGTCCTCGCCGTCCCGATCGTGCGCGGCATGTTCATGCTCCGCACCCCCAGGGAGGACCCGCTCCCCGGCGTCCCCGTCACCGAGGCGCGGGAGCCCGCCCTGTGGCGGACGGTCCGCGACGTCGCCGACCAGGTCGGCACCCGCGCCCCCGACGAGATCGTCCTGATCGACGAGGTCAACGCGGCCGTCGCCGAGGACGCCCGGTTGCTCGGCCTGCGGTCCGGCACCCGCCGCCTCTACATCGGCCTGCCCCTGATGGCGGGCCTGGACGAGATGCAGCTGCGCGCCGTGCTCGCCCACGAGATGGGCCACTACGCCAACCTCGACACCCGCCTCACCCCGCTGATCGCCCGCGGCCGCGCCCAGCTGATCCGCACCATCGGCCACTTCCACGACCGCGCCGCCGGCACGGAGGCCAAGGAGCGCGCCAGGCAGGAGAAGCGCGCCGGGAAGCGCCTCGCCAAGGGCAAGAAGGCCAAGGAGATCGACACCGGCGGCGCGGGCATCACCTACCGCACCATGGCGAGGATCTACACCGCCTACGCCGAGTTCTACATGCGCGCCACCCTCTCCTCCGCCCGCCGCCAGGAGCTGGCCGCCGACCTCGCCTCCGTCCGCGTCGCGGGCCGCGACTCCGCCGCCTCCGCACTGCGCGAACTGAACGCCATCGGCTCCGCGCACGACTTCTACATGAGCTCGTACGCCACCCTCGGCGTCGGCGCCGGCCTGCTGCCGCGCCCCGGCCAGGTCTTCGGCGGCCTCCGGCAGCTCCTCGACGCGCGCTCCGCCGAGCTGGAGGACCTGCGCCGCGAGCTGTCCACCGAGCCCGCCTCCCCGTACGACTCCCACCCCGCGCTCGCCGAACGCGTGGCCCGCATCGAGGCCCTGCCCGACGACGGCCGCGCCGGCCAGGCGGCCCGCCCGGCCCTGGAACTGCTGTCCTCCCCGCAGGAGGCGCTGGCCGCGCTGGAGCAGGCGGTCCTCACCCCCGAGGCCCTCGCGCTCACCCGCCTGGACTGGGAGGACCTCGTCCACCAGGCGATGACCACGTACGCCGGCCGGACCGCGCAGGAGGTCGGCGAGGCCCTCGACGCCGAGGGCGCGGGCCCCGGCCTCGCCGCCTTCCTCGACGCGGTCGACGCCGACCCGGCGGTGCGCTGGCGGATCGCCGACCGCTTCCCGAAGTCCGAGGAGGCGCAGGCCGCGACCGGCCGCACGGCCCGCGAGTTCGCCCGGCCCGTCGTCCGGCGCGCCCTCGTCCGGCTGGTCACCGTCGAACTGCTCGCCCGCGGCGCCGCCCGCTGGCAGCTGTCCTGGTCGGCCCCGGCCGTCCTGTCCTACCCCGTTCCCGGTTTCGAGGACGAGCTCGGCCCCGCCCTGGACGCGGCCGTCGCCGACCAGCCCGACACCGAACTCCTGCGGAAGCTGGTGCTCGCCCCGTGACCGTCGTACTCATCGCCCTCGCCGCCCTGCTGCTGGCCGTCGCCTGCTGGGTGCTGCGCGGGATGTACCTCATCCGCAAGGCCAAGCGCCTGGAGGCCGAGATCGGCGCCCTGGACGCGCGGGCCGAGGCCGGCGAAGCCGACGAGGAGGCCCGCAAGGCGGCTGCCGTCGTCGCGCTGGGCTTCGTCGCGGAAGCCGACCTCGACACCGACCACCCGGCGCCGGTCCCGGCCGAGCGCCTCGCCGTCCTGGAGGCCGTCCGCTCGGGCGACTGGGAGGCGGCGGCCGCGTACGTCGAGGCAGCCGGGAAGGACTGGCAGGAGCGGCTGGAGCGGGTGCGCCCGCTGGCCGAGGCGGCCGCCGAGGACGACGCGTGGCTGCTGGCCTGGCGCGCCGCCCGGCCCGGCGACCCCACGGCGGCGCTCGTCAACGCCGACACCAGCGTGATGGTGGCCTGGAACGTACGCGGCAGCCAGTCCGGCAGCCGCACCACGCAGGAGCAGTTCCGGCTCTTCCACGAGCTGCTGACCACGGCCCAGGCCGACGCGCACGAGGCGCAGGAACTGGCCGACCCCGCGGACCCCACCCCGTACGTCGTCGAGCAGGCCATCGGCATGGGTCTGGGCTACTCGCACGAGCGCTACCGGGAGCTGTGGGAGCGGATCACCGAGCGCGCCCCGAGGCTGCTGTGGTCGCACGTCGCGGGCCTTCAGTACTGGTGCGCGAAGTGGCAGGGCTCGCACGAGCTGGCCATGGACTTCGCCCGCGCGTCGGCGGCCGCCGGCGAGCCGGGCGACCTGCTCACCCTGCTCCCCCTCATGGCCCACTTCGAGCAGGAGACGTACGAGGACGACCTCCTGCCGGAGACGTACTACAAGGAGCCGGAGATCGTCGCCGCGGCCGACGCGGCGCTCGCCGACCTGGCCGCCGCCGGCAACGAGCACCCCGGCACCCCGCGGATGCGGCACATGCTGGCCTACCTGCTGTTCTGGCAGGACCGGGACGCGGAGGCGGTCGAGCAGTTCCGCCACGTCGACGGGTACATCGGCGCCGCGCCGTGGACGTACGCCGGGTCGCCGAAGCGGCGCTACCTGTACGCCCGCGACTGGGCGGTGGACGTGACCACGCCGGCGGGGTAACGGCGCCGGAGCGGTAACGGCGCCGCGTCGGCGGAACGGAAGGGGGCGGGCCGGGGAATCCCCGCCCGCCCCCGGCCGTTGTCCCTCCCACAAGGAGGGAATCCATGTTCTCGTACCGCCGCACCCCCGAGCTCCCCACCCGCGAGGAAGCCATCGAGGGCCGCGCAGAAGCACCGTTCTCGCTGCCCGAGCGCCACACCGTCCTCGGCAACCCGCTGTCCGGCCCCTACCCGGAAGGCCTGGAGGTCGCCGACTTCGGCCTGGGCTGCTTCTGGGGCGCCGAGCGCAAGTTCTGGCAGACCCCCGGCGTGTGGACCACCCTGGCCGGCTACCAGGGCGGCTACACCGAGAACCCGCTGTACGAGGAGGTGTGCTCCGGCGGGACCGGACACACCGAGGTCGTCCGCGTGGTCTTCGACCCGGCCCGGGTCTCCTACGAAGCCCTCCTGAAGCTGTTCTGGGAGTCCCACGACCCCACCCAGGGCTTCCGCCAGGGCAACGACGTCGGCACCCAGTACCGCTCGGCCGTCTACACCCACTCCCCCGCCCACCAGGCGGCCGCCGAGGCCTCCCGCGCGGCGTACCAGAAGGTCCTCACGTCCTCCGGCTACGGCGAGATCACCACGGCCGTCCTCCCCGCGGCGGACCGCCCCTTCTGGCCGGCGGAGCCGTACCACCAGCAGTACCTCGACCGCAACCCCGGCGGCTACTGCGGCATCGGCGGCACGGGCGTCTCCTGCCCGATCGGCGTGGCCCCGGCGGGATGATCCCCCGGGCGCCGGCCGGGCCGGGGGTCAGATGGTCGAGGCGTCGATGACGAAGCGGTAGCGGACGTCGCTGGCCAGGACGCGTTCGTACGCCTCGTTGATCTCCTCGGCGCGGATCACCTGGACCTCCGAGCCCAGGCCGTGCCGCGCGCAGAAGTCCAGCATCTCCTGGGTCTCGGCGATGCCGCCGATCATCGACCCGGCGAGGGTCTTGTTGCCGCCGATGACGGAGAACAGGTTCAGCGCCACCGGCTCCTCGGGGGCGCCCACGTTCACGAGTGCGCCGCCCACCCGCAGCAGGGACAGGTAGCGGTCCAGGCCGAGCGGCGCCGACACCGTGGACAGGATCAGGTCGAAGCTGCCCTTGAGCTCCTCGAAGGTGGCCCCGTCGCTCGTGGCGTAGTAGTGGGAGGCGCCCAGCTTCAGGCCGTCCTCCTTCTTGCGCAGCGACTGGGACAGGACGGTCACCTCCGCGCCGAGTGCGGCGGCGATCTTCACGCCCATGTGGCCGAGCCCGCCGAGGCCGACGACCGCGACCTTCTTGCCCGGGCCCGCCTGCCAGTGCCGCAGCGGCGAGTACAGGGTGATGCCGGCGCACAGCAGCGGCGCGGCGACGTCGAGGGAGAGGCCTTCGGGGATGCGAACGGCGTAGTTCTCGTCGACGACGAGGTGCGTGGAGTAACCGCCGTAGGTGGGTTCGCCGTCGCGGTCGAGGGCGTTGTAGGTGCCCGTCGCGCCCTTCACGCAGTGCTGCTCCTGCCCGGCCAGGCAGTACTCGCACTCCCGGCAGGAGTCGACCATGCAGCCGACGCCCACCCGGTCGCCGACCGCGAACCGGGAGACGCCCGGGCCGACTTCGGTGACCACACCGGCGACCTCGTGGCCCGGGACCATCGGGAAGATGCCCTCGCCCCAGCCGTCGCGGGCCTGGTGGATGTCGGAGTGGCAGATGCCGGCGTACTTGACCTCGATGAGGACGTCGTGCTCGCCGACCGGGCGGCGCGGGATCGTGGTGCGCTCCAGCGGGGCCTTGGGGGCGGGGGCGGCGTAGGCGGCTGCCTGGGTAACGGACATGGGGTGTTCTCCTCGGACGAGGACGCCGCGGGGGCCGCGCCGCGTGGTGCGGGCGGCGCGTGCCGTGGCGTCCGTTCTGCGATGTCCCCACGATGCCCCGGTCCGTGCGGCGCACCCAGCCCCCTGCTGAGCCTAGGACTGCCGGACCTACCCCTGGCGGGGTCAGGTTGAGCTCCGTTCCCGGTGCTCCCGGCGGGGATACTTGCGGTATGGACCAGCTTGATCAGCGAGCCGAACTCGGGGACTTCCTGCGCAGCTGCCGCGCGCGGCTGCGCCCCGCCGACGTGGGCCTGCCCGACCACGGCCGGCGCCGCCGGGTGCCCGGTCTGCGGCGCGAGGAGCTGGCGCAGCTGGCCGGGGTGTCGGTGGCGTACTACACGCGGCTGGAGCAGGGGCACGGGCAGAACGTGTCGGCGGAGGTGCTCGACGCCATCGCTCGGGCGCTGCGCCTGAGCGGTACCGAGTCGGCGCACCTGAACCACCTGGCGAGCCCCCGTACCCGCCGGCGCGGCCGCTCCGCCCGGCCGCAGCAGGTCCGGCCGGAGCTGCGCACGCTGCTGGCCGCGATGGAGGGCGTACCGGCGTACCTGGTGGGGCGGCGGCAGGACGTGATCGGCTGGAACCCGCTCGCGGCGGCGGTCTTCGGGGACTTCGGGGCGCTGCCGGTGGCGGAGCGGAACCTGGTGCGGCTGGTGTTCCTGGACGAGGCGACGGCCGAGCTGTACGCGGACTGGGAGTGCCGGGCGTGCGAGGTGGTCAGCAACCTGCGCCTGTACGCGGGCCAGCACCCGGACGACGAGCGGCTGTCGGCGCTGGTCGGGGAACTGTCGGTGAAGAACGAGGAGTTCCGCCGGCTGTGGGCGGCGCACACGGTGGCGGACAAGACGCACGGGGTGAAGCGGCTGCGGCACCCGATCGTGGGCGAGCTGGAGCTGTCCTTCGAGACGCTGACGCTGCCCGACGACCCGGCGCAGTTCCTGGTGACGTACCACGCCGAGCCGGGCTCGCCGTCGGCGGACGCGCTGCGGCTGCTGTCGTCCTGGACGGCGCCGTCGCCGCTGTCGTCCCCGCGGCCCGCCGAGGAGCGGGCGTAGGCCCCGGCGGGGACCGAGGTCAGGGCCGGGGCCTGGGCTGGGGCCCGGGCCTGGGCCGGGGTCAGAGCCTGAACTGGAAGAGGCCCGCGCCGCGTTCGCGGTGGTAGCCGAGGGATTCGTTCACGGCCCGCATCGGGGTGTTCTCGTCCGCCACGGTGGTGCCGATCCGGCGCAGGCCGGGCAGGTGCTCCGCGGCGTACACCTCCATGCGCAGTTTGACCGCGCGGCCCAGGCCGTGGCCGCGGTGGGCGGGTACGACGACGGTGTCGTACTGGAGGGCGCGCGGGCCCCGGGGGTCCGGGAGCACCAGGACGGTGTACGCGGCCACCTCTCCGGCGGGGGTGACGGCCGCGACCACGGTGATCTCGCCGCCCCGGTCGAGGACCAGCCGCTGGGCGCCGCGCACCCGTTCGGCGGTCCAGGGCTGGAAGGTCTCCTCGCTGTCCCCGCTCGGGGCGTCCTCCATGGCGCCGTGGGCGACGGCGGTGGCCGGCGCCCAGGCGTCGGGCACCAGGCCGGGCCAGACGTGGAGCTCGTAGCCGGGGGTGGCGGGGAGCGGCGGGGGGCCGTCCTGGCCGAGTTCGCGTACGTACCAGCCCATGGTGAGGACGTTCTCGAAGCCGAGGGCCTCCGCGAAGGCCTGGCCGGGGCCGCCGAGGTCGGTGACGGTGGTGACGGAGGTGCGGCCCTGGTCGAGGAGCTCGCGGTGGACCCGCTGCCACAGGGCGGTGCCGACGCCGCGCCGGCGGGCGTCGGGCCGTACGGTCAGCTCGTCGAGGAAGGCGGTGTGGGTGTTGCCGCGTTCGGTGAAGAGGAGCAGGGCGGCCTGACCGTCGCCGTCGCCCGCCGTCCAGCGCGCGAGGCGGCCGCGCTGCGGCGGGACCCTGAGCCGTCCGGCGGCTTCGAGGCGTGAGGGGGCGGGCAGCGCGGGCAGGCCGGCGGCGTCGGTGGCGTGGGCGGCGGTCTGGACCGCCCACCAGGTGTCCGCCTCGGCGTCGGTCGGGGGGACGGACAGCGGGCTGATCTTCGTCATGCCAGGACCCTAAGCGCTTCTCCCGTGAACCCGACTGGGCTTTTCCGGCGGCGGGTTGGCGGTTTCCGCCCCTTGGACGCCGGACGGCGGGGAGCCCTTCCGGGCTCCCCGCCGTCCGTTACGTCTCGCGTGCCGTGCCGCGTCGGATCAGGCCGACGGACCGGCCTTCCACTCGGCCCAGGACATGTTCCAGCCGTTGAGGCCGTTGTCGGGCTTGATGGTCTTGTCAGGGGAGTTCACCACGGTGACGACGTCGCCGATGAGCGAGTTGTCGAAGAACCAGGCGCCGGGCTGGTTGGGGTCGTTGGCGCCCTTGGCGTCGTTCAGGCCGACACAGCCGTGGCTGGTGTTGACCTTGCCGAAGATCGAGTCGGCGCCCCAGTAGTTGCCGTGGATGAAGGTGCCGGACGTGGACAGCCGCATCGCGTGCGGGACGTCCTTGATGTCGTACTCGCCCTTGCCCTCCTTGTTCGTGAAGCCGACGGTGGACCCGTCCATGCGGGTCTCCTTGAACTTCTCGGAGATCACCATCTGGCCGTTGTAGGTCGGGTTCTCGGGGGAACCGGCCGAGATGGGGATGGTCTTGAGGACCTGTCCGTCACGGGTGACCGTCATCGTCTTGGCCTTCACGTCGACGGTGGAGACCTGGCTCCGGCCGACCTTGAAGGTGACGGTCTTGTTCTGCGCGCCGACGATGCCGGGCGCGCCCTGCACGCCCTGGAGGGCGAGCTTCAGGGTGACGGTGGAGTTCGCCTGCCAGTACTGCTCGGGGCGGAAGTCGAGCCGCTGGTTGCCGAACCAGTGGCCGACGACCTCCTGGCCGCTGCTGGAGCTGACGCTGATGGCCGCCTGGACGGCCTTCTGGTCCTTGATCGGCTTGTTGAAGGTGATCGAGACCGGCATGCCCACGCCGACCGTCTCGCCGTCGTCCGGGACGAAGGAGCCGATGAAGCTGTTCTCCGGGGAGAGGGTGGTGAAGGTGGCGTTCTCGTGCGCCTCGCGCCCGGCCGCGTCCTTGGCGGTCGCCGTCAGGGCGTACTTCGTGGAACGCTTCAGGGCGGCGTCCGGCTTCCAGCTCTTGCCGTCGCCGGCGATCTTGCCGGCGACGGGGGTGCCGTCCGAGCTCTTCAGCTCGACCTTGGTGAGCGTGCCATCGCTGACGGCGACGTTCGTCCCGTCGTTCAGCGGGACGTTGGCGGAACCGTCCTTGGGCGTGATGGCTATTCGGGCCTTGGAGGCGTCCTTGGCCGCTGCCGCGTCGACCTCCGCCTGTGACTTGCCTGCCTCGGCGCTGCCCTGCGGCTTGTCGGCACCCCCGTCGTTGCAGGCCGAAAGCATCAGTACGCCACCGAGCACGGCGGACACGGCCACCAGGGACCTTCTCCGTCGCATGCTGTACGTCCTCACACGTCACTCCATCGTTGCCGGAAACCCCGGGCTGCTATCCCGGGGTCGGGCCGGGCAGGGGGCGTCGCCCCCCGCTCGTCCTGACAACGCGTTAACGACGCGGTTCGGTTCCACATTCCGTTCGAATGTGCGCAACCCCACGGTCAGGCGTTGTCGGCCCCTTCCTCGAAGTCTCCATCTTCCTCGTCGAGGTCCCACTCCAGGGAGTCGGGGTCGTATTCGACCGGTTCGCTGCTCCAGGAGGCCTGGGCCAGCTCGACGCCGGTGAGCTCGGCGACCAGGTCGGTGGGGTCGACGAGGTAGGCCAGCGCCTCCGCTTCGTCCTCCATGACGGCCGATTCCGCGTGCGCCCGCTCCTCGTCCGGCATGAACTCGTCGGCCTTGATGTGGGCGAGGGCCGCGCCGGTGAGGGCGTCGGAGTCCGACACCTCCAGCACCAAATCCACTCGAAGCCGTACGTATCGTGATTCATCAGAAGGGTTCATACGACGGAGAGTAAGCCCGCGACAGCCTCGACTTTCCCGCGACCCGCCCCTTTCACTAGCATCTGCGCACACGGCCAATTCGCTGCTTCCGCAAGGGGGATCGCACCGTGTCCGCACGTCGGCCTCTGCTCACCGCTCTCGGAGCGACCACCCTCCTCGCCGCCCTCTGGTTCGTCCCGTCGGCGAACGCCACCGCCCCCGGCCTGCCGGAGGGCACCTCGGGCGGCGCACCCGCCGCCGCCAACACCGGAACCGTCTCGGGCACCAGGAACGACCCCGGTGCGGGTACGGGTACGGGAACCATCGCCGGCGTCCCCGGCGTCACCGGTGTCTCCGGCGTCGCCGACCGGCGGCCCGCCGGTGTCACCGTCCTCTCGCTGGCCGACACCGGCAGCGTGGACACCACCCCGTACGTGCTGGGCGGCACCCTCTGCCTGGGACTGGGGGCGGGCTTCGTCACCTACTCCGTACGCCGCTCCCGCAGCCTGTAGGCACGGCGAAGGGCCGCACCCCGGCGGGGTGCGGCCCTTGCGCTCGGGCGCCGGTCCGTCAGGCCAGCGGACCCGTCACCGGCTCCACGGCCGCAACGAGGCCGCCCGCGCGGACGAAGGCGTCGGCGGCGGCCAGGTCGGGCGCGAGGAAGCGGTCCGGGCCGGGGCCCTCCACGCCCGCCGCCCGCACCGCCGCGATGGCGGCCTGGCTGGCCGGCGCCGGGGTGAGCCCGTGGCGCAGCTCGATGGCGCGGGTGGCCGCGTACAGCTCGATGGCGATGATCCGGGTCAGGTTGTCGACCGCGGTACGCAGCTTGCGCGCCGCCGACCAGCCCATGGAGACGTGGTCCTCCTGCATGGCGGAGGAGGGGATGGAGTCGGCGGAGGCCGGCACGGCGAGCCGCTTCATCTCGCTGACCAGGGCGGCCTGCGTGTACTGGGCGATCATCAGGCCGGAGTCGACGCCGGCGTCGTCCGCGAGGAACGGCGGCAGGCCGTGCGAGCGGTTCTTGTCGAGCAGGCGGTCGGTGCGCCGCTCGGCGATGGAGCCGAGGTCCGCGGCGGCGATGGCAAGGAAGTCCAGTACGTAGGCCACGGGCGCTCCGTGGAAGTTGCCGTTGGACTCCACGCGGCCGTCGGGCAGGACCACCGGGTTGTCGACGGCGGCGGCCAGCTCGCGGGAGGCGACGAGGGCGGCGTGCGCCATCGTGTCGCGGCCGGCGCCGGCGACCTGCGGGGCGCAGCGCACGGAGTAGGCGTCCTGCACGCGCGGGGCGGACTCCTCCTGGAAGTGCCCGGTCAGTCCGGAGCCCTTCAGCACGGCGGCCATGTTGGCGGCGGAGGCACCCTGGCCGGGGTGGGGGCGGATGGCGTGCAGCTCGGGGGCGAGCACCTTCTCGGTGCCGAGCAGCGCCTCCAGGGTGAGCGCGGCGGTGATGTCGGCGGAGGTGTAGAGCGTCCGCAGGTCGGCGAGGGCCATCACCAGCATGCCGAGCATGCCGTCGGTGCCGTTGAGGAGGGCGAGGCCCTCCTTCTCGCGGAGCTCGACGGGCTCGATGCCGTGCTCGGCGAGCAGCTCTCCGGCGGGGCGGACGGTGCCGTCGGGGCCTTCGGCGTCACCCTCGCCCATGAGCGCGAGGGCGCAGTGGGAGAGCGGCGCGAGGTCGCCGGAGCAGCCGAGGGAGCCGTACTCGTGGACGACGGGGGTGATCCCGGCGTTGAGCAGGTCGGCCATGGTCTGGGCGACCGAGGGCCGCACGCCGGTGTGCCCGGAGGCCACGGTCTTCAGGCGCAGGAACATCAGGGCGCGGACGACCTCCCGCTCGACGCGCGGGCCCATGCCGGCGGCGTGCGAACGGACGATGTTGCGCTGGAGCTGCGCGCGCAGCTCGGGGCTGATGTGCCGGGAGGCGAGCGCCCCGAAGCCGGTGGAGACCCCGTAGACGGGCTCGGGCTTGGCGGCGAGCGCGTCGACGATCTCACGAGCGCGGCCGAGCGCTTCCAGCGCCTCGGCGGACAGCTCGACGCGCGCGTTGCCGCGGGCGACGGCGATGACGTCCTCGGCGGTGGTCCCGGACGTCCCCACCACGACAGTGTGCATATCCATATTCAGCACCCTACGGACTGAATCCCTTCATGTCACCCCTCTGATTCCCAGCGCCCGAGCCGCACCCGCCCAGCCCCGCCGACGCTTGACGCGCACCCACCGGGCGCACCACCGCTTGAGGCCCGGGGATCCCGCCCCGCCGACGTTCGAGGCGCACCCACCCCAGCCCGCCGGCGTTTGAGACGCGGGGGTCCGGGGGCGGAGCTCCCGGCAGGGGTCCGGGGGCGGAGCCCCGGGGAACGGGCGAAGGGCGGCTAGGGGACCGGCCCGCGCAGCGGCACCCGCAGCCCGGCACACCCGCGCCGCCGGCCCGGGGGCGAGCACGCCGACCCGCCGCCGGCCCGGCGACCGGCACCCGTACCGGCCACCCGCCCGGCTCACCGCCGCCCGCGGAACCGCCTCCGCTCCCCCGGCAGCTCCCGCGCGGCAGCCGCATCGGCCATCCGGACCACCGCCGTATCGCGCCCCGCGACCACCGGCCCCGCCGACCTCGCCGCCTTCGCCTTGTACTGCGCGGCGTCCGCCAGCCGGAACAGCCGCCGCGAGGACTTCACCGGCCCGATCGGGTCCCCCGTGGAGGCGACCCCGCACGCCACGCCCTCCCCCAGCTCCAGCTCGGCGGCCCGCCGGCACACCTCCCCGGTGACCCGGACCACCTCGTCCGCCGACGGCCCCACGCTGACCAGGCAGAACTCGTCCCCGCCCAGCCGCGCGACCAGCGCCCCCGCCAGCATCGCCCCGCACAGGCTCAGCACCGACCCGAACCGCTCCAGCAGCTGGTCGCCCGTCGCGTGCCCGAGGGTGTCGTTGACCCGCTTGAGGCCGTTCAGGTCGCACACCACCAGGCTCACCACCGCCCCGCTGCGCCGGTGCTCCTCCAGGGCCTCGTCGAGCCGCATGTCCACGGCCCGCCGGTTGGCCAGGCCGGTCAGCGGATCGGTGAAGGCCAGCCGCCGGGCCTCCTCCAGGCGCTCGTTCTGCGCGAGCCCGGCCGCCACCACCGCCGCCAGTACCGCCGCGAAGTCGGCGTCGTCCTCGTCGAAGTCCGGCAGGCCCTCGTCCCGGGCCACGTACAGCTCGCCCCAGGCCCTGCCGCTGAGGACGATCGGGGCGACCACACACGTACCGCGCCCCCGCCGGCGCAGGGCCTCGCCGCGCCGCCCGGGCCGGTCGCCGACGGCGCTCTCCACCCAGGGGTGCGGGCCGCCGCCGCCCGCCCAGCGCGCGTGCAGGAACTCGGCGATCTCGGGGAAGTCGTGCACCGGGTAGGACTCGTCCTCGGGGAACTCCTCCTCCCCCGGCCGCAGCTCGCCCTCGTTGACGAGGACCCGCAGCCGGCCCCGTTCGCGTTCCCAGGCGGAGATCGCGGCGAACGAGCCGTCCATCGCCAGCCGGGCGCTCCGGGCGGCGGCCCGGACGCTGTCCCGTGGTGCGCAGGCCGCCGCCATGGCCTGAGCGAGGCCTACGACGGCCCGCAGCCGCCCGTCAACTCCCATCACCCCACACTAGGGACTTTTATCCGATTAAGTGATGATGGACGCCCCTCCGGGTGATCCTGGACCGCATCCGCCGGCCGGGCGGCCCACCGGCCCGCCGGCCCCCGCCCTACTGCCCCGGCCAGTTCGGCTTGCGCTTCTCGTTGAACGCCGCCACGCCCTCCGCCCGGTCCCCGGAGAAGGCCACCGTCCGCCAGGCCGCGTCCTCGATCTCCAACCCGGCCGCCAGGTCCATCCCGTGCCCGAGCCGCAGCGCCCGCTTAGCAGCGCGCAGTCCCACGGGGGAGTTCGCGGCCATCGTCAGCGCCAGCTCCAGGGCCCGCGTACGGTCCTCTCCCGCCGGGGCCACCTCGTCGACCAGGCCCAGCGACAGCGCCTCGGCGGCTTCCACCCGGCGGGCCGTGAAGATGAGCTCCGCCGCCCGCGCCGCGCCGACCCGCCGCGGCAGCAGCTGCGTACCGCCGCCGCCCGGGATCACGCCCACCGACACCTCGGGCAGTCCGACCACGGCCGTCTCGTCGGCCACGATCACGTCGCAGGCCAGCGCCAGTTCGAAGCCGCCGCCCAGGGCGAAGCCGTGCACCGCCGCGACCGTCGGCATCGGCAGCTCCAGCACGCCCCCGTACGCCCCCCGGGTGGTGGGCCGCTGCCGCACCAGCTCGGCGTCGGACAGCGAGTTGCGCTCCTTGAGGTCCGCGCCCACGCAGAAGGCCCGCTCGTGGGTGGAGCTCAGTACGACGACCCGTACGCCGGGGTCCGCGGCGAGCGCGTCGCACGCGGCGGAGACCGAGCGGGCCATCTCCGTCGAGACGGCGTTCATCGCCTTGGGGCGGTCCAGCACCAGCTCCGCGACCACCCCGCCGTCACCGTGCCGCCGTACCGCCACGAACTCCCCGAAACGGCTCTCGCTCACGCCCACGGCGCACTCTCCCCGCAAATGGTTAACGAACGTTACCCGGGGATCCTAGGTGTCCGCCGCGTCAGCGACCAGGGCTCCACGACGCCCAGTCCGCGCACCGGCCGCTGCCACATCGGCTGGAGCGCGAAGCGGTAGGCGCCGCCGCCCTCCTCGGTCTCGGCGTCCTTCTCGGACTTCGGCGCGGCCCCCGTCCGGCTCAGCTCCTCGGCCATCGCCCCGTCCACCAGTACGGCGTCCTTGGGGGCTATGGAGGTCAGCCGGCTGGCCAGGTTCACCGTGGTCCCGAAGACGTCGCCCATGCGGGTCGTCACCGTCCCGAAGGCGATGCCCACCCGCAGCTCGGGCATCTGCGGGTCCGCCTCCATCGTCTCGATCAGCCGCAGCGCGATCTCCGCCGCCGTCGCCGCGTCGTCGGCGCAGTACAGCACCTCGTCGCCCAGCGTCTTGATCAGCCGGCCGCCGTGCGCGGCCACCAGGTCCGCCGCCGTCGTCTCGAAGGCCTCGACGAGCTCGCCGAGCTCCTCCTCCTCCAGCCGGCGCGTGAGCCGGGTGAAGCCGACCAGGTCCGCGAAGCCCACCGCGAGGCGCCGGTCGACCATCTCCTCGTCGTCCGCGACCTGCACCACGCGGCCGGTCGCGGCCGCCAGCTGGCGCCGCCACACGTAGACGAGGAACTCCTCCAGCTCCGGCAGCAGCAGCTCGACCAGCGGGTAGGTGACCTCCGTCCGGGTCATGCCCGGCTCCGGCGGCTCCGTCAGCCCCTCCAGGAAGGAATCGATCTGCCATTCGGCCAGCCGGGCGGTGGTCTGCCCGGTGGACCGCGCCACCTGCACCGCCATCGGCTCGCTCAGCAGCCCCGCCTCCACCAGACCGGCCAGCCGCCGCAGCGCCAGCACGTCCGCCTCCGTCAGGGCCTTCGCCTGCCCGATGTCCGCGAAGCCCATGGCCCGCCAGAAGCGGGAGGCCAGCTCCATCGACACCCCGGCGCTGCGGGCCGCCTGGAACGGCGTGTACCGCCGCTCGGCGCCCAGGATCAGCTGCTCCAGGCGGATGGCGAGCGGGTCGGCCGTCGGCTGGGCCGCGTGGTCGACCTCGTGAAACGGGGCGTGCCGGTCCCGCCCGATCGGGGTGCCCGGACCGCCCGCCGGACCGGACCCGGACGGGCTGGACGCAGAGTCGTCGACGGTCAAGGGCCGCCTCCTGTCCATTCCGTGCGCGCTGCCGAACCGGGTGATCACCGGGAGGACCGGGATCGCCTAAACCATACGGCAGGTGTGCCGTAGCTCACTCCCCCAGTTCCGGCCCCGGCTCCGATCGAGCCACCCCGGCCCCGCCGGCGTCCGCGACGGGCCCCGGCGGCGGCCCGCGGGAGGTCCGGGGGCCGGAGCCGGGCCCGCGGCGGCACCCGGACCCGCCTGCCCCTCGGACCTAGCGCACCGACCTCAGGTGGACCACGTCCCCCGCCCCCACCGCCTCCCGGGCGTCGTCGGCCGTGCGGATCACCAGCCGCCCGTCCGCGTCCACCGCTTCGGCCGTTCCGGTGAGCTCGCGCCCGCCCGGCAGGTCCGCCCGGACATGACGGCCCAGCGTCGCGCAGCCGGCCGCGTACGCCTCTTGGAGCCCGCTGTCCGCCGGGTCGCCGGCGGCGTCGCGCCAGCGCCCGTACCACTCCTCCAGCGACCGCAGCACGGCCTTCAGGAGCGGCTCCCGGTCGGTCACCGCCGCCTTGGCCAAGGTCAGCGACCCGGCGCCCGGTACGGGGAGCTCGTCCTCCGTGAGGGTGACGTTGAGGCCGATCCCGAGGACGACCCCGCCCTCGACCCGCTCGGCGAGGATGCCGCCGGCCTTGCGTTCCTCCCCCTCCACGCTCACCAGCAGGTCGTTCGGCCACTTGAGCGCGGTGTCCACGCCGGCGCCCCGCTCCAGCCCGGCCGCCGTGGCCACCCCGGCCAGCAGCGGCAGCCAGCCCCACCGCTCCTGGGGTACGTCCGCCCCCGGCTTGAGCAGCACGGAGAAGAACAGCCCCGACCGCGGCGGAGCCACCCAGCTGCGGTCGAGCCGGCCCCGTCCGGCGGTCTGCTCCTCGGCGACCAGCACCGCGCCCTCGGACAGCGCGCCGGACCGCGCCGCGAGATCGGTGTTGGTGGACCCGGTGGCGGCGACGACCTCCAGGGAGGTCCACAGGCCGTCGGGGCCGACGAGCGCCCGCGTGAGGGCGGTGGCGTTCAGTGGCGGGCGCTCCAGGCTCGACCAGCGTCCCGGGCCCGCTCCGGCTGAAGCATCTTGTGGAGTCATGCAAGCAAATGTAGGTGTGTCAAACGCCGCACTGCCGAGCGCCATGCCCGCCGATACGCTACGCACCAGTAGCCAGCAGCAGTCAATCAATTGACCAGGCAGTTGACACCACACAGGGAGCCGCGACCCCGATGTCCCAACCCTCAGAGCCGATCGACATGCACACGACCGCGGGCAAGCTCGCGGACCTGCGGCGCCGCGTCGAGGAAGCCACGCACGCCGGTTCCGAGCGCGCCGTCGAGAAGCAGCACGCCAAGGGCAAGCTGACGGCACGTGAGCGCGTGGCGTTGCTGCTGGACGAGGGGTCCTTCGTAGAGCTGGACGAGTTCGCCCGGCACCGGTCGACCAACTTCGGACTGGAGAAGACCCGCCCGTACGGCGACGGCGTCGTGACCGGCTACGGCACGGTGGACGGCCGCCCGGTGGCCGTGTTCTCGCAGGACTTCACCGTCTTCGGCGGCGCCCTCGGCGAGGTGTACGGGCAGAAGATCATCAAGGTGATGGACTTCGCCCTGAAGACCGGCTGCCCGGTCGTCGGCATCAACGACTCCGGCGGTGCCCGCATCCAGGAGGGCGTCAGCGCGCTCGGCATGTACGGCGAGATCTTCCGCCGCAACGTGCACGCCTCCGGCGTGATCCCGCAGATCAGCCTGGTCGTGGGGCCCTGCGCGGGCGGCGCCGTGTACTCGCCGGCCATCACCGACTTCACGGTCATGGTCGACCAGACCTCGCACATGTTCATCACCGGCCCGGACGTCATCAAGACGGTCACCGGCGAGGACGTCGGCTTCGAGGAGCTGGGCGGGGCGCGCACCCACAACGCCACCTCGGGCGTCGCCCACCACATGGCCGGGGACGAGAAGGACGCGATCGAGTACGTCAAGTCGCTCCTGTCGTACCTGCCGTCGAACAACCTGTCCGAGCCGCCCGCCTTCCCGGAGGAGGCGGACACGGAGGTCACCGACGCCGACCTGGAGCTCGACGTCCTGATCCCGGACAGTGCGAACCAGCCGTACGACATGCACACTGTCATCGAGCACGTGCTGGACGACGCGGAGTTCCTGGAGACGCAGTCCCTGTTCGCCCCGAACATCCTCACCGGTTTCGGCCGGGTCGAGGGGCACCCGGTGGGCGTGGTCGCCAACCAGCCGATGCAGTTCGCCGGCTGCCTGGACATCGACGCCTCCGAGAAGGCCGCGCGGTTCGTCCGGACGTGCGACGCCTTCAACATCCCGGTGCTGACGTTCGTCGACGTCCCGGGCTTCCTGCCCGGCACCGACCAGGAGTACAACGGAATCATCCGGCGCGGCGCGAAGCTGATCTACGCGTACGCCGAGGCCACCGTCCCCCTCATCACCGTCATCACGCGCAAGGCCTTCGGCGGCGCCTACGACGTCATGGGCTCCAAGCACCTCGGCGCGGACCTGAACCTGGCCTGGCCGACGGCCCAGATCGCCGTCATGGGCGCGCAGGGCGCGGTGAACATCCTGCACCGGCGCACCATCGCGGAGGCCGCCCCCGAGGAGGTGGAGGAAACCCGGGCACGGCTCATCACCGAGTACGAGGACACCCTGCTCAACCCGTACACGGCCGCCGAGCGCGGTTACATCGACGCGGTGACCATGCCGTCCGAGACCCGCGCGCACGTGGTCAAGGGGCTGCGCCAGCTGCGTACGAAGCGGGAGTCGCTGCCCCCGAAGAAGCACGGCAACATCCCCCTCTAGGCCCTCCAGGAGGACTCTGTGGTGATCAAGGTCGTCAAGGGCAACCCGACCCCCGAGGAGCTGGCCGCCGCTCTGGCGGTGGTCCGAGCGCGCGCGGCGGCGCTGGCTTCGGCCCCGTCGGGCGCGCCCCGGGTCCCGGACGAGTGGGCCTCACCGAGCCGGGTGGCCAGCCGGCAGCAGATGCTGCCGGGGCCGCGCGCGTGGGGCCGTACGTACTGGCCCGGACGGGGCTGAGCCCCGCGTTCCGGAAGATGGCGCGAACGGGCGGTGGCGCCTGAGTACCCGTACTCAGGCGCCGCCGGCGTTCCGCGGGCCAGGATCGGGGCATGCTCTGGTCAGACCCGAAGGACGAGCCCCCGAAGGACATGCGCGACGCCCAGGCGATGCTCCGGCGGATGCTCGTGGTCCTCGTGCTCGCGATGGTGATCGCCGTGTACGTCCTCGGCGGGCCCCCCTTCTAGGCGACCGTCCGGGCCGCCGCCCGGCCGCCCTACGATGGCCCCCATGACCGTACGCACGCTCGTCCTCGCCTCCGCCTCGCCCGCCCGGCTGAACCTGCTGCGGCAGGCCGGGCTCGCCCCCCACGTGATCGTCAGCGGCTTCGACGAGGACACGCTGGACCACGACGACCCGGCCGCCCTGGCGCTGGCCCTGGCCGAGGCCAAGGCGGGCGTGGTGGCGGGTCTGGAGGAGGCCGCGGGCGCCCTCGTGATCGGCTGCGACTCGGTGCTGGAGCTGGACGGCGAGGCGCTCGGCAAGCCGGTGGACGCGGCCGACGCCACGGCCCGCTGGAAGTCGATGCGCGGGCGGGCCGGGGTGCTGCGCACGGGCCACTGCGTCATCGACACGGCCACCGGCCGTCAGGTCTCGGCGACGGCCTCCACGACGGTCCGCTTCGGCGAGCCGACGGACGCGGAGGTGGCGGCGTACGTGGCCAGCGGCGAGCCGCTGCACGTGGCGGGGGCGTTCACCCTGGACGGGCTGTCGGCGCCGTTCATCGACGGCATCGACGGGTGCCCCGGCAACGTGATCGGCCTGTCCATGCCGCTGCTGCGTTCCCTGCTGGGCGAGCTGGACGTGTCCATCACGGACTTGTGGGCCTGAGGGTTCCCGCGGGATCCCCGCCGGGGTCCTCGGCCGGCGCCGGGTAGAGCATCAGCGTCAGGACGAGCAGGCACAGGATCAGTGAGGTCGCCGCGAAGGCGCCCCAGCCGACGAGTCCCACGGCGAGGGCGCCGAGCACCCCGTGGGTGACGGCCGCGACGACGAGCAGGATCCGGGCGGGACGGCCCGGCGGGCGGTCGCGCAGGGCGGCGAGGGCGGCCGGCACCGCGCACAGCAGCAGGAAGGCGGCCATGGCGGCGCCCATCCCATAGGTTGCCGTGACCATGACATCCGGATCCATGCCGGCGATGGACATCGACTGCGCCCCGGTGGCCCGCCCCAGCACGACGTGGACCAGCGCCAGCACGGCGGCCTCCGCGACGAGCGTGATCGCGGCCAGCCCCGCCACGAGTCTGCGCAGCACGACGCCCCCATCCGTCCCACGCCACAAGCGTGTTCGACGCCTGGAGGCTACTAACGAGTAAACCTCGGGACAAGAGCCGGGGACCGCTTCGTTACGGGAAACCCGCCACACGGACGACCGTGACGGCTCTCACTCAAAGAATGCGTAGGCCGTTCGTAGGGACTGCACAAAGAATCAGCAGGGTCCGCTGACCCGCCGAACAGAGACCTCGCCCTCGCAACAGGGTTACTGTGCAGTCGGGGATCTCCCTGACCTGGGGCGACACAAGGGCAATCACACTCAAGGAGCACTCGAATCACGCTCCGTGTGGGCAAGCTCACCACCGGGGAAGGGTCGTAAGGCCGTGTCGGCAGTCCCTAAACTCAGCTTGTTTCAAGGAGGGAGCCATCGTGCGCAAGGTGCTCATCGCCAACCGTGGCGAAATCGCTGTCCGCGTTGCTCGGGCCTGCCGGGATGCCGGAATCGCGAGCGTAGCCGTCTACGCCGATCCGGACCGGGACGCCCTGCACGTCCGCGCGGCAGACGAAGCTTTCGCGTTGGGCGGTGACACCCCGGCAGCCAGCTACCTCGACATCGCGAAGGTCCTGCAGGCCGCCGCGGACTCCGGAGCGGACGCCATCCACCCCGGATACGGCTTCCTCTCCGAGAACGCCGACTTCGCCCAGGCCGTCCTCGACGCCGGCCTGACCTGGATCGGCCCGCCGCCGCAGGCCATCCGGGACCTCGGTGACAAGGTGGCCGCCCGCCACATCGCCCAGCGCGCCGGGGCCCCCCTCGTCGCCGGCACCCCCGACCCGGTCTCCGGGGCCGACGAGGTCGTCGCCTTCGCCCGGGAGCACGGCCTGCCCATCGCCATCAAGGCGGCCTTCGGCGGTGGCGGCCGCGGCCTCAAGGTCGCCCGCACCCTCGAAGAGGTGCCGGAGCTGTACGACTCCGCCGTGCGCGAGGCCGTGGCCGCCTTCGGCCGCGGCGAGTGCTTCGTCGAGCGCTACCTCGACCGGCCCCGCCACGTCGAGACCCAGTGCCTCGCGGACTCCCACGGCAACGTGGTCGTCGTCTCCACCCGCGACTGCTCCCTCCAGCGCCGCCACCAGAAGCTCGTCGAGGAGGCCCCGGCCCCCTTCCTGACGGACGCCCAGAACGCCGAGCTCTACGCCGCGTCGAAGGCCATCCTCAAGGAGGCCGGCTACGTCGGCGCGGGCACCGTCGAGTTCCTCGTCGGCACCGACGGCACCATCTCCTTCCTCGAGGTCAACACCCGCCTCCAGGTCGAGCACCCGGTGACCGAGGAGGTCGCCGGCATCGACCTGGTCCGCGAGATGTTCCGCATCGCCGACGGCGAGGAGCTCGGCTACGGCGACCCGGAGCTGCGCGGCCACTCCTTCGAGTTCCGCATCAACGGCGAGGACCCGGGCCGCGGCTTCCTGCCCGCCCCGGGCACCGTCACCCTCTTCGCCCCGCCGACCGGCCCCGGCGTGCGCCTGGACGCGGGCGTGGAGACCGGCTCGGTCATCGGCCCCGCCTGGGACTCGCTGCTCGCCAAGCTGATCGTCACCGGCGCCACCCGCGAGCAGGCCCTCCAGCGCGCCGCCCGCGCCCTGGCGGAGTTCAACGTGGAGGGCATGGCCACCGCCATCCCCTTCCACCGCGCGGTCGTCGCCGACCCGGCCTTCGCCCCCACCGACGGCACCCCGTTCAAGGTCCACACCCGCTGGATCGAGACGGAGTTCGTCAACGAGATCAAGCCCTTCTCCGCCCCGGCGGCCGAGGAGACCGAGGACGAGCCCGGCCGTGAGACGGTCGTCGTCGAAGTCGGCGGCAAGCGCCTGGAGGTCTCCCTCCCGTCCTCGCTGGGCATGACCCTGGCCCGCACGGCCGCCGCCGGCGGTGCCAAGCCCAAGCGCCGCGCCGCCAAGAAGTCCGGCCCGGCCGCGTCCGGCGACACCCTGGCCTCCCCGATGCAGGGCACGATCGTCAAGGTCGCCGTCGAGGAGGGCCAGCAGGTCAACGAGGGCGACCTGGTCGTCGTACTCGAGGCGATGAAGATGGAGCAGCCGCTGAACGCGCACCGCTCCGGCACCGTCGTCGGCCTGACCGCCGAGGTCGGCGCCTCCCTGACCTCCGGCGCCACGATCTGCGAGATCAAGGACTGACGTCCCCGCCCGCGGCCGTACGAAGGCCCCGCCCGGTTCCCCGGGCGGGGCCTTCGGCCGTACGCGCCCCGGGCGGTGTCCGCCGGGCCGCCCTGGCGGGAGCGGCCCGGCGGACACCGCCCGTAGCGGGCCCGGCGGTCCCGGCGCTCAGCGGCGGCGCATGTCCGCCACCCGGGCCCGTTCCCCGGCCTGCTGCTCCAGCAGCGACGCGGGGGCACTGCGCAGCTGGGCGGTGGGGCCGCCGCGCCGCTGGACCGGCAGGGGGGCGTCACGGCGGGGCCTGCGCCCCTGCATCCCCTCCCCGGCGCCGCCGTGGCCGCCGGCCGCCGGGGCCGGTCCGGCCACGGTGATCTGCACGCCCTGGTCGGCCAGCGCCTGGAGTTCGGTGGCGGCCCGTTCGTCGTGCTGCGGGGGCTCGTCCGTCACCAGCCGGGTCATCACGTCCGTCGGCACGGTCTGGAACATGGTGTCCGTGCCGAGCTTCGTGTGGTCGGCCAGTACGACGACCTCCGCCGCGGCCTGCACCAGCGCCCGGTCCACGCTCGCGGAGAGCATGTTGGACGTGGACAGGCCGCGCTCGGCGGTCAGACCGCTCCCGGACAGGAAGGCCCGGGACACCCGCAGCCCCTGCAGGGACTGCTCGGCGCCGCTGCCCACGAGGGCGTAGTTCGAGCCGCGCAGGGTACCGCCGGTCATCACCACCTCCACCCGGTTGGCGTGCGCGAGCGCCTGGGCGACGAGCAGCGAGTTGGTGACGACGGTCAGACCGGGCACCCGTGCGAGCCGGCGGGCCAGCTCCTGGGTCGTGGTACCCGCGCCGACGACGACGGCCTCGCCTTCTTCGACGAGGCCGGCGGCGACATCGGCGATGGCGGTCTTCTCCGCCGTCGCGAGATGGGACTTTTGCGGAAAGCCGGACTCCCGCGTGAAACCGCCCGGCAAGACCGCACCGCCGTGCCGGCGGTCGAGGAGTCCTTCTGCCTCCAGTGCCCGCACGTCCCGCCGTACGGTCACTTCGGAGGTCTGGACGACACGGGCGAGCTCACGGAGCGATACCGCACCGTTGGCCCGCACCATTTCGAGGATCAATTGGCGACGTTCAGCAGCGAACACGAAACTGACAGTAACCCCAACGACCGTCTGCTTTCAGCTCCTTGCACCGGAATACCGAAGTTGTCCATACATCGGCCCGACTAGTGGTATACGGGGTCGGCCCACTTTCCGCGGCCGTGGCCGCGCATCCCCGCCCCACCTCGGCTTCCGCCCCAACCCCCGCGGGGAATGGGGCGGTTGAGCCTGCGGCGCAGCGCCCCTACGCCTCGCTGCCCGTCTTGCGGGTGTGCAACTGGCGGGCCACTTCGGCGATCGAACCGGACAGCGAGGGGTACACGGTGAACGCGTTTGCGATCTGCTCGACGGTCAGGTTGTTGTCGACGGCGATCGAAATGGGGTGGATCAGCTCGCTCGCGCGCGGCGACACGACCACGCCGCCCACCACGATCCCGGTACCCGGGCGGCAGAACAGCTTCACGAAGCCGTCCCGGATGCCCTGCATCTTCGCGCGCGGGTTGCGCAGCAGCGGCAGCTTCACCACGCGGGCGTCGATCTTGCCGGCGTCCACATCGGCCTGCGTGTAGCCGACGGTGGCGATCTCCGGGTCGGTGAAGACGTTCGAGGAGACCGTCTTCAGGTTCAGCGGGGCCACCGCGTCACCGAGGAAGTGGTACATCGCGATGCGCCCCTGCATGGCGGCGACGGACGCCAGCGCGAAGATCCCCGTCACGTCACCGGCGGCGTACACGCCCGGCGAGGACGTGCGCGACACCTTGTCGGTCCAGATGTGGCCCGACTCCTTGAGCCGGACCCCGGACTCCTCCAGGTTCATGTCCTTGGTGTTCGGGATCGCGCCGACCGCCATCAGACAGTGGGTACCCGTGATCACGCGGCCGTCGGAGAGGGTGACCTCGACCCGGTCGCCCACCCGCTTGGCGGACTCGGCGCGCGAACGGCCGATGACGTTCATGCCGCGGCGCCGGAAGACGTCCTCCAGGACGGCCGCCGCGTCCGGGTCCTCACCCGGCAGCACGCGGTCGCGGGAGGACACCAGGGTCACCCGGGAGCCCAGGGCCTGGTACGCGCCGGCGAACTCGGCACCGGTCACACCGGAGCCGACCACGATGAGCTCCTCGGGGAGCTCCTCCAGGTCGTAGACCTGGGTCCAGTTCAGGATCCGCTCCCCGTCGGGCATCGCGTCCGGGATCTCGCGGGGGGTGCCGCCGGTGGCGATCAGCACGGCGTCGGCGGTGAGGATCGTCTCCGTGCCGTCGGCGGCGGTGACGATCACGTCCCGGGTGCCGTCGATGCCCTGCGGGCCGCCCAGCTTGCCGCGGCCGCGCATGACGCGGGCTCCGGCCCGGGTGACGGAGGCGGTGATGTCGTGGGACTGCGCCAGCGCGAGGCGCTTGACGCGCCGGTTCACCTTGCCGAGGTCCACGCCGACGACACGCGCGGCCTGCTCGATGTGCGGGGTGTCGTCCGCGACGACGATCCCCAGCTCCTCGTACGACGAGTCGAAGGTCGTCATGACCTCTGCGGTCGCGATGAGGGTCTTCGAGGGCACGCAGTCGGTCAGCACCGACGCCCCGCCCAGGCCGTCGCAGTCGACGACGGTCACCTCCGCGCCGAGCTGCGCCCCCACCAGGGCTGCCTCATACCCGCCGGGTCCACCGCCGATGATCACGATCCGGGTCACGAAAAGTCCGCCTCACGTCTACCCGGCCGGCTGCCGCCCCGGCCGGTGTTCCGGGGGGTCTCCCCGGGGGATCCATTCCGTGCCCCATTGTCCCGCACGCATCAAGGTGCTCGCACCATCCGGACACGCCGGTCGGGGCGACCCTCCCGTACCCTCGACCTCATGTCGCTCTACGCCGCGTACGCCGGCAACCTCGACCCGCGGCTGATGACGCGCCGCGCTCCCCATTCACCGCTGCGCGGCACGGGCTGGATCAACGATTGGCGGCTGACCTTCGGCGGCGAACAGATGGGCTGGGAGGGTGCCCTCGCCACCATCGTGGAAGCCCCGCGCCAGCAGGTCTTCGTCGCGCTCTACGACATCGCCCCGCTGGACGAGGACTCCATGGACCGCTGGGAGGGCGTCGGGCTGGACATCTACCGCCGCATGCGGATCCGCGTCCACACCCTGGACGGCGAGGAGGCGGCGTGGTGCTACGTGCTGAACGGGTACGAGGGCGGTCTGCCCTCGGCGCGCTACCTGGGTGAGATCGCCGACGCCGCCGAATCGGCGGGGGCGCCGCACGACTACGTCATGGAACTCCGCAAGCGCCCCTGCTAGGCCGACCGGCGCCCGCCGGCCCCTGCCGGACACGGGCCGGGGGGGGACGATTCGGCGGAAACGACAAGGCAACGATCCGAACACCGTGAGCTGCGCCATCTACGCGCGTAGGCGAGAAGCGGCTACGCTCGTCCGCGTGAACGCATCTGTTACCGACCCCTTCGCCGCCGCCGACGCCGCCGCCGCCCGCCTCCGCGAGCTCACCGGCGTCGAGTCCCACGATGTCGCCCTCGTCATGGGCTCCGGCTGGGCCCCCGCCGCAGAGGCGCTCGGCGCCCCCGAGTCCGAGTTCCTCGTCACCGAGCTGCCCGGCTTCCCGCCCGCCGCCGTCGAGGGCCACGGCGGCAAGATCCGCTCGTACAAGATCGGCGACAAGCGCGCCCTGGTCTTCCTCGGCCGGACCCACTTCTACGAGGGCCGCGGCGTCGCCGCCGTCGCCCACGGCGTGCGCACCGCCGTCGCCGCCGGCTGCAAGACCATCGTCCTCACCAACGGCTGCGGTGGTCTGCGCGAGGGCATGGCGCCCGGCCAGCCCGTCCTGATCAGCGACCACCTCAACCTGACGGCCACCTCGCCGATCGTCGGCGCGAACTTCGTCGACCTCACCGACCTGTACTCGCCGCGCCTGCGCGCGATGTGCAAGGAGATCGACGAGACCCTCGAAGAGGGCGTCTACGTCCAGTTCCCCGGCCCGCACTACGAGACCCCGGCCGAGATCAACATGATCCGCGTCATGGGCGCCGACCTGGTCGGCATGTCGACCGTGCTGGAGGCCATCGCCGCCCGTGAGGCCGGCGCCGAGGTGCTCGGCATCTCCCTGGTCACCAACCTGGCCGCCGGCCTGTCCGGCGAGCCGCTGAACCACGAAGAGGTCCTCCAGGCCGGCCGCGACTCCGCCGCCCGCATGGGCACGCTGCTGACGCAGGTCCTCGCCCGCATCTGATCGGCACCCCCGACGATCGACGACGTACGAGAGGAAAGGCGGAAGCAGTGCAGGAACAGGACGACCTCCTCACCCGGGCCCGGGGCTGGCTGGCCGAGGACCCGGACCCGCAGACGGCGGCGGAGCTCGCGGCCCTGATCGACGCGAACGACACGGCCGAGCTCGCGGACCGCTTCTCCGGCACGCTCCAGTTCGGCACCGCCGGGCTGCGCGGCGAGATCGGCGCCGGCCCGATGCGGATGAACCGTTCCGTGGTCATCCGCGCCGCGGCCGGCCTCGCGGCCTACCTGAAGGACCAGGGCCACGACGGCGGCCTGGTCGTCGTCGGCTACGACGCCCGCTACAAGTCGGCCGACTTCGCCCGCGACACCGCCGCCGTGATGACCGGCGCCGGACTGCGCGCGGCCGTCCTCCCCCGGCCCCTGCCGACGCCCGTCCTCGCGTACGCCATAAGGCACCTGGGCGCCGTCGCCGGCGTCGAGGTGACCGCGAGCCACAACCCGCCCCGGGACAACGGCTACAAGGTCTACCTCGGCGACGGCTCGCAGATCGTCTCCCCGGCGGACACCGAGATCGCGGCGCGGATCGCGGCCGTCGGCGCGCTGGCCGACGTACCGCGCCCCTCCGACGGCTGGCTCCAGCTCGACGAGGAGGTCCTCGAGGCCTACCTGAGCCGGACGGACGCCGTCCTCACCCCCGGGTCGCCCCGGGGCGTACGGACCGTCTACACGGCCATGCACGGCGTCGGCAAGGACGTCGTCATGGCGGCCTTCGCCCGGCACGGCTTCCCCACCCCGGTGCTCGTCGCCGAGCAGGCGGAGCCGGACCCGGCCTTCCCGACGGTCGCGTTCCCGAACCCGGAGGAGCCGGGCGCGATGGACCTGGCCTTCGCGAAGGCCGCCGAGGTCCAGCCGGACATCGTGATCGCCAACGACCCGGACGCCGACCGCTGCGCGGTCGCGGTCCCGGACAACGGCGGCTGGCGCATGCTGCGCGGCGACGAGGTCGGCGCGCTGCTGGCGGCCCACCTGGTCCACAAGGGCGCCCAGGGCGTCTTCGCCGAGTCGATCGTCTCCTCCAGCCTCCTGGGCCGGATCGCGGAGGCGGCCGGCGTCGGCTACGAGGAGACCCTCACCGGCTTCAAGTGGATCGCCCGGGTCGAGGGCCTGCGCTACGGCTACGAGGAGGCGCTCGGCTACTGCGTGGACCCCGAGGGCGTCCGCGACAAGGACGGCATCACCGCCGCCCTCCTGGTCGCCGAGCTCGCCTCGGAGCTCAAGGAGCAGGGCCGCACCCTGACCGACCTGCTGGACGACCTGGCCATGGCCCACGGCCTGCACCACACCGACCAGCTCTCGGTCCGCGTCTCCGACCTGTCGGTCATCGCCAACGCCATGGCGCGGCTGCGCGCGGAGCCCCCGACGGCCCTCGCGGGCCTGCGGGTGGCCTCGGCGGAGGACCTGTCGGTCGGCTCGGCCGCCCTCCCGCCCACGGACGGCCTGCGCTACTACCTGGACGGCGACTACAAGGCCCGCGTCATCTGCCGCCCGTCCGGCACGGAGCCCAAGCTGAAGTGCTACCTGGAGGTCGTGGTCCCGGTGGCCGAAGCCTCGGACCTCGCGAGCGCCCGCACCCGCGGCCAGGAAATCCTGGACGCGGTCAAGAAGGACCTCGCGGCGGCCATGGGCCTCTGACGGCCCCCCGCCCTCACCTGGACGGCCCCCGCAGCTCCGGCTGCGGGGGCCGTCGGCGTGAGGGGCGGCGGGGGCGGGGGCGTACGCGGCTTGCGGCGCGGGCCGGCTGTCTCCCCCGCGAGGGGTGGGGGACAGGTACCCCCTCGACCCGTCTCACAGCCGGTTTGGGGGTTTCCCGTCAGTCCCATCGTCCTTCCGTGTCGTGCCGGCCCGTCAAGGGCGCTCACTTCGTTCGCGTCGCTACGCGATGGCCTTCGGCCACCCTTGACAGACCAGCCCGCCCCGGAAAGCCGAAAGACTGCCGGGAACCCCCCGAAAGAACGGCACGGTCCAAGGGGAAGGGACGGCTCCCTCAGTGATGAGACGAGGGACCGGGCGTCGGTCCGCCGGGCATCCGGGCCCCATGTCCGCCATTCCCCGCCGGGGCCGGCTACCCGCACCACATGACGACGTGATCCCCCCTGCGGAGCACCCAGACGCAGCAGACCGCTACCCACTCCTCGTCCCCCGGCGTCCGGCGACCGGCTGGAGCTGGTACCCGCACCACATGTTGACCAGGGCAGCGCGGGAAGCGGTCAGGCGTGTGAGACCGGCCGGCGGACGGCAGCCGATGGTTCACTCCGTTGGAGTGACGTGCAGGCGACGCCCGAAGGTCAAGGCTCGTCTCCGTGCTGGCGGCCGTCATCGGACGACTGGGCCGTTGCCGGCTCGCCAGTCGTTGAGGCGCTTACGGATACTGGGGACCATGGGAAGGTCGTCGGTCTCGTGGGGGGCGAACCAGGCGACTTCGAAGGATTCGTCCGAGGTGCGTAGCGTGCCGCCGGTCGGGCGGGCGAGGAGGCAGATGGAGAACTCCTGGCGGACTTCGCCGTCGTCGTAGGCGAAGACATGGCCGGGGTTGGTGTAGGTGCCGACGATGCCGGTGATCTCGACGGTGATCCCGGTCTCCTCGTAGGTTTCCCGGATCGCGCAGTCGCCGATGGACTCGCCGAGATCCATCCGGCCGCCCGGCAGGGCCCACATTCCATTGTCGGTCCGGCGCTGCAACAGCACCCGGCCGTCGTCGTCCACCACGACGGCTGAAGCGGCGGGCACGAGACTGTTCGCCGGCGGGGCGCTGGGATCGTCTTCGTAGTCACGCCTGGGCATTGCTCTCCCTGATGTCGCGGCCTCGGTTCCACAGTTCCTCGGTGTGTGCCGCGAACCGGTCGAACATGCCGTCCGCCTGACGACGTCGTAGGTGCATCATCGGCGAATCGTGGCCGACGTGGCGGGCCAGGATGGGTGTCACGATCATCTCGTCATCGAACCTGAACACCGAGAGGTTGACGTGGCCCGTCTCGAATCGACCCTCGATGCCGCTGACATCGCTGAGTTTGGCCAGCTCGTTCAAGGTCACGGCGATCCGGGTCGAAAGTGTCAGGGGTACGTCTTCCTCTGCTTCGCGGGCTGCGGTGATGGGACTGTCGGGATCTCCGATGAGGAATCGGACGCGACAGCCGCTCAAAGCCTTGCGGCGTAGGGCGTAAGCGAGGTTGGCCTGCTCCAGCCACAGGAAGTAGTTGGTGTAACCGGCGAACAGCAGGTCGTGCTGTGCCTTCGTCACCAGCGAGCGCCAAAGGCTCGAAGGAGCAGCGGATCTGTAGGGAAAGACCTGGACTATCTCCTTGTCGGGGCCACTGGGGAGAGCCGACCGGACGGCGTTGGGCCACAAGGCCGTTTCCTCCTCGCCTAATGCCTCGCAGGCTGTCCACCGGTGGCGGGCGTGGGGTACGCGGTTCGGCTCTGTGATCCACCGTCCGACCGTCTTCGCGTCCACCCCGCAAGCTTCTGCGAGCTGCTTTTCCGTCATCTTGGCATTCGCCATCGCGCGGCGCAGTGCGTGATTCAAAGGTCTCTCTCCACAGCCGTCCGGGACGGATCAGACGGTAGCGGCGAAGCGTCCCAAACGTCCCGCAAACGGAGTGGTAACGCCCCCACGTGGGAACCACGATCGGTTCGACGTCGCCGAACCGGAGGTCCCATGAAGAGTCTCAATACCCACGATGCCCCGGATGTCCCGTGGCCGAGGCTGGTGGCCATGGTTGAGCCCAGCGAGGGGCTCCTCGACCGTGCTCGGGTTGGCTGGGAGCGCTTCCTCGACACCTTTGAGGAGGCATCCGATGAGTGAGCAGTACGAGTACGTCCCCCACCGCCTCCTTCGCCGCCGGGTCCGCGACCTCGCCTCCGGCGTCGAGGGCGAGCTGATGGCGGTGATCAACGAGAACGTCTCCGACACCGGCATCGCGCGCTGGATGGAGCTGGCCTACATCCGGGGTGCCTCGGGCCGCGAGTTCACCACCGCCGTCGCCAACGTCGAGCCGGCCACCCGCCGACCTTGAGGAGAAGCATGTGGCACGCCTGACCGCTTCCCGCGCTGCCCTGGTCAACATGTGGTGCGGGTACCAGCTCCAGCCGGTCGCCGGACGCCGGGGGACGAGGAGTGGGTAGCGGTCTGCTGCGTCTGGGTGCTCCGCAGGGGGGATCACGTCGTCATGTGGTGCGGGTAGCCGGCCCCGGCGGGGAATGGCGGACATGGGGCCCGGATGCCCGGCGGACCGACGCCCGGTCCCTCGTCTCATCACTGAGGGAGCCGCCCCTTCCCCTTGGACCGTGCCGTTCTTTCGGGGGGTTCCCGGCAGTCTTTCGGCTTTCCGGGGCGGGTCGGGCTGTCAAGGGTGGCCGAAGGCCATCGCGTAGCGACGCGAACGAAGTGAGCGCCCTTGACGGGCCGGCACGACACGGAAGGACGATGGGACTGACGGGAAACCCCCAAACCGGCTGTGAGACGGGTCGAGGGGGATCCGGCCCCCAACACCCACCCGCACTCGGGGGCGGGTGGGCAGCAGCCCCCCGGCCCCCGCCCCCTACGACGCCGAAGGTGACGCCGAAGGTGACGCCAGGTCCCCCAGGGTCGGGACGGACTCCGGGCGGGAGCGGACCGCGTCCGTGCACTCCCACGCGCGCGGCGGGTCCGCGTCCGGGCCCCCCAGGACCACCGGGCCCGGGCCCGCCGAGAGGGCGTCGCTCGCCGACAGGGTGCAGACGATCTGCGCCAGCGCCACCGGCGGGAGGTCCTCCGGCTTGCGGCTCAGCCGCAGCGTGCCCGCCGGGTCGCCCGCCCGCGCGGGGGCCGCCGACAGGCCGTCGGGGACGCTGGTGGTGAAGCCCGCGTCCCGTTCCTCCCCGGACGGCCTGCGTTCCAGTTCCTCCAGCAGTGCCTGCGCGACCAGCACCAGGGGATCCCGCGAGGCCCGCTTCTCGGGTACGGGCACCACCCGCTCCACGCCGACCAGCTGCGATCCGCACACCAGCTCCACCGTCGCGCGGAAGCCCTGTACCCCGCCGGCCCCCGCCGGCTGTCCGGCCGTCTCGCAGGACACCCGCGACGGCGCCGGTCCCACGTCGACGGGGACCGTCGTGGCCCGGATGCCGCACCCGGACAGGGCGAGCACCCCCACGGCCAGCGCCGCGGCCCTACTCCTCCGTGCCGCCACCGGCGATCACCTTCCCCACGTCCACCGGCAGCCGCAGCGTGAACACCGCTCCGCCCTCCGGTCCGTTCTCGGCCGTGATGTCACCGCCGTGGATGTGCGCGTTCTCCATCGCGATCGACAGGCCGAGCCCGCTGCCGTCCGACTTGGGCCGGGACGCGCTCGCCTTGTAGAAGCGGTCGAAGACGTGCGGCAGCACTTCCTCGGGGATGCCCGGCCCGTTGTCCTTGACCGCGATGACCAGCCACTCCCCCTCCACCCGCACCGACACCCGTACCGGCGAGCCGCCGTGCTTGAGCGCGTTGCCGATGAGGTTGGCCAGGATGACGTCCAGCCGGCGCGGGTCCAGCCGGGCCACGATCCCGCGTCCGGCGTCGAGTTCGACGGCGTCCAGCCAGGCCCGCGCGTCGATGCACGCCGTGACCTGGTCGGCGACGTTCACGTCGTCCAGCACCAGCCGGGCCGTGCCCGCGTCGAAGCGGGTGACCTCCATCAGGTTCTCCACGAGGTCGTTCAGCCGCCGCGTCTCGCTGACGACGAGCCCGACCGCCGGGGCGATCATCGGGTCGAGGTCCTCGACCTCCTCCTCCAGCACCTCGGCGACCGCCGTCAGCGCGGTGAGCGGCGTGCGCAGTTCGTGCGACATGTCCGCCACGAACCGCCGGCTCGCCTCCTCGCGGGCGCTCATGTCGGCGACCTTCTTCTCCAGCGCCTCCGCCGTCCGGTTGAACGTCCGTGACAGGTCGGCGAGTTCGTCGGTCCCCGAGACGTCGAGCCGGTGGTCCAGCTCGCCCTCGCCGAGCCGCCGGGCCGCGTCCCCGAGCCGCTGTACGGGCTTCAGTACGGTCCGTGCCGCGCCCTGCGCGAGCAGCGCGGAGCCGAGCAGCGCCAGTCCGGTCGCGATGGTCAGCGACCAGCCCAGCGCGTTGAGGTCGTCCCGCTCCGTGGCGAGCGACTTGTACATGTAGCCGGTGGGCCCGCCGCCCACGATCCGCGTGCCGCCGACCAGGTACGGGTTGCCCTGCGGCTTCGTCCGCTGCCAGTACATGTGGTACTCGGAGTCGTTGGCGGCGGTGGTCTTCTGCCGGTCGTTGACGGCGTGCTGGAGGGAGGCCGGTACGTCGTTCAGCCCGAAGGGGACCGCGCCCGCGGCGCCGATCACCTTGCGCCCGTCCTTGCGTTCGTGGACGAGCAGCACGCTGTACCCGGGGCTGCTCCCCGCCATCAGCTCGGCGGTGTGCTGCATCTCCTCGGGCGTCGGCTCGGCCGGCAGTGCCGCGGCCCGGTTCTGCATCTCCTGGCGGAAGTCGCCGAGGGCCGCGTCCTGGGTACGGGTGAGCACCGCCTCGCGGTTGAGCCAGTACGCGATGCCGGACGCGGACACCGCGGCCGTCAGCGCGACCAGCGCGAACACCACCAGCAGGCGCAGCCGCAGGCTCGTCCAGCGCCGGCCCGCGAACAGGGCCTTGGTCACTGCGGGGAGTCCAGCCGGTAGCCGACACCCCGGACGGTACGGATCAGCGTGGGCGAGGAGGGCACTTCCTCGACCTTGGCACGCAGCCGCTGCACGCAGGCGTCGACGAGCCGCGAGTCGCCGAGGTAGTCGTGCTCCCAGACCAGCCGCAGCAGCTGCTGGCGGGAGAGCGCCTGGCCGGGCCGGCGGCTGAGTTCCAGCAGCAGCCGCAGTTCGGTCGGGGTCAGCTGGAGGTCCTCGCCGTTCTTCGTGACCGTCATCGCGGCCCGGTCGATGACCAGGGTCCCGAAGACGGCGGAGTCACTGGCCTCGCGCTCGCCCCGGCGCAGCACGGCGCGGATGCGGGCGTCGAGCACGCGGCCCTGGACGGGCTTGACCACGTAGTCGTCGGCTCCGGACTCCAGGCCCACGACGACATCGATGTCGTCACTGCGGGCGGTGAGCAGGATGATCGGCAGCTGGTCGGTGCGGCGGATCCGCCGGCACACCTCGAAGCCGTCGATCCCGGGCAGCATCACGTCCAGCACGATCAGGTCCGGCCGCTGCTCTCGCAGCAGTTTCAGGCCGTCCTCGCCCGTCGCCGCGGTGGCCACTCGGTGGCCCTGGCGTGACAGGGAGAGTTCGAGGGCCGTGCGGATGGCGTCGTCGTCCTCGATCAGCAACAGGAAAGGCACGGGCTCATTCTGTCCCATCGGCCGTGCGCAGTTCGACCGTCCGGAGGGGTGCAATCGCGCCACTCGCCGCCGCACCGGTGGCTGTGACAGGCCTGTGACAGTCGGCGGACACCCTGGTTATACCCGGCGGGCAGTCTTTTCTCATCGACACGACGGACCGAAGCAGACTCCACGACGGGGGGCGCGAGATGAACACGCTGCACAGCACCACGACCAGCGCGGTCGTCACGCGGCTGCACGATGTGAACCGCCGGGCGGGTGTCCGTACGGTGACGGTCGCCCGTCAGCGGCCGGCACACGTCACAGCCATTGACGCGAAGCAGTACCAGGCGGTTCCCGCGCAGCGCAGCACGCCGTCCTCCACGTCGGAGGCGGAGTTCACCGCGTACGTCCAGGAGCGGCGGGCGGCGCTGTACGCGACGGCCTTCCACCTCACCGGCGACCGCCACGAGGCCGAGGACCTGTTGCAGAGCGCGCTGTTCTCCACGTACCGCGCCTGGGACCGGATCAGCGACAAGGCGGCGGTCGGCGGGTATCTGCGCCGCACGATGACGAACCTGCACATCAGTGCCTGGCGCCGGCGCAAGCTGAACGAGTACCCGACCGAGGAGCTGCCGGAGACGGCCTCCGACACGGACGCCATGCGGGGCACGGAGCTGCGCGCGGTGCTGTGGCAGGCGCTGGCCCGCATTCCGGAGCCGCAGCGCACGATGCTGGTGCTGCGCTACTACGAGGGCCGTACGGACCCGGAGATCGCGGAGATCCTGGGCATCAGCGTCGGCACCGTGAAGTCGAGCATCTGGCGCTCGCTGCGCCGGCTGCGGGAGGACGAGGTGCTGAGCTTCGGACGTGACGAGGCGGAGTCCTTCGGGGAGCTCGTCGCGTAACCAGAGACCATGGGGCCGGGGGGCCCGTCCTACGGGGGTGGGGCGGGGGCCGCAGGGGGAGAAGAGGCGGGATCAAGCGGCCGGGGGTCCGCGTGATCCCGCCTTTTCGCTTTTGGACGGGTTTTTGCCGCGCCTTCAGAGGGCGGTGGGGGTGCGGTGGCGGCCCGCGGCGGCGGCGGTGAGCCGGCCGAGGGCCTCGTCGCGGCCGCAGGCGTGGGCGCCGAGGGCCACGTGCCGGGCGACGATGCCGCGTTCGGCGCGCATCAGGCGGTAGCCGCGGCGCAGCAGGAACGGCAGGGACTTGCGGCCTTCGCGCAGGTCGCGCGCGAGGCGCCGGCGGAAGGTGGTCGAGGGCCGCCCGCGCAGGCAGATGGCGTCGGCGAGCAGGCCCAGTTCCCGGCAGCGGGCCGCGATGTCGGCGGCGAAGATGCCTTCCGCGATGAACAGCGGGGTGCGGTCGATGTCGAGGGTCTCCGTGCCGGTCCGGGAGGACGTGGCGATGGAGTAGACGGGGACGTCCGTACGGCCCGTGGCGCAGAGTTCCGCGATGGCGGCGACGGCGGTGTCCGCGTCCCAGGACAGCGGGGAGTCCCAGTCGATGTCGGAGCTGCCCTCGACCAGCGGGAGGGTCGGGTCCGCCGCTTCCTTGTAGAAGTCGTCCAGACGCAGGACGGGGAGGCCCGAGCGGGCCGCGAGCCTGGACTTGCCGGAGCCCGAGGGGCCCGTCAGCAGGACGACGCGTGTGGGAAGGGAAGATGAACGGCTCACGGGATACCAGTGTGAGGCATGACCCGGGGTGTCGGCGCACCGGTGACGTCTCCTGCGACGGGCCTCACACGCGCGGTTGGAATCCGGGATCCCGCCTCCACTACTGTGTGTGCGCACGCGACTACGACCACAGGCAGGAACCCATGGCACGTCACGCAGCATCCGAACCGTCTTCCCAGCGGCTCCGCGCAGCCGGCCTGAGCCTGTCCATGGCCGGGGCGGCCCTGGCGATGGCGGCCGGCGGGGCCCAGGCGGCCGAGAGCCGCCTCCAGTCCGCGGAGACCGACCTCCAGGCGGCGGTGGCCGGGGTCGCCGACCCGATCGGGAACCTCAAGGTGAATCCGCTCGCCAGGACCGGGGTGGACCCCCTCGACAACGGGGTGGCGACGAAGGTCGCGGACTTCCCGGCCGTGGGGACCACGATGGTCACGGGGATCCTGACGCAGGGCCCGTCGGTCAAGGAGCTCCCGACGGCGGCGGTGACCTCGCTGCTCGGTCCGGTCCTGCCCAAGTAGCGGACGCGCGAAGGCCCTGGCGGCACGGGGGTCGCCGCCAGGGCCGGTCTCACGCGGGCCGTTCTAGTACGAGGAACCGCCCGAGCCCAGCGAGCCCGTCGGGTGCCAGACCGTCTTGGTCTCCAGGAAGGCCGTCATGCGGTGGGTGCCCGGGTCGGCGGTCCAGTCGTCCACAGGCTGTGGACGCAGGACGCGCTTGAGGTTGTCCGCCGCCGCGATCTCCAGCTCCTTGGCGAGGGCCTCGTCGGCGCCCGCCAGGTCGATGGCGTTGACGTCCTGGTGGGCCGCCAGGTGGGGGCCCATCTCGGCGGCCTTGCCGGAAAGGATGTTCACCACGCCGCCGGGCAGGTCGGAGGTGGCCAGCACCTCGCCCAGGGAGAGCGCGGGGAGCGGGGACGCCTCGCTCGCGATGACGACCGCCGTGTTGCCGGTCGCGATGACCGGGGCGATCACCGAGACGAGGCCGAGGAAGGACGACTCCTGGGGGGCGACGACGGTGACGACACCGGTCGGCTCCGGGGTGGACAGGTTGAAGAACGGGCCCGCGACCGGGTTGGCCCCGCCCGTGATCTGGCCGATCTTGTCGGTCCAGCCCGCGTACCAGACCCAGCGGTCGATCGCCGCGTCCACGACGGCGGCGGCCTTGGACTTGGACAGTCCCTCGGCGTCGCCGACCTCCCGGACGAACTGCTCGCGGCGGCCCTCCAGCATCTCGGCGATGCGGTAGAGGATCTGGCCGCGGTTGTAGGCGGTGGCGCCGGCCCAGCCGCCGAAGGCCTTGCGGGCCGCGACGACCGCGTCACGGGCGTCCTTGCGGGAGGACAGGGGGGCGTTGGCCAGCCACTTGCCCTTGGAGTCGCTCACCTCGTACACCCGGCCGCTCTCGGAGCGGGGGAACTTGCCCCCGACGTACAGCTTGTAGGTCTTGAAGACGTTCAGACGGGTCGCAGAAGACTCAGACATCGAGGTAGCCCTCCAGGCCGTGGCGACCGCCCTCGCGGCCGAAGCCCGATTCCTTGTAGCCGCCGAAGGGCGAGGTCGGGTCGAACTTGTTGAAGGTGTTGGCCCACACCACGCCCGCGCGGAGCTTGTTGGCGACCGCGAGGATGCGGGAGCCCTTCTCCGTCCAGATGCCGGCGGACAGGCCGTACTGGCTGTTGTTGGCCTTGGCGACGGCCTCGTCCGGGGTGCGGAAGGTCAGCACGGACAGGACCGGCCCGAAGATCTCGTCGCGGGCGACGGTGTGTGCCTGGGTGACGTTCGTGAAGAGCGTCGGGGCGAACCAGTAGCCGGCGGACGGCAGCTCGCAGGCCGGGGACCAGCGCTCGGCGCCCTCGGCCTCGCCGGTCTCCGCGAGCGCGGTGATCCGGGCGAGCTGCTCGGCGGAGTTGATCGCGCCGATGTCGGTGTTCTTGTCGAGCGGGTCGCCCAGGCGCAGCGTGGACAGGCGGCGCTTGAGGGAGTCGAGCAGCTCGTCGTGGATCGACTCCTGCACCAGCAGGCGGGAGCCCGCGCAGCAGACCTGGCCCTGGTTGAAGAAGATGCCGGTGACGATGCCCTCGACGGCCTGGTCGATGGGGGCGTCGTCGAAGACGATGTTGGCGCCCTTGCCGCCCAGTTCCAGGGTGACCTTCTTGTCGGTGCCGGCGACCTGGCGGGCGATGGCCTTGCCGACCGCGGTGGAGCCGGTGAAGGCGACCTTGTTGACGTCCGGGTGCGCGACGAGCTCGGCGCCCGCGTCCCCGTAGCCGGGGATGATGTTGACGACGCCCTTGGGCAGGCCGGCCTGGCGGCAGATGTCCGCGAAGAACAGGGCGGACAGCGGCGTGGTCTCGGCGGGCTTCAGGACGACGGTGTTGCCGGTGGCGAGCGCCGGGGCGATCTTCCACGCGAGCATCAGCAGTGGGAAGTTCCACGGGATGACCTGGCCGGCCACACCGAGCGGGCGCGGGTTCGCGCCGTAGCCGGCGTGGTCGAGCTTGTCGGCCCAGCCCGCGTAGTAGAAGAAGTGCGCGGCGACCAGGGGGAGGTCCGCGTCGCGGGTCTCCTTGATCGGCTTGCCGTTGTCCAGGGTCTCCAGGACGGCCAGCTCGCGGCTGCGTTCCTGGATGATCCGGGCGATGCGGAAGAGGTACTTGGCGCGCTCGGAGCCGGGCAGCGCGGACCACTTCTCGAAGGCCTTGCGGGCGACCCTGACGGCGCGGTCGACGTCGGCGGCACCGGCCTGGGCGACCTCGGCCAGCACCTCCTCGCTGGAGGGGCTGACGGTCTTGAAGACCTTGCCGTCGGCGGCGTCGGTGAACTCGCCGTCGATGAAGAGCCCGTAGGAGGGGGCGATGTCGACGACCGAGCGGGACTCGGGGGCCGGTGCGTACTCGAAGAGGGATGCCATGGTGATCAGTCCACCGTCACGTAGTCGGGACCGGAGTAACGCCCGGTGCTCAGCTTCTGGCGCTGCATGAGCAGGTCGTTCAGCAGGCTGGAGGCGCCGAACCGGAACCACTCGTTGGTCAGCCAGTCCTCGCCCGCGGTCTCGTTGACGAGAACCAGGAACTTGATGGCGTCCTTGGTGGTGCGGATGCCGCCGGCCGGCTTCACACCGATCTGGATTCCAGTCTGCGCCCGGAAGTCGCGTACGGCTTCGAGCATGAGCAGGGTGTTGGCGGGGGTCGCGTTAACGCCGACCTTGCCGGTGGAGGTCTTGATGAAGTCGGCGCCCGCGAGCATGCCGATCCAGGAGGCGCGGCGGATGTTGTCGTACGTCGACAGCTCGCCGGTCTCGAAGATGACCTTGAGGCGGGCGGCGGTCCCGTCGGGGCGGACGCAGGCCTCCTTGACGGCCCTGATCAGCTCGTACGTCTCCAGGTAGCGGCCGGCGAGGAAGGCGCCACGGTCGATGACCATGTCGATCTCGTCGGCGCCGGCGGCGACGGCGTCACGGGTGTCGGCCAGCTTGACCGGCAGGGCGGCGCGCCCGGCCGGGAAGGCCGTGGCGACGGAGGCGACCTTGACGTCGGCGCCGTTCAGCGCCGCCTTGGCGGTGGCCACCATGTCGGGGTAGACGCAGACCGCGGCGGTCATGGGCGTGCCGCGGTCGGTCGGGTCGGGGTGGACGGCCTTGGCGGAGAGCGCCCGGACCTTGCCCGGGGTGTCCGCACCCTCGAGCGTCGTCAGGTCGATCATCGAGATGGCCAGGTCGATGGCGTACGCCTTGGCCGTCGTCTTGATCGAGCGGGTGCCGAGCGAGGCCGCGCGGGCCTCCAGGCCGACTGCGTCTACGCCGGGCAGCCCGTGCAGGAAGCGGCGCAGCGCGCTGTCGGACGCCGTCACGTCAGCGAATGCGGAGAGGGTGGTGGGCATGGTCACCAGATGAGCATATCTACGCGCGTAGCGCCTGTCACCCCCCTCGGTGCGCATATGGGCGTGACATCCGCCATCGGAGCTTCGGGGCCGCGCGCCCGCACCCCCGGCGGACCCATGCGGCACAATCGGCGGCATGACTACGCCCTCCCCCCACGAGCCGGTCTACGCCGACCGCGTCTACCGCTCCCCCATGGCCGTCGTCACCGGGGTGCTGCTGCTCGCGCTCGTCGCGTGGCTGTGCGGGGACGCCGCCGTACGGGGCGGGGGGAGCACGCGGTGGACCGGCATCGCCGTCGCCCTGCTCACCGTCCCGCTGATCGTCGCCTTCACCCTGCGGCCGGCCGTCTTCGCCAACGACGACCGGATGCGGATCCGCAACCCCTTCCGGATCATCGAGCTGCCCTGGGCCGCCGTCGACGCGGTCCGCGCCGGGTACTCGGCGGAGGTGCTGGCGCAGGGGTCGAAGTACCAGCTGTGGTCGGTGCCGGTGTCGCTGCGCGAGCGCAAGAAGGCCGGCCGGCAGTTCAGCCGCCGGGACGCACTGACCGGCAAGGGGATGACGGCCCAGGACAAGGGGGCCGAGCCGGCCGCGCCGCAGCGGGCCTCCGCCGACCGGGCCGTGGACGAGCTGCGCGAGCTCGCCGAGCGCGGGGCGGGCCGGCCCGGCGCGCAGGGCGGCGTCACCGTGCGCTGGGCGTACGAGATCATCGCGCCCGCCGTGGCCGGCGCGGTGCTGCTGGCCGTGCTCCTGGCCACGGGCTGAGCGGGCCGTACGCGGACCGGCGTAACCGCCGTGTAACGGCCCCGGCTACCGGAACCGGTGCCGCCGGGGGGTGCGTCCTCGCAGGTGTGCACCGTCATGAGGGCAGCGGCAGCGCCGCCACCGCCACACAGCTCCCGGTCCGGTCCCGGCTCCTGAGCGGGGCCCTGATGGCCGCGCACCTGCTGGTCGTCGGATGGCTGACCCTGAGCCCCCTGGACGTCCCCTGGGCGGCCGCCGCGAACCTCACCCCGCTGGACGGGATCAGGGCGGACCTCGCCTACGGGCCGCTGGAGGCCGCCCGGCGGATCGGCGAGGGGCTGGCGCTGCTGGCCCCGCTGGGGGTGCTGCTGCCGCTGGCCGGGGGGCGGCTGACGCCCGGGCCGCTGGCCGCCTGGTCCTCGCTGGCACGGACGGCTGCCGCGGCCGTACTGATCTCACTGGGCATCGAGATGCTCCAGACCGCGGTACCGGGCCGGGTGCTGGACGTGGACGCGCTGTTGCTGAACACCGCCGGAGTGGTGATCGTCCACCTGTCCGTCGTACCGGTACTGCGCGCCCGGGTGCGCCGCGCCCACGCGTCTCAGGGGCCCACCCCGAGAATTTCCAGGGTCGGCATCGGACCCTGGACCGAGGTCCTTTCGGCGGTTCCGCGCGAGTATTGAGGCATCGCGGAAGGGAAGATCCCGGAGCGCGATCCCTATGAAGGAGAAGAAAATGAGCGCGATTACCCGCCCCCGTGACGGACGGATGATCGGCGGCGTCTGCGCCGGGCTCGCACGGCGTTTCGGTATCAAGACCCGCACGATGCGGATCATCTTCGTGGCCTCGTGCCTGCTGCCCGGACCGCAGGTCCTCATCTACCTCGCGCTGTGGCTGCTGCTGCCGAACGAGAAGGCCGGCGCGGGCACGGCGCGGACCGCCTGGTAGCCCCCGCGCGCGGGAGCCGGCCCCGGGGTACCGGGGCGCGACCGGTGCTCCGGCGGGACTCAGCCCGCCTTCCGGACCTTCTCGAGCTGCTTGTCGGCCACTTCCTGCGGGACCAGCGCCTTCTGGTCCGCGGCGGCCACGTTCAGGGCCATCAGCCGTACGACCCGGTCCCCCTCGCGCACGACGACCAGGTGGACCGGAGCCGAGACGCCCTCGGCGGCGGCGGTGGTGGTCCAGCTGACCGTCTCGTCGCCCGTCGTCCTGTACGGGACGGCCTTCACGTCCCGGTAGCGGCCGGTCTGCTTCTCGACGGTGGCGGTGAAGCCCGTACCGCAGGCCGCGACGGCCTCGCGCAGCCGGGACACCACCCGCTTGGCCTCGCTCTCCCCGTAGGAGCTGACGGAGGCGGAGACCGCGAGTCCGACCTGCTTCTGGGAGCCGATGCCACGGTTGACGGTCTCGCGGGCCGCCGGATCGGGCTTGTCGCCCATGATGTCGGCGAGCGGCTGGCAGGCCTTCTTGTCGGCCTGCGGCTGACCGTCGGGGGCGTTCGGGTTCTTGCCCTGCGCGGAGATCTGGTAGCCGGCCAGGTCGCCCTGGACGAGGGCGGCCCGTTCCAGGCTCGCGTCCTGGGCCTTGGGCGCGGCGGGGGCCGGCGGAGCGCCGGGCGCGCCCGAGGGGCGGACGGCCGCGGAGCCCTTGGGGTCGGGGGTCTTCCCGGGCGCGGGGGCCTGCGTACCGCTGCCGCACGCGGCCGCTCCGAGGAGCAGGGCGGGGAGCAGCGCGAGCCTCGTCGCGGGTGCCGTGAAACGTGCCGTGATGCGCATGACCGAACCTCATACCCATGGTGTCGGCGGGCAGTTGGTGGTGATCGTGGCACACCGCACGACGCGGCGCACACCTCTTCGAAGGGGCGTGCGCCGCGTGCGCGTGTGTGCGATTTACCGGCGCTCCGGTCAGCCGCCGATGCCGCCGGGCAGCGGGGGCAGGCCGCCGAGCAGGCTGGTGACCGGGGCGGCGGCGTCGGTGGCCTCGCCCTCCTGGGCCGCCTGCTGCGTCTGGTCGGTGAGGGAGCTCGTGGCGCTGGTCAGGGAGCCGAGGGTGTCCGTCAGGCTGGCGGCGGGGAGCGCCGAGGCGGAGGCGGTACCGGCGGCGCCCGCGGCGAGGGCGGCACCAATCACAGCGACACCGAGGGACTTGGCAGCAGACTGCTTCATGAAAAATCGTCCTTGCGACGGGGAAACTGAGCGGCTCCGCAACCTAGCCACTTCAAACCCGCTCCCGCAAACATCCTTAAATACGAGAAAGCGTCCGGGAATTGCGATTCCCGGACGCTTTCCGTGGGTCAGGCCGTGGCCTAGGCCGAGACGGTTCCGCTGGTGGAAGCGGTCTGCCGGAACAGCCATTCGGACTTCAGCTCCGCGTAGCCCGGCTTGATCACGTCGTTGATCATGGCCAGTCGTTCATCGAAAGGAATGAACGCGGACTTCATCGCATTGACGGTGAACCACTGCATGTCGTCGAGCGAGTAGCCGAAGGTGTCGACCAGGTGCTCGAACTCGCGGCTCATGCTGGTGCCGCTCATCAGGCGGTTGTCGGTGTTGACCGTCAGCCGGAAGTGGAGCTTGCGCAGCAGGCCGATCGGGTGCTCGGCGTACGAGACGGCCGCTCCGGTCTGCAGGTTCGAGGTGGGGCACATCTCCAGGGGGATGCGCTTGTCCCGGACGTACGAGGCCAGGCGGCCCAGCGTGACCGAGCCGTCCTCGGCGACCTCGATGTCGTCGATGATCTTCACGCCGTGGCCGAGGCGGTCGGCGCCGCACCACTGCAGGGCCTGCCAGATCGACGGGAGGCCGAAGGCCTCGCCCGCGTGGATGGTGAAGTGGTTGTTCTCGCGCTTGAGGTACTCGAAGGCGTCGAGGTGGCGGGTGGGGGGGAACCCGGCCTCGGCGCCGGCGATGTCGAAGCCGACCACGCCGTTGTCACGGTAGCGGTTGGCCAGCTCGGCGATCTCCAGCGCGCGGGCCGCGTGGCGCATGGCGGTCAGCAGGGCGCCGACGCGGATGCGGTGGCCGTTGGCCTTGGCGCGGCGCTCGCCCTCGCGGAAGCCGTCGTTCACGGCCTCGACGACCTCTTCGAGGGTCAGGCCGGCTTCGAGGTGCTGCTCGGGGGCGTAGCGGATCTCCGCGTACACGACGCCGTCCTCGGCGAGGTCCTCGGCGCACTCGGCGGCGACCCGGAAGAGGGCCTCCTTCGTCTGCATGACGGCGCAGGTGTGCGCGAACGTCTCCAGGTAGCGCGGGAGGGAGCCGGAGTCCGCGGCGTCACGGAACCAGACGCCCAGCTTGTCGGCATCCGTCTCGGGCAGCTTGTCGTAACCGGCCTCGGCGGCCAGCTCGATGATGGTGCCGGGGCGCAGTCCACCGTCGAGGTGGTCGTGCAGGAGCACCTTCGGGGAGCGGCGGATCTGGTCCGGGGTGGGCAGGTTGGGGGTCTCGCTCGTCATCCCGGCACTCTACTCCTACGCGCGTAGAGCAGCGCGTCGGCAGCGGGGTCGATATGTAACAGAGACCGTACGGACGGGTCGCGTACACCCGCCGGTCTGAGACTGTTCCGCCATGGCACAGCATGCGCCGCCGGCGCGCGGGGCCCGCCTGGGGCGGGCGGCCGGCGCGAACGGCTCGGTCTCGACGGTCAGTGGTGTGGTGCTCCTGCTTCCGGGAGCGTCCAGATTCCCCTCCGGTCCGGTACGTCCGCTCGCGCGGGCACTGGTCCGGGCGGGCGGGGCGCAGGGGCTGGTGGCGCACACCGTGGTGCACGGGGCCGCGCTCCGGGAGGAGGCCGCCGGGTGGGCGGCGGACGAGGTGGTCCGGCTGTACGGGGACGTACCGGTGTGCCTGGCCGGCTTCGGCGCGGGCGGCCGGGCGGCACTGCGGGCGGCCGGGCACGCGGCCGTCAACGCGGTGGTGGCCCTGGCCCCTTGCTTACCGGAGGGCGAGGACGCGGGCACCCCTGAACCGGTGAAACAGCTCGCGGGCCGGCAGGTGCTGATCGTGCACGGCACGAACGACGCGCGCAGCGACCCGGAATCCTCGTTCCGGCTGGCGGCGCGGGCGAAGAAGGCGAATCGTTCTACCTGCCGGTTCGAGGTGCACTCGGACGGGCACGGCCTGCGCGAGCACCGGTCGGAAGTGGTGGCGCTGGCGGTGGACTTCGTACTCGGCGCCGTGTTCTGCGGCCGGTACTCCCGCCCGGTCGTGGACGCACTGTCGGCGCCCCCGCCGCTGGGCCTGCGGATGCCGCTGGCCTCCGGCTTCGGGCGGTCCCTGCGGGGCTGAGCGTAGAGTGGGAAGTGGACTCGGGGTGGTTCTCTCCTGGAGGCGATCCGCCATGGCCGGGATGGTGCGCAAGAGCTTCGACAGCGCGGACGAGACGCGCCCGTTCACCGATGGCAAGGGCAGGCTGGACGTGCTCATGACGGACGGCGGCGCCGTCGGGCGCGCGGTCTTCGAGCCGGGCTGGAAGTGGTCTCAGCACATCAAGCCGCTGGCGGGCACGGACAGCTGCCAGTCGGCGCACACGGGGTACGTCGTCAGCGGCCGCATGCAGGTCGTGATGGACGACGGCGAGGGCACCGAGTACGGCCCCGGGGACTTCATGCAGCTCGCACCCGGCCACGACGCATGGGTGGTCGGCGACGAACCGTGCATGGTCGTGGACTGGACGGGCTTCGGGAACTACGCGAAGCCGGCCTGACCGGACCGGGCCGGCCACGGGCCGCGCCGGCGGTCGGGGCCGGCCGTTCCGTCCCCTCACGGTCGGATGGCCCCGCGGCGCGGCCTCGCGTCGTGGGACCACTGTGCCGGTTCGGCATATGCCGGAAGCCGGCGTCCGGGCGTCGGCTTGCCGCCTTGCGGAAACCCGAGGGGTTTACGAACGGGCACAGGCCGGGACGAATGTGTATATGCCAGCCGATGCCGAAGACCCCCAGGACCTGAGCCCCGCGGCACGGCGCCTGTACGCGTACGCCGTCGAGCGGCACGCCTTCACCGCCGCCGAGGCCACCGCCGCCCTGGGAGCCCGCGCCGGGGCGGCGGTCACGGAACTCGCCGCGGCACACCTGCTCCAGCGGGCCCCGGGCGACGGGCCGGAACGGTGGAGCGCGGTGGCGCCCCGCGCGGCGGCGGCCCGGGCACTGGCTCCGCTGGCGCTGCTCGTACGGGAGACCCACGACGAGATGGACCGGCTGCGCGGGCGGCTGGAGGCGCTGGTGCCCGCGTACGAGGCGGGGGCCGCGCACCGGGACCTGAGCGGGTCGGGCCGGCTGGAGCTGGTGACCGACCTGGGCGCGGTGCGCGGGCTGATCACCGAGCTGGCGGCGGGATGCGAGCGGGAACTGCTGACCTCCCAGCCGGGCGGGGGGCGGCCGCAGGAGACCCTGGAGGAGGCGGTGGGCCGGGACGAGTCGCTGCTGGCGCGCGGGGTCCGGATGCGGACGCTGTACCACCACACGGCACGCTACTCGCGCCCCACGGCCGCGTACGTCGAGCGGGTCACGGCGCTCGGGGCGCAGGTGCGCACGCTCGGTGACGGGCTGATGCGGATGCTGGTCTTCGACGCGCACACCGGGGTGATGGCGGTGCCGGACCGTCAGGGCGCGGCGCTGGTGGTGCGGGAGCCCGGCGTCGTGCACTTCATGACGGCGGCGTTCGAACGGTCCTGGCCGGGCGCGCGGCCGTTCCCCACGACGGTGAGCCCGGAGGCGTCCCGGGCGGTCTCGGAGGAACTGCGGCAGACGATCGTCCTGCTGCTGTCGGAGGGGCTGGAGGACAAGGTGATCGCACGCCGCCTGGGCATGTCGGAACGCACCTGTCAGCGCCACATCGCGGAGATCATGCGCGCGATCGGCGCCAAGTCCCGCTTCCAGGCCGGCTACTTGCTCCGCGCCCGGCAGCCACCGGCCGGCCGGACCGAGGCCCGGGGGCCTGACGGGCCGGTCCGGTGACGGCGACGCGGCCTGCCTGGAAGAACCGGGCAGGGCCGGGCTCGACGGTCAACCCAGGGAGAACAGGATGCCGCACGGCCCGACAGCGGTAACCGGACCGCGGCCCCGGCGGGCAGGCCGGCCCCGCCCGACGGGTCGGCGGACGGAGTCCGGCGCAGCGCCGCGAAGCCGGGGAGGCGCCCCGGCGCCGAGCCGCGCGAGCGGCGCGTGAAGAAGGCGTGCCCGGAGGCGTCCCGGGCGGTCTCGGAGGAACTGCGGCAGACGATCGTCCTGCTGCTGTCGGAGGGGCTGGAGGACAAGGTGATCGCACGCCGCCTGGGCATGTCGGAACGCACCTGTCAGCGCCACATCGCGGAGATCATGCGCGCGATCGGCGCCAAGTCCCGCTTCCAGGCCGGCTACTTGCTCCGCGCCCGGCAGCCACCGGCTAACCCTGGGCCTCCAGTTCCGGGATCAGGCGGCCCCTGCGGGACAGCAGGAAGCGCTTGAACGCGGCCACCGGCGGGGTGTCCGGGTGGCCGTCCAGCCAGGCCACGCCGATCTCTCGCACCGCGCGCGGCGCCGTCACCGTCAGCTCCACCACCCCCGGGCGGGGCACCGCCGGCGGGGGCAGCAGGGCGACTCCGAGGCCCGCCGCGACCAGGCCGCGCAGGGTCTCGGCCTCCTCGCCCTCGAAGGCGACCCGGGGCGTGAATCCGGCCTCCGCGCACAGGTCGTCGGTGATCCGGCGCAGGCCGTAGCCGGCCTCCAGGGTGACGAAGGTTTCCTCCGCGGCCTCGGCCAGCCGGATCCGCTTGCGCACCGCGAGGCGGTGGTCGTCCGGGACCACCAGGCGCAGCCGCTGCTCGTCGAGGCGGCGGGCCACCAGGTCGGGGGCGTCGGGCACCGGCGAGGTCAGGCAGAGGTCGAGTTCCCCTGCGCGGAGCTTCTCCAGCATGGCCTCGCCGTAGTTCTGGACGAGGGAGAACCGTACGCGCGGGTGGTCGGCCCGGAAGGCGCGGATGAGACCGGGTACGGTCTCGGGGCCCAGGGTGTGCAGGAAGCCGAACGCGACCTTGCCGGAGGACGGGTCGGCGTCGTGCTGGACGGATCCGGCGGCCCGGGCGATCCCGTCGAGGGCCTGTTCGGCGGAGGCGAGGAAGGTGCGGCCGGCCGTGGTGAGGGCGACGGTACGGCCCTTGCGGGCGAACAGCGAGACGCCCAGGTCCTGTTCGAGGCGGACCATGGCCCGGGACAGGGTGGACTGCGGTACGCCCAGTTCGTGGGCGGCGCGGGTGACGTGCTCGTGCCGGGCGACCGCGACGAACTGAGCGAGCCGGGGGGCCAGCTGTTGTGTCACGGACATGTCTTCTTCGTAACGGTTCATTGATATCCGAAGCCGTGAGCTGTGCTGATGCGTGAGTGGATCGATTATCCCGGATTCGTGCATTGGACGCATGAAAAAGGGACACCTACCTTCGACGTATGCCTCCCGCTCATACCGGGGCACCTGTCATCCCGGGTGCCTCCACCCCGTCGTTCCCGTCGTCGCCGGCACCCCTGGTCGAACTCCGCTCCCCCGGCCGTCCCGGCTACCGCCGGATGAGCCTCGCGCTCTTCGCCGCGGGCCTCGCGACCTTCGCCCTCCTCTACTCCACCCAGGCCCTGTTGCCCGCGCTCTCCGCCGGTTTCGGCGTGACGGCCGGCCGGGCCAGCTGGACGGTCTCCGCGGCCACCGGCGCGCTCGCCCTGTTCGTCCTGCCGCTCAGCGCGCTGTCCGAGCGGTTCGGCCGGACCCGGATGATGACCTGCTCGATGGTGGTGGCCGTCGGCATCGGCCTGCTGGTGCCGTTCGCGCCGAGCCTGGAGTGGCTGGTGGCGCTTCGCGCGGTGCAGGGCGCGGCCATCGCCGGCATCCCCGCCTCCGCGATGGCGTACCTGGCGGAGGAGGTCCGGCCGAAGGCACTGGTCGGTGCGATCGGCCTGTTCGTGGCGGGCAACTCCATCGGCGGCATGAGCGGCCGGATCGTCACCGGCTGGGGCGCGCAGCTGTGGGGCTGGCGCGGCGGGCTGCTGGCCGTCGGCGTGGTGGCGCTGGCCTGCGCGGTGGCCTTCCTGGTGCTGCTGCCCCGGGCGCGGTTCTTCCGGCCGGCGTCGCTGAACCCGCGTGCGGTGGGGCGTACCGTCGCCGGTCACCTGCGCGATCCGCTGCTGCTGCGGCTGTACGGGATCGGCGCGCTGTTCATGACCGTCTTCGGCGCCGTGTACACCGTCATCGGGTACCGCCTGGTGGAGGCGCCGTTCTCGCTGGGGCAGGGCGTGGTCGGGTCGGTCTTCCTGGTCTACCTGGTGGGTACGGCCTCCTCGGCGGCGGCCGGGCAGCTGGTGGCCCGGGCGGGCCGGCGCGGGGCGCTGTACCTGGCGGTGACCACGACGGCCCTGGGGCTGCTGCTGTCGCCGGGGGACTCGCTCCTGCTGGTCCTGCCGGGGCTGGTGCTGATCACGGCCGGCTTCTTCGCGGGGCACGCGGTGGCCTCCGCGGCGGTGAGCCGTACGGCGAGGACGGGCCGGGCGCAGGCCTCGGCGCTCTACCAGTCCGCGTACTACCTCGGCTCCAGCGCGGGCGGCACCCTGGGCGCGCTGGCGTACCACGCCTCGGGGTGGGCGGCCACCGTCGGCATCGCGCTGCTCGCGGTGCTGGGCGTCGTCGCGATCACCCTGTACGGGTCCCACGCGGCCCGCGCCGAGCGGCGGCGGACGCTCACCCCGGGCGGGCGGGCCGCGGCGGCCCGCTGAGGCTCGCGGGGTCCTACCCGGGGCCCTGGCGGGCGGCTCAGGGGGCGCTGCGGGGCCTCGGAAACGGTCGCCCGGCGCTCCGTCTGCGGCCCGCACCGGCCAAGTCCGTTCAAAGTCTGTGCGGCGTGCGCAACTCGCTCTAGCGTGGAGGGCATTGGCGCCCCCACGGTGCGGGCGCGGCAGGGGAGGATCGGATGGCGGCGATACGCGTGCGCGCGCGGCGGCGGGCTGCGGTGGTGTTCGGCGGGGCTCTGGCACTGGCGGCGCCCCTGGTGGTCCTGGGGGGCGGTACGGCGCAGGCCGCCGCCTGCAACGTGACCACCGGGCCCTATCAGCGGCAGGTCGAGCAGTTCCTGGGGCGGCCGGTGGACGGGGTGCAGTCGGCGGCCGACTGCACGGCCATACAGTCCTTCCAGGCCACCCACGGGATCACCCCGACCATGGGGTACGCCGGGCCGCTGACCTGGCAGACGATGAGCACGATGCTGGCGCAGCGGGCAGCCGGGACCAACCCGAACGCCGACCGCAAGTGCCCCACCAACCTGGGTCGGATCGCGTGCGTCGACCTGACCCGCCAGCTCAGCTGGATCCAGGACGGGGCCACGCTGAAGTACGGACCGGTGCCGGTGCGCACCGGCAAGGCGGAGACTCCGACGCGGACCGGCCTGAAGAAGATCTACTACCGGAGCATCAACCACTGGTCGACGATCTACAACGTCGCGATGCCGTACTCCCAGTTCTTCGACGGGGGGATCGCCTTCCACTCGGTCACCAAGAGCATGTGGAACCCGCCGGGCTCCGGGGGCTGCGTGAACATGACGACGACCGACGCCAAGGCGTACTGGAACATGCTGGGCAACGGCGAGGACGTCTACGTGTACGGCCGCAAGCCCGGGACCTGACCTTCCCCACCGCTCGGGCTGCCGTTGTCGGACCCCTCGGGTAGTTTCCGAAGGGACGGAAACCACCTGGGGGACGGCAGCCATGAGTGACCTCGCGACCTCGTCAACGGAACTCGACGCGGCGATGGACCGCTACCGCGTCGAGCTGACCGGCTACTGCTACCGGATGCTCGGCTCGTCCTTCGACGCCGAGGACGCGGTGCAGGACACGTACGTCCGCGCCTGGCGGGCGTACAAGAAGTTCGAGGGGCGTTCCTCGCTGCGGTCGTGGCTGTACCGGATCGCCACGAACGTCTGCCTCGACCTGCTGAAGGCGGGGAACAGGCGGGCGCGGCCGATGGACCTGTCCGCCCCGCAGCACCAGGCCTCCGCCGTGCTCAGCGAGCGGCCCGAGGTGACCTGGCTGGAGCCGGTGCCCGACGGGCGGGTGCTGCCGCAGACCGCCGACCCGGCGGAGATGGCCCTGGCCAAGGAGTCCGTCCGGCTGGCCTTCGTCGCGGCCCTCCAGCACCTCCCGGCGAAGCAGCGGGCCGTGCTGATCCTGCGGGAGGTGCTGGCCTGGAAGGCGGAGGAGGTCGCCGAGCTGCTGGAGACCTCGGTGGCGGCGGTGAACAGCGCGCTCCAGCGGGCGCGGGCGACCCTGGCGGGGCAGGCGCTGCGCCCGGGTGATCCGGCGGACCCGCTGGACGCGGAGCAGGCGAAGCTGCTGGAGCAGTACCTGTCCGCCTTCGAGGCGTACGACATCACGCGGCTCACCGCGCTGCTGCACGAGGACGCGGTGCTGTCGATGCCGCCGTACGACCTGTGGCTGCGGGGCCACGAGGACATCGCCGCGTGGCACCTCAACCAGGGCATCGGCTGCAAGGGCTCGCGCCTGGTCCCGACGACGGCGAACGGCCTGCCGGCCTTCGGCCAGTACCGCCGCCGCGAGGACGGCCGGCCCGGGCACGTGCCGTGGGCGCTCCAGGTGCTGGAGATATCAGACGGCCGGATCGTCGGCCTCAACGCCTTCCTGGACACCGCCCGCTGGTTCCCCCTGTTCGGCCTGCCCGAGCAGCTCGACGAGACCCGCGAGGCGCAGTAGGGCCAGCAGGGCCGGCCCCGCCCCGGTGAGCCGGAGGGGGGTCCCGTGGCGGCGGGCGGCGAGCGCCAGGCGCGCGAGCGCGTCGACGGTGGCGAGGGTGGGGGCCGTGACGGCGCGCACGTCGCAGGTCACCGGGCGGCCCGGGCCGTCCCGGCACAGCTCGCCGAGGCGTGCGCAGAGCGCGGGGACGTCCGGATGGGGCCCTTCGTCCAGGGCCAGGGTTCTGATCTCCACGGGTGGATGACCGTCACCGGCCCCCGGACTCATCGGCGGCCGGCCCCTCGGCCCCTCGGCCCCCGGGGAACGGGCGGGGGCGGGCCGGGGAGCCGCCCGCGCGGCGGCGCCCCTGGCACACCCCCGGCCGGGGCCAGGCCCTCTCTTCCGGATCTTGCTCCCCCAGCTACCGCTGGGAGGTGCCCCCAGACCCGCGCCGCCCGGTACCGCACCTCGCCGCGTTGTCGCGGCACCCGAGGACGTCCAGTAGTCGGGAGCCGCTCCGCCTTGCGATGCACGGCACCGGACGACGCGGGCTTGACCGGCAGGATCCGAAAGAGACGACCTACGCGATGCGGTCCAGGACGATGGGCGTGGCGGAGTACGCCGTGCCGGCCGGGGCGATGTCGTAGCAGCCCTCCAGGGAGGCCAGGGCGTACTCGAACTTCTCGGGGGTGTCCGTGTGCAGGGTCATCAGCGGCTGGCCGGCAGCGACGGTGTCGCCCGGCTTCGCGTGCAGCTCGATGCCCGCGCCCGCCTGGACCGGGTCCTCCTTGCGGGCGCGGCCCGCGCCCAGGCGCCAGGCGCCGACGCCGACCGCGTACGCGTCGAGGCGGGTCAGCACGCCCGAGGCGGAAGCGGTGACCACGTGCTGCTCGCGGGCCACCGGCAGCGCCGCGTCCGGGTCGCCGCCCTGGGCGGAGATCATCCGGCGCCACACGTCCATGGCGGAGCCGTCGGCGAGGGCCTTCGCGGGGTCGGCGTCCTTGATGCCCGCCGCGTCCAGCATCTCCTTGGCCAGGGCGATGGTCAGCTCGACCACGTCGGCCGGGCCGCCGCCGGCGAGGACCTCGACGGACTCGCGGACCTCCAGGGCGTTGCCCGCGGTCAGGCCGAGCGGGGTGGACATGTCGGTGAGCAGGGCGATCGTCCTGACGCCGCTGTCGGTGCCCAGGGCCACCATGGTGGAGGCCAGTTCGCGGGCGTCCTCGATGTTCTTCATGAAGGCGCCGGAGCCGACCTTCACGTCGAGGACGAGCGAGCCCGTGCCCTCGGCGATCTTCTTCGACATGATCGAGGAGGCGATCAGCGGGATGGCCTCGACCGTGCCCGTGACGTCGCGCAGGGCGTAGAGCTTCTTGTCCGCCGGGGCCAGGCCGTCGCCCGCGGCGCAGATGACGGCGCCGGTGGTGTCGAGGACGTGCAGCATCTCCTCGTTGGAGAGCAGGGCCCGCCAGCCGGGGATCGACTCCAGCTTGTCCAGGGTGCCGCCGGTGTGGCCGAGGCCCCGGCCCGAGAGCTGCGGCACGGCCGCGCCGCAGGCGGCGACGAGCGGGGCCAGCGGAAGGGTGATCTTGTCACCGACGCCGCCGGTGGAGTGCTTGTCGGCGGTCGGGCGGGAGAGGGAGTCGAAGTTCATCCGCTCGCCCGAGGCGATCATCGCGGCGGTCCAGCGGGCGATCTCGGCCCGGTTCATGCCGTTGAGCAGGATGGCCATCGCGAGCGCCGACATCTGCTCGTCGGCGACGACCCCGCGGGTGTACGCGTCGATGACCCAGTCGATCTGCTCGGGGCTCAGCTCACCGCGGTCCCGCTTGGTCCGGATGACGGAGATGACGTCCATGAGGTGACTTCCTTCTACGCGCATAGAGATGAGGGAGGGAGGTTCAAGGAGTTTTCGAGGAGGGGGCGAGAGCGGCGACGGCCCTCCGCCCGGCAGGGCGGAGGGCCGTCGGTGCGGCTATCTCAGGTGGTCGGGCCCGAAGGCCTGCGGCAGCATCGCGCTCAGCGGCAGGATCCCGTCCGGTGTCTCCACCAGCAGCTCCGGGCCGCCGAACTCGTAGAGCAGCTGGCGGCAGCGGCCGCAGGGCACGAGGATCTCGCCCTTGCCGTCCACGCACGTGAAGTGGGTGAGCCGGCCGCCGCCGGTGGCCTGGAGGGAGGAGACGAGGCCGCATTCGGCGCACAGGCCGAGGCCGTAGCTGGCGTTCTCCACGTTGCAGCCGGTGACCACCCGGCCGTCGTCCACCAGGGCGGCGACCCCGACCGGGAAGCCCGAGTAGGGGGCGTACGCCCGGGTCATCGCGGCCCGGGCGGCCGTCCGCAGGGCCTCCCAGTCCACCGCCTGGTCCGGGGTCACTTGCCCTGGCCCTTGCGGTACGGCATGCCGTCCGCCTTCGGCATCCGCAGGCGCTGCGCCGACAGCGCGAGCACCAGCAGCGTCGTCACGTACGGGGCGGCGTCCACGAACTGGCTGGGCACCTGATCGGTGGCCCCGTACCAGGCGAAGAGCCCGGCGGCGCAGACGGCGGCGATACCGGCCTGGAGGTACTTCTTCTTGTACAGCTGCCAGCCGAGGGCGAGCACCAGCAGGATGGCGATCAGCAGCAGCATCGCGTGGACGTTCTCGGCGCCGCCGCGCAGCTTGAGGCTGTCGGTGAAGCCGAAGAGGCCCGCACCCAGCGCCATGCCGCCCGGCATCCAGTTACCGAAGATCATCGCGGCGAGACCGATGTAACCGCGGCCGCCGGTCTGGCCCTCCTGGTAGATGCCGGTGGAGACGATCGCGAGGAACGCGCCGCCGAGACCCGCCAGGCCGCCGGAGACGATCACGGCGATGTACTTGTACTTGTAGACGTTGACGCCGAGGGACTCCGCCGCGACCGGGTTCTCACCGCAGGAGCGCAGGCGCAGCCCGAAGGCGGTGCGCCACAGCACCCACCAGGTGGCGGGGATCAGCAGCACGGCGACGATGGTCAGCAGCGACAGGTGGGTGACCAGGCCGCCGAGGACGCCCGCGACGTCCGAGACCAGGAACCAGTGCTTGGCCTGGAGGCCGTCCAGCCCGCTGGAGAGTCCCGGGACGGTGATCTCGGTGATGGACTCGATGCGCGGGGACTGCTTGGAGGAGCCGCCCGCGGCCTTGTCGAAGGTGAAGTTCGACAGGTACTGGGTGAAGCCCGTCGCCAGGATGGTGACCGCCACACCGGAGACGATGTGGTTGACGTTGAAGGTGACGGTGATGATCGCGTGCAGCAGGCCGCCGATGGCCCCGCCGACGATGCCCATCAGGACACCCGACCAGGGACCCCACTGGTAGCCGGCCCAGGCACCGAACCAGGTGCCGAGGATCATCATGCCTTCGAGGCCGATGTTGACCACGCCGGCCCGCTCGGCCCACAGGCCGCCGAGGCCCGCGAGGCCGATCGGCACGGCGAGCTGGAGGGCCCCGGAGACCTGGCCGACGGAGGTCAGGTCGTTCGCGCCGGAGATGACCCGGACCAGCGAGACCAGCGCGAGGCCACCCGCGATGATCAGCAGGATCCAGGGCAGGGTGAGCTTGCGGCGGCCGCCCGGCTTGGGCGCGGCTTTCGTCGTGGAAACGGTGCTGGCGCTCACGCCGCGACCTCCTTCTCGGTCTTGATGGCGTGGCCTGCGGCCAGCTCCTCGCCGACCTTCTGCTGCTGACGGCGGATGCCGTAGCGGCGGACGAGCTCGTAGCTGACGACCACGGCGACCACGATCAGGCCCTTCATGATCGTGCCGATTTCCTTGGCGAAGCCGGCCGTGTCGAGGCCGGCCGAGGCCTTGTCGATGAAGGCGATCAGCAGCGCGGCGAAGAAGATGCCGACCGGGTTGTTGCGGCCGAGCAGCGCGATGGTGATGCCGGTGAAGCCGATGCCCGCCGGGAAGGACAGGTTGTACGTGTGGGACTCGCCCAGCAGCAGCGGCATGCTGACCAGACCGGCGACGGCGCCCGAGATGAGCATCGAGGTCATGATCATCTTCTTGGCGTCCACACCGGAGGCCTGGGCGGCGGACTCGCTGGCGCCGGTGGCGCGCAGGTCGAAGCCGAAGCGGGTGCGGTTGAGCACGAACCAGTAGACGATGCCCAGCGCGAAGGCGATGAAGGTGAAGCCGTAGATCTCCAGGCCGTCGCTGAGCTCCACGCCCGGGAACCAGCCGGACTCCGGGATGTCACCGGTGGTCAGGTCGTTGGAGCCGACCGGCTGCACGCCGAGGTTCTTGGGGAGGATCAGCCAGGCGATCAGCGAGGTCGCGATGGCGTTGAGCATGATCGTCGAGACGACCTCGCTCACGCCGCGCTTGGCCTTGAGGACGCCCGCGATGCCGGACCAGAAGGCGCCGACGAGCATCGCGACGAGCACGATCACCAGGATGTGCAGCGGGCCGGGCAGCGTGACCGCCGCGCCGACCAGGGCGCTGACCATCGCGGCGAGGCGGTACTGGCCGTCCACACCGATGTTGAAGAGGTTCATCCGGAAGCCGATGGCGACGGCCAGGGCTGCCAGGTAGTACGTGCCGGCCTGGTTCAGGATGAGGACCTGGACGTCCTCGTAGCCGGACTGTTCGATCATGATGCGCAGCGGCTCGATCGGGTCCACGCCCGAAGCGGCCAGCACGATCATGCTGAGTACGAAGGCGCTGACCAGTGCCAGCGCGGGTCCGGCGAAGCCGAGAAGCAGCCGGTCCTTGTCGAATTTCTTCATCGGGCCTCGTCCTCCGTCGTGTCGCCGTCGACCTCGGCGGAGTGGTCGTCAGTGGCTTCCAGGTGCCCGGTGGCGGCGCCCGTCATGGCGGTGCCGAGCTCCTCGGGGGTGATCGTCGCCGGGTCGGCGTCCGCGACCAGGCGGCCGCGGTAGATGACGCGGAGCGTGTCGGACAGGCCGATCAGCTCGTCCAGGTCGGCGGAGATCAGCAGCACGGCGAGGCCCTCGCGGCGGGCCTCGCGGATCGCGTCCCAGATCTGCGCCTGCGCGCCGACGTCCACACCGCGCGTGGGGTGGGCGGCGATGAGGAACTTGGGGTTGTGGCTCATCTCGCGGCCGACGATCAGCTTCTGCTGGTTGCCGCCGGAGAGCGAGGCCGCGGTGACGTCGATGCCCGGGGTGCGGACGTCGTACTCGCGCACGATCCGCTCGGTGTCCTTGCGGGCGGCCTTCGGGTCGAGGATGCCGCGCCGGGAGTTGGGCGCCTCGGTGACGTGGCCGAGGATGCGGTTCTCCCAGAGCGGGGACTCCAGCAGCAGGCCGTGGCGGTGGCGGTCCTCGGGGATGTAGCCGATGCCGCCCTCGCGGCGCTTGCGCACCGGGGTCTTGGTGATGTCGTCGCCGTCGAGGGTGATGACGCCGGCGTCGGGGGTGATCATGCCCATGAGGGCCTCGATCAGCTCCGTCTGGCCGTTGCCCTCGACACCGGCGATGCCGAGGACCTCGCCCTTGTGGATCGTGAAGCTGATCCCGTCGAGCAGCAGCCGGCCGGCCACCGGGGTCTCGCGGATACCGGTGTCGGAGTCGCCGAGGGCGCTCGTGGAGGTCTCGGGGGCGATGACCACACCCGCGTCGGCGACGGTCAGGCCGTCGACCTTCAGCATGGGCGTCGTGGTCACCGTGGACTCGCGGGTCTCCGGCGAGGGCAGCTCGCTGCCGACCATCAGCTCGGCGAGCTGCTTGGTCGTGGCGGTCTTCGGGTCGGCGGTGCCGACCGTGGTGCCGCGGCGGATGACGGTGATGTCGTCGGCGACCTTCAGGACCTCGCCCAGCTTGTGCGAGATGAAGATGACCGTCAGGCCCTCCGCCTTGAGCTCGCGCAGGTTGTCGAAGAGCGCGTCCACCTCCTGCGGCACGAGCACGGCGGTCGGCTCGTCGAGGATGAGGGTCTTGGCGCCGCGGTAGAGGACCTTGAGGATCTCCACGCGCTGGCGGTCGGCCACGCCGAGGTCCTCGACCAGGGCGTCGGGGCGCACGCCGAGGCCGTACGCGTCCGAGATCTCCTTGATCTTCTTGCGGGCCTTGGCGCCGATGCCGTAGAGCTTCTCGCCGCCGAGGACGACGTTCTCCAGGACGGTGAGGTTGTCGGCCAGCATGAAGTGCTGGTGCACCATGCCGATGCCGCGGGCGATGGCCTCGCCGGGGTTGTTGAAGGAGACCTGCTCCCCGTCGATGGCGATGGTGCCCTCGTCCGGCTTCTGCATGCCGTAGAGGATCTTCATCAGGGTCGACTTGCCGGCACCGTTCTCACCGATGAGGGCGTGGACCGTGCCCTTGCGGACGGAGATGGCGATGTCCTTGTTGGCGACGACGCCGGGGAAACGCTTGGTGATGCCGTGCAGTTCTACGGCGAGAGGGGGGCTGGACGCGTTGATGACGCACTCTCCTTGGCGCGGAAGGAGCTGGAAAAGCCGAGTGGGCAGGGGGACAGGGCGGAGATCGGCCGGGCGGGTGGGCGGGAGTCGGACGGTATCGCGTCCACCATGCCTCTACGCGCGTAGCACTGTCGGAAGTGAAAACTTGCGGCCAACTGGCCACAAGTGGTCACCGACTCAGGGGGGAGACGCGGTGCGGGGTCCGGGAGCGGTTGAGACCGCTTCCCGGACCCCGGTGACCGCGACGGGACGTCAGACGGGCCGTTACGGCGTGGTCTTGACGGTGATCTTCTTCGCGATGATGTCGGCCTTCGCCTTGTCCACCGCGGCGATCAGGTCGGCCATGTTCTTGTACTCGGGGTTGGAGTCGGCCAGGCCGACGCCGTCCTTGTCCAGGCCGTAGCGGACCTCACCGGACTGCGGGCTGCCGTCCTTGACCGACTTGATCAGGTTGTAGACCGCGTCGGAGACGTCCTTGGTGACCGAGGTCAGGATCTTGTCCTTGTACTTGGACAGACCGGCCTGGTTGTACTGGTCGGAGTCGACACCGATGGCCCACTTGCCGGAGGTCGCGGCGGCCTCGATGGCGCCCGAGCCGGCGAGGCCGGCGGCGGCGTAGATCACGTCGGCGCCGCCGTCGATCTGGCCCTTGGCCGCGGCCTTGCCCAGGTCGGGCTTGGCGAAGCCACCGAAGTCCGGCGGCTGAGAGAGGTACTTGGTCAGTACCTTCGCGTTGGGGTTGGTGTCCTTGACGCCCTGGGCGAAGCCCGCCTCGAACTTCTTGATCAGCGGAACCTCGACACCGCCGATGAAGCCGACCGTGCCGCTCTTCGAGGCCTTGGCGGCGGCGACGCCGGCCAGGTAGGAGCCCTGCTCCTCGTTGAAGACCAGGTTGGCGATGTTCTTCTCGGTCACCGAGGTGTCGTCGATGATGCCGAACGTGGTGTTCGGGAACTTCGCCGCGACCTTCTTGATGGCCGGCGCGTAGGCGAAGCCGACGCCGATGACCGGGTTGTTGCCCTTGCGGGCCAGCTCGGTGAGGCGCTGGACCTTGTCGGCCTCGCTCTCGCCCTCGGTGGGCTCCGCCTCGGCGCCCTTGACCTTCAGGTCCTTCTCGGCCTTCTCGAGGCCCGCGTAGGCGGCGTCGTTGAACGACTGGTCGCCACGGCCGCCGATGTCGTACGCGATGGCCGCGCCCGCGGAGGAGGAGGCGCTGCCGTCGGCAGACGGGCTGTCCGAGGACTTCTTTCCGCCACAGGCGGTGGCCGAGAGGGCCAGCGCCGCGGACGCGAGGCCCACGGTGGCGATCCTGGTGATCCGGCGCAAGGGGAGGCTCCTTCAAAACCTGACCGAAGCGCCACGACCGGCGCTGGTTTCGCCGCGATCGTAACGCGCGTAGATGTCAGTTAAAGGCCCGTTCATGAGTCGTTATCGGATCGACGCGAACCGGACAGTGACCGATCGGTAACGGGACGGGCGTCCGGCCCTTGCGTACCAAGGGCTGGACGCCTCCGACGGCCGGCCCGCCGGTGCTGTACAGAGCTTTTCGCGATTTTCAGCCGACGGGCCTGCCGCGGCGTCCGTCGAGGAGCGCGGCGGCCGTGAAGAACTCCACGCCGTAGCCGATCGCGGACTCGTCGACGTCGAAGTCGCCCCGGTGCAGGTCCCGCTTGGCGGTGTCGCCGGGCCGGCGGACGCCGAGGCGGGCCATGGCGCCGGGGACGTGCTCCAGGTACCAGGAGAAGTCCTCGCCGCCGAGGCTCTGCTCGGTGTCCTCGACCGACTCCGGGCCGCACCGGGCGCCCATGGCCTCCCGGAGCAGCTCGGTGACCACCGGGTCGTTGACCACCGGGGGCACCCCGCGCACGTGGTTGATCTCGAACTTGGCCCCGTGCATGGTGGCGACCTCGTCGATCGCCGCGTGGATCATGTCCGGGGCCTCGTACCAGGCGTTGAGGTCCAGGCAGCGGACCGTGCCGGACAGCTCGGCGTGCATCGGGATGACGTTGCAGGCGTGCCCGGACTCGATCCGGCCCCAGGTCACGGACATGCCCGAGCGGGCGTCCATCCGGCGGGCCAGCAGGGCCGGGACGTCGACGGCGACCCGCGCGGCGGCCGTCACCATGTCGGTGGTCAGGTGCGGGCGGGCGGTGTGGCCGCCCGGGCCGGCCAGGGTCACCTCCAGGCGGTCGCAGGCCGAGGTGATGGGGCCGGGGCGCAGGCCGATCATGCCGGCGTCGACCCGGGGGTCGCAGTGCACCGCGATGATCCTGCCGACGCCGTCCAGCACCCCGGACTCGATGGCCTCGGTCGCGCCGCCCGGCAGCACCTCCTCGGCGGGCTGGAACAGCAGCCGCACCGGGCGGGGCAGCAGGCCCTGGCGGTCGAGCTCGGCGAGGACCAGGCCGGCGCCGAGGACGACGGCGGTGTGGACGTCGTGGCCGCAGGCGTGGGCGCGGTCCGGGTAGGTGGAGCGGTACGGGACGTGCGTCTTGGCGTCCGGGATGGGCAGGGCGTCGATGTCCGCGCGCAGGGCCAGCATCGGCCGTTCCCCGTCCCAGGTGCCGACGTCACAGATGAGCCCGGTACCGGACTGCAGGACGCGTGGTCGCAGGCCGGCCTTCTCCAGCCGGGCCTTGATCGCCGCGGTGGTACGGAACTCCTGGTGTCCTAGCTCGGGGTGCATGTGCAGGTCCCGGCGGAAAGCGATCAGTTCGGCACGGAGCCGGTCCGGCAGCTTGCCGGGCAGCTCGGGCCGGGCAGGCTTGCCGGGCAGGGCGGTCTGGGGCTCGCGGGACATCAACTGGTTCACCCGTTGAAGGGTAGGCGCACGGATGGGTCAACTGTCCGGAGATCACCAAAAGTTCATGCCCTTAGGGGAAAGAAAAGGACCTCTGGAGGCATGACCGGTTGCGGCCGGGGGTAAACTCACGCGCTCATCCGGCCGCCGCGGCGCTCCGTACCGGGGGCGGAAGCGGCCGCTCGCACAGCCCCGGCCCGGCGGGGTGATCAGCTGACGGCGAGCTTCGCGGCGAAACCGAGGAAGACCGCGCCCGCCGCCGAGGTCGCGCCGGCCGACAGCCGCTTGCGGCGGCGGAACGCGGTGGACAGCCGGGTGCCCGCGAATATCAGGGTGGACAGGTAGAGGAAGCTGCTTAGCTGCGAGACCGCCCCGAGGAGCAGGAACGACAGCGCCGGGTAGGCGTACCCGGGGTCGACGAACTGCACGAAGAAGGAGAGCAGGAAGAGGATCGCCTTCGGATTGAGCAGGCTCACCAGCAGCGCCCGCCGGTAGGGCCGCTCGGCCGCGGCCGTCTCCTGCCCAGCCGGCTCCTCGTCCCGGACCCCGCGGCTGCGCCACATGCCCCGGGCGGCGCGCAGCATGCCGACGGCCAGCCAGCCGAGGTAGCCGGCGCCGAGGACCTTGACCACGGTGAACAGCACCGGGCTGGCCTGGAGCAGCGCGCCCGCCCCGACCGCCGCGAGCACCATGAGCACGGTGTCCCCGCTGAACACCCCGCAGGCGGCCTTGTACCCCTCCTTGACCCCGCGCCGGGAGGCGACGGAGAGTACGTACAGCGAGTTGGGCCCCGGCAGCAGCACGATCAGCACGACGGCGGCGAGATACGTAGGAAGATCAGTCACACCCAGCATGGGCAGGAGTGTCCCATGAGGACGCACCTGTCTCGCCAGTCGATTTCAGTGGGTGGGACCGGACGGTTCGTAGCTCCCCCAGACCTCCCGCAGCACCCCGCACACCTCCCCCACCGTGGCCCGCGCCCGCAGGGCCTCCTTCATCGGGGGCAGTACGTTCTCCCGCGTGCCGGCCGCCGCCTCCCGCAGTGCGGCCAGCGTCCGCCCCACCGCCCGTCCGTCCCGCGTCGCCCTGAGCCGCTCCAGAGCGGCGCACTGCCGGGCCTCGATCGCCGGGTCCACCCGCAGCGGCTCGTACCGCTCCTCCCGCTCCAGCGCGAAGCGGTTGACGCCGACCACGATCCGCTCGCCGCTCTCCTGCTCGCGCGCGATGCGGTAGGCGTTGGCCTCGATCTCCTCCTTCTGGAAGCCCGCCTCGATCGCCGCGACCGCCCCGCCCTGGTCCTCGATCCGCCGCATCAGGGCGAGCGCGGCCGCCTCCACCTCGTCCGTCATCCGCTCCACCGCGTACGACCCGGCGAAGGGATCGACCGTCAGCGGCACGTCCGTCTCGTACGCCAGCACCTGCTGGGTGCGCAGCGCGAGGCGGGCCGCCTTCTCCGTCGGCAGCGCGATGGCCTCGTCGAAGGAGTTGGTGTGCAGGGACTGGGTGCCGCCCAGCACGGCGGCCAGCGCCTGCACGCCCACGCGTACGAGGTTCAGCTCGGGCTGCTGCGCCGTCAGCTGCACCCCTGCCGTCTGGGTGTGGAAGCGCAGCATCAGGGACTTCGGGTCGCGGGCCCCGAACTCCTCGCGCATCACCCGGGCCCAGATCCGCCGCGCGGCCCGGAATTTAGCCACCTCCTCCAGGAGGGTGGTGCGGGCGACGAAGAAGAAGGACAGCCGGGGCGCGAACTCGTCGACCGCCATCCCGGCGCCGATCGCGGTACGGACGTACGCGATCGCGTCGGCGAGGGTGAAGGCGATCTCCTGCACGGGCGAGGCCCCGGCTTCGGCCATGTGGTAGCCGGAGACGGAGATGGTGTTCCACCTGGGCATCTCCTCGCGGCAGTAGCCGAAGACGTCGGCCGTCAGCCGCAGGGAGGGGCCGGGCGGGAAGATGTACGTCCCGCGGGCGATGTACTCCTTCAGGACGTCGTTCTGGACGGTGCCCGTCAGCCGCCCGCCCGGGATGCCCTGTTCCTCCGCGACCAGCTGGTACATCAGGAGCAGCAGGGCGGCGGGGGCGTTGATGGTCATCGAGGTCGACACCCGGTCGAGGGGGATGCCGTCGAGGAGCGCCCGCATGTCCTCGACCGAGTCGACGGCGACGCCGACCTTGCCGACCTCCCCGTGCGCGAGGGGGGCGTCGGAGTCGTGCCCCATCTGGGTGGGCAGGTCGAAGGCCACGGAGAGGCCGGTCCCGCCGCCCTCGATGAGCGCCCGGTAGCGGGCGTTGGATTCGGCGGCCGTGCCGAACCCGGCGTACTGGCGCATGGTCCAGGGCCGCGCGGTGTACATCGTGGGGTGGATGCCGCGGGTGTAGGGGTACTCCCCGGGGCTGCCGAGCCGGACCCGGGGGTCCCAGCCCGTGAGGTCGGCCGGGCCGTAGACGGGTTCGAGGGGGATTCCGCTCTCGGTTCGTGCCATCGACGTGCCTCCGTGGGGTCCTGTCCCGGATGGGACCGGTGGGGTCCCTGCCTACCTCGCGGGGGCGGGCCGGAGGCGGCTGACGCGCCTGACGGCCGTCCTCCCGGCCGCCCGGACGGCGCGCGCCGCCACTCGTTCGAGTGTGGTGCGGGGGTCCGGCGGAGAGGGAGCGGGCCCGGGCCCCGCCTGGGCGCCATGACGGCACGGGAGAGCCGGGGAGCCGACGGGCGGCAGGTCCGGGGCACCTGCCGGCCGCCGTCCGGGGCCTCGTCGGCGCCGCTGTCCGGGTGGGACCGGAGCCGTCTTGGCGACACCGCGCGGCCGGGTGCAACTTTCCGTGCCGTCGAGGCGTCACCCTGATACACGACGTTGAATCCGGGGGACCCCACCATGCAGCGACAGAGAACCATCGTCCGTACGCTCGGCCTGGCCGCCGCCGTCGCGCTCGCCGCGACCGCGTGCGCTCCCCAGGGCGCCGGGGCCGGTTCGGCCGCACCCTCCTCACCGACGGCGTCCCCCACGGCCTCCCCGTCCAAGCAGGACGACAAGCCGGGCGAGTCCTCGCCCTCCGCGTCGCCCTCCCAGTCCCCGTCGTCCTCGTCCTCGCCGTCGTCCTCGGCCGCCCCCGGCCCCAAGGCGCTCATGGCCAACGGCGACGAGAGCGAGCAGGTCCGGGAACTCCAGGCGCGGCTGCGCCAGCTGAAGCTGGTGTCGACGGCGCCCACCGGCTTCTACGGCTCTAAGACCACCGCTGCGGTCAAGGCCTTCCAGTCGCAGCACGGGCTGCCCGCGACCGGGTCGGTGGACGAGGCCACCTGGCAGAAGGTGCAGGGCCTCAGCAAGAAGCCGACGGAGCAGGAGCTGCGTCCGCCGACCACCAACGAGGTGGACGCCCCGGATCCGCGCTGCATGCAGGGGCGGGTGATGTGCATCAGCAAGGAGAGCCGCACCCTGGCCTGGATGATCGACGGCAAGGTCGTCTCCACGATGGACGTGCGCTTCGGCTCGGAGAACACGCCGACCCGCGAGGGCCTCTTCCAGGTGGAGTGGAAGGCGAAGCAGTGGACGTCGACGATCTACCACACGTCGATGCCGTACTCGATGTTCTTCAGCCAGGGCCAGGCGGTGCACTACTCGTCCGACTTCGCTGCCCGCGGCTATGACGGCGCCTCGCACGGCTGTGTGAACGTCCGGGACAAGAAGAAGCTGTCGGAGCTGTTCGACCAGGTGAAGGTGGGCGACAAGGTCGTCGTCTACTGGTGACCGGGGCCCGGTGGTCCGGGGGCCGGTGGTCCGGGGGCCGGTGGCGGTCGTGAGGAGAGGGGGCGCGGGCAGGGCCGGGGGAACGTGCCCCGCCCGCGCCGGGTGCGCCGAGCCCAGGGGTACGGGGGGAACCCCGGCTCGTGCGCGGCCGATGACCAGTCGGCTCGATACGTACTGCGCCGGCGGTTCGAAAAGTGTTACTGCCCCGGCCGGAGGGTCTGCGGAAACGATTCAGCCGACGGTCGCGGCCACCCGTTTCAGCGGCTGCGGAAGCCCAGCCCGCCGCTCGTCAGGGAGGACGGCGAGGGCAGCGGAACGCCGCCCTGGGCCGCACCGCTCTGCGGGACGCCGCCGCCCCGGGGGGCTCCGTCCAGCAGGGTCGCGCAGAAGCGATGGACCTTCGCGGCCCCGCCCGCGAGCTTGGCGAGGTACTCGCGCCGGTCGTCGCTGAGGTTCTTCGCCTTGTTCTCCCGGCACAGGTCCTCGGGCCGGGGCTTTTCGGCGCCGCTGTGGCCGCCGCCGGCACCGCCGCTGCCGGCGCCGCCGGCGCTGCTGTCGATGAACCTGTCAGGGGTGCCGTCGGTGCCCGCCGCGCCCCCGCCGCCCGTGGCGGCCGTGCCGGGCGGCGCCGACGGGCTGGGGGTGGCGCCGGGGGGCGTACGCGTGTCCGTGCCCGGCATCCGCGAGGCGTCCGGGCCGTACGAGAAGCCGCCGCCGCCCAGGGACGGGGTCGGCCGCAGCTGCGGGGCGAGGGGGCTGGGGCCCGCGGTGTCCCCGGCCGGCGCCGGGTCCGAGTCGGCGGTGACGGAGACCGCCGGGGCGGGGCCCGCCGTCAGGTGCGCGGCACGGTCCAGCAGGCCGGTTCCGGCGACGGCCGCGAGCCCGCCGACGGCGACGCCGGCCAGCGCGGCCGCCAGCCCGAACCGCGCGGCCGTGGCGGGGCGCCGCTGCGCGGGAATGCGTACGGGGGGCATCGGGGCCAGGTCGACCAGGGGTTCGCCGGCGCCGCCGGGGGCCGGAGCGGGGGTCCCGGCGGGCTCCGTCGCGGGCGCCGTGGCGCGGGCCGCGCGGAAGGCGGCCAGGGCGGCTTCCTCGCCGGGCAGCTCGCCGCCGGCGGTCCGGGGCGTCAGGGCGTCGAGGGCGGCGCGCATCCGGGCGGCCTCCGCCCGGGCGCGGGGGTCGGCGCCGACCGGGTCGGGGGTTCCTCCGCGCAGCAGTTCGTCCGCCGCGGCCCGGTCCAGCCACGCGTTGTGCTCGTCGGCCATCACATGTCCTTCTGCGTCCGCCAACGTGAATGCGTCACACCGGTTTGCTCCACCAGGTCCGCCGCCCGCGCGCGCTGTGCGGGTACCGCGTCGAGATCGCGCTCCCGTGCCTGGTCCCCGGCATTATGGCCGACCCGGGCGCGGGATTCCGCTTCCTTTTCCGTCCCGCCCGCCCCGCCGGCGGGGCCGGACTCCGCGCCCAGCAGTTCCGCGAGCTTCTTCAGCCCCCGGTGGGCGGCCGTGCGGACGGCTCCGGGGCGCTTGCCGAGGGTCTCGGCCGCGCTCTTCGCGTCCAGGCCGACGACCACCCGCAGGACGACGGCCTCCGCCTGGTCCTGCGGGAGCTGGGCTATCAGCTTCATGGTCCGCCCGGTGGACAGGGCTTCCATGGCCTCGCCGTACGTGTCGGAGTCCGCGGCCCGGCCGGTCAGCTCGGTCTCGTCGCCGCCGATGGCGGGGCGGCGGCCGCGCATGCGGATGTGGTCCAGGGCCCGGTTGCGGGCGATCCGGGCGGCCCAGCCGCGGAAGCGGTCGGCGTCGCCGGTGAAGGATCCGAGGTCGCGGGCGATCTGCAGCCAGGCTTCGGAGGTCACGTCCTCGGCATCGCCGTCACCGACGAGCGTGCGTACGTATCCGAGCAGGCGCGGGTGCACGGCGCGGTACACAGTCCGGAACGCGCTCTCGTCGCCGTCCTGTGCCGCGAGCACCGCGGCGGTCAGCTCCGCGTCGTCCCCCAGCAAAGTCCCCAACCCGTTCGACGTCCTGTACGTGTGGCGCAAATCCGCACGTTACGGCTTTCAAGCACTCTCGTCCACGAGTTCTACAACCAGCGACCAAGCCTGCGCGGAGCGGGGTGTGACAGAAAACGCACTCCATACGCTGACATGGATACGGGCTTGTCGCACGAGTCCGTGACGGATGGCGACCGGGGCCTCTCCTGTGGGGGGTGGCGGCCCCGGTCGTCCTCCCCTCTCCAGTCGGGGCAAACCTCCCCGCCTCATCCTTTCGGCTCACTTCCGGGTGAAATCCCCGTATGGGCAGGGCACCGCCCCTCCGAGATCGCTAGCGTGGCGGCACACCCGCGCCACGCCCCGAGGAGAACCGCTGTCCAGCCAGCTTCCGGCACAGGTCCGCGGTCCGGCCTCCGCCCCCGGCGCCGGACTGGCGCGCTTCAACGCCCTGCCCCCCGAGACCGCCCGCGCGGTCCTGCTGCGCTGCTGCGGCAGCGGGCGCTGGGCCCACCGGGTGGCCGCCCACCGCCCCTATCCCGACACCGCCTCCCTGCTGGCGGGCGCGGACGAAGCCGCGTACGACCTCTCCCAGGGCGACCTCTCCGAGGCGCTGGCCCTGGAGTCCTCGGCGGAGCTGGGCCAGGGAGCCCCGTACGCCGCGCTCCTCGCCCTCGACGCGGCGCGGGCGGAGTACGAGCGGACCTTCGGGCACGCCTTCGTGATCTGCCTGGACGGGCACCCGCCCGAGGAACAGGTGGACCAGCTGCTGGCCGCGATCCGCCGGAGGATGGCTCACGAGATCGACGAGGAGCGCTCGATCGCCGCCGACGAACTGCGTCTGCTGGCCCGCTCCCGGATGGTCCGTCTGCTGGACCGACTCGCCGGAGCGCACCGACCGGACCCCGACGACGGCCTGCCTGCCGCTGATTTCGGACTATTTGCCCCTGCGGGGTAGTCCGTCCGTGCCTGTTTGATCACACCGACGGACCCCGGGCGAGGGAACCGACAAAGCGTCGCTACGATGTCCGGGGCCGGTGGACCGTACCCGGCCGGGCCCGACCGACAAAGAAGCCGGCTGGCCCCCGCCCCGCTTCCGGAGGGTTTTCCGTGCCGGCTGGAACGTTGTACCGCGGCCGGGAAGGAATGTGGTCCTGGGTGGCTCATCGAGTCACCGGCGTCCTCATCTTCTTCTTCCTGTTCGTACACGTCCTCGACACCGCTCTCGTCCGCGTCTCCCCCGAGGCGTACGACGATGTCGTGGCTACCTACAAGACCCCGATCGTCGCGCTGCTGGAGTACGGCCTCGTGGCCGCCATCCTCTTCCACGCGCTCAACGGTCTCCGTGTCATCGCCGTGGACTTCTGGTCCAAGGGCCCCCGCCACCAGAAGACGATGCTCTGGTCGGTCGTCGTGGTCTGGGTCGTCCTGATGGGCGGGGCCCTGTACCCCGTACTCGGCCACGCCTACCTCGAACTGTTCGGGAAGTGACACGCATGTCCTCTGACACTTCTTCCGCCAAGGCGATCGGCGACGTGGAGGGCGTTTCCCTCTACGACACCGACAACCCGGCGCCCTACATCGAGGCGCCGCGCAAGCGCACGGGCAAGACCCCGCGCTCGACCCGCGGCAACTTCGAGATGGCCGCCTGGCTCTTCATGCGCCTCTCGGGCATCGTCCTCGTCGTCCTGGTCATCGGCCACCTGCTGATCCAGCTGGTGCTGGACGGCGGCGTCTCCAAGATCGGCTTCGCCTTCGTGGCCGGCCGCTGGGCGTCCCCGTTCTGGCAGGTCTGGGACCTGCTGATGCTGTGGCTGGCCATGCTGCACGGCGCCAACGGTCTGCGTACCGTCATCAACGACTACGCGGAGCGCGCCAACACGCGGCTGTGGCTGAAGGGCCTGCTCTACACCGCCACGGTGTTCACCATCCTTCTGGGCACGCTGGTGATCTTCACCTTCGACCCGAACATCCGCTAGGCACGGGCTGAGGCGAATCGACTCATGAAGATCCACAAGTACGACACCGTCATCGTCGGCGCCGGCGGCGCGGGCATGCGCGCCGCCATCGAGGCGACGAAGCGCAGCCGCACCGCCGTGCTGACGAAGCTCTACCCCACCCGCTCCCACACGGGCGCCGCGCAGGGCGGCATGGCCGCCGCGCTGGCCAACGTGGAGGACGACAACTGGGAGTGGCACACCTTCGACACGGTCAAGGGCGGTGACTACCTGGTCGACCAGGACGCCGCCGAGATCCTGGCGAAGGAGGCCATCGACGCGGTCCTCGACCTCGAGAAGATGGGCCTGCCGTTCAACCGCACCCCGGACGGCACGATCGACCAGCGCCGTTTCGGCGGCCACTCGCGCAACCACGGCGAGGCCCCGGTCCGCCGGTCCTGCTACGCCGCGGACCGCACCGGCCACATGATCCTCCAGACGCTGTACCAGAACTGCGTCAAGGAGGGCGTGGAGTTCTTCAACGAGTTCTACGTCCTGGACCAGCTCCTGGTCGAGGAGGACGGCGTCAAGAAGTCGGCCGGCGTGGTCGCGTACGAGCTCGCCACCGGCGAGATCCACGTGTTCCAGGCGAAGGCCGTCATCTACGCCTCCGGCGGCACCGGCAAGTTCTTCAAGGTGACCTCCAACGCGCACACCCTCACCGGTGACGGCCAGGCGGCCTGCTACCGCCGCGGCCTGCCGCTGGAGGACATGGAGTTCTTCCAGTTCCACCCGACGGGCATCTGGCGCATGGGCATCCTGCTGACGGAGGGCGCCCGCGGTGAGGGCGGCATCCTCCGCAACAAGGACGGCGAGCGCTTCATGGAGAAGTACGCGCCGGTCATGAAGGACCTCGCGTCCCGTGACGTCGTCTCGCGCTCCATCTACACGGAGATCCGCGAGGGCCGCGGCTGCGGTCCCGCCGGCGACCACGTGTACCTGGACCTGACGCACCTGCCGCCGGAGCAGCTCGACGCGAAGCTCCCGGACATCACCGAGTTCGCGCGCACCTACCTGGGCATCGAGCCGTACACGGACCCGATCCCGATCCAGCCCACCGCGCACTACGCCATGGGCGGCATCCCGACCAACGTCGAGGGTGAGGTCCTGGCGGACAACACCACCGTCGTCCCCGGCCTGTACGCGGCCGGCGAGGTCGCGTGCGTGTCGGTGCACGGCGCCAACCGCCTGGGCACCAACTCGCTGCTGGACATCAACGTCTTCGGCAAGCGCTCCGGCATCGCGGCGGCCAGGTACGCGGCCGAGAACGACTACGTCGAGCTGCCGGAGAACCCGGCGCAGCAGGTGGCCGACCTCGTCGAGCACCTGCGCAACTCCACGGGCAAGGAGCGGGTCGCCGACCTGCGCCTGGAGCTCCAGGAGACGATGGACGCGAACGTGATGGTCTTCCGTACGGAGCAGACCATCAAGACCGCGGTCGAGAAGATCGCGGAGCTGCGCGAGCGCTACAAGAACGTGTCCGTCCAGGACAAGGGCAAGCGTTTCAACACGGACCTGCTGGAGGCCATCGAGCTGGGCAACCTGCTCGACCTGGCCGAGGTCATGGCCGTGTCCGCCCTGGCGCGCAAGGAGTCCCGCGGCGGTCACTACCGCGAGGACTACCCGAACCGCGACGACGTCAACTTCATGCGCCACACCATGGCGTACCGCGAGGTCGGCGCCGACGGCCAGGACTCCGTGCGCCTGGACTACAAGCCCGTCGTCGTCACCCGCTACCAGCCGATGGAGCGTAAGTACTGATGGCCACCCCGACCCTGGACAAGATGGAGGCGGCGGCCGCCGCCTCGCCGTACATCACGGTCACCTTCCGGATCCGCCGCTTCAACCCCGAGGTCTCCGACCAGGCGGAGTGGCAGGACTTCCAGATCGAGATCGACCCGAAGGAGCGCGTGCTCGACGGTCTCCACAAGATCAAGTGGGACCTCGACGGCACGCTGACCTTCCGCCGCTCGTGCGCGCACGGCATCTGCGGCTCCGACGCGATGCGGATCAACGGCAAGAACAGGCTCGCCTGCAAGACGCTGATCAAGGACATCAACCCGGAGAAGCCGATCACCGTCGAGGCCATCAAGGGCCTCACGGTGATGAAGGACCTCGTGGTCGACATGGAGCCCTTCTTCCAGGCGTACCGCGACGTCATGCCGTTCCTGGTCACCAAGGGCAACGAGCCGACGCGCGAGCGCCTGCAGTCCGCCGAGGACCGCGAGCGCTTCGACGACACCACCAAGTGCATCCTGTGCGCCGCGTGCACGTCCTCGTGCCCGGTGTTCTGGAACGACGGCCAGTACTTCGGCCCGGCGGCGATCGTCAACGCGCACCGCTTCATCTTCGACTCGCGTGACGAGGCCGGCGAGCAGCGGCTGGAGATCCTGAACGACAAGGACGGCGTGTGGCGCTGCCGCACGACCTTCAACTGCACCGACGCGTGCCCGCGCGGCATCGAGGTCACGAAGGCGATCCAGGAAGTCAAGCGGGCGCTGATCACCCGCCGCTTCTGATCCCTTCGAGGCGCCGCCCGCGGCGCCGAGCAGGACCCCGCCCGCCGGTCCCGGCCTCGGCCGAGACCGGCGGGCATCGGGCCCCGCCCCCGGACATCCTCCGGGGGCGGGGCCCTTCCGCGTACCCGGGGCCCGTCACCAGTCGCTTGAACCTGTTCAAAAATGGGTCTACAGTCGGTCCTGCCAGAGAGTTGAACACGTTCAAGGGGGCTGGGGCAATGGACCTCACCGTGGCCGCGTACGTCATCTACCTGTTCATCAGCATCGGACTGACCGTCTGGGTCGCCCGTACGCTCAGCCGCAACGGCCGCGTCTTCATCGCCGACGTCCTCCAGGGGAACGAGAAGCTCGCGGACGCCGTCAACCACCTCCTGGTGGTCGGCTTCTACCTCGTCAACATCGGCTTCGTGACCCTGTACCTGCGCTCGGGCGAGACGATCCTCGAAGCCCGGGGCCTCTTCGAGGCCCTGTCGGTCAAGCTCGGCGTCGTCCTGCTGGTCCTCGGCGTCATGCACCTCGGCAACGTGTGGGTGCTGAGCCGGATGCGCCGCCGGGGGATCATGGAGCGGCAGGCCGCGCAGCGGCCGCCGATGCCGCCGCTCCCCCCGCAGGGGTGGACCGTGCCGGCCGGGGCCTGACCCGTGGCGCGGGCCGTGCGGGCCGGTGCCGTCCGGTCCCTGACCGTCCTGTACGACGCCGACTGCCCCGTGTGCGTCCACATCCGGAACTGGCTGGGCCGGCAACGGCAGCTGGTCCCGCTGCGGCTGATGCCGGCCGCCTCGGCCGAGGCGCGGCGGCGGTTCCCGGAGCTGGCGCACGCCGAGACGCTCCGCGAGATCACCGTCGTCGGCGACGCGGGGCAGCTGTGGCGCGGGGCGGACGCCTTCGTCGTCTGCCTGTGGGCCCTGGCCGAGCACCGTGCGAAGGCCGACTGGCTCGCCACCCCGGCGGGCCGTCCCTTCGCCAGGGCCGCCATGCACACGGCCGCCGCCGTACGGCACGCCGTACGTTCCAAGTCCGAAGCGGAGCCCGGGGAACCGGCCTGTGACGAGCAGTGCTCCGCGCCCCGATAAAGTCGGACACCGTGACAGATCAGAAGGCTCCCAAAAGCGAGCAGACCCGCACGCTCATTCTCGAAACCGCGCTCCGGCTCTTCCAGGAGCGCGGGTTCGACAAGACGACCATGCGGGGCATCGCCAAGGAGGCGGGGGTCTCGGTCGGCAACGCGTACTACTACTTCGAGTCGAAGGAACACCTCGTCCAGGGCTTCTACGACCGGATCGGCGCGGCCCACCAGGCGGCGGTCCGGCCCATCCTGGACCAGGAGACCGATCTCCAGAAGCGGCTCGCCGGCGTACTGACGAGCTGGCTCGAAATCGCGGAGCCCTACCACGAGTTCGCCTCGCAGTTCTTCAAGAACGCGGCGGACCCCGAGAGTCCGCTCAGCCCGTTCTCCGCGGAATCGGAACCGGCGCGCAAGGCGGCCATCGACATCCACCGCGAGGTGCTGGCCGGGGCGAAGACCAAGGTGCCCGCCGAACTGGCCGACGCCCTGCCGGAACTGATGTGGCTCTCCCAGATGGGCCTGGTCCTGTACTGGGTCTTCGACCGCTCGCCCGGCAGCGAGAAGTCCCGCCGGCTCGCCGAGCGCGGGGCGCAGCTGACCACGCGCGGCATCGTGCTGGCCCGGTTCCGGGTGCTGCGGCCGCTGGTGCGCGAGGTGCACGAGCTCTTCGCGGACTTCCTGCCGGGCATGGCGCAGACGGCGGCCTCGCGCGCCGGGACGCGGACCCCGGAGCCCCGCTCCGTCCGCTCCGGGGAGGAGTGAGGGCCCCGGGTCACCGGCCGGGGAGTCACGGGGTCAGGCCTGGTACGAGGCCAGTTCGACGACGGTGATGTCGGACGGCGCGCCGACCCGGACCGGCGGCCCCCAGGCACCCGCGCCCCGCGACACGTACAGCTGGGTGTCGCCGTAGCGTTCCAGGCCCGCGACGGTCGGGTTCGCCAGCTCGGCCAGGTACTTGCCGGGCCACAGCTGGCCGCCGTGGGTGTGCCCGGAGAGCTGGAGGTCCACGCCGTGGCGGACGGCCTCGTCGATCACGATCGGCTGGTGGGCGAGGAGTACGGAGGCACGCGCGCGGTCGCGGTCGCCGAGGGCCGCGCGGAAGTCCGGGCCCTTGCCCTCCTTCTCGCCCTGGACGTCGTTGACCCCGGCGAGGTCGAAGTGGGGCAGCTCGCGGCGGGCGTTCTCCAAGGGGACGAGGCCGAGTTCGCGGACGTGGTCGATCCACTGCTGGGCGCCGGAGAAGTACTCGTGGTTGCCGGTGACGAAGTAGCTCCCGAGGCGGGCGCTCAGCTCGCGCAGCGGCTCGGCGGCGGGGCCGAGGTCACGGACGTCGCCGTCCACGAGGTCGCCGACGATGGCGATGAGGTCGGGCTGGGTGCGGTTGACGGTGTCGACGATGCGGCGGGTGTGGGCGCGGCCGAGGACCGGGCCGAGGTGGACGTCGCTGACGACGGCGATGCGGAACCCGTGCGCGGCGCGGGGCAGCCGGGCCAGCGGCACCTGCACGCGCTTCACGCGGGGCCCGCGCAGCACGCCGTGGGTGCCGTTCCCGACGGTCACCGCGGCCGCGGCGACGGCGGCCCCGCCGAGCACCCGCGCGACGAACACCCGACGGCCGACCGCGCCGGCGGCCGGATCGAGGGCCTGGCCGGCGGCCGGATCGAGGGCCTGGCCGGGAGCCGGGGCGGGAGCCGGGTCGGGGGCCGCGCCGGCGGCCGGCTCGGGAGCCGCGCCCGGAGCCGGGTCGGGGGCTGCGCCGGGGGCCGGCTGGGCCGTTCCCCCGCCCGCCCCGGCCGGTCCGCCCGCGGCGGAGGCCAGTTCGAGCCCCTCCGGCGCCCGGGGGGCCGGGGGTGCGGGAATCCGGCGGAGCCACAGGCGGCGGACCGGTTCCGCCACCGCCATCGCCATCGTCAGGTACAGCAGCACCGCCAGCCACATGTACCCCGGCCACGCCACCAGCCGCTCCAGCCAGAACGGCGCACCCGCCCGCCCGGCGGTCAGCGCCGCCAGTGCCAGGAGCGGCAGCGCGAAGGCCAGGACGGTGCCCGCCTTCCGTGCCGGGCCGCCCGCGCGGGTCGTGTCGCGGACCAGCCGGATCCAGAGCCAGCGGTGGACCGACGCGAGCAGCGCCAGTACCGCGACCACCGCCACGATCGCCACGACCACGGTCATCGTGATTCCCGTCGCAGGGCCAGGACGCCGCGCAGCCCGATCACACCAACGGCCGTCCCCAGCAGAAACGACGTGACCGCCAGGAGAAGGTGGACCCAGAAGTAGGCCGTGGGCTTTCCGCCGTCGAAAGCCAGACCGCTGGCGTCGTGGAAGAGGTTCTTGACGAACGTGGACCAGATCACCCAGGACCAGGCTCCGAACGCTGCGAGGAACCAGGACGCGGTACGGCTGAGTTTCATGTCCCCAGTATCGGTTTCGTCCCCAGGACGGACGCGCCGGGGTGGGCCGTACCGGGTGTGGTTGGGCCCGGTTGGCCGGTCCCGGACGCCTGGCAGTCCATCGGGATGTACGTTCACCTGCGTGTCTGCCAAGAAGACCGCGCTGACGGTCCTTTCCGCCGCACTGCTGCTACCAGCGGTCCTCGTGGCACCCGCGAGCGCGCCCGCGCTCGCCGCGCCGGCGCCGCCCCCGCCGGCCGACGGGAAGGGCAGGCCCCGGAAGGCACCGCACGCCCCGGCGCCGCCCCCCGCGATGTCCACCGTCGGCGGCGCCCGCCTCGGGCTGCCCGGGACCCAGGTCAATCCGCTGCCCGGGGCGCCCTCCCTGCCGGCCAACCTCAGCGGCCGGTCCTGGATCGTGGCGGACGCCGAGACCGGGGAGGTCCTCGCGGCGCACAACGCCCACTGGCGGCTGCCCCCGGCGTCCACCCTGAAGATGCTCTTCGCCGACACGGTGCTGCCCGGCCTCCCCAAGGACCGGGTGCACAGGGTCACCGACGAGGACATGGAGGGGGTCGGCCCCGGCAGCAGCCTGGTGGGGGTCAAGGAGGACCACGAGTACAGCGTCCACGACCTGTGGCTCGGCGTGTTCCTGCGCTCCGGGAACGACGCGGTGCACGTCCTCTCGGCCATGAACGGCGGCGTCGAGAAGACCGTCAAGGACATGCAGGCGCACGCCGAGGAGCTCCAGGCCCTGGACACCCACGTGGTGTCCCCCGACGGCTACGACGCCCCCGAGCAGGTGTCGAGTGCGTACGACCTCACCCTCATCGCCCGCTCCGGGCTCCAGAAGCAGGACTTCCGGGAGTACTGCGGCACGGTCGAGGCGAAGTTCCCCGGCAGGCAGGAGGAGGGCAGGCCGCGCGAGTACTTCGAGATCCAGAACACCAACCGGCTGATGACCGGGGCGGGCGGCATCAGCCCGTACAAGGGCATCGCCGGGGTGAAGAACGGCACCACCACCATGGCCGGCTCGACCTTCACCGGCGCCGCCCAGCGCGGGAACAAGAAGCTGCTGGTGACGGTGATGAACCCGGACAACGGCGGGCTGAACGGGGTGTACGAGGAGACCGCCCAGCTCTTCGACTGGGGCTTCGAGGCCGCCGGGAAGGTCAAGCCGGTGGGCGAGCTGGTGCCGCCGAAGAGCGCGGACACCTCCCCGCACGGCTCCCCCGCCCAGTCCCACGAGAAGGGCGGGCCGTCGGCGGGCGGCGACGCCTCCGGCAGCAGCGGCCTCGGCACGGCGTTCGGCATCACCGGCGGGGCCCTGGCGGCCCTGGCGGGCGGGGCCTTCGCGGTCAACCGCCGCTGGCCGCGCGGCCGCCGCGGCCCGGGGGGCGGTGCGGGCAGCGGCGGTTAGGCCGTCCCCGGGGCGGCGCCGGCTTCGGCGGCTTCGGTGTCTTCCGCGTCCGCGTCCCCGTCGGGGGTCGCCGTCCAGGCCGCGCAGAACAGGAGCAGCCGCGCCGTGAAGCTGATCCACAGCAGCAGGGCGATCGGCACGCCGAAGGCCCCGTACATGCTCTTGGCCGCGACCTCCCTGATGTAGCCGCTGAGCAGCAGCTTCAGCAGCTCGAAGCCCGCCGCGCCGATCAGTGCCGCCTGGATCAGCCGGCCGCGCGGCGGCTCCACGCCGGGCAGCAGGGTGAGCAGGTAGAGCAGCAGCAGGAAGGCCGCCAGTACGCCGACGAGGAAGGCCGCGGCGCGCAGCAGCGCCCCACCGGCGCCCTCGCGCGGGATGCCGAGGAGCTCGGCGGACCTGCCGACCGCGCTGGCTCCGACGATCGACGCGGCCGCCGAGGCCAGGGCCGCGCCGCCGAGGCCGAGGAGCACGAGGGCGTCCTTGCCCTTGCGCAGGAAGGGGTTGCCCTCGTCCTCGTCGTCCTTCTCCCAGACGGCGCGCAGGCAGTCGCGCATGGAGCCGATCCAGCCGATGCCGGTGAAGAGGAGGAGGGCGCCGGCGACGAGGCCGACGGTGCCGGCGTTGGCGACGAGCGCCTCCAGGTCGAGCTGGTCGGAGATGCCGGGGACCTGTTCGGCGAGGCTGCGCTGGAGACGCTCCAGCTGTTCCCGGCTGAGCAGCCCGGCGCCGACGGCGGCGGCGACCGTGATCAGGGGGAACAGCGCGAGGAAGCTGATGAAGGTGATCGCGGCGGCGAGCCGGGTCCAGTGCACCCGGTCGAGACGCTCGTACGAACGCCAGGCGTGGGTCCGCATGGCGGCGGACGCCGCCGGGCCGATCACCGGGAGTTTCTTCAGCCAGTCCATGGGGCCACCGTAAATGAGCTGCTGGAAATAGCCGGAATTGTCGCTTTCGGGCACTACGGTCGTCGATTGTGACTTTTCGCCCTACGGATCGTCCCCCGGCCCGGCCGTTCCACACCCTGCTGCTTCGGAGCCTGCGGTTCCGCGCCCACCGGGTCCTGCGCCCCCTGCGTCAGGAGCGCGGCACGACGGTGTCGCCCACCGGAGCGGGCTGTGCCGGGACGCCGGGGGCGCCCGCGCCGAAGGGGTACTCGCGCAGCTTGCGCCAGACCCCGTCCGAGCCCTGCTCGTAGAGCCCGAAGCCCTCGCACAGCCAGTCGGCGGCGTAGTCGGCCAGCTCGGCGTAGGCCCGGTCCATCGCCTCCTCGGAGATCCCGTGGGCGACCGTGACGTGCGGGTGGTACGGGAAGGCCAGCTCGCGGGCGAGCGGCCCGCGGGGGTCGCGTACCTGCCCCTGGAGGCGGGTGCAGTCCGGGGTGCCCTCGGCGAGCCGGACGAAGACGACCGGCGAGAGGGGGCGGAAGGTTCCCGTCCCCTCCAGGCGCATCGGGAAGGCCCGGAAGGCCCGCGCGACCTCCGTCAGGTGGGCGCGGATGGCGGGCAGCCGGTCCGCCTCCACCTCGGTGGGCGGTACGAGGGTGACGTGCGTGGGGATGCCGTGCGCGGCGGCGTCCCCGAAGCCGGCGCGCAGCTGCTGGAGCTGGCGGCCGTACGGCTCCGGGACCGCGATCGAAACGCCGAGCGTTACGGTCCCCACGTATGTCTCCTTGGTGTGTGTACGAGGTGCTGCCGCTCAGTGTGGCGCCAGCACGCCCTCGGCCGCCAGGGGCGCCGGTCCGTCAGTGCTTGGCGGGCAGGAAACCGAGGCGGTCGTAGGCCTGCGCCAGGGTCTCCGCGGCGACCGCCCGGGCCTTCTCCGCACCCTTGGCCAGCAGGGAGTCCAGGGTCTCCGGGTCGTCCAGGTACTCCTGGGTGCGCTGCTTGAAGGGTGTGACGAAATCGACCATCACACCGGCGAGGTCGGTCTTGAGCGCGCCGTAGCCCTTGCCCTCGTACTGGGCCTCCAGGGCGGGGATCGACTCGCCCGTGAGGGTGGAGTAGATCGTGAGCAGGTTGCTGACGCCCGGCTTGTTCTCGGTGTCGAAGCGGATCTCGGAGCCGGTGTCGGTGACCGCGCTCTTGATCTTCTTCTCGGTGACCTTGGGCTCGTCGAGGAGGTTGATCAGGCCCTTGGGGGAGGACGCGGACTTCGACATCTTGATCGCCGGGTCCTGGAGGTCGTAGATCTTCGCGACCTCCTTGACGATGTGCGCGGCGGGAAGGGTGAAGGTCCGGCCGAAGCGCTGGTTGAAGCGCTCCGCCAGGTCGCGGGTCAGCTCGATGTGCTGGCGCTGGTCCTCGCCGACCGGGACGGCGTTCGCCTGGTAGAGGAGGATGTCGGCGACCTGGAGGATCGGGTAGGTGAACAGGCCGACGCTGGCGCTGTTGACCCCGCCCTTGGCGGACTTGTCCTTGAACTGGGTCATCCGGCTGGCCTCACCGAAGCCGGTGATGCAGTTCATGACCCAGCCCAGCTGCGCGTGCTCCGGGACGTGGCTCTGGATGAAGAGCGTGCACCGCTCGGGGTCCAGGCCGGCGGCGAGGAGCTGCGCGGCGGACAGCCGGGTGTTCGCGCGGAGGTCCTTCGGGTCCTGCGGCATGGTGATCGCGTGCAGGTCGACGACCATGTAGAAGGCGTCGTGCGTCTCCTGGAGGGCGACGTACTGGCGGATCGCTCCGAGGTAGTTCCCGAGGTGGAACGAGCCGGAGGTGGGCTGGATGCCGGAGAGCGCGCGGGGACGATCAGAAGCCATGCCCCCATTCTCTCAGGTGCGGGGCCGCTCTCCGGCCGCACACCGGCCGGAACCCACCGGTGCGGTTCGGGCCCGGGGCCGGGGGACGGCCCCGGACGGCCCGCGCGGAGGGGCGCCCGGTGGCCGGATCCCGCCCCCGGCCGGGCGGCCCGTCAGGCCCCGTGGGAAGCGGGGCGGGGGCGTCGGTCCCCCGCCCCGCCCTCCCGGTCAGGCGAGCGGCAGGCCGGGGGCCGGGAAGGCGGCCATCAGGTCCGCGACCTCGGAGCGGATCCCGGCCAGGGCCGGCTCGTCGGACTTCGCGGCGGCGTCGACCGCGCGGGAGATCCAGCCCGCCACCAGCGGCATGTGCTCCGCCCCCAGGCCCCGCGACGTCAGCGACGGGGTGCCGATGCGGATGCCCGACGGGTCGAACGGCTTGCGCGGGTCGAACGGCACCGTGTTGTAGTTCACGACGATCCCCGCCCGGTCCAGCGCCTTCGCCGCGACCTTGCCCGGCACGTCCCGCGAGGTCAGGTCCATCAGGATCAGGTGGTTGTCCGTGCCGCCCGAGACGAGGTCGAAGCCGCGCTCCAGCAGGGCGGAGGCCAGCGCCTTCGCGTTGGCGACGACCGCGTGCGCGTACGAGACGAAGGACGGCTGCGCGGCCTCGTGCAGGGCCACCGCGATGCCCGCCGTCGTCTGGTTGTGCGGGCCGCCCTGGAGGCCCGGGAAGACCGCCTTGTCGATGGCCTTCGCGTGCTCCTCCCGGCACATCAGCATCGCGCCGCGCGGCCCGCGCAGGGTCTTGTGGGTGGTCGTGGAGATCACGTCCACGTGCCCCGCCGGGGAGGGGTGGGCGCCGCCCGCGATCAGGCCGGCGATGTGGGCCACGTCCGCGACCAGTACCGAGCCCGCCTCCTCGGCGATCGAGGCGAAGGCCGCGAAGTCGATGGTCCGCGGAAGGGCCGTGCCACCACAGAAGATGATCTTCGGGCGCTCCGCCAGGGCCAGCTCCCGGACCGCGTCGTAGTCGATCAGCCCGGTGTCGGCCCGCACGCCGTACTGGACGCCGCGGAACCAGGAGCCCGTCGCCGAGACGCCCCAGCCGTGCGTCAGGTGGCCGCCCATCGGCAGGGCCATGCCCATCACCGTGTCGCCGGGCTTCGCGAAGGCCAGGTAGACGGCCAGGTTGGCCGGGGAGCCGGAGTAGGGCTGGACGTTCGCGTGGTCCACCCCGAACAGGCCCTTGGCCCGCTCCACGGCGAGGGCCTCGACCCGGTCGATGTTCTGCTGGCCCTCGTAATAGCGGCGGCCCGGGTAGCCCTCGCTGTACTTGTTCTGCAGGACGGTGCCGGATGCCTCCAGCACGGCCGCGGAGACGTAGTTCTCGCTGGGGATCAGCCGCAGGGTCTCCGCCTGGAGCGTCTCCTCGGCGGTGACGAGCGAGGCGAGCTCGGGGTCGGTGGCGTACAGGGCGGGCTGGCGGTGCGCGGTCATCGCGGCTCCTCCGGGGTCGATGTCGGTTCGTCCCCGCGAGGCCCAGGCGAGCGGCCCTGTGTGCGGTCGTGCGCGCTCGACTCCCCCGGAGTCGGTTCTCCGTACGCCAGTCGCCGTGCGTACCGGACACCTTAGCTGGCGCGGCACCGGGGAGGTTTCCGGTCCCACGATCCGAGCGACGATACAAAGGACGTCACCCACGTCACCCGCGCCACCAGCCAGACGGACGATCGGAGACCCCGTGTCGAGAACTGCTGATGCCATCCGCTCCGCCGACGAACACAGCGCGCACAACTACCACCCCCTGCCGATCGTCGTCGCGACGGCGGAGGGGGCGTGGATGACCGACGTGGAGGGCCGCCGGTACCTCGACATGCTCGCCGGGTACTCGGCGCTCAACTTCGGCCACGGCAACCGCAGGTTGATCGAAGCCGCCCGCGCCCAGCTGGAGCGGGTCACCCTCACCTCCCGCGCCTTCCACCACGACCGCTTCGCCGATTTCTGCGCCGAACTGGCCGCGCTCTGCGGCAAGGAGATGGTGCTGCCCATGAACACGGGCGCGGAGGCGGTGGAGACCGCGGTGAAGACGGCCCGCAAGTGGGGATACGAGGTCAAGGGCGTCCCGGACGGCCAGGCCAAGATCGTCGTCGCCGCGAACAACTTCCACGGCCGTACGACGACCATCGTGTCCTTCTCCACCGACCACGAGGCCCGCGACCACTACGGCCCCTACACGCCCGGCTTCGAGATCGTCCCCTACGGGGACCTGACCGCCCTCGACGCCGCCGTCACCGCCAACACCGTGGCCGTGCTGCTGGAGCCGATCCAGGGCGAGGCGGGGGTCCTCGTCCCGCCCGCCGGATACCTGGCGGGCGTACGGGAACTGACGCGCCGGCGGAACGTCCTGTTCATGGCGGACGAGATCCAGTCGGGCCTGGGCCGCACCGGCCGGACCTTCGCGTGCGAGCACGAGGGCGTCGTGCCCGACGTGTACGTCCTGGGCAAGGCGCTCGGCGGCGGGGTCGTGCCCGTGTCCGCCGTGGTCGCCGACCGGGACGTGCTCGGGGTGTTCCGCCCCGGCGAGCACGGGTCCACCTTCGGCGGGAACCCGCTGGCCTGCGCCGTCGCGCTGGAGGTGATCGCGATGCTGCGCACCGGCGAGTACCAGGAGCGCGCCGCCGAACTCGGCGACCACCTGCACCGGGAGCTGAACCTGCTGACCGGCGGCGGCGCGGTGACCGCCGTACGCGGCCGCGGGCTCTGGGCGGGCGTGGACGTCGACCCGTCGCGCGGGACGGGCCGCGAGGTCTCCGAGAAGCTGATGGAGCTCGGGGTCCTGGTGAAAGACACCCACGGGTCGACGATCCGGATCGCGCCGCCGCTGGTGATCACCAAGGAGGACCTGGACTGGGGGCTGGACCAGCTGCGCTCGGTGCTCTCCGCCTGACGGCCCGACGGCGCCGGGAGGCGGGCGCGACGGGCGCGGCCGGACCCTCCGGTCCCGGCGGCGCCCGTCGCCGCTCCCGGCCCCGCGGTGGACACCGCGAGCGGTCCGCCGGACGATGGGAGGACCCGTACGGGTGCGCGCCCTGCCGATCCCGGGCCCGACCCTCCGATGGGAGCAACCCCATGCACCGACGCAACCGACACACCCTGCTCTGCGGCGTCCTGGCGTCCTCCGTCGCCCTCGGCGGCGCCGCTGCCCTCGCCGCACCGGCCGCCGCCCAGGCGGTGGTACCCGCCGCCAGCTGCACGGTCACACCCGACCCGCAAGGGCGGTTCGTCGTCATCACCGGCGAGGGGTTCACTCCGCCGCGCAACCTCAACGACGGCGAGTCCACCGAACCGCTGAACATCGACGCCGATGGCAACTTCCGGGTCCAGCGGTTCCAGAAGAACGTCGACTACACCGTCCTCGCGGTCAACGAGGACCAGGACTTCGTCTTCGTGAACTGCAAGGTCGCGGGGTCCACGCCCTCCGCCGGCGACTCGAGGGAGTACCAGAAGGGCTATTCGGACGGGCACACGGCCGGCATGAAGGCGGCGTCCCGGTCGAACTGCGACGTCCCGCCCCAGCCCGACAAGAGCCAGGACCACTCCGAGTCCTACTGGCGCGGCTGGAGGTCGGGGGCCGAAACGTCCTTCGACAGCTACTGCGGCGACGACAACTGACGGCCCTGAACGGCCCTGACGGCGCTACAGGATGACGTGGGGCAGGAAGCGGGCGTACTCGTCCGTGACGAGCCCCGCCGATTCCCGGATGCCGAGCCCCGCCGCCTCCTCCTCGACGACCCACGCGCCGAGCACGACGCGGTTGCCGTCGAAGTCGGGCAGCGGGGCCAGCGCCTGGAAGACGTACGTCTCCCCCTCGGCCGGCACGAAGGGCTCGCCGCCCCCGCCCGCCTCGTGCAGCGTGACGCCGGCACCCTCGCGTCCCAGCAGCGGCTTGGCCGCGTACCCGCAGGTGGCGGCCAGCTCGCGCGGGCCGTCGAGGTAGGCGGGCAGCAGGTTCGGGTGGTCGGGGAAGAGCTCCCAGAGGATCGCCAGCAGCGCCTTGTTGGCGAGCAGCATCTTCCACAGCGGCTCGATCCAGGCGGTGGTGCCCGAGCCGCCGCCGTGGTCGTAGGTGCCCAGCACCTGCGGCCCGAACTCGTCGGTGACCAGCCACTCCCACGGGTAGAGCTTGAAGCAGCTGCGGATGAAGCGGAGCCGCTCGTCCACGAACCGGCCAGAGAGGCTGTCCCAGCCGATCGTCTCCACCGAGAGCGCGTGCGTCTCCAGCCCGGCCTGCTCGGCCGTCTCCTGGAGGTAGGCGACCGTCATCAGGTCCTCGCCCAGCTCGTCGGTCTCGGAGTGCGCGAAGTGCACCGGGCCCGGCGGCAGCAGCTCGGCCTGGTGCCGCCACGCCTCGACGAGGCGCTCGTGGAGGGAGTTCCACTGGTCGGCGCCGGGAAAGCGCTCCTCCATCCAGAACCACTGCGGGCTCGCCGCCTCCACCAGGGAGGTCGGCGTGTCGGCGTTGTACTCCAGCAGCTTGGCGGGCTCGCCGGCGCCGTCGTAGCGCAGGTCGAACCGCCCGTAGAGAGACGGCTGTTCGGCGCGCCGCCGCCAGGACTCGGTGATCCGCGCGGCCAGCTTCGGATCGGTGATGCCGAGGTCCGCGAAGCGGTCGTGCTCGACGATGTGCGCGGCCGCGGCCAGGCACATGGCGTGCAGCTCCTCGACGACCTCCTCCAGGGCCTCGACCTCCGGGAGCGAGAAGGAGTAGTACGCGCTCTCGTCCCAGTAGGGCCGCAGGGAGTCGTCGGGGTAGCGGGTGAGGGGGTAGATCAGACCCTGCTCCTCGACGGTCTTCTGCCAGCCCGGGCGCGGTTCGATGGTGTGCCGCTGCATCTGCGCTCAGCCGCCGGAGGAGCCGGAGCTGCTGTGGCCGCCGATGCCGCCGCGGGTGACGGCGGACTTGTCGAAGCTGCCGCCGGTCACCTTGCCGTTGCGGACGGTGCCGCCGTAGTAGTACGCGCCGGTGCCGCCGCTCCTGCACTCCTTCGAGTTCAGGTGGTTGAGCGTCGAGCGGGAGGCGCAGCGCTTGTCGGGCTCGTCGTTGCTCCCGCAGGCCACGAGGGTGGCGGCGAGCAGGCCCATGCCGCCGAGGGCGACCGCGCCGGAGCGCATGCGTCGTCTGGTGGTGTTGCCGGTATCCATGGCCTGCACCCTAGAGCGGTGGCGCGGGGGTATGGAATCCGGCCGCCGTCACACCCTTGTCACGATGGTGACCTAGAGTCGGTTCGTGCTGCTTGGGATGGTTTGCACACTGGGTGCGGCGGTCTGTTTCGGCACGGCGTCCGTACTCCAGGCGGTCGCGGCCCGGGCGGCGGCCCGGCCGGGTGCGGCCGCCGGCGTGGACGCGGCACTGTTCCTGCGGGCGGTGCGGCAGTGGCGGTACGTGGCGGGGCTCGCACTGGACGCGCTCGGCTTCGCGCTCCAGATCGTCGCCCTGCGGCACGTGCCGATCTACGCGGTGGGGGCCGCGCTGGCCGCCAGCCTGGCGGTGACCGCCGTGGTCGCGGCCCGGCTGCTGCGGGTGCGGCTGTCGCGGCTGGAACGGGGCGCGGTGGGGGTGGTGTGCGCGGGGCTGCTGATGCTCGGGCTGGCCTCGGGCGAGGAGGGCTCCGGCAGCGGGACCCTGGCGCTGGAGCTGGGCCTGCTGGGCGTGGCGGTGCTGGTGCCCGCGGTCGGCACGGCGGCGGGGCGGCTGCCGGACGGGCCGCGCGCGCTGGTGCTGGGGCTGGCCGCGGGGACGGGCTTCGGGGTGGTGGAGGTGGCGGTCCGGCTCATCGGCTCCGTCTCACCGCGGGCGCTGCGCGACCCCGCGCCGTACGCGCTGCTGCTGGGCGGGGCGGCCGCGTTCCTGCTGCTCACCTCCGCCCTGCAGCGCGGCTCGGTGACGGCGGCGACGGCGGGCCTGGTGCTGGGCGAGACGGTCGGCCCGGCGGCCGTGGGCGTGGCGTGGCTCGGGGACCGCACGCGCGAGGGGCTGACCTGGCTCGCGGTGGCCGGCTTCGCGGTGGCGGTGGCCGGATCCCTGGTCCTGTCGCGCTTCGGCGAACCCGGACCGGAGCCGGAACCGTAGGCGCGCGGCGGGGCGCGGGCTCAGGCGGGCGGGGGCAGGGCGGCCGACAGGGCCCTCAGGGCGGGGGGCCAGGCGCTGGTGGAGGGGGTGCCGTAGCCGACGATCAGGGCCTCGCGCGGCGGCATCGCCGAGTCCGGGTGGCGGAACCGCGCCAGGCCCTCCAGGGCCAGGTCCTGCCAGGCGGCGGCCTGGACGACGGACCGCTCCGTGCCCGGCGGGAGGTCCAGCACCGCGTGCAGCCCGGCCGCGATGCCCGAGACGGGCACCCTGCCCGCCACCGCGGCCACCAGCTCGTCCCGGCGGCGCCGGTAGCGCAGGCGCATGCCGCGCACGTGGCGGTCGTACGCCCCGGAGGTGAGGAACTCCGCCAGGGTCAGCTGGTCCAGGGCGCTGGACGTCCAGTCGACCGGGCCCTTCGCCGCCAGCACCTCCTCGAGCAGGTCCGGCGGGACCACCATCCACCCCATCCGCAGCGCGGGGGCCAGGGACTTGCTCGCGGTGCCCAGGTACACCACCCGGTCCGGGTCCAGGCCCTGGAGCGCGCCGACGGGCTGGCGGTCGTAGCGGAACTCCCCGTCGTAGTCGTCCTCCAGGATCACCCCGCCCGTGGTCCGCGCCCAGTCCACGGCCGCCGCCCGGCGCCCGGGGGTGAGGGCCGCGCCCGTCGGGAACTGGTGCGCCGGGGTCAGCAGCACCGCGCCCGTGCGGGGGCCGAGTCCGGTCAGGTCCGGGGTGCGGGCGCCGGCCTCGTCCACCCACAGCGGCCGGGTCACCAGCCCGGCCCCGGCCAGCAGCTCCCGGTGCACGTCGAGGCCGTATCCCTCCACGGCCACCTCCCGCACCCGACGCCCCCTCAGTACCCGGCCGAGTAGCGTCAGGGCGTGCGCGAAGCCGGCGCACAGCACGATCCGGTCCGGGTCCGCGTACACCCCGCGCGCCCGCGCCAGGTACCCGGCGAGCGCTTCCCGCAGCTCCACCCGGCCGCGCGCGTCGGAGGCGTACCCGAAGGCCTCGTTCGGGGCGCCGGTCAGGGCCCGCCGGGCCGCCGCCAGCCACGCGGCGCGGGGGAAGCCGCTCAGGTCCGGGGAGCCGGCGACCAGGCTGTACGCGGGCCCCCGGCGCGCGGGGCGGCGTACCTGCGGGGAGCCGGCGGCCCTGCGGACCCTGGCCCGCTCGGCGACGCGGGTGCCCGAACCCTGGCGGGCGGTCAGCCAGCCCTCGGCGACGAGTTCCGCGTACGCCTCGGCGACGGTGTTGCGGGCGATCCCCAGGTCGGCGGCGAAGGAACGGGACGACGGCAGCCGTGTCCCGGGCGCGAGCCGCCCGCTGCGCGCGGCCTCCCGCAGCGCCTCCGTGAGCGCGGCCCGCAGGCCCCGGCCACCCGCCGCCGCGGCGAGGTCCAGGTGCAGGTCGGCACCGAAAGTGGCCCATGATCCCGTCATGAACATGGACCATATAGGCGGGCCGCCTCTTCCGTACGGTTGAGCCATGAGCAACCAGGAAAGCAACCACGACCGCAGCCCCGAGCTCGCCGCCGAGCACGCCCCCCGCATGCAGTTCGCCAAGGCCGCCCCCGAGGTCTACAAGGCCGTCATCGGCCTGGAGATCGCGGCGAAGAAGGGCCTCGACCCGAGCCTCGTCGAACTCGTCAAGATCCGCGCCTCGCAGATCAACCACTGTGCCTTCTGCCTGGACATGCACGCCAAGGACGCGCTCGCCGCCGGAGAGAGCATCGAGCGCGTCCTGCTGCTCGGCGCCTGGGAGGAGTCGCGGCACTTCTACACCGAGAAGGAGCTGGCCGCGATCGAACTGACCGAGGCCGTCACCGTCCTGACGGACGGCTTCGTACCGGACGAGGTGTACGCGCGGGCGGAGAAGCACTTCGAGGAGGCCGAACTGGCCCAGCTGATCGCCGTCATCGCGACGATCAACGTCTGGAACCGGATCGGCGTCACCACCCGCATGACCCCGGGGCACTACACCCCGGCGGCGAAGAAGGCCTGACCGGCCCTCCCGCCGGGAAGGTCCGGTCAGTCGGTCCGGAACGACTCCAGGGCCGCCGTCAGGTGCGCGCGCGTCGTCGCGCTGTCGGCGGCCGGGCCGGCCGCCAGCAGGGCCCACCGCCGGCCGTCGGGGGCGGTGACGATCCGCTCCACGCCCCGGCGGCGGCCGTTCGACTCCACGCTGTCGTACTCGTAGACCAGTTCGCAGCCGGCCCCGGCCGTCGGTTCGACGGACACCTGCCGGTAGCCGGACGTCGCGTCGCGCAGCTGGTCGGAGGAGGTGCGCAGCAGTTCGCAGGAGCCGATGGCACCGCTCTCCGTGACCCGGAAGATCTGGAGCAGGGCGCTGCGGTCGCCGGGCCGGCGGTAGAAGGACCCGCTGCCCGTCTCGTCCGTGCTGGGCTCCCAGCCGGTGGGGACGGCCACCGAGAAGCCGTTCTCGTCGCGCACCGCGGTGTAACCGGCGCTGCCGCCCGGGGAGGGGCCGGTGGCCGGGGGTCCGCTCGGGGCCGGAGACGGGCTCGCGGGCTCACTCCCGGACCCGGTGGCCGTCGGCGGCGCCGACAGGGAGGCCGGCGGCCGCGCCGAGGCCTCGGGGCCGTCCTTGTCGCCGAGCGCCAGCCACGCCGCCACCGCGGCGCCGCCCACGACCGCCGCCGCCAGCCCGACCAGCACCGGGGTACGCCACTGCCGCGCGCCGCCCGGCGGGGGCGGCGGGGGCACGGGCGCGGCCGGCACCGGGGGCCACGGCTCGTGGTACCCCGGCGCGGTGGGCGGGGGCATCGGCGGCAACGGGGGCAGCGGGGTCGGCGTGTCCGGCGGTACGGGGCGTGGCGGAACGGGAGCGGAAGCCGGAGCAGGGCCGGGATCCGGCGCCGGGCCCGGGTCCGGATCCGGGGCGGGGGCCCGGCCGGAGTCCGGGGCGGGAGCCGGGGCGGGGCCCCACTCCCACCGCTGCGACTGCGGATCCCACCGGGCGCCGTCGGACGAGGACACCGGTCAGCCTCCCAGCGAGGCCGGCAGCCCGCCCAGCGCGGTGGCCGCGCCCAGCGTCTCCACCAGCGGGGCCCACCGCTCGCCGCCGGACTGAGGGGGAATCAGGTGGTCGGTCACCGGGCGACCTTAGTTACCACCTACACGGATAGACAGGCGCTTTCACGCCAAAGCGCCCCGGCCTGGTTTGGCCGGGGCGCGAGGGCGTTCGCGACGATCACTCGATCGGGTGAACCCGAGGGGCCAGCGCCGTCAGGGCGATCAGATCAGGTTGAGCTTGCGCACCGCGTCGCGCTCCTCGACGAGCTCCGCCACGGACGCGTCGATGCGCGCACGGGAGAACTCGTTGATGTCCAGGCCCTGGACGATCTCGTACTTGCCGTCGGCGCAGGTGACGGGGAAGGAGGAGATGATGCCCTCCGGCACGCCGTAGGAGCCGTCCGACGGGATGCCCATCGAGGTCCAGTCGCCCGCGGCGGTGCCGTTGACCCAGGTGTGCACGTGGTCGATGGCGGCGTTGGCGGCCGAGGCCGCCGAGGAGGCGCCACGGGCCTCGATGATCGCGGCGCCGCGCTTGGCGACGGTCGGGATGAAGGTGTCGGCGAGCCATGCCTCGTCGGCCACGACCTCGGCGGCGTTCTTGCCGGCGATCTCCGCGTGGAAGATGTCCGGGTACTGGGTGGCCGAGTGGTTGCCCCAGATCGTCAGACGCTTGATGTCGGTGACGTCGGAGCCGGTCTTCTGGGCCAGCTGCGTGATCGCGCGGTTGTGGTCCAGGCGGGTCATCGCGGTGAAGCGCTCGGCCGGTACGTCCGGAGCGGCGGCCTGCGCGATGAGCGCGTTGGTGTTGGCCGGGTTGCCCACGACCAGGACCTTGATGTCGTCCGCGGCGTGCGCGTTGATCGCGGCGCCCTGCGGCTTGAAGATGCCGCCGTTGGCGGCGAGCAGGTCACCGCGCTCCATGCCCTTGGTGCGCGGGCGGGCGCCGACGAGCAGCGCGACGTTGGCGCCGTCGAAGCCCTGGTTCGGGTCGTCGAAGATGTCGATGCCCTTGAGCAGCGGGAAGGCGCAGTCGTCGAGCTCCATGGCGGTGCCCTCGGCGGCCTTCATGCCCTGGGGGATCTCCAGGAGGCGGAGCTTGACCGGCACGTCCGCGCCGAGCAGGTGGCCGGACGCGATGCGGAAGAGCAGCGCGTAGCCGATCTGGCCGGCGGCGCCGGTGACAGTGACATTCACGGGAGTGCGGGTCATGGCCTTCTCCGTTAGACAGCTGGCGGTGGGGCGTCCCCGCCCCATGTGCTGGACCCCTTGTAGGGGGAAGGACGCCGCTTCCCTGTCCTGTGAATCTTGACGTGAAGAGACATCCGCGGTCAGGCTATCCGACCCGCGGGGCCCCCAACCCCCCGGTCCCTGTGGTCCGCGGCACACGGGCCCCGGATCGGGAGGTTTCGAAGGTCCGGACGGGCGTATGCCCTTGCTCCCCGCCCTTACACGGGAAGATCTCGTCCGTCCGGCGCCCTTCGACGTATCCGACGCGAGCGGCCGACAGCGGTGGTGGAGCCGACGGGGCCCGACGGGACGCCCGCCGGACCCCGGCAGCACCTAGCGGACCGTGAAGCGGACCGCACTCTCCAGGAACGGGATCTCCAGCCAGGGCTTCGGCTCCATGACCAGCGCGAGCAGGGTGATGGCCACGCCCAGCACCCCGTACGTGATCATGTCGGTGAACCGGGAGCGCACCGCGAGCATGCCCACCGAGGGCAGGACGCGCCGCATCACCGCCGCGGCGATCAGCGCGACGCCGATCACCAGGCAGCCGATCCGCGGCTGTCCCACCGCCGTGGTCAGCAGCCCCACCGCGGTGGCGGCGAGGACGCTGAGCATCGGCCACTGGCGGGCGGGCGCGGACACCGCTCCGGGGATGGCGCGGCCGCCGCCCTCGGGGCGGGCCGTGTCCTGGGTGACGGTGGGGAAGCGCCGCGACCGCGCGGCGGCCGCGGCGGGACCGCGCTCCGCACCGCCCTTCGGACCGTCCTCCGGGCGGGGCTCCGGGCCGCCCTTCGCGCAGCCGTCCTCCCGGCGGGGCTCCGGGGCGGAGGCCCCGCCCGTACCGCTCACCTCGTGCTCAGCCCGCACTGGTGGTCCGCTCCGCCGCCTCGACGACGTTCACCAGCAGCTGCGCCCGGGTCATCGGGCCGACACCGCCCGGGTTCGGGGAGAGCCAGCCCGCCACCTCGGCGACGCCCGGGTGGACGTCCCCGACGATCTTCCCGCTCTCGTCGCGGCTCACGCCGACGTCGAGCACGGCCGCGCCCGGCTTCACGTCCTCCGGCTTCACCAGGTGCGGGACGCCCGCCGCCGCGACGATGATGTCCGCCTGGCGCAGCAGCCCCGCTAGGTCGCGCGTACCGGTGTGGCACAGCGTCACGGTGGCGTTCTCGGACTTGCGGGTGAGCAGCAGCCCGATGGAGCGGCCGACGGTGATGCCCCGGCCGAGCACGACGACGTGCGCGCCGTTGATCTCGACGCCGTGGTGGCGCAGCAGCTCGACGATCCCGTACGGAGTGCAGGGCAGCGGGCCCTGTACGCCCAGCACCAGCCGGCCCAGCGACGTCGGGTGCAGCCCGTCGGCGTCCTTCGCCGGATCCATCAGCTCCAGGACGCGGTTGGTGTCGATTCCCTTGGGGAGCGGCAGTTGGACGATGTAGCCCGTGCAGGCCGGGTCTGCGTTCAGCTCCCGCACGACCGCCTCGATGTCCTCCTGGGAGGCCGTCGCGGGCAGTTCGCGCTGAATGGAGGCGATGCCGACCTCGGCGCAGTCCTTGTGCTTGCCGTTGACGTACCAGCGGCTGCCCGGGTCGTCGCCGACCAGGAGGGTGCCCAGGCCGGGGGTGACGCCCCGGGCCTTCAGCTGCTCCACGCGGGCCTTCAGTTCGGATTTGATCGCGGCCGCGGTGGCCTTGCCATCGAGAATCTGGGCGGTCATGGGGGCATCCTCCCGGATGGGGCGGCCCGGCTTCCAATCGGGAGGCGGCCGGATCGCGCTCTTGATTGCACTTGCACAACAAGTCTGACCCGCTCCGGCAACCAACTGGACAAGCCCGGTGCGGGCCCACCACGATGACGGGCAGCAAGACGATCGGAAAGAGTGCCGCGGGCAGTGCCGGGGGGGCGTACCGCAGAAGCAAGTGTCCTCCAGGTGTGCCGTGCGTCCCCGCACTTCACGGAGGAAAGACCCAGATGAGCTTCGGCGACCCGAACAACCCTTACGGGCAGCAGCAGCCGCCGCAGGGCCAGCCCGGCTACGGCTACCCGCAGCAGGCCCCGCAGGGCGTCCCGCAGCAGGGCCAGCCCGGTTACGGCTACCCGCAGCAGGGCCAGCAGCCGTACGGTGTCCCGCCGCAGGCGCCGGGCACCCTCCAGGCCAACAACGGCTACATCAACGTGGCGGGCCTCGGCACCGTCCAGGTCGCGACGATGGGCCGCCGCTTCGGCGCCCGCCTGATCGACGGCCTGGCCATCTCGGTCCTCGTCTGGATCCTCATGGCCATCGGTCTCGCCGGGGCGCTGGGCCTCGCGGAGTCGGTCGAGGACTGCGGTACGGACTACGCGTCGGCCGCGTACCAGCAGTGCGTCAACGACCAGGCGGAGGCGGCCGGCGGCATGATCGCCGCTCTGTTCGGCACCCTCGCCCTCATCGGTATCGCCACCCTGCTCTACGAGTGGCTGATGATCTCCTTCGTCGGCGCGACGCTCGGCAAGATGGCCCTGAGCCTGAAGGTCGTCAAGGAGAACACCGGCCAGGCCCCCGGCCTCGGCGGCGGCTTCATCCGCTGGATCATCCCGATGGTCGGCAGCTTCCTCTGCGGCATCGGCCAGATCCTGGTCTACCTGTCCCCGTTCTTCGACAACTCGGGCAAGCTCCAGGGCTGGCACGACCGCGCGGCCGGCACCATCGTCGTCAAGACGAAGTAACCGCAGCACCGCTGTCACCGCTCACACGTGCTCACACGGCGAAGGCCGCCACCCGCTGGTGCGGGTGGCGGCCTTCGCCGTGTCCGTGCCTGTCCGTGCCTGTCCGCGCCTCAGTGGAAGAAGTGGCGGGTGCCGGTGAAGTACATCGTCACGCCCGCCTTCTTCGCCACCTCTACGACCTGCTCGTCGCGGACCGAACCGCCCGGCTGCACCACGGCCTTGATGCCGGCCGCGGTCAGGATCTCCAGCCCGTCCGGGAAGGGGAAGAACGCGTCCGAGGCCGCGTACGAACCCTGCGCGCGCTCCGCGCCCGCCCGCTCGACGGCGAGCTTCGCCGAGTCGACGCGGTTGACCTGGCCCATGCCGACGCCGACCGAGGCGCCGTCCTTGGCGAGCAGGATCGCGTTGGACTTGACGGCGCGGCAGGCCTTCCACGCGAAGGCGAGCTCGGCCAGCTCGTCCGCGGACAGCGCGTCGCCGGTGGCGAGGGTCCAGTTGGCCGGGTCGTCGCCCTCGGCCTGGAAGACGTCCGACTGCTGGAGCAGCGTGCCGCCCGAGATCGGCTTGAGGTCGCCCGGCTGGTGCGGGGTGCCGTCCACCTTCAGGACGCGGATGTTCTTCTTCTTGGCCAGGACCTCCAGCGCGCCGTCCTCGTAGCCGGGGGCGGCGATGACCTCGGTGAAGATCTCCGCGACCTGCTCGGCGAGCTCGACGGTCACCGGGCGGTTGACGGCGATGACGCCGCCGAAGGCCGACAGCGGGTCGCAGGCGTGCGCCTTGCGGTGCGCGGCGGCCACGTCCTGGCCCACGGCGATGCCGCACGGGTTGGCGTGCTTGATGATCGCGACGCAGGGCTTTTCGTGGTCGTAGGCGGCCCGGCGGGCGGCCTCGGTGTCCACGTAGTTGTTGAAGGACATCTCCTTGCCGTGCAGCTGCTCGGCGTTGGCGAGCCCGCCCGGCCGGCCGTCCGTGTAGAGCGCGGCGGCCTGGTGCGGGTTCTCGCCGTAGCGCAGGGTCGCCTTGCGCTCCCAGGCGCCGGCCAGGAACTCGGGCAGGTCGCCCTCCCCGCCCTGCGGGGCGTACGCGTTGGTGAACCAGGAGGCGACGGCCACGTCGTAGGCCGCGGTGTGCTGGAAGGCCTCGGCCGCGAGCCGCTTGCGGGCGGTCAGGTCGAAGCCGCCGCCCTGGGCGGCCGCGAGGACGTCGGCGTAGCGGGCGGGGCTGGTGACGACCGCGACCGAGGGGTGGTTCTTGGCGGCGGCGCGGACCATCGAGGGGCCGCCGATGTCGATCTGCTCGACGCACTCGTCGGGGGTGGCGCCGGAGGCGACGGTCTCCCGGAACGGGTACAGGTTGACGATCACCAGGTCGAAGGGCTCCACGCCTAGCTCGTCGAGCTGGTTCCGGTGGTCCTCCAGGCGCAGGTCGGCGAGGATCCCGGCGTGCACGCGGGGGTGGAGGGTCTTGACGCGGCCGTCGAGGCACTCGGGGAAGCCGGTGAGCTCCTCGACCTTGGTGACGGGCACCCCGGCCTCGGCGATCCGCGACGCGGTGGAGCCCGTGGAGACGAGCGCGACGCCCGCCTCGTGGAGGCCGCGGGCCAGCTCTTCCAGTCCCGTCTTGTCGTAGACACTCACGAGCGCGCGGCGGATCGGCCGCTGAGTCGTCGTCGTTTCGTTGGCGGTCACTGGATTGTTACCTTTCGTCCCTCAATGCGGTAGCCGTGCCGGGCCAGGCGCCCCACGACGTCGACGAGCAGCTGGCGCTCGACTTCCTTGATGCGCTCATGGAGCGCGGCTTCGTCCTCCCCGTCCCGGATCTCGACGACACCCTGGGCGATGATCGGACCGGTGTCCACGCCGCTGTCCACGAAGTGGACCGTGCAGCCGGTGACCTTCGCCCCGTACGCGAGGGCGTCGCGCACCCCGTGCGCGCCGGGGAAGGCCGGGAGGAGGGCGGGGTGGGTGTTGATGAACCGTCCGCCGAAGCGGTCGATGAAGCTCTTCCCGACGATCTTCATGAACCCGGCGGAGACGACGAGGTCCGGCGCGTGGGCGTCGGTCGCCGCGGTGAGGGCGGCGTCCCACTCCTCACGGCTCCCGTAGGCCTTCACCGGACACACGAAGGTGGGGATCCCCGCCTTCTCCGCCCGTTCGAGGCCCGCGATGTTCTCGCGGTCGGCCCCTACGGCGACGACCTCGGCCCCGAACCCCTCGGCTCCGCCGGGGTGGGCGTCGATGGCGTCGAGCAGGGCCTGGAGGTTGGTGCCGGAGCCGGAAACCAGCACGACCAGGCGGGAGGCGGCCATGGGAGGCCCTTTCTCACAGGATTTGCGTCGTTCGTCTTGTGTGGTCATACGAAACTTCGGGGTACCGATATACGGGGGACCATACGAAGCCACCGACCGCCTGCAACGATACCGGCACACCGGACCGCCCCCGAGGGACGGGGGGACGGGCGGGCGGTAGCGTCTGGTGTACAAGCCGCGAACGACGCGGTACGCGCCCACCGCACGCGGGGCGCGCGCCGTCCACGACACAGGGGAAGTTACGCACTCGATGCCGGACCGCCGTCAGCCCGACCCCTCGACCGAAGACAACCCCTTCGCGGCGCCCCCGGAGGGCCGGCCCGACCAGCCGTGGCAGCCCCGGCAGCCGCAGCGGCCGCAGGACGGCGGCGGCGGTCCGGGCGGCGGCCCCACGGACCCCGCCCCCGGGGGCCCGGCCCGGTGGGACCCGACCGACCCGGTCCAGCGGCGCGCGCGGTACGCGCTGCTGTCGGGCATGTGGGGGTTCTTCTTCGGGATCTTCGGGATCCCGTCGGTCGGCCTGCTGCTGGGCGCGCTGGCCATGTACTGGGGCATCAGCGCCCTGCGCGGCCGCCCCGCGACCGAAGCGGACCCCGGCGGCCTGGCCGCACTGGGCCCGGCCGCCCGCCCGCAGCGCGCGGCGGCGGTGAGCGGCCTGGTCACGGCGTCGCTGGCGCTGCTGCTGGCGGCCACCTCGTACGGGCTGCAGCTGGCGTACAAGGACTTCTACGTCTGCCGCGACGACGCCTTGACCCGCACGGCGGAACTGGAATGCAACACCCTCCTCCCGGACAACGCCATCGGCAAGATCCTCAAGGTCCAACGCTGACCCCGAAGCGCCCTCGCCGCCTCTCGGTGCACCTCCAGCCCCAGCCCGGCAGCTGAGCGGCGCCCGCCCGCCGGTGCTCGGGCACCCTCCAGCCCCGCCGGCGTTGGGCACCTCCAGCCCGCCGGGCGCCGCGAGGCACCTCGAAGGCGCGTGAAGCATCTCCAGCCCCCCGGGCGCCTGGCCACCAGCCCCACCGGGCGCTTACCGGTCCCAGCCCCAGCCGGCAGCTGGGCGGCTCCGCCCGCCGACGCTGGGGCAACTCCAGCCCCGCCGGCGTTTGAGGCGCGGGGGCCGGGGGCGGAGCCCCTGGCACACGACCCGCGGCCGAAGGACCCGGCCCACCCCAACCCAGCCCCGCCGACAGGCCCCAGGCGCTCGGGGACCCTCCAGCCCCGCCGGCGTTTGAGGCGCGGGGTCCGGGGCGGCGCCCCGGGGAACGGGCGAAGGGCGGGTAGGGGACCGCTCCGCGCAGCGGCACCCCGGCCCCGCCCGGGCTCAGCCCGCGGGACGCCGCCGCGCCAGCACCCGCGCCCCCACCACCGCCGTCGGCAGCAACGGTTCCGCAGGAGCCGGCACCGGTGCGGCCACCGCCGGAGCCACCGGATCCACCGGCGGAGCCATCGGCGCCACCAACGGCTCCGCCGCCCTCCGCAACGCCTCCCACCGAAGCTCCCGCACCCCCGAGTCGTGCCACGCGTCCCTGCCCGTCCCCCCACCCTCCGCACAACGCACCGGCCGCGTCCGCCACGCCTGCACCCCCACCGCCAACGGCACGGACAGCACCAGCGTCCACCCCGCCGCCGCGCCCCCCGCCGCCCACCACACCGGCCCCACGCCCGCCAGCGCCCGCGACCCCAGCGGCCCCGCCGAAGCCGCCGCCAGGCCGGCCGTCGCCAGGCCGCACACCACCGAGCCCAGTGCCGCCGTCAGCGCGGTCTCCCCGTACGAGACCTCCCGCGCCCGCCGCACCGCGAACCACCCCACCGCCAGCCCCGCCGCCACCGGCACCGCCAGCGCCGCCCAGGTGACGGGCGTCCCGGGCCCCGGCGACGGCAGCGCGGCCAGCAGCGGGAACCTCGGCAGCGAGGGCGCCCCCTCCAGCCCGAACGGGGTCGCCACCGCCCCCGCGCCGAGCGCGAACCCGGGCCCGAGCCCGTACGCCGCGCCCCACACCATCGCGTTCGGCAGCAGCGCCAGCGCGAGCAGCAGCACCGCGAACCGCCCCGACCAGACTCCGGTCAGCGCCAGGAAGGAGCTCCGCGCCTCCGTCCCGTGCCACATCAGGGAGGCCCCGACGAGCAGGGCCCCGCCGCCCAGCAGGACGAGCACCCCCGCCCCACCGGAGCGCAGGGCCAGCGCGTACCGGGGGCGCGCGACGGCCCGGCGTACGCTCCCCGGAACCCACTGCGGCAAGGGCCCCAGCGGTTTGCCCTTGGCCGCCCACACCCCGCCGGCGGCGGCGAGCACGGCCACCAGCGGCACGTGCCAGGCGGCGCTGAGCGGGTCCGCCGGCATCGGCCCGCCGGCCGCGTACACCGTGGCGAGCGCACCGACGGTCAGGTAACCGCAGGTGACGGCGGAGAAGACGGCGCTGGCCGGCAGCACCTCGTCCCCCTCCGCCCCGGCGGCGTCCCCCGAGGCGCTGCCGAGCCGGGCCGCGCGCCGCATGAGCAGCACGGGCAGCGCCACGAGCAGCAGCGGGACCAGGCCGACGGGCGCCGGGGCCCCGGAGAGGGTTTCGTAGCGGACGAGTTCCGTGCCGTGGGCCATCAGCCACAGCCCGGCGGCGAGGTGGAGTGCGCCGCCGGGGCCGCTGTCGGGGTAGGGGGAGCTGATCCACAGCACGATCACGAGCACGGCGAGGAAGCCGAGCCCCAGTCCGGCGGCCACGGCACCGCCCAGCACGCAGGCGGCGGCCGCCGGTGAGCGTCGCCGCGCGGTGGCGGCCCGCGGGGCCGTCGGCAACGGGGTCCCGCGTTCGGTCACTTGGGTCACCCCGCCATGGTGCCCTCGACACGCGCTATGTCCGGGTAACAACCGATTGACCGTTGTGTCGCTCAATATACGTTTATGTACTTTTTCGCCCAGAGCAGCCGTGTCGCGGGGAGAGTGGCATGACACAAGACGTCGAAACGTCCTCCGGCTCGGAGCTGGGCCTCCCGTCCCCCAAGGAGCGCCGGTGGCTGCGAGAGTCGGGCGGGCTGACGTACGAGGAGGTCGCGGCCCGGGCCGGTGTCACCGCGGCCACCGTCCGCTCCTGGGAGTGCGGCCGCACCGAGCCTCGCGGGCGCACGCGCGAGGCGTACGCGGCGCTCCTGGACCGGCTCGCCGCCACCGGGGCCGCCCCGGTCCGGCCGGTGGCGGCGGGCCTGCCCACCCGGCGGCCCCGAAACGTCGGGAAACACGCCACACAGCCGCCGGCCAGGCCGCCCCAGACGGCCCGGGAGACCCAGGCGACCCGGGAGGCCCAGGCTGCTCAGGCAGCTCCGGCGGGCCAGGGAGCCGGGGAGGCTCAGGCAGCTCAGACGGGCCAGGGAGCCCAGCCGACTCAGGTAACCCAGGCGGCAGCTCAGGCGCCCGGGGAGGCCCGGACAACGCACACGGCCCAAACAGCCCAGGCGACCCACACGCCGCAGGAAACACACCCGGCCCAGCAGGCGCACCCTGCCCGTCCGGTCCCGACGGAGCCGGCCCTCCCGGCTGCCCCCGCCCCGGCACCCACCGCCACCGAGGCCGCCCCCGCCTCCGCGGGCCCCACCGCCCCGGCCGCGGTGGCACCCGCCCCCGGGGAACCGTTTCACCAGGGCGGCCCCGCCCACACCGGAGCGGAACCCGGCACCCCGCAGGGGCTCCCGGCCACCCCGGCGGCCGCCACCCGCGCGGCCCGGCCCTACGGCCCCCGGCCGAAACCCCCCGAAGATCCGGTCGAGGCCTTCGACGCCCTCTACGACCACGCCGCCGCCGCGCTCGTCCGCCAGGCCTACCTGCTCACCGGCCGCCGCGCCCTCGCCCTGCACTCCGTCGAGGTGGCGTTCCGGCAGGCCTGGGGGCGCTGGCCCGAGGTGGCCACCGACCCCGACCCCGTGGGATGGGTCCGCTCGGCCGCGTACGAATACGCCCTCTCCCCCTGGCACCGGTTCCGCCGGGCCCACCGCCACCCCGACCGGCTCCCGGCCGACCCCGCCGACCGGATCCTGCTGGACGCCCTCCTCGCCCTGCCGCCCGTACACCGCCGGACCGTGCTGCTCTACGACGGTGTCGGCCTCGACCTGCCCGACACCGCCGCGGAGACCGAGGCCAGCACCCCGGCCGCCGGGCACCGCCTGCTGCGCGCGCACGCCGAACTCGTCCGCCGGATCCCCGGGCTGGCCGGTCTGACGCCCGAGCAGCGGTCGGCCCTGCTGCGCGAACGGCTCGGCGCGGTGCGGCCCGCCGTGTCCCTGGAGCCGCGCCCGGCGGCCACCGTCCGGACCGTCAGCGAGCACCGGGCCCGGCGGCTGGCGCGGGCCGCGCTCGTCCTGACCGCCGTGATCGCCGCGTCGACGGGATACACCACCGTCACCGCCCCGGACCACTACGAGCCGCCGATCGCCCCCGGCGCGAGCGTCTCGGGGGTGCCGCCGCTCAGCGGCCCCCCGCGGCTCACGGAGACCGGCCGGTCCCTCCAGGACAAGCTGCGGGCCGACCCGGCCGCCGGACCCCACCGGCTCGCCCCGCAGCCCGAATGAGGTACGGGCGTGGGGGGGCGGCGCCGGGGGGGGGGGGGCGCCCCGGGGGGGCCGCCCCGGCCGCCGCGGCGGGGGGGGGGGGGGGGGGGGGGGGCC
>NZ_JBIBCI010000003.1:380123-535919 GCF_042901085.1 Streptomyces sp. NPDC012794
CCGGGGGCCCCGGGCCCGGGGCGGGGCCGGCAGCCCCCTGGGGGGGGCCCCCCGGGCCGCCGCCCCCCCCGGGGCGCCCCCCCCCCCCCCCGCCGGGCGGGGGGGGCCCCCCCCCCCCGGGGGGGGGGCCCACGCCCGTACGTCCGTACAGCTGCTGCCTACTGGGCGGCGTTCAGGATCTCGCGCGCCAGCTTGGCGGTCTCGGTCGGCGTCTTGCCGACCTTGACGCCGGCGGCCTCGAGGGCCTCCTTCTTGGCCTGCGCGGTGCCGGAGGAGCCGGAGACGATGGCGCCGGCGTGGCCCATGGTCTTGCCCTCGGGGGCGGTGAAGCCCGCGACGTAGCCGACGACCGGCTTGGTGACGTTCTTCGCGATGAAGTCCGCCGCACGCTCCTCGGCGTCGCCGCCGATCTCGCCGATCATGACGATGAGCTCGGTCTCCGGGTCGGCCTCGAAGGCCTCCAGGGCGTCGATGTGCGTGGTGCCGATGACTGGGTCGCCACCGATGCCGACGGCGGAGGTGAAGCCGATGTCGCGCAGCTCGTACATCATCTGGTAGGTCAGCGTGCCGGACTTGGACACGAGACCGATCTTGCCGGGCTTGGTGATGTCGCCCGGGATGATGCCGGCGTTGGACTGGCCGGGGGTGATCAGACCCGGGCAGTTCGGACCGATGATGCGGGTCTTGTTGCCCTTGGCGGTCGCGTACGCCCAGAAGGCGGCGGAGTCGTGCACCGCGATGCCCTCGGTGATGACGACGGCCAGCGGGATCTCGGCGTCGATGGCCTCGACGACCGCGGCCTTGGCGAAGGCCGGCGGGACGAAGAGGACGGAGACGTTGGCGCCCGTCTTCTCCATCGCCTCGGCGACGGAGCCGAAGACCGGGACCTCGGTGCCGTCGAAGTCGACGGTCGTGCCGGCCTTGCGCGGGTTCACGCCGCCGACGATGTTGGTGCCGTCAGCCAGCATCAGCTTGGTGTGCTTCATGCCCGTGGCACCGGTCATGCCCTGGACGATGACCTTGCTGTCCTTGTTGAGGAAGATAGCCATGTGAGTCTGTGACCTCTGCCCTTACTTCGCAGCCGCGAGCTCGGCGGCCTTGTCGGCCGCGCCGTCCATGGTGTCCACGCGCTGCACCAGCGGGTGGTTGGCGTCCGAGAGGATCTTGCGACCCAGCTCGGCGTTGTTGCCGTCGAGGCGGACGACCAGCGGCTTGGTGACCGCCTCGCCCCGGTCCTCGAGCAGCTGCAGCGCCTGGACGATGCCGTTGGCGACCTCGTCACACGCGGTGATGCCACCGAAGACGTTGACGAACACGGACTTGACGTCCGGGTCGCCGAGGATGATCTCGAGGCCGTTGGCCATGACGGCGGCGGAGGCGCCACCGCCGATGTCGAGGAAGTTGGCGGGCTTGACGCCACCGTGGTTCTCACCGGCGTACGCGACGACGTCCAGGGTGCTCATGACGAGACCCGCGCCGTTGCCGATGATGCCGACCTCGCCGTCGAGCTTGACGTAGTTGAGGCCCTTCTCCTTGGCGGCGGCCTCGAGCGGGTTCGCGGCGGCGTGGTCCACGAACTCCTCGTGGCCCGGCTGGCGGAACTCGGCGTTCTCGTCGAGCGAGACCTTGCCGTCGAGCGCGATGACGTCACCGGAGGCGACCTTCGCGAGCGGGTTGACCTCGACGAGGAGCGCGTCCTCGGCGATGAAGGTCTGCCACAGGGTCACGAGGACCTCGGCGACCTGCTCGGCGACCTCGGCCGGGAACTTCGCCAGGGCGACGATCTCGCGGGCCTTCTCGATGGTCACGCCCTCGTTGGCGTTCACCGGGACCTTGGCGAGCTTCTCCGGGGTCTCCTCGGCGACCTGCTCGATGTCCATGCCGCCCGCGACCGAGGCCATGGCCAGGAAGGTGCGGTTGGTGCGGTCGAGGAGGTACGAGACGTAGTACTCCTCGAGGATCTCCGGCGCGGTCTCGGCGATCATCACCTTGTGGACCGTGTGGCCCTTGATGTCCATGCCGAGGATGTCCGTCGCGCGGGCGACGGCCTCGTCCGGGGTGGCGGCGAGCTTCACGCCACCGGCCTTGCCGCGGCCGCCGACCTTAACCTGGGCCTTGACGACCGACTTGCCGCCCAGCTTCTCGGTGGCCTCGCGAGCCGCCTCAGGCGTGTCGATGACTTCACCGGCCAGCACCGGTACACCGTGCTTGGCGAAGAGGTCCCTCGCCTGGTACTCGAACAGGTCCACGCGCGTCCGTCCCTTGTCTTAAAGATTCGCAGTGATTCGCGGTTTGTCTGCTATCTGCGTGGGCGTGCCGCGGAGGGCAACGTGACGGCGCTGTCACTAGGAAGGCGCACACGGTGACCGTGGACGCGGCATGTCCGTCTCGCAGGTTATCCCCGTGGGACGTGGGTCCCTAAATCGCAGATCACACCTGAGCGGTGATACCTGTCACAGATCGCCTCACAGTTGAGCTGCGCCTTCGTGTGATCCGCCGATGTACCGCGGCGGTCCGGCGTGCTCCGGCGGACCCGTCAGGGCACCGGCAGGGGGCGCTTCTCCAGGGCGGCGGCCATCACCTCCGGGAACAGGTCGGGGGTGCAGGCGAAGGTGGGCGCACCCAGCGCGGCCAGGGCCGCCGCGTGCTCGCGGTCGTAGGCGGGAGCGCCCTCGTCGGACAGGGCCAGCAGGGCCACGAACTCCACGCCCGCCCCCTTCATCGCGGCCACCCGCTTGAGCATCTCGTCCCGGATGCCGCCCTCGTAGAGATCGCTGATCAGGACGACGACCGTGTCCGCCGGTCGAGTGATCTTGGACTGGCAGTAGGCGAGGGCACGGTTGATGTCGGTGCCGCCGCCCAGCTGGGTGCCGAACAGGACGTCGACCGGGTCGTCGAGCCGGTCGGTCAGGTCGGCCACCGCCGTGTCGAAGACGACGAGCCGGGTGGCGATGGAGCGCATGGAGGCGAGGACCGCCCCGAAGACGGAGGCGTGGACGACCGAGGCGGCCATCGAGCCCGACTGGTCGATGCACAGGACCACCTCCTTCTTCACCGACCGGGAGGCCCGGCCGTAGCCGACGAGCCGCTCTGGGACGACGGTCCGGTGCTCCGGGAGGTAGTTCTTGAGGTTGGCCCGGATGGTCCGGTCCCAGTCGATGTCGTGGTGGCGGGGGCGGCTGATCCGCGCCGAACGGTCCAGTGCGCCCGTCAGCGTGGCCCGCGTACGGGCCGCGAGCCGCTTCTCCAGCTGCTCGACCACCGTGCGGACCACGGCCCGCGCCGTCTCCCTGGTGGTGTCGGGCATGGCCTTGTGCAGCGACAGCAGGGTGCCGACCAGGTGGACGTCCGGTTCGACCGCCTCCAGCATCTCCGGCTCCAGCAGGAGCGCGGACAGGCCGAGCCGTTCGATGGCGTCCCGCTGCATGACCTGGACCACCGGGCTGGGGAAGTACGTACGGATGTCCCCGAGCCAGCGCGCCACGCGCGGGGCGGACGCCCCGAGACCGGCGGACCGCTCCCCCTGCGCCCGGCCCCCGACGCCCCCGCCGTAGAGCGCCGCGAGCGCCCCGTCCATCGCCGCGTCCCGCCCGCTCAGCGCACGGCCCGTCCCGTCGCCCTCGCCGCCCAGCACCAGCCGCCACCGCCGCAGCCGCTCGCCTCCGGCGGTTTCCAGACCACCCGTCTCCGTCATCCGTCCATCCCCTCGACTCGTTCCTCCAGGGGCCCACGCCCCCTCGCCCCGCGCCCGGATCTGCCGCTGCGCGGTGGCGTCCCACCCGCCCTTCCACCGTTCCCTGGGCTCCTCCGCCCGGACCCTCCTGGGGCTCCGCCCCGGACCCCGCGCCTCAAACGCCGGCGGGGCCGAATTCGGCGACCCGGATCATCTGCCTGCGGCCGCACGTGGGTCAGTCGGACAGCGACGTGAGCGGACGGGGTGGGGTGTCGTCCGGGGCTGAAGCGAGATGGATTCGGCGCCCGCCACCACCCGCAAACCGGATCCCGAACAGGCGCCGGACATCGAAGTCCGCCCCGGACGACACCCCACCCCGGCACCGCACCCGCCCCGCCCCACACCGCCCCCGCACCCCGCCGGGCCAGGGCAGCGGCAGTGGCAGTGGCAGTGGCAGTGGCAGGCACCCCCGGCCGCCCGGCCGGGGCAAGAGTGCCTAGGCCACCCCCAGGAGCAGCCGGGCCAGATCCACGACCGCGTCCGCGCGGGCCGGGTCCAGCTCCGGGGCGAAGCCCGCCGGGGCGGCTCCGGCGGCGGACGCCGCTCGGGCACCGGGGGCGCGCCGGGCCAGCTCGCCGAGGGTCCGCTTCACCCCCGCCTCGTACGCCCCGAACGTGCGCCGCAGCAGTGGCAGTACGTCGACGAAGGCGCCCTCCGGCACCGACACCAGCCAGGCGTCGATCAGGCCCAGCAGCCGCTCGTCGTGGACCAGCAGCGTCCCGCCGCCGGGGCCCCCGGCGAAGCCCTCGATCCAGCCCGCCGCGTCGGCCGGGGAGGCCGCCGGGGACAGGGCGAGCCCCATCAGCCGCGCCGCCTCCCCGGCCGGGAGCCGGCCGTCGTCCAGCAGCAGCCGCGCGGCCCGCCCGCGTATCCCCCCGGGCACGCTCTCCCGCCCGGCCAGCGCCCGCAGGACCGCCGACCAGCGCTCCCGCAGCCCCGGGTCCGTGTCGGCCAGCAGGCCGACCGCCCCGTGCACCCCGTCGACATGGCCCCGCAGCTCCGCCGCCCCGTCGGCGTCGAGCCCGGCCGTGCAGGCCGGCGGCAGGGCCACGCAGATCCGCTCCGCCAGCCCGGCCGCGACCGTGCCGAGCGCCGCCGCGTCCGTGCCCCGCACGTCCCCGTACCTCAGCGAACGGGCCAGTGCGGGCAGCGCCCTGGCGAGCCCGGCCACGTCCGTGTCCAGCGCGGCCCGGTCGGCGAGCGCCCGCAGCACGGCGGGCAGCGCCTGCGACAGCCCGGCCAGCAGGCAGCGCTCGGCCAGCGCCGTGACCTCTCCCAGCTCCCCGGCGGCCGCCGCGTCGGCCTCCGCCTTCGCGGTGGCCGCCCCCAGGACGGTGGTGCCCCAGATGCCGGCCTCGGCGACCCGCACCGACAGCTCGGGCTCCCAGCACAGCCGCCAGGTCTCCCGGAAGGTGCCGGTCCCGCTCCGGGTGGCGGTCGGTACGCCCCAGTCGATCCCGAGCAGCCGCAGCCGGTGCAGCAGCAGGGACTTGGCCGCGTCGGAGTCCTTGCGCAGGTCCAGCTCCAGGTCCCGCCGCCGCGCCTCGGCCTTGAGCCGCAGCGAGCGCTGCCGTCGGGTGAGGTCCCGCTGGAGCGGTACGACGGGCGCCGCGTCCGGGACCTCGCCGAGCACGTCCCCGATCACCAGCCGGTCCTCGACCAGCGCGAGCGGTATCCCGGATCCGTCGCACATCACGGCCCGGACCGCTTCCAGGGTCTCCGCGAGCCCGGGCAGCGGGCGGCCCCGCAGGGCGGCCAGCGTCCCGGCCAGCCGGACCGCCTCGATCACGTGGGCCGGGGAGACCTGCCGGTCCTCCTCCCGCAGCAGCCCGGCGACCTTGGTCAGCCAGCGCTCGACGGGCCGGTCCGGGGCCGCGAACAGGTGCGCGTACCAGCCGGGCGAGGTGATGCCCGCCCCGTACCCGCCGGCCCGGGCGAGCCTGCGGTGGGTCCAGGGCACCCAGGTGGTCTCCACCTTGACCTTGGGCAGCCCGGCGAGCAGCGCCCTGTCCGCCGCCACCGTGGTCCTCGCGCGCAGCGCCGGGACGTGCCAGGCGCCGCACACCACGGCGTGGTCGTCGCCGAACTCCCTGCGGGCCGCCCGCATCCGCTGCCGCATGTACGCCTCGCGGACCAGGTCGCGGGGGCGGCCGCCGTCCCCGTAGGTCTCGCGCAGGGCGGCCATCGCCTCCCCCAGGGCCTCGAAGGCGGCCAGCGGATCCCGCACGCCGCCCGTGCCCCGGTGCTCGACCACGTCCTCCCACCAGTCCTCGGGGTCCTCGTATCCGGCGGTCTCCGCGAGCACGGCGAGCGGGTCCACCCGCAGGGCGCCCGGGCCGCCGGCGTCCGGCTCCTCCTCTTCGGCGGGTGCGGCCAGCGCGTGGGCGGCCGGCAGGTCGATGAAGCGCACCGGCACGTCCCGGGCCTGGGCCCAGCGGATGGCGACCCACTCCGGGGAGAAGGCCGCAAGCGGCCAGAACGCGGCCCTGGCGGGGTCGTCCGCCGCGTGCGCGAGGAGGGCGACGGGCGGGCGCATCCCGGGCTCGGCCGCCAGCGCGAGCAGCGCGTCCCCCTCGGGCGGCCCCTCGATCAGCACGGCCCGCGGCCGCACACGGTCCAGCGCGGCCCGCACCGCCCTGGCCGATCCGGGCCCGTGGTGGCGGACCCCCAGCAGCAGCGGTCCCCCGGCCCCGGGGCTCATGCCGTCACCTCCCGGCAGGCCCGGTAGAAGTCCTTCCAGCCGTCCCGCTCGCGGACGACCGCCTCGAGGTACTCCTGCCATACGACGCGGTCGGCGGCCGGATCGCGGACGACGGCGCCGAGGATCCCGGCGGCGACGTCGGAGGGGCGCAGGACGCCGTCCCCGAAGTGCGCGGCCAGGGCCAGTCCGCCGGTGACCACGGAGATGGCCTCCGCGGTGGACAGGGTGCCGCTGGGCGACTTCACCTTGGTGCGGCCGTCGCCGGTGACGCCCTCGCGCAATTCCCGGAAGACGGTGACGACCCGGCGGATCTCCTCCAGCCCCTCGGGGGCGGCGGGCAGGTCCAGGGCGCGGCCCATCTGGTCGACGCGGCGGGCGACGATGTCGACCTCGGCGTCGGCGGTGGCGGGCAGCGGCAGGACCACGGTGTTGAAGCGGCGGCGCAGCGCGCTGGAGAGCTCGTTGACCCCGCGGTCGCGGTCGTTGGCGGTGGCGATGAGGTTGAAGCCGCGTACGGCCTGGACCTCCTCGCCGAGCTCCGGTATCGGGAGCGTCTTCTCGGACAGGACGGTGATGAGGGTGTCCTGCACGTCGGCCGGGATGCGGGTGAGCTCCTCGACGCGGGCGGTCATGCCCTCGGCCATGGCCCGCATGACGGGGCTGGGGACGAGAGCTTCGCGGCTGGGGCCGTGGGCGAGGAGGCGGGCGTAGTTCCAGCCGTAGCGGATGGCTTCCTCGGGGGTGCCGGCGGTGCCCTGGACGAGGAGGGTGGAGTCTCCGCTGACGGCGGCGGCGAGGTGCTCGGACACCCAGGTCTTGGCGGTTCCCGGGACGCCGAGCAGCAGCAGGGCGCGGTCGGTGGCGAGCGTGGTGACGGCGACCTCGACGATCCGGCGCGGACCCACGTACTTGGGCGTGATGACCGTGCCGTCGGCGAGCGTGCCGCCCTGGAGGTAGGTGGCCACGGCCCACGGGGAGAGCTTCCAGCGGGCCGGGCGGGGCCGGTCGTCGTGGGCCGCGAGGGCTTTCAGTTCGTGCGCGAAGGCGTCTTCGGCGTGCGGTCGCAGCGCTTCGGTACCGGTGCCGTTCCCGGGCGTGGTCATGGTCCCCCTCCAATGCTCGGCAGCCGCTCCCGACTGCTGGATCCACCGTGCACCATGCCACTGACAACGCCCCTTGTTCCGGACGTCGTTGCAGGTCAGAGCGATTGTCAGTGGGGGTCTCTACGGTTGTTCCCATGACTGAGCAGGGGGTCCGCTGGACGGCGGAACAGGTACTGGCTCTGGCTCCTGACGAGGCGTCGCGCAAGGCGGGGGGCAGGCTGGGAGGGGCGGGTCCGTGGTCACAGACCGGAGGTTCCGCTTCCGGTGCGGTGTGGGGGTTGTGCAAGGGCAGCGGCAGCACGCCGTACCGGACGGTCGTCGACCTGACGGGCCCGGCGTACACGTGCTCCTGCCCGAGCCGGAAGTTCCCCTGCAAGCACGCGCTGGGGCTGCTCCTGCTCTGGTCGGCGGAGGGGTTCGGCGATCCGGCCGAGGCCCCGGACTGGGCGGGGGAATGGCTCGCCGGGCGGGCGGCGAAGGCGGCGCGCCCGGCCGCCGGTCCGGTGGATCCGGAGGCGGCCCGCAAGCGGGCGAAGCGCCGGGCCGAGCGGATCGGCGCGGGCGTCACCGAGCTGGAACAGCGGCTGGCGGACCTGCTGCGCGGCGGGATCGCCGGACAGCAGCAGGCCGGCTACGCCCCCTGGGAGGAGACCGCGGCCCGGATGGTCGACGCCCAGGCCCCCGGACTTGCGGCGCGGGTAAGGGAGTTGGGGGCAATACCCGGTTGCGGCCCCGGCTGGCCCGCCCGGATGCTTGAGGAGTTCGCGCTGCTGCACCTGCTGGACAGGGCCTGGCTGGGGGTGTCCGGGCTGCCGGAGCCGCTGGCCGCGACCGTCCGGAGCCGGGTGGGGCTGCCGTCTCCGGCGGAGGGTGAGACCGTCCGGGACCGCTGGCTCGTACTGGCCCAGTACGACTCGGTGTCCCCGGACGGCCGGCTCACCACCCGCCGGATATGGCTGCGCGGGCTGGACAGCGGGCGCCCGGCGCTGGTCCTGGACTTCGGTCCGCCCGGCCGGCCGCCGGGGCTGGCCCTGCCCGTCGGACTGGTGCTGGAGGCGGAAGCCCGCTTCCGGCCCGGGTCGGCGGGGCTGCGGGCGGAGCTGGGGGACGGTACCGCGGCCGCGGTGCCGGCCGCCCGTACTCCGCCCGGGGTGAGCACCGGCGAGGCCCTCGAGGCCTACGGAGCCGCGCTGCGGGAGGACCCGTGGCTGGAGTCGTGGCCGGTGGTCCTCGGCCCCGTGATCCCGATACCGGGAGAAGGGGGCGAGGCCGCCTGGCAGGTGGCGGACGCGCAGGGGACGTCCGCACTGCCGGTGGCACTCGCGCGAGGCCGCTCGCGGTCCGGGCTGTGGCAGCTGGCCGCCCTCTCGGGCGGCGGACCCGTCACGGTCTTCGGGGAGTGCGGCCACCGCGGCTTCAGCCCGCTGACGGCCTGGCAGCCCGGCTCGTCCGAGCCGGTGCCGCTGACCTGAGCCGGAGCCGGAGCCGGAACGGAACCAAACGAAATCGCAGGGGGCCTGGGGGCCCGTATGCCGTCTGAGGGGGTGCCACGGGGAGGGACGGGCCGTCGCGGGGGCGTCGGCGCGTGAAACGGACGAGGAGCCGGGGGGCTTGCCATGAACGACAACCACGCCAGCTGAACAGGGTCGTGCCGGGTACCGGTGGCCCGGTCCCGTGGAGGGGCGGGACCGGGCCACCGGCCGGCACGACCGACGACCGACGACCGACAACGAGACACCGGCGACGAGAGACCGGCGGCGGACGCCGGCGACTGGCGGACGGCGGCACACGAGCGGCGCCGCGGCCGGTGAGCGGGACGGGGGCACGAGTGACGAGGGAGGGGTCCGATGGGCAAGGGTGACGAGGGGTACCGGGACTGGGAGGAGCTGGTCACCGCCGCGCTGCTGGGTACCGAGCGGCGTGGCGGCTCACCGCGGGCGCTGCTCGACGCGGCGGCCGTGCAGACGCTGCGCCGCCGCGCCGGGCTGCGGCCCGCCGAGGCGGCCCGGCGGCCCCCGGCCGCGGCGGACGATCCGCGCCCGGCACCCCCGGAGGCCGCCCGGCGGCGGCTCGCGCAGCTGCTGGCGGGCCGGACCGCGGCGGGCAGTGGCGGCGGGCGGCGCGGGGCCGCCCCGGATCTGACGGAACTGCTCCCGCAGTGGCTGTCCGCCGCAGCCCGGCACGGATACCGGGCGCCGTCGGCCCAGCTGCCGGCCCTGCTGGACGCGGCCCGCGCCCGGACCGACCTGCGCCCGCAGGCGCTGGCCCTGGCCGGGGCGCGGGGGCTGTGGCTGGCCCGGCTGAATCCCGAGTGGCGGTTCGCCCTGCGCGGGGCGCCCGGGGGTGCCGGGGAACTGCCCGACCCGGCGGACGCAGAGGCGGTGACCCGGCTCTGGGAGGAGGGGCTGTTCGCCGAGCGGGTCGCCCTGCTCGGCGCCGTCCGGGCCCACGATCCGGCGGCCGCGCCCCGGCTGCTGGCCACGACCTGGGCCACGGAGCGCGCCGAGGACCGGCTGATGTTCCTCGACTCCCTGCGGTCCGGGCTGTCCGGGGAGGACGAGCCGTTCCTGGAGGCGGCCCTGGGTGACCGCAGCCGCAATGTCCGGGCGACCGCCGCCGAACTGCTGTCCGCGCTGCCCGGCTCGGCCCTGGCCGGGCGGATGGCGGAGCGGGCGCTGGCCTGCGTCGGCCCGGAGGGGGTGGTACCGCCGGCGGAGTGCGACGCGGGGATGCTGCGCGACGGGGTGGTGAAACAGCCCCCGGCCGGGCGCGGGGAGCGGGCGTGGTGGCTGGGCCAGTTGGTGGAGTCGGCCCCGCTGTCCTGCTGGCGGGACCGCTTCGGTGGCCTCGGTCCGGCGGAGATCGTCGCGCTGCCGGTGGCGGAGGGCTGGGCGGAGGAGATCCACGCGGCCTGGTGCCGGGCGGCGGTGCGCCAGCGCGACCCGCAGTGGTCGAAGGCGCTGCTCGGGTCGCCGTCCGCGCCGCCCGCGGCGGGCCCGGGCACGGCGTCGCTCGCGGAGCGGGCGAAGCTGCTGGAGACGCTGACCGAAGCGGAGCGGGCCGAGTGGGTCGCGGAGTTCATACGCGCCCACGGGCTGCCGGAGGCCTTCCAGCTGCTCGGCGTCTGCCTGGTCCCCTGGGCGGGGACGCTGGGCCGGGCGGTGGTGGACGCCCTGGACGCGGCGCGCGAGGCGGGCAGTTACCCGTGGAGCTTCAGCGGGGTGATGGGTCTGGCGGAGCGCTGCCTGGATCCCGCGGAGGCGGACCGCCTGGAGGCCATGACGGCCACCGCTGAGCACCCGCCGGAGGGCTCACCGGGAGCGGCCGCCTACTGGGCCGAGGCCTTCCAGCGCCTCGTGGCCACCCTCCGCATGCGGGCCTGCATGCTCGCCGAACTGGCCCCGGCCGCCTGACCTCGGGCGGCGGGGCCGGCCGGAAGGGACGTCAGGCCTGGCGGACGTGGGCGTTGACCCAGTCCACGATGGAGGTGGTGGTGGCGCCGGGGGTGAAGATCTCGGCGACGCCCTTGGCCTTGAGCGGGGCGATGTCGTCCTCCGGGATGATGCCGCCGCCGAAGACCTTGATGTCCTCGGCGTCGCGCTCCTTGAGGAGTTCGATGACGCGCGCGAAGAGCGTGTTGTGCGCCCCGGAGAGGATGGAGAGGCCGATGGCGTCCGCGTCCTCCTGGATCGCGGTGTCCACGATCTGCTCGGGGGTCTGGTGGAGGCCTGTGTAGATGACTTCCATACCGGCGTCGCGCAGCGCCCGCGCGATCACCTTGGCGCCGCGGTCGTGGCCGTCGAGACCCGGCTTGGCCACCACCACACGGATCGGACCGGTCACACCCATCGCACTGCCTCCCGAGTGAACGAACGTTAAGTACAGCATTGCGCACGGCGCCGTTTCGCGGTCAACGGGGAGGGGGAAATCACACGTGGGACGCCGTTGATTCACCACCGCCCCGCCGCTCCGCCACCGCGCCGACAGCCGCACGGCACGGTGGCGGGGCCGCGCCGGCAGTACGGCCCCGCACCCACAGGGTCCAGGGGGAGGCCGTCCATGGGGCTGACGATCGCACCGCTGCCCGTGCCGCGCACGGGCGCCGCCCTGCGCGCGGCGGTCCTCGAGGCGGCGGTCCTCGCCGGGCACCTCCTCCTCTACCCCACCGGGATACGGGAGGAACGACCGTCCGCCGCGCCCGCGGCCGGGGCCGCCGGGCAGCCGCCGCCCGTGCTGCTCCTGCACGGCTTCACCGACAACCGCTCGGTCTTCGTCCTGCTGCGCCGCGCCCTCGGCGCGGGCGGCCGGCGGCGCGTGGAGACGTACAACCACTCCCCCTTCAGCCGCGACCTGCGCGTGACCGCCCGCCACCTCGCCCGGCGCGTCGAGGAACTGTGCGAGCGCAGCGGCCAGGAGCGGGTGGACCTCATCGGGCACAGTCTCGGCGGGCTGGTCGCGCGGTACTACGTCCAGCGGCTCGGCGGCGACGCGCGCGTGCGGACGCTGGTCACCCTGGGCACCCCGCACGGCGGCACCCGGATCGCCCCCTTCATGGACGCGCACCCCCTGGTCCGCCAGATGCGCCCGGACTCCGAGGTGATGGCCGAGCTGCGCGCGCCCGCGCCCGGCTGCCGGACCCGGTTCAGGGCGTACTGGAGCGAGTTCGACGCCCTGATGGTGCCGACCGGGACGGCACGGATCGAGCACCCGGACCTGGACGCGACGAACGTACAGGTCACCGGCATCGGACACCTCGCCCTCTCGGTCCACCCCGCCGTCATCACCGCGGTCCGGCGCGACCTCGACGGCCCCCTCCGCGCCGCCGACACCGCACCCCGCCCACCGGAAGCCCCTCCCGCCACGGAACCCGAGGGCCGCAGCCAGGCCGGCTGACGCCACGCCCACACCCTGGCGCCCGTACAACATCACTCGACTCTCAGTCGAACGAATTTCGAACTCAAGGCCAAGGCTCGGTCTTTCGGCGACCGAAAGACGGCCGAATGCCCGGTTCCGCTGAGGACGAAACACTCGGAAGATTGTCGAGGCGAGTAACCGCCGGGTACAGTCACGCCACTGCTCTCCTCCGGTGAACCTTGAGTTCCCCGGCCACCCAGGCCCCACTGCCGAGGCGAAAGAGAAGTTGGTGAACGACCGCCCGACGTCGGGCCAGTACCCCGATTTGGGGTACGACGGCCTTTCCACCACCACTTTCGCTGGTGACCAAGCCTACGCGCCCTATGAAACGCAGGGCCAGGGCTACCAGTACGTCACCGACTACCCCCCTCAGGGCAGTTACGGAACGCACGACGGCTACGCGGCGTACCACTCCGCGGCCGACACCGGCGCCTACGACTCCACCGCCTGGACCGCTCCGGAGAGTTACCTTTCCAGCGTTCCGGCCCAGGCCGGCCACGAGGACACCACGGGCCAGTACGACGCGAGCGCCTGGAACACCGCGACCGCCGAGTACCAGCCCACCGCCTTCGGCTACGACGCCACGGACGCCGGGCAGACCGGGCACTGGACCCACCCCGGGTACGGGCAGGACACCGGCACCTACGACGCCACCGCATGGAACGGCGGCGCCGCCGACGGGACCGCGGTCTCCGGTTACGAGGCCACGACCGTCGTCCCCGCCTTCACGGAGGCCCACGGAACGGCCGGCTCCGCGGACGCCGCCGCCGATCCGTACGCGGATCCGTACGCCGATGACGAGACCTCCGTCTTCGAGCCCGTGGCCGCTGTCGACGCAGACGCAGACGCCGTCGAGGACGGCGCCGACACCCCCGAGGGCCTCGTCGTGCACGACATGCCCACCCAGGCGATGCCCGTCACCCCGCCCGCCGCCGGGTCCCGGGCCGGCCGCAGGGCCACCGGCAAGGGCGGCGCGGGCCGGAACAACGCGGCCAAGGGCAGCGGAAGCGCCGCCGCGGGCAGCCGCCGGCGCAGCCCGGCCAAACGGTCCGCCCTGCTGACGGTGGCCGTTCCCTCCGCCTGCGTGATGGGCGTCGCGGGTGTGGCCGCCGCCTCCGTCGGCGGGCTCACCGGCACCGACAAGCCGGCCGAGGAGACGACCACGATGGCCGCCCCCGACTCGGTGCAGCCGGTCGAGGCGAACAACAAGCTCGACACGCAGCTGGCGGCGCTCAGCGCCGACGCGGGTGACTTCGCGGACCGCGCGAGCCGCACCCAGGAGCGGATCGACCTCAAGCAGCGCCAGGAAGAAGAGAAGAAGAAGCGGGCCGAGGAGGCCGCGGCCAAGGAAGCGGCCCGCCCCAAGTTCTCGGTGCCCGTCGCCCAGCGCGGTCTGAGCGCCAGCTTCGGTCAGGCGGGCGGCATGTGGATGTCGGTCCACACCGGCATCGACTTCCCCGTCTCCTACGGCACCCCGGTCATGGCCGCCACCGACGGCACCGTGCGCACCCAGTGGAACAGCGCCTACGGCAACATGGCCATAGTCACCTCCCCCGACGGCACCGAGACCTGGTACTGCCACCTCGGCAGCACCAAGATCCGGTCCGGCAAGGTCAAGGCGGGCGACGTCATCGCCTACTCCGGCAACTCGGGCAACTCCACCGGCCCGCACCTCCACTTCGAGGTTCGGCCCGGTGGCGGCTCCGCGGTGGACCCCCTGGCGTGGCTGCGCAGCCACGGCCTCGACCCGAGCTGAGCCCAGCTGAGCCGAAGGCCCGGCCCGCCGCCGGGCCCCGGGCCCTTCGGCCGGGCCCCAGCCCTACAGCTTCTGCACCGGCGCGTAGCGCAGCAGCAGCCGCTTGGGCTTGGCGTCCCCGAAGTCGATGGTTGCCTGCGCGTCCGCGCCGGCGCCCCGGACCTCCATGACCGTGCCCAGTCCGAACTGGTCGTGCGTGACCCGGTCCCCGACGGACAGCGCGACGACCGGCTTGTCGGCGGCCCGGCGCGTGGCGAAGCCGGAGGGGCCGGACTTCGTGCGCGACGAGGACAGGAACGCCTCGGGCGAGGTCCCGAACGTGGCCTTCTGGGACGACGAGCCGTACCCGGAACCGCGCATCGGACCGGCCGGCTTCTGCGCGGCGCCCGTGCGCTTCCACTGGAGGTACTCGGCGGGGATCTCCTCGAGGAACCGCGACGGCGGGTTGTACGAGGGGGTCCCCCACGCGCTGCGCATGCTGGACCGGGTCAGGTACAGCCGTTCACGGGCCCGGGTGATGCCGACGTAGGCGAGGCGGCGCTCCTCCTCCAGTTCCTTGGTCTGGCCGAGCGCACGCATGTGCGGGAAGACCCCGTCCTCCATGCCGGTCAGGAAAACCACGGGGAACTCCAGGCCCTTGGCGGTGTGCAGGGTCATCAGCGTGATGACGCCCGTGCCGTCGACGTCCTCGTCCGGGATCTGGTCGGAGTCGGCGACGAGCGCGACCTGCTCCAGGAACTCGGCCAGGGTCCCGGGGTTCGACTCGTCGCGGGCCTGCTCGAATTCCAGGGCCACGGCCGCGAGCTCCTGGAGGTTCTCGATCCGGGTCTCGTCCTGCGGGTCGGTCGACGCCTGGAGCTCGGCGAGGTACCCGGTGCGCTCCAGCACCGCCTCCAGCACCACGGCGGGGCCGGCGCCGGAGTCGACGATCGTACGCAGCTCCTCCATCAGCACGTTGAACCGCTTGATGGCGTTGGTGGAGCGGGCGGCCATCCCGAAGGCCTCGTCGACGCGCCGCAGCGCCTGCGGGAAGGTGATCTTCTCGCGCTGCGCGAGGGCGTCGATCATCGCCTCGGCGCGCTCGCCGATCCCGCGCTTGGGCACGTTCAGGATCCGGCGGAGCGGGACGTTGTCCTCGGGGTTCGCGAGGACGCGCAGGTAGGCCAGGACGTCCCGGACCTCCTTGCGCTCGTAGAAGCGGACGCCGCCGACGACCTTGTACGGGAGCCCGACGCGGATGAAGATCTCCTCGAAGACGCGCGACTGGGCGTTCGTCCGGTAGAAGATCGCGACGTCGCCGGCCTTGGCGTCGCCCGCGTCCGTCAGCCGGTCGATCTCGTCGGCGACGAACTGGGCCTCGTCGTGCTCGGTGTCCGCGACGTATCCGGTGATCACGGCGCCGGTGCCGGCCTGGGTCCACAGGTTCTTGGCGCGGCGGTTCTCGTTGCGCTCGATGACCGCGTTGGCGGCCGACAGGATCGTCTGGGTGGAGCGGTAGTTCTGCTCCAGCAGGATCGTCGTCGCGTCCTTGTAGTCCTCCTCGAACTGGAGGATGTTGCGGATCGTCGCGCCGCGGAAGGCGTAGATCGACTGGTCGGCGTCACCCACCACGCACAGCTCGGCGGGCGCCAGGTCCGGGTAGCCGGGGCCTACGAGCTCGCGCACCAGCGTGTACTGGGCGTGGTTGGTGTCCTGGTACTCGTCGACCAGGACGTGGCGGAAGCGGCGGCGGTAGTGCTCGGCGACGTCCGGGAAGGCCTGGAGGAGGTGGACGGTCGTCATGATGATGTCGTCGAAGTCGAGCGCGTTGGCCTCGCGCAGCCGCCCCTGGTACATCGCGTACGCCTGGGCGAGGGTCTTCTCGAAGCCGTCGGCGGCCTGGGCGGCGAAGGCGTCCTCGTCGATCAGCTCGTTCTTCAGGTTCGAGATCTTGGCGTTGAAGGACTTGGGCGGGAACTTCTTCGGGTCCAGGTCCAGGTCGCGGCAGACGAGCGCCATCAGGCGCTTCGAGTCGGCCGCGTCGTAGATCGAGAACGACGAGGTGAAGCCGAGCCGCTTCGACTCGCGGCGCAGGATGCGGACGCACGCGCTGTGGAAGGTGGAGACCCACATGGCGTTCGCGCGGGGGCCGACCAGGCTCTCGACGCGTTCCTTCATCTCGCCGGCGGCCTTGTTGGTGAAGGTGATCGCCAGGATCTGTCCGGGGTGGACGTTCCGCGCGGACAGCAGGTGGCCGATGCGGTGGGTGAGCACCCGCGTCTTGCCGGAGCCGGCGCCGGCCACGATGAGCAGCGGGGATCCCGCGTGGACCACGGCGGCGGCCTGCTGCTCGTTCAGCCCGTCCAGGAGCGTCGCCGGGTCGATGACGGGACGCGGGGCGCCGTCGCGGTAGTACGCGTCCCCGCTCATGGGCACGTCGAAGGCGCCCCCGAAGAGGTCGTCCGCGCCGTGCTCCGGCTCGGCGTGCTCCTCGGGCGGCGGCGGGACCTCGTCGGAGGGGGTGAGGTCGGCCAGGAAGCTGTCGTCAAAGAGGCTGCTCATCGCCTTCCGAGTCTAGGGGGCGGGACCGACAGCCGGTCCCGCCCCCGGGAAATCGGGTCGAACGGGCGCCCCGTACGCTCGCGGCATGACCGTTCTGACCAACATCTTCGTCGGCCTGCACATCATCGGCATCGCCTCGCTCCTGGGCGGCTTCCTGACCCAGATGAAGGCGATGGGCTCCGGCACGGCGCGCTTCGTGCCCGCGATGCTGCACGGCGCGCTGACCATGCTCGTCACCGGTGTGCTGCTGGTGGGCTTCCGTGAGATGGGCGACGGCGCCCCGCTCAACCACGTCAAGATCGGCGTGAAGCTGGCGGTGCTGTTCGTGGTGCTGGCCCTCGTCTACGTCAAGCGTGACGAGGAGCATGTGGAGAAGGGCGTCTTCGCGACGGTCGGCGGCCTGACCGTCGCCAACGTCTTCATCGCCGTCCTCTGGCACTGACCGGTCGGCCGAGGCCCGTCCCAGGCGACCGAGGCCCGTCCCAGTCGACCGCGGCCAGTCCCGGTCAGCCGCGGCCAGTCCCGGTCGGACAGAGCCAGTTCCGGTCGGACAGAGCCAGTTCCGATCATTCCGTCATCCGACCGTTACCTCCGGCTTAGCGTCCTCCCCCAAGACCTACGGGATCAGTGGAAGGACGTGAGGCCCCCGTGGCCAGTCATCGAAAGCCCAGGCAGCGCCCGTTCTCCGGCGGCACCGCACGGACCGCCGTCACCCTCGCCCTCGCGGGCGCTGCCACCGCCACCGCCTTCGAAGGCACCTCGCACGCCGACCCGCAGGCCGCCCCCGCCCAGGTCAAGGCGGAGGTCGACCGGCTCTACGGGGAGGCCGAGGCGGCGACGGAGCACTACAACGGGGCGAAGGCCAAGTCCGACGAGGCCGAACGGGCGCTGACCGTCCTGCGCGAGGAGACCGCCCGCAAGACGGACCGGCTGAACAGCGCCCGCAGCGCGCTCGGCTCGCTCGCCGCCTCCCAGTACCGCAGCGGCGGCCTGGGCCCGGCCCTCCAGCTGGCCATGGCCTCCGACCCGAAGGACTACCTGGACCGGGCCGGCCTGCTGACCCGGGCCGGCGACCGGACCGCCGCCGAGGTGGCCGCCGTCAAGCGCGGCCTCGACGAGGTCGGGGAGCTGCGCGGCAAGGCCGCCGGCCGGCTCGCGGAGCTGCGCGCCCGGCAGCGGGAGCTCGCCGAGCAGAAGGCCGTCATCGAGGGCAAGCTCGCCACCGCCCGGCAGCTCCTGGCCCGGCTCACCGCCGAGGAGCGCGCGGCGTACGAGGCCCAGTCGGGCACCGCCGCCCCCGCGGGCGCCTCCGCCGGCCCCGGCGCCCACACCCCGCCGCCCCCGGGACAGCTGCCGGCGGTGGCCGCGGGGAGCACGCGGGCCGCCCGCGCGGTGGCCTTCGCGTACGGGGCGATCGGCAAGCCGTACGTCTGGGGCGCGACGGGACCGGGCTCGTTCGACTGCTCGGGCCTGACCCAGGCGGCGTGGCGCGCGGCCGGGGTGGCCCTGCCCCGCACGACCTACACCCAGATCAACGCCGGCCGCCGGGTCTCCCGGGACCAGCTGGCCCCCGGTGACCTGGTCTTCTTCTACTCCGGGGTGACGCACGTCGGCATGTACGTCGGCAACGGCCAGATGATCCACGCCCCGCGCCCGGGCTCCACGGTCAGGCTCGCGCCCGTCTCCTCGATGCCCTGGGCCGGCGCCTCCCGTCCCGCCTAGGCCCGCGGCGCGCCCTACGGCGCCTTGACCTGCCCGCTGAGCCACCCGAAGGTCTGCGGCAGCTGCTTGGACCACGCCTCCAGGTTGTGCCCGCCGGTGATCTTCTCGGCGTGCACGGTGGTCGGGTTCTGGGCGAGGGCCTTGAGGTCGGTGCCGGACAGGTAGCCGTCGTGTTCGGCGCCCGACATCCACAGCGCGACCGGCGGCGGCGCGGGCCGGGTCTTGAGCAGCTCCTTCAGGTTGTGGGTGCGGCGCAGCTCAGGGTCCTTGGCCACCAGCGAGCTGGGCTCCTGGCCGGGGTCGTTGTAGCCGGACAGGGAGACGGCCGCGCTGTAGCGGTCGGGGTGCAGGATGGCGAGCTTGGCGGCGCAGTACGCGCCGGCCGAGTAGCCGGCGACGCCCCAGGTGCGGGGGTCGTCGGAGGCGCGGAAGTTGTCGGTGACCATCTTGCGGACGTCGACGCTGAACCAGCTGTCGGCGTTGACCTTGCCCGGGATGTTGGCGCAGCCGGTGTCGCCGTTGCCCAGGAGCATGGCGCGCGGGGAGACGAGGATGAAGGGCTGGACCTTGCCCTCCTTCATCAGCGGCTCCAGCACCTCGTGCACCTTGAGCCCCTGGAACCAGGACTTGCCCGTGCCGGGTATGCCCGGGATCAGCTCGACGACCGGGAACTTGCGGTCCTTGTGGGCGGGGTCGTCGTACTGCGGCGGCAGCCACACCATCACGTCGCCCTTGACGCCGGAGACCTTGCCGTCGAGCTCGGTCTTCTTCACCCGCCCGCCCAGGCCTTCGACGGGCACGAACTCCTGGCGGACCTTCGGTTCCTGCCTGACCTGCTCGGCCTTCTTCCCGCCGAGCCCGTCCGGGCCCAGGTCGGGGGCGGCCTGGACGTACTTGCCGGTGCCCATCAGGTCGGTCCAGGAGACGTAGAAGTTCATCTCCCGGTTGAGTGCGAGGAAGACCAGGGCGACCGCGGTGACCTGCGCGAAGACCACCATCGCGGCGCGGGTGGCGACCCGTACGGCGGCGGGCCCGCGCACCTTGCTCCACACGGCCAGCGGCAGGACGACGGCGGTCACGGTCAGGGCGACCGCCGTCGCGAAGAGGGGGATCCCGGTCAGGCTCATCACGCCACCCAAGAGTGGGGTGCGGCGCCCTCCGGTTGCCCTCCGGGCCTGCGGCGTGGATCACACGGGGGCCCGGGCAGCGGCGCAGATCAGACCAGCCGGCGGGCCGTCGCCCAGCGGGTCAGCTCGTGGCGGTTGGAGAGCTGGAGCTTCCTGAGCACCGCCGAGACGTGCGACTCCACCGTCTTCACCGAGATGAAGAGCTGCTTGGCGATCTCCTTGTACGCGTACCCGCGCGCGATCAGCCGCAGCACCTCCCGCTCGCGCTGGGTGAGCCGGTCCAGGTCCTCGTCGACCGGCGGCGCGTCCGTCGAGGCGAAGGCGTCCAGGACGAAGCCGGCCAGTCGGGGCGAGAACACCGCGTCCCCTTCCTGGACCCGGAAGACGGAGTCCACCAGGTCGGCACCGGTGATGGTCTTGGTGACGTAGCCGCGCGCACCGCCCCGGATGACGCCGATGACGTCCTCGGCGGCGTCCGACACGGACAGTGCCAGGAACCGCACCGGATTCTCGGCCGCCGCCATCAGCGGGGCGCAGCGCCGCAGCACCTCGACCCCGCCGCCGCCGGGCAGGTGCACGTCGAGGAGGACCACCTCGGGGCGGGTGGCGGTGATGACGGTGACGGCCTGGTCCACGTCGGCGGCCTCGCCCACGACCTCGACCCCGGTCCGGGCGGTGTCGCCGATCTCGGCCTGGACTCCGGTGCGGAACATCCGGTGGTCGTCGACGAGCACCACGCGGACCCTCCTGCTCGCGCCGCCGGTGGTCGCGTTGTCCTCGGTCATGCTGTCTTCGCCGCCCTCTCCATCTCCAGCTCGACTACCGTGCCGCCGTCGGGCGCGGACCGCAGCACCGCGGTCCCCCCGTTGCGCTGCATCCGGCCGATGATCGATTCTCGTACGCCCATGCGGTCGTCCGGTACCGCTTCCATGTCGAAGCCCGGGCCGCGGTCGCGTACGGACACGAACACCGTCCCGCCCTCGACCTCCGCGTACACCTGCACGGGGCCGCCGTCGCCACCGTACTTGGCGGCGTTGACCATCGCCTCGCGCGCGGCCTGGATCTGTGCCCCGAGCTTCTCGTCGAGGGGGCAGTCGCCGACCACGACGACCTCGATCGGAACGCCGTGGTGGTCCTCGACCTCGGCGGCGGTCTTCTTCACGGCCTCGGCGAGGGTGGCCGGCTCCTCCGCCTCTTCCTTGCCGGTGCCCTCGGGCCGGTAGAGCCAGTTGCGCAGCTCCCGCTCCTGGGCGCGGGCGAGGCGGCGCACCTCGCCCGCGTCGTCGGCGTTGCGCTGGATCAGCGTGAGGGTGTGCAGCACCGAGTCGTGGACGTGGGCGGCGACCTCGGCGCGCTCCTGGGCGCGGATGCGCATCAGGCGCTCCTCGGAGAGGTCCTGGGTCATGCGGATCAGCCAGGGCCCGGCGAGCAGGGCGATGCCGACGAGGACGGCGAGGACGGCGGTGAGGAGGTTGCCGAGCTGGGCCGCGGAGCCCCGTACGACGATGAACACGGTCAGGCCCACACCGACCAGCACGACCCCGGCGAGGGCGCGCGCGGCCTGCAGGAGGCCCTTCTGCCGTCCGGCGGCGGCGCTCCAGTGGGCGCGGCGGGCGTTGTCGGCCTGACGCCAGACGAGGACGACGCCGGCCCCGACCAGCAAGGTGGGCCAGATGTAGCGGCCGTTCTCGCCGCCGACGCGCAGCTGGGAGACGAAGATGCCCGCTCCGACGGCCAGCGCGATCAGACCGGAGACCGCTCCCTTGTCGGGTTTGCGCAGCCGGCGGGTGCCGTCGGCGAGGGTCTCGAAGAAGGAGTGGTGCCCGGTCTTGCCGCCCTGGCCGAGCGGTACGAAGACCCAGAACGCCGCGTAGAGCAGTACGCCGAGCCCGTCGCCGAACATGAACATGCCGAGGAAGGCGAGCCGGACCCAGATCACGGGCAGCCCGAGGTGTCCGGCGAGACCGCGCGCGACCCCGCCGAGCATCCGGCCGTCGGCGCTGCGGTAGAGCCTGCGGTGCGGGACGTCCTCCGGGTCGGGTGCGTGCGGGATGCGGGGAGCGGCGGCTACGGGCATGCCACCAAGGGTCACACGCCCGGACGCGCCCCGGCATCAGGGCATTCCCCCACTCCGGCAGGGGGGATATCAGGGTTGCGCCAGGGTAGGGCCCGGTGCCGCGGGCCCGCACCGCCCGTCACCATGGACGCATGACCGACGTACACGACGCCCCGCCGGCGGGTCCCGGGGCACCGGCCCCCGCAGAGCGGCCACCCCTGCGCCGGAGCAAGCGCGACAAGGTCCTCGCGGGCGTGTGCGGCGGCCTCGGCCGGTACTTCGACCTGGACCCGGTGGTGTTCCGGATCGTGCTCGGGGTGCTCACCGTCACCGGCGGCGTCGGCCTGATCTTCTACGGCTTCGCGTGGCTGCTGCTGCCCCTGGAGGGCGAGGAGGACAGCGAGGGCAAGCGGCTGCTGACCGGCCGGGTCGAGGGCGCCACGCTGGCCGCCGTGTTCAGCGCGCTGGTGGGCTGCGCGCTGTTTCTGTCGATGCTGGACAACGGGGTGATGGGCGCCTTCTCGGTGCTGGTCGTCCTGGCGCTCGGCGGGGCCTCCTACTGGTCCCGGCGCCACCGCGAGACCGCCGCTCCCGAGGCCCAGGCCCCCGCCGCGCACCGTCCGGCACCGCCAGAGACGCAGGCGCCGCCGGTGCCCGGCAGCCCTTCCTGGTGGCGGGACCCGCTGGTCAAGGACGGCACCACGGGCCCGGTCGGCTCGGCGGGCTACCTGTGGGGCCCGGACGACACCGCCCCCGCCGGGGACCGGCCCGGTCCCGCCCCGCACGGGCCCCGGGCCGGGACGCCCGCGCCGCCGCGCGGCGGCATCGGCGGCCGGGTGTTCCTCCTGGCCCTGCTGGCGGGAGGGGCCGGCACCGCCGCGGTGTGGGAGGGCAGCACGCTCGGACACGCCCTCCGGGTGGGGCTCGCCTGCGCGCTCGCCGTCTTCGGTCTGGGCCTCGCGGTCAGCTCCGTCAAGGGCCGCACCGGCTTCGGCACGGTCCTGCTCGGCCTGATGACCGCCGGTCTGCTCGCGGCCGCGGCCGCCCTGCCGCGCGAGATCGGCACCGACTGGCGGGACGTGGCCTGGCGCCCGGCGGCGGTGGCGGACGTACGGCCCGCCTACGCGGCGGGGACGGGGCTGGCGACTCTGGACCTGAGCCGCCTGGACGTGCCCAGGGGTGCCACGGTTGCCGTCCGGGCCGCCATCGAGGCGGGCCGGCTGAAGGTGGTCCTCCCCCGGGAGGTCACCGCGAACGCGGAAGTCTCGATCCGGCTCGGCGACATCGAGCTGCCCGGGGAAACCGGCCCCGGCATCCGGATCAGGAGCGAGGGCGAGACCCGGCGGGCAACCCTGCCCCCGGCCGCCGGCACCGAGGCCGGCGGGACGATCGAGCTGCGCCTGCACGCGGGCGTGGGACAGGTGGAGGTTGTCCGTGCGGCGTCATGAGTTCCAGCCGGGACGGCTGCTGGCGGGTCTCGTCCTGACCGCCGCGGGCGTGCTCCACCTGCTCGACGCGTCCGGTGAGACGGACGTGCCGTGGTTGCTGGTGGTCCCGTTCGCGCTGGGCGGGCTGGCACTGGCCGCCCTGGTCGGGATGGTCACGTACGCCGTGCGCCGGGATCAGCGCGACCGGATCATCGAGTCGAACGACCAGTAGGGCGCCCCCGCGAGGACCAGCGGGGTCCAGGCCATCAGGTACGCCAGGTCGTTGCCGTAGTAGTACGGGGTCACCGCCCAGGAGACGGTGAGCCACAGGCTGAGCGAGATCAGCAGTCCGCCGGCGGCGGCGAGCCGGGTCAGTACCCCGGCGAGCACGCCGAGGCCCACGAGGAGTTCCCCGATGGCGATGGCGAGGCCGAAGCCGACGGGGGCCTTCAGGGCCAGGTCGACCAGGGCGGGGATCGCGGAGGTGTCGCGTACGCCGCGCATCATCTCGCCGACCGAGCCGCTGCCGGTCTCGGCGAGGAAGCCCCCGGCCGTCAGCTTGTCGATGCCCGCGTATACGAAGGTCACGCCGAGGAAGATCCGCAGCGGGAAGAGCGCGTAGCGGGTGGCCAGCTCCTTGAGCGGGGTGGTCCGCTGCCCGGATGGGGCGTCAGTTCGGGTCACGCCCCCATGTCTACCCCGTTCACTCGGCCACGTCGATGACGCAGCGGTTGGATTCCACCCCCGCCGCCGTGACGACCTGTACGTCCACCCGGCCGGGCTCCACCTCCGCCGGCACGGGGACGGTGAGCACCGCGTCGGAGGGGTTGGTGAACCCGCCGGCCACCGGGACCAGCGGCACGTGCACGTGGACCGAGCCGATCCGCACGACCAGCCGGGCGAGCATCTCCGGGGTCTGCGCCCCGGGCGGCACGAAGCCGACGCCGCGGATCTCGATGTCGTCGCCGGGGCGGACGGCCGCGTCGATGTCGCCGGGCTCGCGCCTGCGGACCACCGAGAGCACCAGCGGGCGGCTCCCCTCGGCGTACTTCGCCGCGAGGTACACGGCCGCGGACAGCGCCATCAGCAGGGCCAGCGCCCACGGCAGCTGCGGCAGCCGGTCGGGGAAGCGGGCCAGCGACACCGCCGCGTAGGCCAGCACCACGGTGGAGACCAACACGTACTGCGCGTCCGGGAAGCTGCCGCGGCCGTCGTCGTCCGTGAGCAGGTCCACCCCGCGCGGGCGGTCCGCCGGCAGTTTCTGCAGCCGCTGCCCCATGATCCGTACGGAGACCACGCGGCGTACCAGCACCGCCACCCCGGAGGTCAGCGCGACCACCGACAGCAGCGGCAGCGCCCGCCCCAGCGCGAACCCCTGGTACAGGGCCTCGCGCTCGGGACCGGGGGAGGAGGCGGCCAGCCGCAGCGCGGGCAGCAGCGCCGCGAAGGCGGTCAGCACCAGCCAGGCGCTCGGCACCGCCTTGGAGGTGGAGAGGCGGTTGTCCTCTCCGACGACGGGGGCCAGCAGTCCGCCCCGCAGCGACTGGGCGCGGGCGGCGACGGTGAGCAGTCCGGCCAGCGTCAGCGCGGCCAGCAGCCCCGCGGTGCGGGCGGTGGACCAGCCGGCGCCGAGCGCGGTGCCGACCTGGACCAGCAGCAGCAGCCCGGCGGCGATCCACAGGGCGAGCACGGCCCGCCGCGAGAACAGGTACAGCCAGGAGTGCCCGGCCTCCCGGCCCCGTTCGGCGACGGTGCGGGCGGACAGGGCCAGCTCGTCGGAGACCCACTGGCGGGAGGCGCCGAGCGAGTGGGCCACCGCGGCCGGCACCCCTTGCCCGGCGGCGAACTCGTCCCGTTTCTCGAGGAAGGCGGCGACCGCTCTGCGGTGGCCCTCCCGTGCGCAGTCGTCGCAGGCGCAGACGGCGGTATGGGTACTCCGGGACATCTCTTGGACAGCCACGTGCGTGCCGCCTCTCTGAACTTCGGTGCAATGCCAGCGAATTGTGCACCACTGCGACAGTGCTCCGGATTGCGCACGATGTCAGAGCAGGTGATTAACGGTTCATGATGTTGACGCCACCCTCCGCGACGGTCTGCCACAGGGGCTGGTAGCTCACCCACGCGGCGAGGTCGCCGCCGAACCGCTCCCGGGTGGCCACGGCGGCCCGATGGCCGACGGGGACCGGTTTGCCGGCGGCCCGCGCGATCAGCTGCACCTGCGCGGCCCGTTCCGCCGCGATGAACCACCAGACGGCCGCGTCCACCGAGCCGCCGACCGTCAGCAGCCCCTGGTTGCGCAGGATCAGCGCCTTGTACGGGCCGAGGGCGCGGGCGGTCCGTGCCGGGTCGGCGACGCCGTCCCCCGGGTACTCGTCCAGCAGCGCGTGGTCCTCGTAGAAGGCGCAGGCCTCCTGCGTGACCGGGGCCAGCAGCTCGCCGAGGCAGGCCAGCGCCCTGCCGTACGGGCCCTGCGTGCGGACCACCGCGACGGCGTCGGGCCGGGCCCGGTGCACGGCGGCGTGCACGGCGAAGGCCAGCTCGTTGAGCCGCCGGCCGCCCTCCAGCACCCGCCCGTCCCCGTCGGCCAGCAGCAGGTCGTCCGGGCGGAGGCCGGCGAAGGCCCGGCCGAAGGGGTTGACCCAGTAGCAGTCCTCGAATTCCGGGTCCCGCGCGGTGACGTGTCCGCCGACGCCGTCCTCGTACCCGAGGCGCCCCAGCAGCCGCAGTGCCCCGGCGAGCCGCTCCCTGCGGTGGGCGCGCTCCTCGGCCGGGTCCTCGTACGCGGGCGGCATCTCGAAGGCCAGCCGGTCCACCGGCACGGGTACGGGCTGGTCCGGCATGCGTGCCTCCTCCAGGTCGCGGCGTGCGCGGCGGTGCGCGTGCGCGGCAGTGCGCCGCGCAAGCTACCGGCGCGGCCCCGAAGTGGCCAGAGGAAGCCCCGGGAAAGGCGGAAGCCGCCGCCCCGTGAAGGGGGCGGCGGCTCCGTCGGCACCGCGGGTGGGGACTACTCCCACTCGATGGTGCCCGGGGGCTTGCTGGTGCAGTCGAGGACCACGCGGTTCACGTCCGGCACCTCGTTGGTGATGCGGGTGGAGATCCGGGCCAGCACCTCGTACGGCATGCGCGTCCAGTCCGCGGTCATGGCGTCCTCGGAGGAGACGGGGCGCAGCACGATCGGGTGGCCGTAGGTGCGACCGTCTCCCTGGACGCCCACGCTGCGGACGTCGGCGAGCAGGACGACCGGGCACTGCCAGATCTCCCGGTCCAGGCCGGCGGCGGTGAGTTCCTGGCGTGCGATGGCGTCGGCCTCGCGCAGCAGGTCCAGGCGCTCCTTGGTGACCTCGCCGACGATGCGGATGCCGAGGCCGGGGCCCGGGAAGGGCTGGCGCTGGACGATCTCCTCGGGCAGGCCGAGCTCCTGACCGACCATCCGGACCTCGTCCTTGAACAGCTGGCGCAGCGGCTCGACGAGCTCGAACTCGATGTCGTCGGGGAGGCCGCCCACGTTGTGGTGGGACTTGATGTTGGCGGTGCCGGTGCCGCCGCCGGACTCCACGACGTCCGGGTACAGGGTGCCCTGGACGAGGAAGGCGACCGCCGGGCCGTCTTCCTGGAGGATCTCCATCTGGGCCTGCTCGAAGACGCGGATGAACTCGCGGCCGATGATCTTGCGCTTGGTCTCCGGGTCGGAGACGCCGGCCAGCGCGTTCAGGAAGCGCTCCTGCGCGTCGACGACCTTCAGCTGGACGCCGGTGGCCGCGACGAAGTCCTTCTCGACCTGCTCGGTCTCGCCCTTGCGCATCAGGCCGTGGTCGACGTACACGCAGGTCAGCTGGGAGCCGATGGCCTTCTGGACGAGGGCCGCGGCGACCGCGGAGTCCACGCCGCCGGACAGGCCGCAGATGGCGCGCTTGTCGCCGACCTGCTCGCGGATGGCCGCGATCTGCTCCTCGACGATGTTGCCGGTGGTCCAGGTGGGCTTCAGGCGCGCGCCCCGGTACAGGAAGTGCTCCAGGACCTGCTGGCCGTGCGTGGAGTGCATGACCTCGGGGTGGTACTGCACGCCGAACAGGCGCTTCTCGTCGTTCTCGAAGGCCGCGACCGGGACGACGTTCGTCGACGCGGTGACGGTGAAGCCCTCGGGGGCGGCGGAGCAGGCGTCGCCGTGGGACATCCACACCGACTGGTTCTCCGGGGTGCCCTCGAAGAGGGTGGAGCCGCTCTTGGAGACGGCCAGCGGGGTGCGGCCGTACTCGCGGGCACCGGTGTTGTCGACGGTGCCGCCGAGGGTCGTCGCCATCAGCTGGAAGCCGTAGCACATGCCGAAGACCGGGACACCGGCCTCGAAGAGGCCGCGGGCGTCGTCCAGGCGCGGGGCACCCTCCTCGTACACGGAGGACGGTCCGCCGGAGAGGATGATCGCCTTGGGGTCCTTGGCGAGCATCTCGGCCACGGGCATCGTGCTGGGCACGATCTCGCTGTAGACCCGGGCCTCGCGGACGCGGCGGGCGATGAGCTGGGCGTACTGGGCGCCGAAGTCGACGACGAGAACCGTGTCCGGGGCGCTGTCGTGGGCGGCGGAGGGTGCTTCTGGCACGGGACGGCCTTCCGGCGGAAGAGGGTTTGTTTTGTCGATTCTAACGGGGGGCGGCACCTCCCCTTCGTCTCACCATCCGAACCCGGTTGGCCGGGAGCGGGGCCCGCGGTCATAATCCGTACCGTGCGCAAGCAGCTGAGCTTCCTCTTTACCTATGGCACCGGCCGGTCCGGTCGCCATGGGTCCGTGTGATGCTCGCTTGAGCCGCTGACTTCCCAGAGCGCCCCGGTCCGACAGGACCGGGGCGCTCCGCGTTTCCGCTCCTGCCGGGCCACCGCCCACCACCCACCACAGGAGAGATGACGCCATGACCACGATCACCACCACCCCCGAGCAGCTGATCGCCGGCTCCCGCGAGCGCATCGACGCCCTCGACGACCGGATCATCGGGCTGATCCAGGAGCGGATGGCCGTCTCGACCGTGATCCAGGAGGCCCGGATCGGGGCGGGCGGGCGGCGGGTGCACCTCTCGCGCGAGATGGAGGTGCTCTCCCATTGGAGCGACGCCCTCGGCAAGCCGGGGACGGCTCTCGCGATGACCCTGCTGGAGCTGTGCCGGGGCCGCGTCTGACCGAGCGGGCGCCCGCTCGTCACCCGTCCGGGCCGTGACCGGGCCCGGGGGTCTTCGTTGGGGAGGTTGTCCGTGCCAGCCAGGCGCGGGACGCAGCACCACGCGTGGCTCCACGGGAGCGATGAGGCGCGACGCCCGACGGCGCGCGTCGTGGGACCTCGCTCCCTCGTGTGACCGGACGGCAGGGGACAGCGGTCCGGTCACCCATGTGAACGGCCGGCCCGGGGGACGCCCCTGGCCGGCCGTTCGTCTTTCCGTCTTCTACGTGCCGCCTTCTAAGCGGTCACGCGTGCGCGCCGCCTCCGTCGCGGCGGCGGAACGACAGGTACAGCGCGGCGCCGACCGCGACCAGCCCTGCGCCAGCGACGCCGACCAGGCCCGCCGTGCTGCCGGTCGAGGCCAGCGGGCCGCCGCTGCGGCCGGCGGCGGCCGAGGCGCCGGCGCCCGTGGTGGAGCCGGTGGTGGAGCCCGGGGTGGCCGAGGCGCTCGCGGAGGTGCTCGCCGAGGGGCTGCCGGAGGTGGAGGGGCTCGGCGACTTCGTCGGGGTGACCGTCGGGTTGGCCGTGAAGGGGGCCTGGTTGTTGGCCAGCACCGGGTCGAAGGCGTGCTTCGCGGGCTCGCCCTTCTCGCCGAGGCGGCCGACGGTGATGGCGCCCTTGGCGTCCTTGACGGCCTTCTCGATCTTCAGCTCGAAGGGGAACGCCAGCTTCTCGTTCTCCAGCACGGACGTCCCGGTGGCGCAGCGGTACTGCGCCGGCTGCACGGCGCGGCAGGCCGCCGGAGCCGTGAGGACCTTGACGCCCTCGGGGAGGAGCACGTCGACCACGGCCGCGGGGCCGGTGCCGGTGACCCAGGCGGGGCCGTGGTTGCGTGCGGCGACGACGGCCTTGACCTTGCTGCCGGCGGCGCCCTTGACGGTGAGGGGCTCGGCCGCGAAGTCGGCCTGGTTGGGCACGGTGAGGGTGAGGACGCGCTTGTTGTCGGCCGGGTTCAGGTCGGGACCGTACGGGGACACGGCGGCGGGCGCGGCCTTCTTGCGGGCGACGAGCTTGCGGCCCGAGGCGGTGGTGCCGTTGGCGACGGGGCCCTTGGCGTCGGTGTCCGTCGCCTGCTTGGGGGTGCCCGCCGGGTAGATGCCGTAGCCGAAACGCTCGTTGAGGGCGTGCGGACCGGCCTTCAGGTGCAGCGGGCTGTCGCCGGCCAGTTCGTAGGCGGCCTTGGCCTCGAACTCCCCCTCGACGGTGCAGACGGCGGTGGTCGAGGTGCGGGTGGTGCGGTAGGTGCAGTTGTCGTACCGCTCCGGGAACTCCAGGCCGTGGCTGGCCTCCAGTTCCAGGACCACCCCCTTCGCCGGCTGAGTGCCCTCGTTGCTGAAGACCAGGGGCAGGGCCTGGCTCTCGCCCGGCTTCGGCTCCGTCTTGAGGTCCAGCTTCCGCATGACCAGGTCGGGCCCGCCCACCGAAACGGTGGTCGAGGCGGGGGTGACGGTGGCCCCGGCGGCCGTGCCGGTCACCGTGAGCTCGCCCGAGGCGCCGTCCTTGGCGTCCTTGACGGCGACGGCCTCCAGGTCCACGCCGGCGTGGGGGCCCGTGTCCTTGCAGACGAGGGTGGTGCCCTTGTCCTCGCACTTCTTGCTCCCCGCCGCCTCTTTCACGGAGGCGACGCCGGCGAGCTTGGTCAGGTCGAAGGTGAGGGTGGACGCGCCGCCGAAGGTGTCGGCGTCGAGCAGTTTGTAGTGCAGGGTCACCGGCTGCGGGGAGCCCGGCCGCAGGGCGAGGGCGGCCGGACCGGACAGGCGGAAGACGGGGTCCGCGGTTTCGGCGGCCATCGCGGCGGGGGTGGTCAGCCCCACGGCCACCAGGCCGCACGCGGCCAGCAGGGAGATGCGCTGTCTCATGCCACCCTTGACCCCCGGACCGCCGCCGCGGTTGCGCACTCGGGGGTGTGACCGACACCACAGACCACCGCAAAGGATTCCGGTACAACCTTTTTCGGAGACCGCCAGTCCACTCATGTACCGCGGTGAGTACCGCGCTCGGAGGGGGAGCGCGGTACTCACCGTTGTCAGTCCCCCGGTGTCAGCGCCCGGGTTCCGGGTGCCGCGGCGGGACTTCGGGGACCGCGAGGAAGGGCAGCCGCAGCGCGCCGAAAGCCTCCTTGGGCACGGCCGGACGGATCGGTTCCACCGCCTCCAGCCGCTCGTACGCCGCCCCCTGCGCGGGCCGCCGGTCCGCCTCGCCCTTGTTCGGCCAGTACGACATCGCCCGCTCCGCCTGCGCCGTGATGGTCAGGGACGGGTTGACCCCGAGGTTGGCGGAGACCGCCGAACCGTCGACCACCGAGATGCCCGGGTGCCCGTACAGCCGGTGGTACGGGTCCACGACGCCCTCCTCCGCCGAGGCGCCGATCGGGCAGCCGCCGAGGAAGTGCGCGGTCAGCGGGGTGCCCATCAGCTCGCCGATGTTGCTGCCCGGGAAGCCGTTGATCTCCTCGGCCAGCAGGGTCGCCGCCCGGGTGGCCTCCGCGATCTGCACCGGGTTGGGCGCCCCGTGGCCCTGGCGGGCGGTCAGCAGGCCCTTCCCCGGGCCACCGGGCCTGCGGTAGGTGGTCAGCGAGTTGTCCAGGGACTGCATGACCAGGCCGATGATGGTCCGCTCCGACCAGCGCCGGTTCGACAGGGAGCGCAGCAGCTGCACCGGGTGCGCGGCGGTGCGGGCGAACCAGGCCCGTACCCGGTGCCGGGCGTGCGGCACCTGGAGGATGGTCAGGAACCCCATGGCGTTGGAGCCCTTGCCGTAGCGGACGGGCTCGATGTGGGTGTCGGCGTCGGGGTGCACGGACGAGGTGATGGCCACCCCCCGGGTGAAGTCCGCCCGGGCACCGCCGTGACGCCTGCCGTAGCGGCGGTCGTCGGTCTGGGCCCCGACCAGGCCCTCGGAGTTGGTCCGGGTCAGGTCGCCGAGCCGGTCGGAGATCCGGGGCAGCTCGCCGAGGTCCTTCATGGTGTGCAGCAGGGTCTGGGTGCCGTACGTGCCCGCCGCGACCACCACGTACCGGGCGCGCAGCACCCGGGCGGGGCCGGTGCGGCGCCGGTCGGTGGGGACGGTGCGGACCCGGTAGCCGCCGTCGGGGTGCTCGGCGAGCGCGGTGACGGTGGTCATGGGGTGGATGACGGCGCCGGCCCGCTCGGCCAGGTACAGGTAGTTCTCGTTGAGGGTGTTCTTCGCGCCGTGCCGGCAGCCCGTCATGCACTCGCCGCACTCGGTGCAGGCCTTGCGGGCGGGTCCGGCGCCGCCGAAGTACGGGTCCGCGACCTCCTGGCCGGGGCGGACCTTCGGCTGCCCGCCGGCGTCCTCGCCGTCGCCGAAGAAGACGCCGACCGGTGCCATGTGGAAGGAGTCCCCGACGCCCATCTTCTCCGCGACGGCCTTCAGGTGGACGTCGGAGGGGGTGAGCGTCGGGTTGAGGCGTACGCCGAGCATCCGCTTGGCCTGCTCGTAGTACGGGGCGAGTTCCGTCCGCCAGTCGGTGATGGAGGCCCACTGCCGGTCCTCGAAGAAGGCGGCGGGCGGCACGTACAGGGTGTTGGCGTAGTTGAGCGAGCCGCCGCCGACCCCGGCGCCCGCGAGCACCATCACGTTCCCGAGGAGGTGGATGCGCTGGATCCCGTACAACCCGAGGGCGGGGGCCCACAGGTAGTTGCGCAGGTCCCAGCTGTTGCGGGGCAGCCCTTCGCGGGTGAAGCGGCGTCCTGCCTCCAGGACGCCGACCCGGTAGCCCTTCTCGGTGAGGCGCAGCGCCGAGACGGAACCGCCGAAGCCCGATCCGATGACGATGACGTCGTAGTCGTACGGCACGGGTGCCCCCTTAGCGCAGTCGGAGAGCCTTGAGGACCTTGAGGCTGCTGGTCATGAAGCGGGCGTACTGCTCGTCGTCCATACCGAGCGAGGGCGCCATGGGGAGCAGCCGCTGGTGGGCGACGGTCTGCGCCTCGGTGTACTTGAGGATGCCCTCGGAGCCGTGGCGGCGGCCGAGGCCGGATTCCTTCATGCCGCCCATGGGGGCCTGGGCGCTGCCGTAGGCGGGGGCGTAGCCGTCGTTGATGTTGACGGTGCCGGTGCGCAGCCGGGCGGCGACCGCGTGGCCCCGGCGGGCGTCCTTGGTCCAGACGCTGGCGTTGAGCCCGTAGGGGGTGGCGTTGGCCTGGGCGATGGCCTCGTCCTCGTCGGTGAAGCGGTAGACCGAGACGACCGGGCCGAAGGTCTCCTCGGCGCAGACCGCCATGGGTGCCTCGACCCCGTCGAGGATGGTGGGCTCGTAGAAGAGCGGTCCGATGTCGGGGCGGGCCACGCCGCCGGCGACGAGGGTGGCGCCCTTGGCGACGGCCTCGTCCACGTGCCGCCGCACCGTCTCCAGCTGGCGTTCGCCGACGAGCGAGCCCATGTCGGCGCCGTAGGCGAGGGAGTTGCCGAGCCGCATCGCCTTGGTGCGGGCGGCGAAGCGCTCGACGAAGGTGTCGGCTATGGAGGCGTGGACGTAGAGCCGTTCTATGGAGATGCAGAGCTGGCCGGCGGAGGAGAAGCAGGCGCGGACGGCGCCGGCGGCGGCCTTCTCCACGTCGGCGTCGTGCAGGACGAGCATGGCGTTCTTGCCGCCGAGTTCGAGGGAGACGCCGACCAGGCGGGCGGCCGCGCCCTGCGCGACCTCGCGGCCGGTGCGGGTGGAGCCGGTGAAGGAGACGTAGTCGGCGTGCCGGACCACCTCGGGGCCGACGACGGGGCCCTCGCCGAGGACGACCTGGAAGACCTCGGCGGGCAGTCCGGCCTCGATGAGCAGGTCACGGGCCCACAGGGCGGTGAGCGCGGTCTCGGTGTCGGGCTTCATGACGACGGCGTTGCCCGAGACGAAGGCGGGCAGGGCGTCGCCGACGGACAGTTCGAGGGGGTAGTTCCAGGGGGCGATCTGGCCGACGACGCCGCGCGGCTGGCGGAGCTCGGTGACCTTGGTGAGGGTGGGCATGGCGCCGGTGTGGCCCTTGGGGCGCAGGTACGAGGGCGCCTTGCGGCCGTAGTGGCGGGCGGCGACGGCGACGGCCTGGACCTCCTCGTGGGCGTGCAGGCGGGCCTTGCCGGTCTCCAGCTGGATGAGGTCGAGGACCTCGGCCTGGCGGGCCAGGACCAGGTCGTGGAAGCGCAGCAGTACGGCGGCCCGCCGGCGCACGGGGACCTCGGCCCAGGCGGGCTGGGCGGCGCGGGCCTTCGCGAAGGCGGTGGCCACGTCCTCGGGGGTGGCCTCGGGCAGGTCCGCCAGCACGGCTCCGGTGAAGGGGGTGTGGTTGGCGGTACGGCCGGAGCCGATCACTCCGCGGGTGAGCCGGGTGACCAGGTCGGGGGTCACCACGTCGGCGGCGGTGCGGGCGCCTGCCGGGGCCGGGGCGACCGGGTTGGTGGGCTGCGGTGCGGGGCGGAGGGGGGCGGCGGGGGCCTGCGAGTCCGTCATGGCGGTGAGCGTATTGCGCGGGCGGACCTTTGGGTACCCGTGGGTAACCGGATTTTGCCAAATCTGCCAGTGATCGCTGGCAGGATGGCCGGGGGCGGTCGGCTCAGCTCCCCTTCGAGGACGGCTCCCAGCCGCTGAGCACGACGTCGAACTGCTGGCGGGTGGTCGCCCAGTCGGATGTGGGGCCCGACATGTAGATCGCGTACTCGGTGCCGTTCGGGGCGACGTACATCTGCTCGATGGCCCGGCGCGGTCCGGCGTGCACGCCCTTCTCCGTCCACGTGAAGTCCCACAGCACGGCGTCGGTGCTGTCCCGGAAGGTGTTCGGGTTGAGCTTCTGCCGCTTGTAGTCCATCCGCTTCTGCACCTGCTTCTCCAGGTCCAGCACGTGCGCGTACGGGTCCTTGTAGTCCGGGGTGGGGTCCGCCGCGATCCGGATGAAGTGCTTGCCGTTGTCCGCGGTGTAGTCGATCTGGTTCCCGTCCGTCTGGCGCGTCCAGCCCTGCGGCACGAACAGCGTGAAGCCCAACGGGTCCACGACCTCGTTCCACCCGGCCGGCGGCCCGGCCGGGTCCTTGTGGCCGGCCTGCCCGCCGGTGGCGCTCGTGCCCTTGTCCGAGCCGCCGCCCCGGCCCGCGTCCCCGTCGTCGCCGGTGTACTTCAGCAGGCCGAAGACGGCACCGCCGCCGAGCAGCGCCGCCACCAGGGCCACGACGGCCACCCGCCGCAGCCGGCCCGGCGGACGCCCGCCGGAGGCCTCGGGCCGCTCGGGCAGGGCGGTGGTGGCGCCCTGGGCGGGGGCGGGCTCGGGCGCCGGGGGCAGGTCCGCCCGGGCGGAGGCCCGCTCCTCGTCGCTCACCGCGCGCGTGGGCACGTACGCCTGGGCGGCCTTGGGTTCGCGGCCCTCCATCGCCTCCAGCAGCATCCGCTCGGCCTCCGCGGCCGAGGGGCGCTCGGCGGGGTCCTTGCGCAGCAGCGCGGTGATGACCGGGCCCAGGGGGCCGGCCTGGCGCGGCACGGGCGGCTCGTCGTTCACCACGGCCTGGAGGCTGGAGATCGGCGAGGTGCGGCGGAAGGGCGAGCGGGCCTCGACGGCCGTGTAGAGGGTGGCGCCCAGCGACCACAGGTCGGAGGACGGGTCGGGGGCGCCGCCGGTGACCCGCTCCGGGGCCAGGTAGTCGATGGAGCCGACGAGTTCACCCGTACGTGTGATCGAGGAGTCGCCCTCGATCGCGGCGATCCCGAAGTCGGTCAGCAGCACCCGGCCGTCCTTGGCCAGCAGCACGTTGCCCGGCTTCACGTCCCGGTGCAGCACGCCGACCGCGTGCGCCGCGCGCAGCGCGCCCAGCACGTGCAGGCCGATCCGGGCCGCCTCGCGGGGCTCGATCCGGCCGGCGGCCTTGGCGGCCTCCGCGAGGGAGGGACCGTCGATGTGCTCCATGACGATCCACGGCCGGTCGTCGTGCTCCAGCACGTCATGGACGGTGACGACCGCCGGATGCTGGATCCGGGCCGCCGCCCGCGCCTCCTTCTGCGTACGGGCGTGCAGGACCTCCCGGTCGGCCTGGGCGACGTACAGCCCCGCCGTCAGTTCCTTGACCGCGACCGTTCTGTGCAGCAGCTCGTCATGCGCGCGCCACACCTTCCCCATGCCGCCGCTGCCGATGGGCTCCACGAGCCGGTACCGGCCAGCGAGCACCGCACCCGCGCCTGTCTGCTGTTCCACGAATTCCCGCCGCTCTGTGCACTCCACGCCAGATTACGGAGCCTGCGGGCGCTGCCGGAACCGGGCGGGGCCCGTAAGGCAGCACTGTGACGCAATCGCCGTACTGATCGTCCGTCAGCCGCCGGCTTTGTAACTCGCCGTTGCCTTCTCGAAGACGTCGGTGACCTTGTCCTGGTTGTCCTCCGGACCCGTGACCATGACGACGTGATAGGAGCCGCCGAGCGCCACGACGAAATTACGGGCGAAAAGGGACCGGCCCGCCGCGTCGATCCAGGTGTAGCGGCCCGTGACCCGCAACTGCTGCCCCACCTTGGTGGACTTGACGTCCCCGCCGGAGGCCCAGGTGGAGTTGCGGTACGGGGCCAGCTCGGGCTCCTTGTCCTTCTGGTAGCCCAGCGGATCCGGACCGCCGCCCTCGACGCGGTCCCGGCCCGGTACGACGATCAGGGTGAACTGGCCCTGGGTGTAGCGCACCTGCCCGGCCTCGTTGAGGGACTGGCGCTCCCAGCCGTTGGGCACGGCGATGCTGAAGTGCGCCGGGTCCTGCTGGACGGTGTAGCCCTCCGGCGCGGGCGCGTCGCCCTGCGGGGCGGGCTTGGACTCCGGGGTGCCGCTCGGGGTGCCGCCCGACGGCCGCGCGGGCCCGGACGCGGGGTCCGGGCGGGGGCTCGGCGGCGCCGGGGAGGCCGTCGCCGGGCTCTGGGCGGCGGTCGGCTGCTGCCCGGAGTCCGCCGCGCGCGGCATGAAGAGCATCGCGTACGCCACCCCGCCCGCGAGCAGGGCCAGGACGCCGACCAGCAGGAACCGGCCGAGGGAGCGGGGTCCGCGGGGGGCGGCGGCGTTGCGGTGGCGGCCGTGCAGATCGCCGCGGCGGCGTACGACGGGCAGCCGGGCGGGGTCCGGCTCTGGCATCGGGAGTCCGGCGAAGCCCCCGTCGGGCTCCGGGGCGGAGCGCACCAGCGAGCGCAGCCAGCCGCGCAGCTCCTCGAAGTCGGGCCGCTCGGTGGGGTCCTGGCGCAGCAGCGACTCCACGACGGGGCGCAGCGGGCCGCAGTCCTCGGCGAAGGCGGGCGGCTCGGCGCAGACCATCTCGACGAGCTCCGCGACGCTGTCCTCGGGGTACGGGGCGTGCCCCTGGACGGCGCGGTACAGCAGGGCCCCGAGGGCCCAGAGGTCGGTGGCGGGGCCGATGGGCGCGGCCAGCTGCCAGTTGCCCTGGACGGGGCCGGCGGCCTGCTCGGGAGCCCAGCGCTCGGTGAGGGGGCCGACGACGGCCATCCGGGTCTGGCGGGCCCGCTCGGCGTCGAGGCCGGTGCGGGGGCCGCCCCAGGCCCCGCCGGCTTCGCGGGGACGGGGCGCGGGGGCTGCGGGAGCCTCGGCGGCCGCGGCCGCGGGCGCGCGGGGCGGGCGCGGGGCCGGGGGGCGCGGCGGCTCCGGCGGGGCGGGGGCCTCGGCCTGGCGGAAGCCCTGCGGGAGGGCGAGCTGGGCGGGCAGCGCGGGCCGGACCGGCTCGGCGGACGACTCGGCGTACGGCTCGGCGGGGGGCGCGGACGCGGGCTCCGGCGCGGGTGCGGGCGACGGCTCGGGCTGCGGTTCCGGCTCGGGCTGCGGCTCGGCCGGGCGGCGCGGGCCCACCCCGTGCCAGGGGGTGGCGGCGGCGGTGCCGGGCCCCCCGTACGGGTACGCGTACTCCTGGGGCAGGTTGGCCCCGGTCGGCGGCAGCACCGGCACGACCACGGGGCCGCGCTGGCCGCGCTGCCGCGCCACTTCGGCGGTCGCGGCCCGGGTTCCGGCCCGGTACGCGGCGACGGTCCCGGCGCGGGCGGCGGCCTCGGCGGCGGCCCGGTCCTGCGCGGGCGGGGCGGGCGGCGCGGGCGGGGCCGCCCGCCCGGCCCGCTGCGGCGGCGCGGAACCGGCCGGCTCCGGGGTGATGTGGTCCGTGTAGCGCGGGCCGGTGTCGTAGCCGGGCGCCACCAGCGGCGCGTACCGGGGCCCCTCCTCGCGGGTACCGGGCGGCGCGGGCTCCGGGGGCGGCGCCGGCCGCGCGGGCGGCGCCTGCCCCGGGAACGGCGGCGGGGTGCCCCAGGCGGGATCGGCGTCCGCGCCCGGCTCACCGGTGTCCGGCGGCGGGACCGGGTCGTACCCGCACAGGGCGTCCTCGGCGGCGCCGGCCGCCAGACCCGTCAGGACGACCCGTCCGTCCTCGCATATCAACACGGTCCGCGCGGTGATGTTGCGGTGCGTCCAGCCGTGCGCGTGCAGCACGCGCAGCGCGGTCAGCACGTCGGAGGCCACCTCCGCCGCCCGGTACGGGCTCAGCGGTTCGTCGGCGATCAGCGCGGCCAGCGGCCTGGCGGGGACGAGTTCGCTCACTATCCACAGCGAGCCGTCCTCCGCGAACACGTCGAAGACCTGGTCGAGGCGGGGATGGTCGGGAACGGAGGCGGCCGCCTGCGCGGCGGCGATCGCCCGCCGGACGGCGGGCGGTTCCCCGGCGGCCACGGCCCGCGCGCTGGTTCCGTCGAGCAGCTCCGCGTCCACCACCTCGGGCAGCGGCACCTGCCGTACGAGGACTTCCTGCCCGCTGCGCGTGTCGAAGGCCCGGGTCTCCATCGGCTCGTACTCGTCGGACGGCGGAATCGGCAGACGGTAGCGGTCGGACAGGATCCGGCCGGCGTAGTCCTCCACATCGCCTCCCCCGAGTGCGGTCCCCATGGCCCCCGTCGGACACGATACGTCGCCGGGGCCGCCCGCGTCCCGGGCTTGGAGAGCCCGTCAGCCCAACTGCTGGAAGGTCTCGAACGCGGTGTTGCGCAGCTGCGTGCATTCGGGGCCGTCCCACTGGTCGGCCGCGCAGCTGATCATGATGGCGTAACCGTGCGTGGAGTCCGTCTTGAAGCCGCGGTCGAGCACGCGGACCCGTACGCCCTGCTGCTCCCGCTCGAACTCCCAGTCGGCGACGGTCGGGTAGCCCCGGTAGTCCACCGTGTCCAGGCGGATCTGGCGGTACCCCTTGCTGCTGCCCGCCACGGCCGGGGCGAGCTTGGCCCAGGCGAGGCGGGCATCGTTGCCCGGGCTGTTGGTGTAGTCGACCTGGATCCGGGGGAAGCCGCCGTCGCGGCTGTATATCGCACCGGAGTCGGCACCCGCGGTGTCGGTCTGGCGGAAGCCCTCGGGCATCGCCATCGAGAAGTGGTACCGCAGGTCCGTCACGGTGGCGAAACCGGCCGGGAGTCCGGCGGCGGGGCCGCCGGGGCTGGCCCCCTGGCCCTGGCCCTGGTTCTGCCCCTGTCCCTGGCCTTGGCCCTGCCCCTGGCCCTGGTCGGCGCTGCCGCTGGGGGCGGGCGTGCCGGGCGTGCCGCTCGGGTTCGCGCTCGGCGAGGAACCGGCCGAGGCCGGGGCGTTGCCGACGGAGCCCCCGGGCGAGGCGCTGCCCGTCACGGCCGGGCCGGGGCCACCCTTGCCCTCGTCCGTGCGGCCGTCGTTGTCGTCCCCGTTGACCATGTACGCGATGAGCGAGCCGACCACCGCGAGGACCACGACCACCCCGGCGATGGCCAGCACGATGGTGCGGCGCGACATCACGTCGGTGAGCGGGGCCACGGTCTGCGCGGGCCGGGCCGGCGGGGCCGCGGCGGCGGCGGCCGCCTCGGCGGCGGCCTTGCGGGTCGCCTTCAGCGCGGCGCGGGTCCGCTCGCGCTGCTCGCGCTCACGGCGTTCGCGTTCCTTCTTCGCCGCCTTCTCGGCGGCCGCGTCGGCCTTGGTGAGGGAGATCGGGCGGGTCTCCTCGACCGGCGGGACCGGCTGCGGGTCCGGCGGGACGGCCACGGGCTCGGGGGCGTTGACCACGGCGGTGAGCATCGCCCGCGCCTGGTCGTCACCGAGGCGACGGGCCGGGTCCTTGACGAGCAGCCCGTAGATGACCTCGGTCAGCGGGCCGGCGTTCCGCGGCGGGTCCACGGGCTCGGTCATCACGGCGGTCAGGGTGGCGAGCGCGTTGCCCTTGTCGTACGGGGGCACGCCCTCGACAGCCGCGTACAGCAGGCCGCCGAGCGACCACATGTCGGCGGGCGGGCCGGGCTTACTGCCGCGGGCGCGCTCCGGGGAGATGTACGAAGGGGCGCCGACGAGCATGCCGGTGGAGGTGATGGACGGGTCGCCCTCCACCTGCGCGATGCCGAAGTCGGTGAGCACGACGCGGCCGGAGGCGGCGATGAGCACGTTGGACGGCTTCACGTCGCGGTGCAGGATCCCCTGCCGGTGCGCGGCGCGGAGCACGTCGAGCACGGCGAGGCCGACCTCGGCCGCGCGGCGCGGGGTCAGCGGGCCGTTCTCGCGGACGAACTCGGCGAGCGAGGAGCCCTCGATGAGCTCCATGACGATCCAGGGCCGGGCGTCCTCGTCGACCACGTCGAAGACGGTGACGGCGCCTTCGCTGCGGATGCGCGCGATGGCCTTGGCCTCGCGGAGGGTCCGGGTGATGAGGCGGCGCTTCTCGTCCTCGTCGACGCCGTTGCCGAAGCGCAGTTCCTTGACGGCGACGGTCCGGCCGAGGACCTCGTCCTCGGCGCGCCACACGGTGCCCATGCCGCCCTTGCCGAGTACGGCGCCCAGCCGGTACCGCCCGGCCAGCAACCGCCCTTGGCGCCGGGCGTCTTCGGCCGTCTCGCCGGCGTCGCCCTCGTCGGCGTCCGCCTCCGCGGCTGCGGCCTTCGCGGGAACGGCCTTGGCCGCGGCCGCCTTGGCGGGCGCGGCACCGGACCCGGCGTCCTCCGCCTTCGCGGCGCCGGCCTGCGGCTTCGCCGCCGGCTTCACGGCGCCGGGACCGCCCTTGCCCGCGAGCCCGGGCTTCGCGTCCTCCGGCTTGGCGTCCGCGGGCGCGGGACCCTCAGGCTTCTTCGCGTCCGCAGGCTTCGCGTCCCCGGGCTTCATGTCCTGGGGCTTCTTCGCGTCGTCGGGCTTCGTGTCCCGAGGCTTCTTCGCGTCCCCGGACTTCGCGTCCTCAGGCGTCGCGTCCTCGGGCTTCTTCGCGTCGGCGGGCGTGGATTCCGCTTCCGCGCCCCCACCCGTCGCGCCGTCAGAATCCAACTCCGCCGCGGACCCGGGCCCGCTCGTGGTCGCGCCGGACCGCGGCCGGGGCACGGCGGCCGGTTCGGCCGTCGCGGGACCGGCGTCCTCGGTGTGCCCGGGTTCCTCGGGGTGCTTGTCCGCCGGAGCAGCCGCGGCCCCGCCATCCAGCTTCGCCGTAGGCGCCCCGGCGGACGACTCGGTGTGCTCCGGCTTCGACATGCGTCCCCTCTGCGATCGTGCAGCCTGCCCCGGCTGCATCGGCAGCCGCCGGGGGGCACGGTAATGCACCCCGGCGGAAACCTCATTGTTGCTCACTCCGCATCCGACGGGAGCCCCGGGTCCGGCGGTTCCCTTCGCCGCCCAACTACAGGATGCCCCGGCTTCCGGGCCGGAAAGACGTCCGTGCGGACGCGGAGCTCCGGCCCGTCAGGCGGGGCGTGGCGCAGCGCGCTTCGTGCGCGGGACGTCAGAACGGAACGATGTCGGGCGCCCCCAGCCGTGCCGCGTCCGCCGTCTGGTCGTCGGGCTGGCGCTGCGATTCCCGCTCCGCCTGGACCCGCTTCCCGTAGTGTTCGACCTCCTTCTCGGTCTGCTGCTCGTCCCAGCCCAGCACCGGAGCCATCAACTCCGCGCATTCGCGCGCCGATCGCGTGCCCCGGTCGAAGGTCTCGATGGAGATGCGGGTCCGCCGTGTCAGCACGTCGTCCAGGTGCCGCGCCCCCTCGTGCGAGGCGGCGTAGACGATCTCCGCCCGCAGGTAGTCGTCCGCCCCGGTCACCGGCTCCCCCAGCCCCGGGTCGGCGGCGATCAGGTCGAGCAGTTCGTCCGTCAGCGATCCGTAGCGGTTCAGCAGGTGTTCCACCCGCACCACGTGGAGCCCCGTCCGGGCGGCGATGCGGGCGCGGCCGTTCCACAGGGCCCGGTACCCCTCCGCCCCGACCAGCGGCACGTCCTCCGTCACGCACTGCGCGACCCGCTGGTCCAGCCCGTGCACCGCCTCGTCGACCGCGTCCTTCGCCATGACCCGGTACGTCGTGTACTTGCCGCCCGCCACCACCACCAGGCCGGGCACCGGGTGGGCCACGGTGTGCTCGCGGGACAGCTTGCTGGTCGCGTCCGACTCCCCGGCCAGCAGCGGCCGCAGGCCCGCGTACACGCCCTGGACGTCGTCCCGCGTGAGCGGCACGGCCAGTACCGAGTTCACGTGCTCCAGCAGGTAGTCGATGTCCGCGCTCGACGCCGCCGGGTGCGCCTTGTCCAGGTCCCAGTCCGTGTCGGTGGTGCCCACGATCCAGTGCCGGCCCCACGGGATCACGAACAGCACCGACTTCTCGGTCCGCAGGATCAGCCCGGTGTTCGAGTGGATCCGGTCCTTCGGGACGACCAGGTGGATCCCCTTCGAGGCCCGTACGTGGAACTGCCCGCGCTCCCCGATGAGCGCCTGGGTGTCGTCCGTCCACACCCCGGTCGCGTTCACGATCTGCTTCGCGCGGATCTCGTACTCGTCGCCGCTCTCGACGTCGCGCACCTTCGCCCCGACGACCCGCTCGCCCTCGCGCAGGAAGCCGACCACCCTCGCCCGGTTGGCGCAGTGCGCCCCGTACGCCGCGGCCGTCCGGACCAGCGTGGCGACGTAGCGCGCGTCGTCCATCTGGGCGTCGTAGTACTGGAGGGCGCCCACCAGGGCGTCCTTCCGCAGGGCCGGCGCGATGCGCAGGGCCCGTTTGCGCGAGAGGTGGCGGTGGGTGGGCAGCCCGCGCCCGTGTCCGCTGGAGACGGACATCGCGTCGTAGAGGGCCACGCCCGAGCCGGCGTAGAACCGCTCCCAGCCCTTGTGCTGGAGCGGGTACAGGAAGGGCACCGGCTTCACCAGGTGCGGGGCGAGCCGCTCCAGCAGCAGCCCGCGCTCCTTGAGCGCCTCCCGTACGAGCGCGAAGTCGAGCATCTCCAGGTAGCGCAGGCCCCCGTGGATCAGCTTGCTCGACCGGCTCGACGTCCCGGACGCCCAGTCCCGGGCCTCCACCAGCCCCGTCGACAGGCCTCTGGTGACCGCGTCCAGTGCGGTGCCCGCGCCGACCACCCCCGCGCCGACGACCAGCACGTCCATTTCCCGCTCGGCCATCCGGGCGAGCGCCTCCGAGCGCTGCTCCGGTCCCAGTGTCGCTGTCCTCACGGCTGCCTCCCGTTGGTGCGGGCCGTACCCGCTCGGTGCGGGTGATCCCGCTCACATCCCCCCGCTCCACGATTCTGACCGGCCGCACCCACATCAGCCACCGCCTGTGGACAACACAACGGCGACCACCACCCCACAATGCGACATATCTGTCATATATACGCCTAGTCTGACATTGCGCCAGCTCCAGTCGTCCACTGGACTTGCGCGCACCGCCCCCTCATGCATGCCAGGGAAGGGAAGGGACGGCCCCCCATGCCCGCAGATCTCGCCGTCATCGGACTCGGCCACCTCGGCCTCCCCCTCGCCCAGGCGGCCGTGGCCGCCGGAATCGAGACCGTCGGCTACGACAGCGGCCCCGCCACGGACAGCACCCTCACCGCCGCCGAGATCCGCCGCATGTCGGCGGCCGGCTTCCGGGTCACCACCAACCCCACCGAGCTCGGCCGGGTCCGTACCGCCGTCATCTGCGCCCCCACCCAGCTCGGCGCCGACCGCGCGCTCGACCTCGGGGCCGTGGGCGAAGCCGGCCGCACCCTCGCTGCCCGGCTGCGCCCGCACACCACCGTGATCCTGGAGTCCGCCGCCCACCCGGGTGTCACCGAGGACTACCTGCGGCCCATCCTCGAGGAGGGCTCCGGTCTGCGGGCCGGCCGGGACTTCCACCTGGCCTACTCCCCCAGCCGCCTGGACCCGGGCAACCGGACCCACACCATCTCCAACACCCCCAGGGTGATCGGCGGCCTCACCCCCGCCTGCACCGAGTCCGCGCACGCCTTCTACGCCCGCCTCACCGAGAAGGTCGTCCGGGCCCGCGGCCTGCGCGAGGCCGAGACGGTGCAGCTCCTGGAGACCAACTACCGGCACGTCAACATCGCCCTGATGAACGAGATGGCCGTCCTCTGCCACGACCTCGGCGTCGACCTGTGGGACGTCATCCGCTGCGCCGAGACCAAGCCGTACGGGTTCCAGGCCTTCCGTCCCGGCCCCGGCGTCGGCGGCCACGGCGTCCCCCTCGACCCCAACTACCTTCCCCACACCACCCGCACCCCCGGCCACCCCCTGCGCATGGTCGGCCTGGCGCAGGAGATCAACAACCGGATGCCGCAATACGTCATCCAGCGCTGCGCCACCCTGCTGAACGAACACGGCAAGTCCGCGCGCGGGGCCCGCGTCCTCCTGCTGGGCGTCACCTACAAGCCCGACCTCGCCGACCAGGAGGGCTCCCCGGCCGGCGAGATCGCCAGCCGGCTCCTCGACCTCGGGGCGCTGATCAGCTACCACGACCCGTACATCGCGGGCTGGCGGGTCCGCGACCAGCCCGTACCGCGCGCCGACTCGCTCTACGAGGCCGCCGCGAACGCCGACCTGACGATCCTGCTCCAGCACCACCGCACGTACGACATGCAGGGCCTGGCGGTGAAGGCCCAGCTCCTCCTCGACACCCGCGGCGCCAGCCCCGCCGGCGCGGCCCACCGCCTCTGACCGGCCCCTTCCCCGGATCACGGGCCGGTTCCGGTTCGATCATGCGACCGGAATCTCCCGGTGGAATGTCACCGTCCCCTGTTAGCCTGCGGCGTCACTTATCCCGCACTTACGCCTCACGGCCGCAGTGCGCCCGAATCCCTGGGGGGGATTTCCCGATGAGCCAGAACTTCCAGCCTCCCGCGCCCTCGCCCTACCCCGAGACCCCCGCCCCGGCACCGGCCCGCGGCGGCAACGTCGGCCTGGGCATCGCGGCCGCCGTCGTGGCAGCACTGATCGCGGCGGCCGCGTACGGCGGCATCATGAACGCCATCGACCGCGAGTTCGGCTTCGCGGCCGCGGGTGTCGGCCTGCTCGTGGGCCTGGCCGCAGGAAAGGCGGGCGGCCGCAGCCCCGTCCTGCCCGTGGTCTCCGCCGTGACGGCGCTCGGCGCCGTCTACCTCGGCCAGATGTTCTTCATCGCGCTCGCCATGGCCAAGGTCGGCGACACCGACGTGCTCGACGTACTCGACAAGGTCGGCGTCACCGGCCTGAGCAGCGTCTGGAAGGAAGGCATGGGCTTCATGACCCTCGTCTTCCTCGGCATCGGCGCCTTCGTCGCCTTCGGCTCGGCCAAGAAGGTCAACGACTGACCGGCCGCACCGCCCATGCCGGAGGGCCGGCACCCCGAGCGGGGTGCCGGCCCTCCGGCTTCTTACGAAGAACGGTCAGCGGCTGTGCTGCGAGTCCGCGACCGTGACCTCGACCCGCTGGAACTCCTTGAGCTCGCTGTAGCCGGTGGTGGCCATCGAGCGGCGCAGCGCGCCGAAGAGGTTCATCGAGCCGTCCGGGTTGTGCGCCGGGCCGGTGAGGATCTCCTCGGTGGTGCCGACGGTCCCCAGGTCGACCTTCTTGCCGCGCGGCACGTCCTCGTGGACGGCCTCCATGCCCCAGTGGTTGCCCTTGCCCGGGGCGTCGGTGGCGCGGGCCAGCGGGGAGCCCATCATCACGGCGTCCGCACCGCAGGCCACGGCCTTCGGGATGTCGCCGGACCAGCCCACGCCGCCGTCGGCGATGACGTGGACGTAGCGGCCGCCGGACTCGTCCATGTAGTCGCGGCGGGCCGCGGCCACGTCGGCGACGGCGGTGGCCATCGGGACCTGGATGCCGAGCACGTTGCGCGTGGTGTGCGCGGCGCCGCCGCCGAAGCCGACGAGGACGCCCGCCGCGCCGGTGCGCATCAGGTGCAGGGCCGCGGTGTAGGTGGCGCAGCCGCCGACGATGACCGGGACGTCCAGCTCGTAGATGAACTGCTTGAGGTTCAGCGGCTCGGCTGCGCCGGAGACGTGCTCCGCCGACACGGTGGTGCCGCGGATCACGAAGATGTCCACGCCCGCGTCCACGACCGCCTTGGAGAACTCGGCGGTGCGCTGCGGGGAGAGCGCGGCGGCGGTGACGACGCCCGAGTCGCGCACCTCCTTGATCCGCCGGCCGATCAGGTCGGCCTGGATCGGCGCGGAGTAGATCTCCTGGAGGCGGCGGGTGGCCCTCGCCTCGTCCAGCTCCGCGATCTCGTCCAGCAGCGGCTGCGGGTCCTCGTAGCGGGTCCACAGACCTTCGAGGTTCAGCACGCCGAGGCCGCCGAGCTCGCCGATGCGGATCGCGGTCCGCGGGGAGACCACGGAGTCCATGGGGGCGGCCAGGAAGGGGAGCTCGAAGCGGTACGCATCGATCTGCCAGGCGATCGAGACCTCCTTCGGGTCCCGCGTACGCCGGCTGGGGACGATGGCGATGTCGTCGAAGGCGTACGCCCGGCGGCCGCGCTTGCCGCGCCCGATCTCGATCTCAGTCACGTGTGGTGGCCTTTCCTCTGGGTCTGCCCGTCCAGTATCCCCGAAGGGCGGGGGCCCGCGTCCCGGTGACCGCTGTACGGACGGCCGGGGCACGCCTGAGGGGGCGGGCCCGGCCGGGCCCGCCCCCTCAGGCGGTGTTCGTGCTCAGCCCTTGCGGCTGTAGTTCGGTGCTTCCACCGTCATCTGGATGTCGTGCGGGTGGCTCTCCTTGAGGCCCGCCGAGGTGATCCGGACGAAGCGGCCCCGGTCCTGGAGCTCGGGGACGGTGCGGCCGCCGACGTAGAACATCGACTGGCGCAGACCTCCGACCAGCTGGTGGACGACCGCGGAGAGCGGGCCGCGGTAGGGGACCTGGCCCTCGATGCCCTCGGGGATCAGCTTGTCGTCGCCGCCGACCCCCTCCTGGAAGTAGCGGTCCTTGGAGAAGGACTTGCGGTCGCCGCGGGTCTGCATCGCGCCGAGCGAGCCCATGCCGCGGTACGACTTGAACTGCTTGCCGTTGATGAAGAGCAGCTCGCCCGGGGACTCCTCGCAGCCCGCGAGCAGCGAGCCGAGCATGACCGTGTCGGCGCCCGCGACGAGGGCCTTGGCGATGTCGCCGGAGTACTGGAGACCGCCGTCGCCGATGACGGGGACGCCCGCGGCCTTGGCGGCGAGGGCGGCCTCGTAGATGGCGGTGACCTGCGGGACGCCGATGCCGGCGACGACGCGGGTGGTGCAGATGGAGCCGGGGCCGACGCCGACCTTGATGCCGTCGCAGCCGGCGTCGATCAGCGCCTGGGCGCCGTCGCGGGTGGCGACGTTGCCGCCGATGACGTCGACGGAGGAGTTCGACTTGATCTTGGCGACCATGTCGCCGACCAGGCGGGAGTGGCCATGGGCGGTGTCGACGACGATGAAGTCGGCGCCGGCCTCGATCAGCGCCTGGGCGCGCTCGTACGCGTCGCCGGCGACGCCGACGGCCGCACCGACGAGCAGCCGGCCGTCCTTGTCCTTGGCGGCGTTCGGGTACTTCTCGGCCTTGACGAAGTCCTTGACCGTGATGAGGCCCTTGAGGATGCCCGCGTCGTCGACGAGCGGCAGCTTCTCGATCTTGTGGCGGCGCAGCAGCTCCATGGCGTCCACGCCGGAGATGCCCACCTTGCCCGTGACCAGCGGCATCGGGGTCATGACCTCGCGCACCTGGCGGCTGCGGTCCGACTCGAAGGCCATGTCGCGGTTGGTGACGATGCCGAGCAGCTTGCCGGCGGAGTCGGTGACCGGGACGCCGGAGATGCGGAACTTGGCGCAGAGCTCGTCGGCCTCGCGCAGCGTCGCGTCCGGGTGCACCGTGATCGGGTCGGTGACCATGCCGGACTCGGAGCGCTTGACCAGGTCGACCTGGTTGGCCTGGTCGGCGATGGAGAGGTTGCGGTGCAGTACGCCGACGCCGCCCTGGCGGGCCATCGCGATGGCCATGCGGGACTCGGTGACCTTGTCCATGGCGGCGGACAGCAGGGGAACGTTCACCCGGACGTTGCGCGAGATCAGGGAAGAGGTGTCGATCTGGTCGGGGGCCATGTCCGACGCGCCCGGCAGCAGCAGCACGTCGTCGTAGGTCAGTCCGAGCGTGGCGAATTTGTCGGGCACTCCGTCGGCGGTCATGACACCTTCCCAAATGGTCTTGCTCAGCGCGGATGTCCATGCTAACGGGATCCCGGGGCGTCTCATTCCACGACCAAGGTCAACCGCAAGTTTCGTCCTTTCCTACGACAGAAAGGGAACGAAAGGGAACGCACGACTCCGCAGCGGTCACTGCTCGGCGAGCGCGCGCAGCCTGCTGAGGGCCCGGTGCTGGGCGACGCGGACCGCGCCCGGGGACATGCCGAGCATCTGCCCCGTCTCCTCGGCGGTCAGCCCGACGGCCACCCGCAGGACGAGCAGCTCGCGCTGGTTCTCCGGCAGGTTCGCGAGGAGCTTCTTGGCCCAGGCGGCGTCACTGCTGAGCAGCGCCCGCTCCTCGGGGCCCAGCGAGTCGTCCGGCCGCTCGGGCATCTCGTCGGAGGGCACGGCCGTGCTCCCCGGGTGACGCATGGCGGCCCGCTGGAGGTCGGCGACCTTGTGCGCGGCGATGGCGAAGACGAAGGCCTCGAAGGGCCGGCCGGTGTCCCGGTAGCGGGGCAGCGCCATCAGCACGGCGACGCAGACCTCCTGCGCGAGGTCCTCCACGAAGTGACGGGCATCACCCGGGAGCCGCGACAGCCGGGTGCGGCAGTAGCGCAGGGCGAGGGGGTGCACGAAGGCCAGCAGGTCGTGCGTGGCCTGCTCGTCCCCGTCGACGGCGCGGCGTACGAGCGCGCCGACGGCCCCGGCGTTGCCGCCTTTGGCGGCGCCGGTGGGGCCTGTGGCCGCGGGTGACCCCAGGGCCTCGTCGTCGCGCATCAATCCATGGTGCCTTGGCGCGGGAGCGTTCGCGGCATCGCGGTCCGTGTTGTGCATCGAAGCGTTATGAGCGGGTGCGCCGGAACTCGTCATCTGCGCCCTCCCCTCCGCTCGGCCCGAATCGTCGTCCCGGAGGACTCGACCTCTCCAAGAATGCGGCACACCATCAAGGATGCGGCATCGCGCCCGAAGCGACACGTCCCCCGGATTGTGCCCCGCCAATCCCCGGCGGAACACCGGGTGGCGGCGGGGCTTCCGCCACGGCGGCGCCGGCGGACGCCTGCCGCCCCGCCCGCCGGTGGCGGACGGGACCGCGCCGGCCGCCGGCCGCCGGTGCGGCGGTCAGCGGACGAGGCCCCAGCGGAAGCCGAGTGCCACGGCGTGCGCCCGGTCGGAGGCGCCGAGCTTCTTGAACAGCCTGCGGGCGTGCGTCTTGACCGTGTCCTCGGAGAGGAAGAGCTCGCGCCCGATCTCCGCGTTGGACCGGCCGTGGCTCATGCCCTCCAGCACCTGGATCTCGCGCGCGGTCAGGGTGGGGGCGGCCCCCATCTCGGCCGAGCGGAGCCGGCGCGGGGCCAGTCGCCAGGTGGGGTCGGCGAGCGCCTGGGTGACCGTGGCCCGCAGCTCGGCGCGCGAGGCGTCCTTGTGCAGATAACCGCGGGCGCCGGCGGCGACCGCGAGGGCCACGCCGTCCAGGTCCTCGGCGACCGTGAGCATGATGATGCGGGCGCCCGGGTCGGCGGACAGGAGCCGGCGGACCGTCTCGACACCGCCCAGCCCGGGCATCCGTACATCCATCAGAATCAGGTCGGAGCGGTCGGCACCCCAGCGGCGGAGGACTTCCTCGCCGTTGGCAGCCGTCGTCACACGCTCGACGCCGGGCACGGTGGCAACCGCGCGACGGAGCGCCTCTCGGGCAAGCGGGGAGTCGTCGCAGACGAGGACGGAAGTCATGACCGCCCTCCGCAGCTGCTGATGCGCGTCACCTTGAGCCTCCAGGCTGGTACGTATCGTCACCTGTGCGATCGATGCCCTCGGACACCTGTCCGGGAACCTCTCGTTTCAACCGCACTCGCTCTCTCAACGATGGTCACTCGAAAGAGTTACGGGTCGGACGGACACCTTCGGCACTCTACGTGAGGAAGCGATCACGGCGCCGGAGCCACGAGCGAACTGTCCTCCATCTGGAGCTATGCCCTATTTGGCGGCTTTCCTTCCGTTTGCCATGTGTCTGAGGCTAGATTCCCAATGAGTCATATTTACATCTACTACGACAGTAGGTGTGGAGACATGGACCGTATCCGCGTAGTACCCGGCACCAAGAGGACTACCAATGGCAGATTTCTCCCGCCTCCCCGGACCGAACGCCGACCTCTGGGACTGGCAGCTACTGGCCGCCTGCCGCGGAGTCGACAGCTCCCTCTTCTTCCACCCGGAGGGCGAGCGGGGCGCGGCCAGGAGTGCGCGCGAGGCCTCGGCTAAAGAGGTCTGCATGCGCTGCCCGGTGCGTTCGGAATGCGCCGCGCACGCGCTCGCCGTCCGCGAGCCCTACGGGGTGTGGGGAGGGCTGACCGAGGACGAACGCGAGGAACTGATGGGCCGCGCGCGGCACCGGCTGATCCCCGCCTCCAGTACGACCGGTACCGTCCCGCCGCACTGACGGCCGGCCCGGCCCGGCCCGTCCCGGCAACCGTCCATCCGGAAGGAAATCCGGAAGAACATCCGAAGGAACGTTCCCTCAGATCCGCGCGCCCGCCCGGGCGTGTCGCCGCGACTCAGGTCCGGGCCGTCACCCGTGCGGCCGTACGCCCCCGTACGGTCAGCGCGTGGCGGCCCGCACCAGCTCGCCCAGCGTCGCCGCCACCGCCGGTACGCGCGCCAGGTCCGGCAGGGTCAGCGCCACGACCTCGCGCTCCACGGCCGGCTCCACGGCCAGGGTGCTCACGCCCTTCGCCCGTACGGACTCCACCGCCAGCTCCGGCAGCACCGCCACCCCCAGCCCCGCCCCGACCAGCCCGACCACCGCCGGGTAGTCGTCGGTGGCGAAGTCGATCCGCGGGGTGAAGCCCGCCCCCTCGCACACCTCCACCAGGTGGCGGCGGCAGCGCGGGCAGCCCGCGATCCACGGCTCGTCGGCCAGCTCGGCCATCCCCACCCGTTCGGCACCCGCCAGCCGGTGCCCCTCGGGAACCAGCCCCACGAGCCGGTCGGTCAGCAGCGGGGTGACCACCAGGTCCTCCCACTCGGCCGCGTTCCCCGCCGCGGACCCGTCCCCGCCGTAGCGGAAGGCCAGCGCCACGTCGCAGTCGCCCTCGCGCAGCATCTCCACCGACCTCGGCGGCTCCGCCTCGACGAGCGAGATGCGCGTCCCCGGGTGCGCGGCGCGCATCGCGGCGAGCGCGGTGGGCACCAGCGTGGAGCTGCCGCTCGGGAAGGAGACGAGCCGGACCCGGCCCGCGCGCAGCCCGGCGATGGCCGCGACCTCCTCCTCGGCGGCGGTCAGCCCGGCCAGGATCCCGGCGGCGTGCCGCACCAGGGCCTCACCCGCCTGGGTCAGCCGCATCTCCCGACCGGTGCGCACCAGCAGCGGGGTCCCGGCCGACTGTTCCAGGGCCTTCATCTGCTGGGAGACGGCGGGCTGGGTGCAGCCGAGCTCGCGGGCGGCTGCGGAGAAGGAACCGGTCCCGGCGACAGCGCGCAGGATCCGGAGGTGGCGTGCCTCGATCACCCTTCGAGCATAAGACCGCCTTTGACCCCGACGCCAATCCCCCAGTTGCCCCTTTGAGGAGACCGCGGTCACAGCCGTACGGGCCCCCGCCGGGGCCCGGGCGGAGCGCCGGATCGCACGCACGTGCCCGCGGAAGCACGGAAGCCGGCGCGGGCGGCTATTTTGCGCACATGACGACTGCGCTGATCACTGGATCCACGGCGGGCATCGGCGCCGCCTTCGCCCGGCGGCTCGCCTCCCAGGGCCACAACCTCGTACTGGTGGCCCGCGACACCGAGCGGCTGGCCGAACAGGCCACCGAACTGCACGACCGGCACGGCATCGAGGCCGAGGTACTGGCCGCCGACCTCTCCACCGACAAGGGCATCGAGTCCGTCGAGAACCGCCTCGGGGACCGCAAGCACCCGGTGGACCTGCTCGTGAACAACGCGGGCTTCGGCAACAAGGGCCGCTACCTCGAGGTGTCGATGGCAGACGAGCTGACCATGCTGAAGGTGCACATCGAGGCGGTGCTGCGGCTGACCTCGGCGGCGACGGAGTCGATGCGCTCCCGCGGCCGGGGCGGGGTCATCAACGTGGCCTCGGTGGCGGCCTTCGTACCGCGCGGCACCTACGGCGCCAGCAAGGCCTGGGTCGTGCAGTTCACCCAGGGCGCGGCGCGGGACCTCAGCGGGTCGGGGGTGCGGCTGATGGCCCTGTGTCCCGGTTTCGTGCGGACCGAGTTCCACCAGCGGGCCGGCATGGGCACCGACAACATCCCGGGCTGGCTGTGGCTCGACGCGGACAAGCTGGTGGCCGCCGCGCTGACCGACCTGGCCCGCGGCAGGACCGTCTCCATCCCGGACCCGCGCTACAAGGCGCTGATGGGCGTGGTGAAGCTGACGCCGCGCGGGCTGCTGGGCGGGGTGTCCTCGCGGACCGGGCGCAAGTACGGCCCCCAGTAGCCCTCCTGGTCACCGGCGGAGCGGCCGACCGGAACGAATCTCCCTAAACTGGAAATGTCCCTTCCAGCCCGGGAGACCGCCATGACATTCGTACAGATTATCGATTACAAGACCAGTCGGCAGGACGACCTCAATCAGCTGCTGGACCGGTACGTCTCGCAGAGCCAGGGCAAGCGGACCGTCACCCACAGCATCGTGGCCAGGGACCGCGACGACGAGAACCACTACCTGGACGTGGTCGAATTCCCCTCGTACGAAGAGGCCATGAAGAACTCCCAGCTCCCGGAGACGGACACGATGTTCCAGGAGATGGTGGCCCTGTGCGAGGGGATGCCGACCTTCACCAACCTGGACGTGGTCCGCGACGAGAACCTCAACAAGATGCTCGTGGACCGCATGTTCGACGAGTTGGCCGTGTCGGGCGACCGGTCGATGGCCGAGGAGATCTTCGCCTCCGACTACGTCGACCACGACATCTTCCAGGCCGACCCGGACGCCACCGGGATCGACGGCCTGATGGCGGACCTCGCCATGTGGCGCTCCGCCTTCGAGTTCACCTTCACCAAGGACCAGCAGCTCGCCGAAGGGGACCTCGTCACCACGCTCTGGACCTGGAACGCCACGCACACCGGCGACTTCATGGGTCTCGCGCCCACCGGCAAGAAGGTCAGCGCGACCGGCCAGACGACCTTCCGCTGCAAGGACGGGATGATCGCCGAAGGCTGGTGGCACTACGACGTCATGGGCATGATGCGCCAGCTGGGGATGGACCCGATGAAGTCGATGGGTTCGTGAGCCCCCGGCCCTGAACCGCGGCAACGGGAAGGCCCCCGCCCCGCCGTACGGAACGGCGGGACGGGGGCCTCTCGTGTGCCTGTGGCGTCAGCCTCAGTGGCTGTGGCCGTGACCGTGGCCGTGACCGGCCTCGGCCTCCTCCTCCGCCGGCTTCTCGACGACCAGGGTCTCGGTCGTGAGCAGCAGGGAGGCGATGGAAGCGGCGTTCTCCAGGGCGGAGCGGGTGACCTTGACCGGGTCGATGACGCCGGCCTTGACCAGGTCGCCGTACTCGCCGGTGGCGGCGTTGAAGCCCTGGCCCTTGTCGAGCTCGGCGACCTTCGAGGTGATGACGTAGCCCTCGAGGCCGGCGTTCTCGGCGATCCAGCGCAGCGGCTCGACCGCGGCGCGGCGGACGACCGACACGCCCGTGCCCTCGTCGCCGGTCAGGCCGAGGTTGCCCTCGAGGACCTTGACGGCGTGGACGAGCGCGGAGCCACCGCCGGAGACGATGCCCTCCTCGACCGCGGCGCGGGTCGCCGAGATGGCGTCCTCGAGGCGGTGCTTCTTCTCCTTGAGCTCCACCTCGGTGGCGGCGCCGACCTTGATGACGCAGACGCCGCCGGCGAGCTTCGCCAGGCGCTCCTGCAGCTTCTCGCGGTCCCAGTCGGAGTCCGTGGACTCGATCTCGGCCTTGATCTGGTTGACGCGGCCCGCGACGTCAGCGGCGTTGCCGCCACCGTCGACGATGGTCGTGTCGTCCTTGGAGATGGTCACGCGGCGCGCGGAACCGAGGACGTCCAGACCGGCCTGGTCGAGCTTGAGGCCGACCTCCTCGGCGATGACGGTGGCACCGGTGAGGGTGGCCATGTCCTGGAGCATCGCCTTGCGACGGTCACCGAAGCCGGGGGCCTTGACGGCGACCGCGTTGAAGGTGCCGCGGATCTTGTTGACGACGAGGGTGGAGAGGGCCTCGCCCTCGACGTCCTCGGCGATGATCAGCAGCGGCTTGGAGCCACCCGCCTGGATGACCTTCTCCAGCAGCGGCAGGAGGTCCTGGATGGAGGAGATCTTGCCCTGGTTGATCAGGATGTACGGGTCGTCGAGGACGGCCTCCATACGCTCCTGGTCGGTGACCATGTACGGGGACAGGTAGCCCTTGTCGAAGGCCATGCCCTCGGTGAACTCGAGCTCCAGGCCGAAGGCGTTGGACTCCTCGACGGTGATGACACCGTCCTTGCCGACCTTGTCCATCGCCTCGGCGATGAGCTCGCCGACCTGGGCGTCCTGCGCGGAGAGCGCGGCCACGGCGGCGATGTCGGACTTGTCCTCGATCGGGCGGGCGGTCGCGAGGAGCTCCTCGGACACGGCCTTGACCGCGGCGTCGATGCCCTTCTTCAGGGCGGCCGGGGAGGCGCCGGCGGCGACGTTGCGCAGACCCTCGCGGACGAGCGCCTGGGCCAGCACGGTGGCGGTGGTGGTGCCGTCACCCGCGATGTCGTTGGTCTTGGTCGCCACCTCCTTCACGAGCTGCGCGCCCAGGTTCTCGTACGGGTCGTCCAGCTCGACCTCGCGGGCGATGGTGACACCGTCGTTGGTGATGGTGGGGGCGCCGAACTTCTTGTCGATGACGACGTTGCGGCCCTTGGGGCCGATCGTCACCTTGACCGTGTCGGCAAGCTTGTTGACGCCGCGCTCAAGGGCGCGGCGGGCGTCCTCGTCGAACTTCAGAATCTTGGGCATGGGAGCGGTTCCGCCCTCTCGTTGCGATCCTCGGCCGCTCACCGCGACCGCCTGAAACGAACTACGCCCCTCGCCGCCCGGCATCAGCAGGGTGACCAGGGGCGCAGCTCAAAGCAAAACTGGAGAAGAGAATTACTTCTCGACGATCGCGAGGACGTCGCGGGCCGAGAGGACGAGGTACTCCTCGCCGCTGTACTTCACTTCGGTGCCGCCGTACTTGCTGTACAGCACGATGTCGCCGACGCTGACGTCCAGCGGGAGACGCTGGCCGTCCTCGAAGCGACCCGGACCGACCGCGAGGACGACGCCCTCCTGGGGCTTCTCCTTCGCGGTGTCCGGGATGACCAGGCCGGAGGCCGTGGTCTGCTCGGCGTCGAGCGGCTGGACCACGATGCGGTCCTCAAGCGGCTTGATGGCAACCTTGGAGCTGGCGGTCGTCACGATCCGACCTCCCCCTTCGGAGATCCGGGGTTAACTGTCTGAGGTGGCGACCAGGTCGATCCGTCGTCGCGGGTGCCGGACCTGCCTGTCGCTGTGTTGGCACTCACCGGGGGTGAGTGCCAGGTGCGAGACTATTCCGGCGATTAGCACTCGGTCAAGCGGAGTGCCAACACGCTCCACCGGTTCCACGTATTCCGGCCGCCGAACCCCCCGTTCGGCTGAACGCCCACCCCGCCGGGACCGCCCGGGCCCCACACCGGAACGCCGGGGGACCTCCGCCCGGTATGCGCCGCTTCGGGTGGGCGCGCCCCCGCGGCCGAAGACGCGCGCAAGCTGGCTGAATCCCTCCGCAGCAGCCCGCCCGGGCGAGGGTCCGCCCCCGCGAAGGATCCGGAATGAGTCATTCCGAAAGGAACCTCGGGGAGGGCATCGACGTCGTAGAAGATATGAAGATAAAGCGCCGCATTGCCGAGCAGATCGGCCCCGGGCCGGCCACTGTGACGACCCCGGGTGCGCCGGACGGCGCGCCGTCCTCTTCTCCTTCCCCCGCCCCCACCCGGTCATCCGCCCCGCCGCCGCCCCCTCCGCGGCCGGAGCGGAACGCCCTCGGCGGCGGCGGCGTCCCGTGCGCGGACTGAGGCCGCTGACGGCGGCGGGCGCCCGCCGCCGCACCGAAGCACTGCTGCTCGTCCTGGTCATCGGCATCGCCGTCTTCGGCCACGTCAGCGCCGGACTGGCCATGAACGGCGAGCTGCCGCAGCACCTCGCCGGCTTCGTCATCAGCCTGACCTTGCTGTCCCTGGTGGGACACCTGGGCATCCGCCGGTTCGCGGCGTACGCGGACCCGCTGGTCTTCCCGCTCGCCATGCTGCTGACCGGGCTCGGACTGGTCCTGATCCACCGGCTCGACCAGGGCTACATCGAGCGGTACGACTCCGTGGCGAACGCGCCCGACCAGCTGATGTGGACGGTGGTCGGGGTCGCCGCCTGCATCCTGGTCGTGGCGCTGCTGCGCGACCACCGGCTGCTCCAGCGGTTCATCTACATCACCATGGCCATCGCCCTGGTCCTGCTGATCGCACCGGCGTTCTTCGGCGCGGACACGTACGGCGCGAAGCGGTGGATCATCCTCTTCGGCTTCTCGCTCCAGCCGGGCGAGTTCGTGAAGATCATGATCGCGATCTTCTTCGCGGGCTACCTGGTCGTCCACCGCGACTCCCTGGCCCTGACCGGCCGCAAGTTCCTGGGCATGCGCCTGCCCCCGATGCGCCAGCTCGGGCCGATCATCACGGTGTGGATCCTGTCGCTGCTCGTCCTGGTCTTCGAGCGCGACCTCGGCACCTCGCTGATCTTCTTCGGCGTCTTCGTGGTGATGCTGTACGTGGCCACCGAGCGCACCAGCTGGATCGTCTGCGGCCTGCTCATGGCGGCCGTGGGCGCCTTCGTGGTCGGCTCGACGGAACCCCACGTCAAGGCACGGGTCGCCGCCTGGCTGAACCCCCTGGCGATCTACTCGCCGAACCCTCCGCAGGGCCTCAACTCGGAGCAGTCCGCGCAGGCCCTGTTCAGCTTCGGCACCGGCGGCGTCTCCGGCACCGGCCTGGGCATGGGCCACCCGGAGCTGATCAAGTTCGCGGGCCGCAGCGACTTCATCCTGACGACGGTGGGCGAGGAACTCGGCCTGGCCGGGGTCATGGCCGTCCTGTTCGTCTACGCCCTGCTCGTGCAGCGGGGCCTGCGCATGGCACTGGCCGCGCGGGACCCGTTCGGCAAGCTGCTGGCGGTGGGCCTGGCCGCGGCACTGGCGCTCCAGGTCTTCGTGGTCGCCGGCGGCGTGACGGGCCTGATCCCCCTGACCGGCAAGGCCCTGCCCTTCCTGGCGAAGGGCGGCTCGTCACTGCTGGCGAACTGGATCATGATCGCCCTGCTGCTGCGCATCAGCGACAGCGCGGAACGCCAACGCGAAGCCGACGCCCACGGCCCGGCGGAGACGACGATCACGCCGGTGGTGGCGGGGGTGGGGTGAGGGGGCGGGGGCGGGGCTGCGGGGGGGGGTCTGGGGTCGGGGTTTCGGCGGGGCGGCCTCAGGGCTGGTTTGGGGGGTTCCCGTCAGTCCCATCGTCCTTCCGGTTCGCGCCGGCCCGTCAAGGGCGCTCACTTCGTTCGCGTCGCTACGCGATGGCCTTCGGCCACCCTTGACCGACCAGCCCGCCCCGGAAAGACAAGGACTGCCGGGAACCCCCCGAAAGAACGGCACGGTCCATGGGGAAGGGTCGGCTCCCTCAGCGATGAGACGGGCGGTCGGGCGTCGGCCCGCCGGGCATCCGGGCCCCCCAAGACTCTCGGCGGTCCGCCCCCGCGCGTCAGATCGCTACGCGCTCCTCCCGGCTGGGCGTCCGGCGACCGTCCGTGGCTGACACCCGCACGAAATGACGATCAGGGCAGCATTCGGGACCGGTGGGCGCGTCAGATCGCTACGCGCTCCTCATGGCATAGCGTCCGGCGACCGTCCTCGGCCGATACCCGCACCACGTGCCGATCAGGGCCACACGACTAGTGACCGTGGGGACTGCGCATGTTCACGAAGCGGAGTTCCAGGTCAGTGGCCAGGTAGTCCATCCGGTGTTCCCAGAAGTCCCGCAGGTGCGGCAGCGCCAAGTGGGCGTCGAGGTCGGCCTGGCTGCGCCACACCTCGTAGAACACGAAGACGCCGGGCTCCTCGCAGTCCTCGTGGAAGTGGTACTCCAGGCAGCCGGGCTCCTGCCGGGTGGGCTCGACGAAGGAGAGCAGCAGGTCCATGAGCTCTCCGGCGCGTTCGGGCTTGGGACGGGCGACGCCCACGACGGTGACGAGCTGATCCATCAAGTTCTCCCCCAGAGATAGGTACGACCGAGTTCGTACCTGCCGGACGCTAGCAGCCGCCGAAGGTAAGATCCAATCCATACCTAAGGAGAGGAGGTCGCCACCATGCCCGACGACGAGGGTCACCCGGCCATCGAGGAAATCGAGCTCGGCAAAGTGCTGTCCGCGCTCGCCGACCCACTGCGCCGCCGGGTGGTGCGCGAGCTGGCCGCCGCCCCGGAAGGCGCGGCGCGCACCTGCGCTTCCTTCGCCCTGCCCGTTTCCAAGGCGACGGTCACCCACCACTTCCGCACCCTCCGGGAGGCCGGGCTGGTCCGCCAGGTCGACCGGGGCAATAGCCGGATGGCAGAACTGCGTCGAGCGGACATCGAGGCCCGCTTCCCCGGGCTCCTCACCATCCTGACGGCCGAGCCGGTCCCATGAAGGTCCCCCTCTGTGATCACCGTCCAGCGCAGCCATCAGCCCGAGACGGGCATCAGCCGCCGAGAAACGAGGAGCGCGTAGCGATCTGACGCGCCCATCCGTTTCGGATGCTGCCCTGATCGACATGTGGTGCGGGTATCAGCCCGAGACGGCCGTTGGACGCCATGCCGGGAGGAGCGCGTAGCGATCTGACGCGCCTGCCGGTCCTGGATGGGGCCCTGATCGTCATGTGGTGCGGATAGCCGGGCCCCCGGCCTGGCCGGGCAGTGCGCGGGCCCGAATGCGGGACATGGCCGTGGCCCGGTCCCTCGTCTCGTCACTGAGGGAGCCGCCCCTCCCGTTCCTGCCCCGTGACCGTTCTTTTGGGGGGTTCCCGGCAGTCTTTCGGCTTTCCGGGGCGGGACGGGCTGTCAAGGGTGGAGCGAAGCGACATCACGCAGTGACGCGAACGAAGTGAGCGCCCTTGACGGGCCGGCACGAACCGGAAGGACGATGGGACTGACGGGAAACCCCCAAACCGTCTCCGAGACCGCCCCGCCGGCACCCCGCCCCCGAAACCCCGCCCCACCCCCACCCCTTGACTTAGAGCGCGCTCCAGCTCCTACAGTCCGCCCGTATGACCATGCGATACCGAAACCTGGGTGGGACCGGCATCGAGGTGAGTGCGTACTGCCTCGGCACGATGATGTTCGGTGCGATCGGCAATCCCGATCACGACGACTGCGTCCGGATCATCCACGCCGCCCTCGACCAGGGCATCAACTTCGTCGACACCGCCGACATGTACTCCGCCGGCGAGTCGGAGACGATCGTCGGCAAGGCGCTCAAGGCCCTCAAGGGGCGCCGGGACGACGTCGTGCTCGCCAGCAAGGTGCACTTCCAGATGGGTGAGGGCCGCAACCGCAGCGGCAACTCGCGGCGTTGGATCACGCGAGCCGTGGAGGACAGCCTGAGGCGCCTCGACACCGACTGGATCGACCTCTACCAGGTGCACCGTCCCGACCCCTCGACCGACATCGAGGAGACCCTGTCCGTCCTCGGCGACCTGGTCCGGGCCGGGAAGATCCGGGCCTTCGGCTGCTCCACCTTCCCCGCCGAGCAGATCGCCGAGGCGCACCACGTCGCGGAACGCCGCGCGCTGCCGCGCCCGCGCACCGAGCAGCCGCCGTACTCGATCCTCGCGCGGGGCGTCGAGCGGGACGTCCTGCCCGTCGCCCGTCGCTACGGCATGGGCGTGCTGACCTGGAGCCCGCTGGCGTCCGGCTTCCTGAGCGGCAGGCACCGGCTGGGCCGCGCCATCGACATGACCACCGGCCGGGCCGCGTTGCACCCCGCGCGCTTCGACCTGTCGATCCCGGGGAACGTCGCCAAGCTGGAGGCCGTCGAGCGGCTCGCGGAGGTGGCGGACGGGATCGGCCGCACGGTGCCGGAGCTGGCCCTCGCCTTCCCGCTCGCGCATCCGGCCGTCACCTCGGTGATCATCGGTCCGCGTACGGCCGAGCAGCTGGGGGCCGCGCTCAAGGGGGCCGATCTGGTGCTGGACGACGGGGTGCTGGACCGGATCGACGAGATCGTGCCGCCGGGCACCAACCTCTACCACCCGGACGGCGTCTGGCAGCCGCTGTCGCTGACCGATCCCGCGCAGCGTCGCCGTCCCCTCGCGGACCGCAGCGCCGGCTAGTGCTGTGACCGGAAACGATCACCGGGTGTCCTGCGATGATCGGCGGATGAGCGAACGTGAGTGGCAAGCGTTGACCAAGTCCGAGGAAGCGTTCATGGTCAATTCGTATGAGATCGACATTCTGGCTGGTGTCTGGGGGGATCTCGACGATGCCGATCAGTCCCGGCCCGTGAAGGAGCTGGCAGGGACCTTGCTGACTCTCATCGCTCGTGGATGGATCGAGGTTCGTCGAGTCGCGCCGTGGACGTCCCCGTCAGGGGAGAAGGGCTTCCAGCCCGGAGAGCTGGTGCCTCGCGATCAGCTTTCGGCGGTCCTGGAGGACCCAGCCAACTGGGAGTACCCCGATGGTGATTGGATCGGTGCTGTGACCCTGGTGGAGACCGAAGCGGGTAAGAAGATCACCCGGCGTTCTCCCGAGGAGATGGCCGTGTAGACCGCCGTGGCGGGGATCCTCAGGCCGCCACGCCCAGTGGTCGACCGCCCCACCGAATGCCCCTCTCGCTGCGGACACGGGCGCGTTCGCGCCGTTGGGCGGCCAGGACGTCGGGGTGGCGGCCGTTCTGGTTGCGCCAGCGCAGGTACCGCTGCGAAGGTGCGGTCGGGGCGCTCGGTCAGCGCGTACTCGATCCGGTCCAGCTTGGCGTCGAAGGCCGGGTCGCTGGATTCCTTCCAGGTCTTGGTCCGCTGGAACGTCACGCCGCGGCGCGCGAGCAGGCAGCGCAGGGCCTCGCGGCCCATGCGTATGGGGCGGGCGGCGTGGCGCCGCAGATGGTCCGCGAGTTTCCGGATCGACCAGCGAGTGAAGGGCTTGCCGAGCGTGGTGGGGCAGGTGGTGGCCGACTCGATGACGAACTCCTCATCGTCATCGCTGAGCAGGCGGGGACGGCCTCCCGCCCACCGAGGGTCCATGCAGGCCAGCCCGACCTCGTTGAAGCGGTGGATGAGGTCACGGACCGTGTCCTCGTCCGCCTGCACCAGATTCGCGATCGCCGGGACGGTGTTCCCGCCCGCCGAGGCCAGCAGCATCATCGCCCGCCTGAACCGCACCGTGCTGGTGCTGCCCCGCCGCACGATCCGCTGGAGCTTCCGCCCCTCCTGCTCGGTCAGCCTGCGGACCCTGACCGGCACTGCCATCGAGCCTCCTCACACCGATCGGACGTGTCGTCACATCCAACCGACACACGGCAAGTCAGCACCACCCCGGTGATCGTTTCCGGTCACAGCACTAGGTCGTCTCTTTCGGATCTTGCCGGTCAAGCCCGCGGCGTCTGGTGCGGTGCCTCGCGAGGCCGAGGCACAGCGCGCGTACTGGACGTACTCGGCTGTGCCGACAACGCGGCGAGGTGCCGTGCCAGACGCCGCGGGTCTGGGGGTACCTCCCAGCGGTAGCTGGGGGAGCAAGATCCGGAAGAGACGGCCTAGCCGCCCGGCCCGTACAGGTGGTCCTACAGGCAGTCCTACAGGTAGTCCTCCAGGCGCCCGATCCTGTACCCCTGGTCCTGTATCCGCTGGAGCATCCGCGCCGTCATCTGGGTCTCCGTCGCGCCCTTGAGCTCCGACGGGCCGCGGAAGTGGGCCAGGATGATGTCACCCGGCTTGAGGGCGGAGCCCTCCGCGTACTGGAAGTCGTTGACCTGCATCGACGCCCGCCACAGGACCACCGTCGGGGCCCCGCACTCGGCGGCGGCCTTGAGGGTGTCGTCGTTGTAGTTCCCGAACGGCGGGCGGAAGAGCGGAGGCCGCTTGCCGAAGCGCTTCTCCAGGCGGTCCTGCTGCCCGCATATCTCCTTCTTCTGCGCCGCGAAGGGGAGGGTGCGCAGGTTCGGGTGCGTCAGGGTGTGGTTGTTCACCGTGCTGCCGGAGCCGTTGTCGCGGAGCTTCTCGAAGTGGCCGTAGTCCGAGGAAGCGACGTTGTCCGTCAGGAACATGCTGATCGGCAGCTTGAGGTCGGCCGCCATCTTCAGGAACTCGGGGTCCTTCTCCGCGCCGTCGTCGAAGGTCAGGAAGACGACCTTCTCCGTCGGCGCGACGGGTATTCGGTCCAGCACGGCCGCCTTGCCGGGGGCGGCCTTGGGGAGCTGGGGCTTCTGGGCGGGCTTGGGTGCGTACTGGACGGGGGCCTTCAGGCCCCACTTCCGGTACGCGTCGTCCCCCGCCGCGCCGGCCTGCGCGGAGCTCGCCGCGGGGGCCGGCCCGGACGGGGGCGCCGAGGGGGAGGCGGTGTCCTGAGCGGTTTTGCGGCCCAGCCGTTCGATGGGATCCACGCTGTTCCCGCATCCCGTCAGGGACAGCGCGAGCGCGCCGGCCGTCAGCGTCCCGGCTACCAACCGGCGCGCGTACCTCACAAGTAGTCCTCCAGGCGTGCCACGGCATATCCCTTGTCCGTGACGGTCTTCATGACATGACGGATCATGTCAGGCATCGTGCCCTTCCAGTCCTCCCGGCCCCGGAAGTGCGTGAGGATGATGTCACCGGGGTGGAGGTCGCGGTCCCATTCGCGGTATTCCATCCGGTTCACGAACGCCTCGGCGTTCCACAGCGGGACCGCCTTGATGCCGCAGGACTTGGCGGCGCGCAGCGTGTCCTGGTTGTAGTTGCCGTACGGCGGGCGGAAGAGCGAGGGCCGCTTGCCGAACTGCTTCTGGATGATGTCCTGCTGGCCGCAGATCTCCTCGCGCTGCTGCTCGTACGAGAGTCCGGGCATGTAGCGGTGGTTGACGGTGTGGTTGTTGAGGGTGACGCCCGCCGCCTGCATCTCCTTGAAGTAGGGGTAGTTCTCGCGCACGAGGTAGTCGCTGAGGAAGGCCGTGTACGGGATCTTCAGCTCGCTCATCATCCTGATGAACTCGGGGTCCTTCTCGGCCCCGTCGTCCACGGTCAGGAAGACGACCTTGTCCTCGGTCGGGATGGTGGTGAAGACCGGGGGCAGTTCGTCCTGGTCCTCGACCTCGAAGCCCTCGCGCGTGGTGATCTCGGGCTTCTCCTTGGGTGCGGCCGGGGCCGGGAGCGGCGTCTTGGCCAGCCGCCACTTCTTGGCCGCGGCGATGCGGGCCTGCTGGGCGGCTTTGAGCTTCTCGGCGGGGTTGGCGAGCGCACCGGCCGCGCCGCCCGCTTCCGTCCCCTGGCCGGGCTTGGCCTTGGCGGGCTTCCCGGACTCCGCGGCGCCGCACCCCGTGCCCAGGGCGGCGACCAGCAGCGCGGCCAGGGCCACCCCGTACCGGCCGCGCGGGCGTCCCGCGAGCCGGTGACCATACTGCGAAGTATGTGATGTTTGTCGTACAAGCTGCATAGCAGCGGATCCTTGCACCAGGCGGCGCCGCGCCCCGGACGACACCACGGCCGGACCCGCCCCTTCCACCGGCTGGCCCACAATGAACCGGTGACCCCCGAAGACTTCGCCGCGCTCCTCACCTTCGAGGGCCGCGCCCTCCTGACCTCGCTCCGCGATTACGACCCCGCCCAGGAGCTGGCCGTGGCCACCCGGCTGCGCCGCGAGTACCCCGCCGCGCTGGTGTCGGCCGCGCTGGGGCAGGCCCGGCTGAGGCAGCGGGCGGTGGCGAAGTTCGGGGCCGAGGACGCCTACCGGATGTACTTCACCCCCGGCGGCGGGGAGATGGCCACCCGCGCGCCGGTGGCCGCGTACCGCGCCGAGCGGCTCGCCGGGCTGGGCGTACGCAGCGTCGCGGACCTGTGCTGCGGGATCGGCGGGGACGCCCTGGCGCTGGCCCGGCGCGGGATCCGGGTGCTGGCCGTGGACCGCGACCCGCTGACGGTGGCCGTCGCGCGGGCCAACGCCGACGCGCTGGGGCTGGCGGAACTGATCGAGGTCCGGGAGGCCGATGTGACGGCCGTGGACGTGTCCCCGTACGACGCCGTCTTCCTCGACCCCGCGCGGCGGGGCGGGCGCGGCCGCGTCTTCGACCCGGAGTCGTACTCGCCGCCGCTGTCGTGGGCGGTGGAGACGGCCCGCGCGGCCCGGTTCGCGGCCATCAAGATCGCGCCCGGCATCCCGCACGAGGCGGTTCCGGCGGAGGCCGAGGCCGAGTGGATCTCCGACCACGGGGACGTGAAGGAGGCCGTCCTGTGGTTCGGCACCGTGCCGGGCACGGTGCGGGCCACCCTGCTGCCGGGGCCGCGCGCGCTGGAGACCGCCGAACCGCTGCCGGATCCGGAGGCGGGACCGGTCGGGCGCTGGCTGTACGAGCCCGACGGTGCAGTGATCCGCGCCCACCTCGTCGCGGAGGTGGCCGGGCAGCTGGGCGGGCGGCTCATCGACCCGACCATCGCCTACATCACCGCCGACGAGCTGCGCCGGACGCCGTACGCGACCGCTTACGAGATCACCGACGTGCTGCCGTTCGGGCTGAAGAAGCTCAAGGCGCTGCTGCGCGAGCGGGAGGTCGGGATCCTGACGGTGAAGAAACGGGGGTCCGCGATCGAGCCGGAGGAGCTGCGCAGGAAGGTCAAGCCGCAGGGCCCGAACTCGGCGACGGTCTTCCTGACGCGGGTGGCGGGGGCCCCGTCGATGCTGATCGGCCGCCCGGCCTTCGAGGCCCTGTCGTCAAAGTAGCGCCGGTCCGGGCGGGACTTTGACGACAGGGCCCAGGCCCCTCACACCCCCGCGAGACGGGATTCCGGCACGCGGAGCCGGGGCCGGTCGCCCGCCGCCGGGGCCGGGGTGCGAGTCCAGCGGGAGTACGCCGCGGCCTTGGCCAGCCCCAGCAGGGCGGTGGTCCACAGGATCATGCCGAGGCCCGTGAAGTACGCCACCTCCCCGTACGTGTCCGTGCCCGGCCGCGCCCCGGCCGCCGACGCGAAGGCCAGCCAGAGGCCGAACCCGCCCAGCGCCAGGGAGGCCGTCAGCCACACCGCGCTCCGCGCCGGGGCCCGCAGGCGGGTATCGGCCCCGGGGTCCCGGCCCGCCAGGACCCACGCGCACAGCAGCTGCCGCACCTGCCGCTCCCGCCGGGCGCCGCGCGCGCAGCACAGCCCGGCGCGCAGCAGTACGGCGGTCCCGGCCGCGGAGCAGACGGCCCCGGCGAGGCAGCCGGCCGGGCCGCCCGCCGCGAAGGCCGTCACGGCCAGCCCGGCGAAGGTCCAGCCCAGCGCGAAGGCCGCCGCGACGCCCCAGAGCGACAGCAGCCGGCCGAGGCCGAGGCTGCGCCGGCTCAGGTCCGCGAGGAAACGCGCGCGGTCGGCCCGTACGACGCCCTCGTCCAGCCACTCGCGCAGGTGCGCGGGCGGCGGCGGGGGCGGGAGGTCACGGCTAGGCATGCGCACGACCCTAGCGGCGGCCCTTCGAGCTTCGCCGCAGAGCTCCTCGACCGCCCCTCCGACCAGGGCCGCAGCGCGCCGCGGCGGGCACCTCAGCCCGTACCGGTCGTCTCCACCGACTCGAACCGCCAGCGGTGCACCGCCCGGGTGATCAGGTCCGCGGCCGGCTCGGGCAGCTCGGGCAGCTCCGCCGCCAGGCCCTCGGGGACCTCCCACCAGGTGATCACGAGCACCCGTTCCTGCGGGGCGCGCAGCACCTCACGGCGCACCGGCTCCCGGGCCAGCACCTGCGCCCGGGCCCACTCCAGGAGCTCGTTGCCCCGGCCGTCGACGGCCCGGGCCTCCCACATCAGGGCGACGGTGCTCATGAGTAGAGGTTGTCCTTGCTGAGCTCGTGCACGTGGTCGTGGTCGTGCGCGTGACCATGGGCATGGCCGTCCCCGCCCCCGCCCCCGTGCTCGTGCTCGTGCTCCTGGGAGGACGTGCCCGGCACGTGCGGGTCCGTCACCGGAAGCGAGGAGTCCGCCGACAGGTCCCAGTCGGAGGCCGGCCGGTTGCGCCTGACCATCTCCGCGCCCAGCGCCGCCACCATGGCGCCGTTGTCGGTGCACAGCTTCGGCCGCGGCACGCGCAGCACGATCCCCGCGGCGTCGCAGCGCTCCTGCGCGAGCGAGCGCAGCCGGGAGTTGGCCGCCACGCCGCCGCCGATCATCAGGTGGTCCACGCCCTCGTCCTTGCAGGCGCGGATCGCCTTGCGCGTCAGCACGTCCACCACGGCCTCCTGGAAGGACGCCGCCACGTCGCGCACCGGCACCTCCTCGCCCGCGTTGCGCTTGGCCTCGATCCAGCGGGCCACCGCCGTCTTCAGTCCGGAGAAGGAGAAGTCGTACGCCGCGTCGCGCGGCCCCGTCAGACCGCGCGGGAAGTTGATCGCCTTGGGGTCGCCCTCCTTCGCCAGCCGGTCGATGACCGGACCGCCGGGGAAGCCGAGCTGGAGCACGCGAGCGATCTTGTCGAAGGCCTCGCCCGCGGCGTCGTCGATGGTCGCGCCCAGCGGCCGTACGTCGCTGGTGATGTCGGGGGCCAGCAGCAGCGAGGAGTGCCCGCCGGACACCAGCAGCGCCATCGTCGGCTCGGGCAGCGGCCCGTGCTCCAGCTGGTCGACGCAGATGTGGGAGGCGAGGTGGTTGACGCCGTACAGCGGCTTGCCGAGCGCGTACGCGTACGCCTTCGCCGCCGAGACGCCCACCAGCAGCGCCCCCGCGAGGCCCGGGCCGGCCGTGACGGCGATGCCGTCGAGGTCCCGGGCGCTGACCCCGGCCTCCTTCAGGGCGCGCTCGATGGTGGGGACCATCGCCTCCAGGTGCGCGCGGGAGGCCACTTCGGGCACGACCCCGCCGAAGCGGGCGTGCTCGTCGACGCTCGACGCGATCGCGTCGGCCAGCAGGGTGGTGCCGCGGACGACGCCGACGCCGGTCTCGTCGCAGGAGGTCTCGATGCCGAGGACGAGCGGTTCGTCAGCCATTGCTCTCACTGCTCTCAGGGTTTTCGGTTCTGGTCTGTGCCGGGTCGGTCAGGCGCATCACGAGCGCGTCGACGTTGCCGGGCTGGTAGTAGCCGCGCCGGAAGCCGATCGGCTCGAAGCCGAACCGCTCGTAGAGCCGCTGGGCACGGGTGTTGTCCACCCGCACCTCCAGCAGCACCTCGGCGCATTCGAAGGCGGTCGCGGCGCGCAGCAGCTCGGTGAGCAGCCGGGCGCCGAGGCCCGTGCCCCACTGGTCCTTGGCCGCGGCGATGGTCTGCACGTCGCCCAGGTCGCCCGCGGCGGCCAGTCCGGCGTAGCCGACGAGGCGGCCGGTCCCTGGTTCCTCGGCGACGACGTAGCGGCGGGTGGCGTGCGGGCCGCGCGCGTGGGCGAGTTCGGACCAGAACATCCCGGCCGACCAGGCGTCGTCGGGGAACAGCTCGTGTTCCAGCTCCAGCACCGGTTCGATGTCCCACCAGCGCATCTCGCGGAGCACTGCGGTCGGGGCGGTCACTGCGGGGTGACCACCTTGTAGTTCTTGGGCACCTGCGCGTCGGGGCGGCGCAGGTAGAGGGGGGTCGGGGGGAGGAACTCCGCCCCGGCCGCGATGCGCTCGGCGGCCAGGGCGGCCAGCGCGGCGGCCGACTGGTGCTCGGGGGCGCGGGCGTCCGGGAAGACCTCCGGGTACAGCAGGGCGCCCTGGCCGACGGCCGGGAGGCCGGCGACGCGGTCGGCGATGTCGGCCGGGCGGTCGACGGCGGGCTGGCCGACGCGGGTGCGCGGGTCCTCGTAGCGCGCCCAGTAGACCTCCTTGCGCCGCGCGTCGGTGGCGACGGTGAAGGGGCCCTCGATCCCGGCGGCCCCGGCGGCGTACGCGAGCCCGTCGAGGGTGCACAGGCCGTGCACCGGGACGCCGAGGACGGCGGCGAAGGTGGAGGCGGTGACGAGGCCGACGCGGAGCCCGGTGTAGGGGCCGGGGCCGACGCCGACGACGACGCCGGTGACGGCTTCGAGCTTCACCCCGGCTTCGGCGAGGACCTCGTCCACGGCGGGCAGCAGGAGCTCCCCGTGGCGGCGGGCGTCGACCTGGTTCGACTCGGCGAGGACGGATTCCCCGTCGTGCAGGGCGACGGTGACGGCGGGCGTGGCGGTATCTACGGCGAGCAAGAGCACGCGAACAGCCTACGACTCCCCGGCCCCAGGGCCTTGCGGCCGGTCGGGGCGGGGGCCGGCTGCTACCTTTCGACGGGGGACACACCCGGGTCGGCCGGGAGTTCGACGACCCATGGCGCGGAGAGGTGGAGCAAGGTGGCACGCAGCAGCTCGGGAATCGTGGCCGGGCTCACCGCGGCGGCGATCGCCGCGATCGGCTTCCTGGGCTACCAGGCCTCCGCGACCGCGCCCGCGCACCCCGCCCGGACGGGCCCGCAGGCCCCTGCCGCGCCGCAGGGACAGGCCCCCGCGAAGCAGGACCCTGCGAAGCCCGCCGCGGTGCCGGCGGACTCCGGGACGGGGCCGCGGGTCGTGTACTCGGTCTCCCAGAAGCGGGTCTGGCTGGTCGCGGAGGACGGCAAGGAGCCGAGGACGTTCGCGGTGGTGCCGAGCACGGTGCACCCGGCGCCGGGCAGTTACGTCGTCGGCTCGCGCGCGGGCGCGGTGACCGGCACGGACGGGGTGCCGATCGAGCACGTCGTCCGGTTCGCCAGCGCGGACGGCATCGCGATCGGCTTCAGCGCCCGGGTGGACGGTGCGATGCCGGAGCCGGACACCACGAAGAAGACCGGCGGCATCCGCATGGCACGGGCTGACGGTGACGCGGTCTGGGCCTTCGCGACGATCGGCGCGAAGGTCGTCGTCGTCGCCTGACGGCCGCCCGCGCCGACGGCCTCTCCCGGCGCTCGTGGGGCTTCCCACGGCGTTCCCCGGTGCGGGGCGCCTCATGCGGCGTAAGGCGCCCACGCAGCGTGATTCACCCGAAGGTGCGTATCAGGCCGCTTCCGACTCGGGGGCGGCCTGTTCCCGTTCCGTTTCGGGCGCGGGCCCCTCTTCCGGTTCCGCCGCGCCGCGCGCGGGCGGCGTGGACACCGCCGTGGCGGCCGCGCCCGCCGCGAGCAGAGCCCGCATGGACACGACGGGCGCTCGCTCTGCTCCTGCTGCCGACATGGCTGCCTCCTGAGACCCGGGACGCGTACTTAGGTAGACCTAACCAGCGCTGGGTACCATGTCATCACGCGAGCCCACGCCAACGCAATATCTTCCCGACGACTTGTCGGTACGTTGTCGGCCGCGCGGGCCGGAACCACGTACGGCCGTCGGCGGATACCGGCGTATCCGCCGGATCCCGGCCGGGCCGGGCGGTCCGGCCCCCGTTCCACCGGACTCCACCCGGCTCCGCCGGGTTCGGCGGAGTCGCGCGGGACGCCTGCTACCGCTCCGAGAGGGCCGCCAGCTCCGTGCCGGCCCACCGCGCGCCGACGCCGCGCAGCGCGACCTCGCGTACGTCGTCCAGGACCTCCTCGTGGCCGACCGCCCGCCCGATCACCACGTGCAGCCGGTCGTCGGAGAGCTCCTCGACCTTGCCGTCGCCCCACTCCACGACGACCACGGACTCGGGCAGCGAGACGTCCAGGTCCAGGTCCTCCATCTCGTCGAGCCCGCCGCCGAGGCGGTACGCGTCCACGTGCACCAGCGCCGGCCCCTGGCCCAGGGACGGGTGGACGCGGGCGATCACGAAGGTCGGCGAGGTCACGGCCCCGCGCACCCCCAGCCCCTCCCCCAGCCCCCGGGTCAGGGTGGTCTTGCCCGCGCCGAGCTCGCCGGTCAGCAGGACCAGGTCGCCGGGGCGCAGCAGGCCGGCAATCCTGCGGCCCAGCTCCTGCATGGAGGCGGGCGAGTCGACGGTGATCAGGGTTTCTGCGGCGGCCTCGGCCAGTGCCTCAGCGGCCGGGCTGCGCGGCGCTTCCCGCGGTACTTCTTCCATGTCCCCCAACGTTAGCCGTTGCGGGGACGGCGCCGGTGCGCGCCAGCAGGCCGGTCAGCAGCCCGGTCACGAGGTCGGGGCGCTCCAGCATCATCAGGTGCCCGGTGTCCTCCAGCACCACCAGCTCGGCGGCCGGCAGCACCTCCTTGACGGCCACGCTGTGCCCGGCCGGGGTGATCATGTCCCGGTCCCCGGCGACGACGGTGACCGGGATGTCCGCGAACCGCTGGAGGGCGGCGCTCTTGTCGTGGGTCTGGAAGGCCGGGTAGAACTCCGCGACCACGTCGATCGGGGTGGCCTCGATCAGCCGCTCGGCGAAGCGCGCCACACCGGGGTCCACGTCCCGGGAGCCGAACGAGTACATCTTGATCATGCCGGCGAAGAGGTCGGCGGTGGCCCGGCGACCCTTCTCCACCAGCTCGACCTGGGAGCCGAGCGCCTTCAGCACCCCGGGCAGGATGCGGCGCACCGCGCCCAGTCCGACCGAGGGCAGCCCGTACGTCACCTCGTCGAGCCGGCCGCTGGAGGTGCCGATCAGGGCCACCCCGCGGACGCGGTCGCGCACCAGCTCGGGGAACTGGTCGGCGAGGGCCATGACGGTCATGCCGCCCATGGAGTGGCCGACGAGGACGAGCGGGCCCTCGGGCGCGGCGGCGTCGATGACGGCCTTCAGGTCGCGGCCGAGCTGGTCGATGGTCACCGGTTCGCCGTCGGCCTGGGCCAGGCCCCGGGCGCTGCGGCCGTGGCTGCGCTGGTCCCAGTAGACGGAACGAACGACCCCGCGCAGGGCGGCGCGCTGGAAGTGCCAGGAGTCCTGGGAGAGGCAGTAGCCGTGGCAGAAGACGACGGTGGTGCCGGCCGCCGGGTCCTTGGGCCGCAGCCGGCGTTTCGTACCCTCCTCGGGCAGCTCGTCGGTCTCGTAGTAGAGCTCGGTGCCGTCCTCGGCGCGGCACGCGCCCTCGGTCCCGCGCAGGGAGCCGAAGTCGCCGGCGGCGTCGAGGGCGAGGCGCGCCTTCATGCGGATGCCGCGCCCCACGGTGATGCGTTCGACCGCGACACCGGCCGCGGCACCGGCCGCCAGCACACCGATGGCGGCGCCGGCCCAGCCGGCCCTGCGCCAGTTCTCGCTCACGACGTCGCCGTCCTCACTCAGCACTCGCACCCGGCACTCGGCCCGTGACGGCCGCGTCAGCCGCCGAGGTACACCCGGGGAACCCGGCTTCCGATACGGGTGACGATCTCATACGCGATCGTGTGCGCCGCTTGAGCCCAGTCCTCGGCGGTCGGTTCGCCGCGCCCGGCGTCCCCGAGGAGGACGACCTCGTCGCCGGCCCGGGCGAGGTCCTCGCCGAGGTCCACGACGAACTGGTCCATGGCGATCCGTCCGGCGGCCCGCCGGACCTTGCCGCCCACGAGCACCGGCCCGCGGCCGGAGGCGCTCCGGGGCAGGCCGTCCGCGTAGCCGGCGGGGACGAGCGCGAGGTGCGTCTCGGTCCCGGTGACGTAGTGGTGGCCGTAGCTGACGCCGTGCCCGGCGGGGACGGCCTTGACCAGCGCGAGGGAGGCCTTGAGGGTCATGGCGGGGCGCAGCCCGAGCTGGGCGGGGGTGCCGAGCTCGGGCGACGGGGACACGCCGTAGACGGCGAGCCCGGTGCGCACGAGGTCGAAGTGGCTCTCGGGGAGGGTGAGCGTCGCGGGCGAGTTGGCGATGTGCCGGACCTCGGGGTCGACGCCCTCCTTCTCCGCGTAGGCCAGCATGTCGCGGAACGCGTCGAGCTGGAGCCCGATGGAGGGGTGGCCGGGCTCGTCGGCGCAGGCGAAGTGGGACCAGACGCCGGTGACCCGGACGGTGCCCTCGGCCTGGGCGGCGACGGCCGCGCCCACCAGCTCGGCCCAGTCGGCGGGCTGGCAGCCGTTGCGGCCGAGGCCGGTGTCGGCCTTGAGCTGGACGCGGGCGGTACGGCCGGCCGCGCGGGCGGCGGCCCGGACCTCGTCCAGGGCCCACATCCCGCTGACGGACACGTCGATACCGGCCTCGACGGCCTCCCGCCAGGGCCCGCCGGGGGTCCAGAGCCAGCACATGACGCGGCCCTCGATGCCGGCGGCGCGCAGGGCGAGCGCCTCCTCGGGGGTGGCGGTGCCGAGCCACGCGGCACCGGCCTCCTGGGCCGCACGGGCGCACTGGACGGCACCGTGCCCGTAGGCGTTCGCCTTGACGACGGCCATCAGCTCGGCCCGGGGTGCCCGCGCGCGCAGGGCGCGTACGTTCTCCCGTACTGCGTCAAGATCGATCTCGGCGTACACGCGCATCGGTGTCTCGTTCATCGCCCACAGTCTCTCAGAACCCTCCCCGAGCCTCCGCTCTGCCCGTCACGCGCCGCCACGGCCGCCACCACGGCCGGACCGTGCCGCCCGGCGTCAGGACCCGACCGACCGCCACGCCGCCGGCAGGGCTTCGGCCAGCTCGTGGGCCGGGACCGGTGCGCCGGCGGCCGCGGTCCGGCCCGCGAGGCCGTGCAGGTACGCCGCCACCGAGCCGGCGTCCGTCCCGTCCAGGCCCCCGGCCAGCAGCGACCCCGCCAGCCCGGACAGGACGTCCCCGCTGCCGGCGGTCGCCAGCCAGGGCGTGCCCGTCGGGTTGGCCCGTACCGCACCGCCGGAGGCCACCAGCGTCGTCGACCCCTTCAGCAGGGCCGTCGCCCCGTACCGCCCGGCCAGCTCCCGCACGGCGGCCAGCCGCCCCGCCTCCACCGCGTCCCGCGCCACCCCCAGCAGCGCCGCCGCCTCCCCCGCGTGCGGGGTCAGCAGGGTCGCCGCCCGGCGCGCGCGCACCACCGCCGGGTCCAGCCCGCGCAGCCCGTCCGCGTCGACCAGTACGGGCACGTCCCGGTCCGCCAGCGCCCGTTCGACCTCGGCGGCCCGCCCGGACCCGAGCCCGGGGCCGACCACCCAGGCCTGCACCCGCCCCCGCCCCACCAGCACCTCCGGGTAGCGCGCCAGCACGGCGTCCGCGGCCGGCCCGACGTACCGCACCGCGCCCGCGCCGCCCCGCAGCGCCCCGGCCACGGCGAGCACGGCCGCGCCCGGGTACTCCTGCGACCCGGCGACGACCCCGACCACGCCCCGCCGGTACTTGTCGCTCGACGCCGTCGGCACCGGCAGCAGCCGGGCCACGTCGGCGTGCTGGAGCGCCTCCAGCTCCGCCGGGGCCGGCAGGTCCAGCCCGAGGGGGACGAGCCGCACCGCGCCCGCCCGCGAGGCCCCGGGGTCGATCAGCAGCCCCGGCTTGTACGCGCCGAAGGTCACCGTCACGTCGGCCGACACCGCCGGGCCCGCGACCTCCCCGGTGTCGGCGTCCACGCCGCTCGGCAGGTCCACGGCGACCACGAGCGCGCCCGCCGGGATCCGCTCCGCCAGCGCGGCCGCCGCCGGCCGCAGCCCGCCCCGGCCGCCGATGCCGACGAGCCCGTCCAGTACGAGGTCCGCCCGCGCGGGCACCGACTCCGCGACGCGCCCCCCGGCGGCCCGCAGCGCGGCCAGCCCGCCCGGGTGGATCCGCGCCGGGTCCATCGGCACCGCCGTCACCCCGGCGCCGCGACGGGCCAGCCGGGCGCCCGCGTACAGCGCGTCGCCGCCGTTGTCCCCGGGGCCGGCCAGCAGCACCACCCGGGCCCCGTAGACCCGGCCGCGGCGCCGCGCCAGCAACTCCGCGCACACGGCAGCCAGTCCGGCCGCCGCCCGGGACATCAGGGCGCCCTCCGGCAGCCGTGCCATCAGCTCGCGCTCGGCGGCCCGTACGGTCTCCACGCTATAAGCAGTACGCATGCCCCCAGCCTGCCGCACGGCGGGCGCGGACCCCCGGCGGCACCGCCCCCGTCAGCCCTCGGCGATCACCACGGCCGACGCGATGCCGGCGTCGTGGCTCAGCGAGATGTGCCAGGACCTGACGCCGAGCGCCCGCGCCCGCGCCTCGACCGTGCCGGACACCCGCAGCCGGGGCTGCCCGGTGTCCTCCACGTACACCTCGGCGTCGGTCCACAGCAGCCCGGCGGGCGCCCCCAGGGCCTTGGCCAGGGCTTCCTTGGCCGCGAACCGGGCGGCGAGCGAGGCGATTCCGCGCCGCTCGCCGCTCGGCAGCGTCAGTTCGGAGTCGAGGAAGAGACGCTGGGCCATCTGCGGCGTCCGCTCCAGTGCCGCGCCGAACCGCTCGATCTCGGCAACGTCAATCCCCACACCGACAATCACAGGAACAACCCGCCCACTCTTCGCTCACTCCACCGTCACGGACTTTGCGAGGTTACGCGGCTGGTCCACCTCGTTCCCGCGCGCCGTCGCCAGCTCGCACGCGAACACCTGGAGCGGCACCGCCGCCACCAGCGGCTGGAGCAGCGTCGGCGTCGCGGGGACGCGGATCAGGTGGTCGGCGTACGGGACCACGGCCTCGTCCCCCTCCTCCGCGATCACGATGGTCCGCGCCCCGCGCGCCCGGATCTCCTGGATGTTCGAGACGATCTTGTCGTGCAGGACCGACCGCCCGCGCGGCGACGGCACGACGACCACGACCGGCAGGTCCTTCTCGATCAGCGCGATCGGCCCGTGCTTGAGCTCGCCCGCCGCGAAGCCCTCGGCGTGCATGTACGCCAGCTCCTTCAGCTTGAGCGCGCCCTCCAGCGCCACGGGGTAGCCGACGTGCCGGCCCAGGAAGAGCACGGTGTTCTTGTCGGCGAGGGAGCGCGCCAGGGCCCGTACCGGCTCCATGGTCTCCAGTACGGTGTCCACCGCCGCGGCGATGTCCGACAGCTCCCGGATCACCGCCCGGATCTCGTCGCCCCACTTCGTGCCCCGCACCTGCCCGAGGTAGAGCGCGACGAGGTAGCAGGCGACCAGCTGCGTCAGGAACGCCTTCGTGGAGGCGACGGCCACCTCCGGACCGGCGTGCGTGTACAGCACGGCGTCCGACTCGCGGGGGATGGTCGAGCCGTTCGTATTGCAGACGGCCAGCACCTTGGCGCCCTGCTCGCGCGCGTGGCGCAGCGCCATCAGGGTGTCCATGGTCTCGCCGGACTGCGAGATCGCGATCACCAGCGTCCGCTGGTCCAGGATCGGGTCGCGGTAGCGGAACTCGCTGGCGAGCTCCGTCTCGCACGGGATGCGGGTCCAGTGCTCGATGGCCAGCTTCGCGATCATGCCCGCGTGGTACGCCGTACCGCAGGCCACGATGACGACCTTGTCGACCTCCCGGAGCACCGAGGCGGGGATGCGCACCTCGTCCAGGGTCAGCAGGCCGCTCGCGTCGATCCTGCCCAGGAGGGTGTCGGCGACGGCCTTCGGCTGCTCGGCGATCTCCTTGAGCATGAAGTAGTCGTAGCCCCCCTTCTCGGCCGCCGAGGCGTCCCAGTCCACGTGGTACGCCCGCACGGTCGCGGGCGCACCGTCGAAGCCGGTCACCGTGACCCCGTCGCGGCGGAGTTCGACGACCTGGTCCTGCCCCAGCTCGATCGCGGCGCGCGTGTGGGCGATGAACGCGGCCACGTCCGAGGCGAGGAAGTTCTCACCCTCTCCAACGCCCACCACCAGAGGGGAGTTCCGGCGCGCGCCGACCACCACGTCCGGCTCGTCGGCGTGCACCGCGACGAGGGTGAACGCGCCCTCCAGCCGCCGGCACACCCTCCGCATCGCCTCCGCGAGGCCGCCGCCGGCGGCACCGCCGGCACCGCCGGCCGCCTCGAAGGACTCGGCCAGCAGGTGCGCCACCACCTCGGTGTCCGTCTCGGACTCCAGCCGGTGCCCGCGCCCGGCGAGTTCGGCGCGCAGCGCGGCGAAGTTCTCGATGATGCCGTTGTGCACGACCGCCACCCGGCCGGAGTTGTCCAGGTGGGGGTGGGCGTTGACGTCGGTGGGCCCGCCGTGGGTCGCCCACCGGGTGTGCCCCAGGCCGGTGGAGCCGGCCGGCAGCGGCCGACTCACCAGTTCCTTCTCCAGGTTGACCAGTTTTCCGGCCTTCTTGACGTTGGCGAGCACCCCGTCGGCGAGCACGGCGACCCCGGCCGAGTCGTAGCCGCGGTACTCGAGCCGCTTCAGTCCGGCGATGACCACATCGAGCGCAGACTGCGCCCCTACGTAACCCACAATTCCGCACATAGGCGGCAGCGTACGCCGTGGCCACCCGTCCGCCCCGTACCCGAACAGGACGAAAACCCCGCCCCGGCGAATCCACCGGAGCGGGGTTGACGACGTGTTCGAAGCGCCCGTTCGACGGACCGACGGCCGCCGCCCTCAGCCGAGCTTGCGCAGCTGCGCCTCGACCACCGGAGCCGCGAGTTCGGCCGCCCCCGAGGAGCGTCCGGCCGCCAGGTTCACGAGCGTGCCGCCCTTGCGCACCACCATCAGCTCGGTGACGTAGTGCTCGCCGTCCCGCTCGGCCTCCACCGTGTACGCGGCCGCCTCGTCACCGCCGTGCGCGGCGTGCGGGACGACCCGGGTCACCTTGACGGTCTCCCCGTTCGCCGTCGCGGAGTAGCCCGCACGGCACGCCTCGCCCGCGGCGCGCACCTCGGCGAAGTGCCCGCCGGCGGTGTTCCCCGCGTACGAACCGAGGGTCACCACCGTCACGGTCGAGCTGGCCGCGTCCTGGGCGGCCGCCCGCTTCTGCCGCTCCGTGGCTTCCCGCGGCAGCGGCGCCGGCACGGCCACCACCGACGCCCGGGCCCATCCGGTCCGCCCGGCCGGCAGGAAACCGGTGGCCGCGTACGCCAGCTCCCGGCACTCGGGCCGGTCCACGCTCACCAGCGCGCTGTCCGCGCCCTCGGGGCTGATCCTGTGGTCCGCCAGGTCCCCCTGCGCCACGATCAGCCGGGCCGGCAGCTGCTGCGCCCTGCCCTTCGCGGCGTGGTCGGCCGCCCCGGAGGGCGACTCGTCCGCCGCCGGCACGATCTCCACCACCATGGCGGGCCGGGCGGTCCCGCATCCCGTGGCCAGTAAGGCCAGCGTCAGCCCGGAGAGGGCCGAGGCGCCCAGTGCGGCCGCGCGCCGCGCGCGGGCCGCTCTCATCCGAGCTTCTTGGCCTGCGCCTCCACGACCGCCTTCGGCTGGGCGGCCTCACCGGTCAGGTTCAGTGCGTAGAAGGTGGCCAGGGTGTTGCCCTTGCGCACGACCACGAACTGCATCGTGGCCTTGTCGCCGTCCTTCAGGTCCATCACGGTGCTGTAGGCGAGGGACTCGTCGCCGGCGGTGACCGCCGGGGAGGACCCGACCTTCTCGATCCTGGTGGCCTCGGTGCCGTCCTGGACCGTGTAGCCGCCCCCGCAGGCCGTGGTCGCGGCCTTCAGCGTGCCGAAGGCCTCCTCGGCGCCCTTGCCGTCGTAGGAGGCGAGGCCGACCGAGGTACGGGTCACGCTCAGGCCGTCCTTGAGCGCGTCCAGCTTGTCCTCCACCGACGCGCCCTCGCCCGGCTTCTTCGCCTTCTCCCGGGCGGCGACGGTCGCCGTGCCGGCGGGCTTGCCCAGCGGCACGAAGGACTGGAGCTGGACCAGCGGCTTGCACTCGGCCTTGTCGGGGACGGCGCTCTGCCCGCCCCCCGCCTTCGCGGCCGCGTCCGCCTCGACCTCGTACGCGGGCAGGTCGGCCTGGGTGACGAGCAGCGGGGCCAGCTCGGCGGCCGACTTCCCCTTGTCCGCCGCCGGGGCGGACGCGGACCGCTGCGGTTCCGCCCCGCCGCCCGCCTTCGTACCGGAGTCACCGGAGCCGCAGGCCGTGGCCAGCAGGCCGAGGGACAGTGCCGAAGCGGTCAGGACGGCACGACGGACGACAGTGGTACGCACGAACGATCTCCCCCATGGAACAGAAGCCGTCAGGGCGCAGGTCGGCGCCGCGGCGACGAACAATGTACGGCTCGCGATCGATCACACGAACGGGTTTTCGGATCACGGGCGGAATCGTGATCCGCACGAGACCGGGCGGGCCCCCTATCGAGACGTACTCGTGTTCGCACCGCCGCGAGCCCGCCCCGCCGCCGCCCCGCCGCCGCCTCACCCCGGTCACCCGGGGTTCCCCCGCCGGCCATCCGCCACGTGACCGACCCCACCACCCACGAGCGCCCCCGAGCCCCGACAATGGCGGTGTGATCACCTCGCCGACGCGTTGTACGCCGGACCGCGCAACGGAGCGCCCCGGTGCCCGCCGGGCCCAGGACGCCTCTCCGTACGTCGACCTCACGCGGGCCGAGTGGAGCGCCCTGCGCGAGCGGACGCCGCTGCCGCTGACCGCGGAGGAGGTGGAACGGCTGCGGGGCCTGGGCGACGTCATCGACCTCGACGAGGTGCGGGACGTGTACCTGCCGCTCTCCCGCCTGCTCAACCTGTACGTCGGCGCCACCAGCAACCTCCGCGGCACCCTGAACACCTTCCTCGGCGACGCCGGCAACGGCCACGGCGCCCAGCAGGGCACCCCCTTCGTCATAGGCGTCGCCGGCTCCGTCGCCGTCGGCAAGTCCACCGTGGCGCGCCTGCTCCAGGCGCTCCTGGCCCGCTGGCCCGAGCACCCCCGCGTCGAGCTGGTCACCACGGACGGCTTCCTGTACCCGATGAAGGAGCTCCAGCGCCGCGGCCTGACCTCCCGCAAGGGCTTCCCCGAGTCCTACGACCGCCGGGCGCTGACCCGCTTCGTCGCCGACATCAAGGCGGGCAAGGACGAGGTCAGGGCGCCGGTCTACTCGCACCTGATCTACGACATCGTGCCGGGCGAGCAGCTCGTCGTGCGCCGCCCGGACATCCTCATCGTCGAGGGGCTCAACGTCCTGCAGCCCGCCCTGCCCGGCAAGGACGGCCGCACCCGCGTCGGCCTCGCCGACTACTTCGACTTCAGCGTGTACGTGGACGCGCGCCCCGAGGACATCGAGCGCTGGTACCTCAACCGGTTCCGCAAGCTGCGCGAGACGGCGTTCCAGAACCCGTTCTCCTACTTCCGCAAGTACACCCAGGTCTCCGAGGAGGAGGCCCTGGAGTACGCGCAGACGATGTGGCGGACCATCAACAAGCCCAACCTGCTGGAGAACGTGGCCCCCACCCGCGGCCGCGCCACCCTCGTCGTGCGCAAGGGCCCCGACCACAAGGTGCAGAAACTGAGCCTGCGCAAGCTGTAGCACTAGGGTGCGGCCATGCTGCATCTGAGGATGATCACCCCGCACCACCTGACCGAGCAGGTGGTGAAACTGGTCGAGCAGACGGTCGGGACCACCCATCTGGTCGTGCTGAAGGGCGCCGCCCGCGATCCCGAGGGCGACCTGGTGCTGTGCGACGTGGCGCGCGAGTCGGCCGACGAGCTGCTCCGGGAAATGCGCTCCCTCGGCGTCGACCGGACCGGGTCCATCGCCGTCGAGAACATCGGCCTCTCCCTGTCCCGGCGCGCCGACGAGGCGGAGGAGGAGGCTCCGGGCGAGGGCGCGGACGCGGTGATCTGGGAGCAGCTCTCCGAGTCCACTCACGAGGAATCGACCCTCACGATCACCTACAGCGCCTTCCTGATCCTCGCCACGATGATCGCCGCCTGCGGTGTGGTCCTGGACAACGCGGTCCTGATCGTCGGCGCGATGGCCGTCGGCCCCGAGTTCGGGCCGCTCGCCGGGATCTGCACGGGCCTGGTGCGGCGCGACTCCAAGGCCGCGGCCCGCTCGCTGGTCGCACTGCTGGTCGGCTTCGCCTTCGCGATCGTGGCGACGACCCTGTTCAGCCTGGCCATGAACGCGCTCGGACTGTTCCACCCGGGGATACTCGACAGGCCGCGGCCCAACACCAGCTTCATCTGGCAGCCCGACCCGTTCTCCTTCGTCGTGGCGGTGCTCGCCGGCGCGGCCGGGATGCTGTCACTGACGTCGGCGAAATCGGGGGCGCTGGTGGGGGTGGCCATCTCGGTGACCACGGTTCCGGCCGCCGCGAACGCGGCCGTGGCGCTCGGCTACGGGGAGTTCGCCCAGATGTGGGGCTCGGCGGAACAGCTGCTGCTGAACCTGCTCGGCATCATCGTCGCCGGCTCACTGACCCTGATCGGCTGGAAACTGCTGCGGCGCACCCAGCACGCGCGAATGCTCCGCCGGCCGGGTGCGCCACGGGGCGGCGCGGGGGCTTAGCCGAGCGCCGACTTCACCGCGTCGGCGAGGCGCCCGGCGACCGTGCGGGCCTGCTCGATGTCGGCGGCCTCCACCATCACCCGTACGAGCGGCTCCGTACCGGAGGGGCGCAGCAGCACCCGGCCGGTGGAGCCCAGCTCGCGCTCGGCGTCGGCGACGGCCGCGGCCAGCTCGCCGGAGGTGGCGACCCGGGACTTGTCCACGTCCGGGACGTTGATCAGGATCTGCGGCAGCCGCCGCATGACCCCGGCCAGGTCGGCCAGCGTGCGCCCGGTGGCCGCGACGCGCGCGGCCAGCATCAGGCCGGTCAGCGTGCCGTCGCCGGTCGTCGCGTGGTCGAGGATGATCACGTGGCCGGACTGCTCGCCGCCCAGCGCGTAGCCGTGCTCCTTCATGGACTCCAGCACGTACCGGTCGCCGACGCCGGTCTGCACGACCTGGATGCCCTCGGCCTCCATGGCGAGCTTGAAGCCCAGGTTGGACATGACGGTGCCGACCACGGTGTTCCCGCGCAGCTGCCCGGCCTCGCGCATGGCCAGCGCCAGCACCGCGAGGATCTGGTCGCCGTCGACCTCGGCGCCCGTACCGTCGACCGCGAGGCAGCGGTCCGCGTCGCCGTCGTGCGCGATGCCGAGGTCGGCGCCGTGCTCGACCACGGCCTGCTTCAGCAGGTCCAGGTGCGTGGAGCCACAGCCGTCGTTGATGTTCAGGCCGTCGGGTTCGGCGCCGATCGTGACGACCTCCGCGCCGGCCCGGGCGAAGGCCTCGGGCGAGACGTACGCGGCCGCGCCGTGGGCCTCGTCCAGGACGACCTTGAGGCCGTCGAGGCGGTTGGGGAGGACCGCGATGAGGTGGGCGACGTACTTGTCGAAGCCCTCGTCGTAGCCGGAGACGCGGCCGACGCCGGAGCCGGTGGGGCGCTGCCAGGGCGCGCCCGTGCGGTGCTCCTCGTACACGGACTCGATGCGGTCCTCGAGCTCGTCGGCGAGCTTGTGGCCGCCGCGCGCGAAGAACTTGATGCCGTTGTCGGGCATGGCGTTGTGGCTCGCGGAGAGCATCACGCCGAGGTCGGCGCCCAGCGCACCGGTGAGATACGCCACCGCCGGGGTGGGCAGCACACCGACGCGCAGGACGTCCACGCCGGCGCTGGCGAGGCCCGCGACGACCGCGGCCTCCAGGAACTCGCCCGACGCGCGGGGGTCGCGGCCGACCACCGCCGTGGGCCGGTGCCCCTCGAAGGTTCCGGCCTCGGCCAGTACGTGCGCGGCCGCCACGGAGAGGCCGAGCGCGAGCTCAGCCGTCAGATCCGCGTTGGCGACGCCTCGTACACCGTCCGTCCCGAAGAGTCGTCCCACTGTTGTCCTCCCGAGTTCACGCTTCGCTTGTGACCGCTAGTGACAGGTATTTGCCGCTTATGGCGGTAAACGAACCGCCCCGGCAGCACGGAGAGTGCTGCCGGGGCGGTTTCGTTGCAGAACAGCAGGCGAAGATTAACGCTTGCTGTACTGCGGAGCCTTACGGGCCTTCTTCAGACCGGCCTTCTTGCGCTCGACCGCACGGTCGTCGCGGGAGAGGAAGCCGGCCTTCTTCAGCGCCGGGCGGTTGTTGTCCACGTCCGCCTCGTTCAGCGCGCGGGCCACGCCGAGGCGCAGGGCGCCGGCCTGACCGGAGACGCCGCCACCCGCGATGCGGGCGATGACGTCGTAGCGGCCGTCAAGCTCGAGGAGCTTGAAGGGCTCGTTGACTTCCTGCTGGTGCACCTTGTTGGGGAAGTAGTCCTCAAGGGTGCGACCGTTGATCTTCCACTTGCCGGTGCCCGGAACGATCCGGACGCGGGCGATGGCGTTCTTGCGACGGCCCAGGCCGGCGGCCGGCTGGGGGTCACCGAAGCGACCGGCAAGGGACTCGGAGGTGTAGTCGCCCTCGACGACGACGTCCGACTCGGTGGTGTACTCCTCGACGCCCTCGAACTCGTCGACGGGGGTCTCGGCGGTGGTCTCGGCCACGATGCTCCTCAGAATTCTCTACGTCTTAGGGGGTGGCCGGAACTACTGCGCGACCTGGGTGATCTCGAACGGCACCGGCTGCTGGGCAGCGTGCGGGTGCTGGTCGCCCGAGTAGACCTTCAGCTTCGAGAGCATCTGACGGCCCAGGGTGTTCTTGGGGAGCATGCCCTTGACGGCCTTCTCGACGGCCTTCTCCGGGTTGTTCGCCAGGAGGTCGTCGTAACGCACCGCACGCAGACCGCCCGGGAAACCGGAGTGGCGGTACGCCATCTTCTGCGAGGCCTTGTTGCCGGACAGGTGAACCTTGTCGGCGTTGATGATGATGACGAAGTCGCCCATGTCCATGTGGGGGGCGTAAGTCGGCTTGTGCTTGCCCTTGAGGAGGGCAGCGGCCTGGGTCGCCAGACGGCCGAGGACGACGTCCTGGGCGTCAATGACGAGCCACTGGCGCGAGATGTCGCCGGGCTTGGGGCTGAACGTACGCACGCGTATGCCTTCGCTTCTTCAGTGGTGGGTCATCCCATAGGGCGCAAGCCCTGCGGGAAGGGTCCTGACAGGGTCACCACGGACGATCACGACAGCCCTCGTTCACATCAGGGACGCAACCCGTGTGAACCGCTGGTCATCGGCCCGGTGGACCGGCGTAAGGCCCTCACGTGAGAATGAGCAAGCCAATACGCATAACAAACCAGCAGAGTACCCAAGAGGACCCGTACGGGTCAAAACGCGGTCCGCGATGCCGATGCTGCTGGCGTCGCGGCGCACTCCGGTTCGGTCCTGGGTGGGGACCCCGCAGTTGTTACGGGTTCCAGAGTAACCCGACTGGAGCGCCGCGCACGACGCGCCAGCAGAATCGCGAGCCCGCACAGGGTGGCGCAGTCCTTGAACGCGCGCCTCTTGTGGGCCAGCTCCGAGGGCCACGGCACCAGGACCATCTGCGGGGTCAGCGCCAGCCAGAACCACGGCGAACGCGGCATCGAGCCCTCCCGCGCACCCGTCGCCAACAACAGCGGGAGCACCACCAGGAGGTAGTGGTCGAAGGAGGGCCGGGACACCAGGAATGCGGCGAGCATCACCATGCACGCCGTCTCCGCGAGCCTCGGCCCGTCCCCCTCGCCCTCCGCGTCCGGCCGCCGCCACCGCGTCCTCGCCGCCCACAGCCCCGCCAGCGCCGCCGCGCCCGCCAGCGCCACCGCCACCGGCCCGGGCACCCCCAGCCGCGGCAGCACCGCGACCGGCGAGGCGTCCCACGGCAGGGCGTACGAGTCCTGCCCCTGGAACAGGAAGGGCAGGGTCTTGGTGAAGAACAGCGTCGGGCTCGGCATCAGCAGCGCCCCCGCCAGCGACATCCCCGCCGGCACCAGTACCGCCACGGCCAGCCCCCGCCACTGCCGGGCCAGGACGAAGAGCAGCCCGAGCGGCACCAGCATCGGCTTGCAGGCGATCGCCAGCCCGACCACCAGCCCCGCCGCGGCCCACCGCCGCCGGTGCGCCAGCAGCAGGGCCAGCGGCAGGGCGGCCGCCGAGATCGCCGTCCAGTTCCCGAGCATCACGAGGTTCGCGTACGGCTTGTAGACCAGCGCCAGCAGCGCGAGGCCGCCCACCGCCATCCGCGAGCGCAGCGACACCGAGAGCAGCCGCAGCGAGGCCCACCACCCGGCGCCCAGCAGCCCCGTCATCCCGGCCGGCAACAGCCACCGCAGCACCGCGCGCGGCACCATAGCCTCCGGCACCGCCATGATCACGGCGCTCGGCAGGTACAGGAACCGCTTGTCCTCGTAGGGCGAGGCCCCCGCCAGCAGCGCGTCGGCCGCCTTGACCACGAAGGCGTTGTCCGAGCCCCACTTCGGGTGCAGCCCCGCGGACACGGCGACCACCAGCAGGATCCCGGCGGAGACCACCCGCCACGGCAGCGGGGCCGGCCCGAGCAGCCAGGCGGTCACCCGGCCCGCCGCGGACGGCCGGTCCCCTCGCATGAGCCAGATGCCAGGCCGCAGCCCCACAGCAGTCCTCCTCGCCACGCCGAGAGGACCTCGCCCTCAGCGTTTGCGCTCGACCCTACGTTCGTCCCACACCGGCTCCTGAGTCTCGCGCACCACACCGTCGGAACCGAAGACCAGATAGCGGTCAAACGTCCGGGCGAACCACCGGTCGTGCGTCACGCACAACACGGTCCCCTCGTACGACTCCAGGCCGTCCTGCAAGGCCTCCGCCGACTCCAGGTCGAGGTTGTCCGTCGGCTCGTCCAGCAGCAGCGCCGTGGTCCCGGCCAGCTCCAGCAGCAGGATCTGGAAACGCGCCTGCTGGCCGCCGGAAAGCTTTTCGAACTTCTGCTCGCCCTGACGCTCCAGCTCGTAGCGGCGCAGGACGGCCATGGCGGCCCCGAGAGGCTTGGCGGCCTCCGTCCACAGGATGTCGACGAGCGTGCGCCCGAACAGCTCCGGATGGGCGTGCGTCTGCGCGAAATGACCGGGAAGCACCCGTGCGCCCAGCTTCCAGGTACCCGTGTGCTTGACGTCCTCGCCGGCCAGCAGCCGCAGGAAGTGCGACTTCCCGGAGCCGTTCGAGCCGAGCACCGCGACCCGCTCCCCGTAGAACACCTCCAGCGAGAACGGCTTCATCAGGCCGGTCAGCTCCAGGTTCTCCACGGTCAGCGCGCGCACCCCCGTCCGGCCGCCCTTGAGCCGCATCCGGATCTCCTGCTCGCGCGGCGGCTCCGGCGGCGGACCGGCCTCCTCGAACTTCTGGAAGCGGGTCTGCATCGCCCGGTACCGCGAGGCCATGTCCGGGCTGCTCGCGGCCTGGTTGCGCAGCCGCAGCACCAGGGCCTTCAGCCGGGCGTGCTCCTCGTCCCAGCGGCGCTTGAGCTCCTCGAAGCGCGCGAAGCGCTCCTTGCGGGCCTGGTGGTAGGTGTCGAAGCCCGCGCCGTGCACCCAGACGTCCGTACCCGTCGGGCTCGGCTCCAGGCTGATGATCTTCTCGGCGGCCCGCGACAGCAGCTCCCGGTCGTGCGACACGAAGAGCACCGTCTTGCGGGTGGCCTTCAGCTGCTCCTCCAGCCACCGCTTCCCGGGGACGTCGAGGTAGTTGTCCGGCTCGTCGAGCAGCAGCACCTCGTCCGGCCCGCGCAGCAGCGCCTCCAGGACCAGCCGCTTCTGCTCACCGCCCGACAGCGTGCGCACCTCGCGGTACTGGGCCCGGTCGAACGGGATGTCCAGCGCGGCCGTGGTGCAGACGTCCCACAGCGTCTCCGCCTCGTAGCCCCGCACGTCGGCCCAGTCGCTGAGCGCCTGCGCGTACGCCATCTGCGCGGCCTCGTCGTCCACCGTCAGGATCAGGTGCTCGGCGTGGTCCACGGCCTTCGCGGCGTCCCGGATCCGCGGCTGCGCCACCGAGACCAGCAGGTCCCGTACGGTCGTCTCGTCCCGGACGGAGCCCACGAACTGCGACATCACCCCCAGGCCGCCGCTGATGGTGACCCCGCCGCCGTGCGGCTGGAGCTCGCCGGAGATCAGCTTCAGCAGGGTGGTCTTGCCGGCACCGTTCGCCCCCACCAGGGCCACCACCGACCCCTCCCCCACGCGGAAGGAGACGTCGGGGAGCAGGACCCGCCCGTCGGGAAGGTAGTACTCCAGGTGGCTGGCTTCGAGATGTCCCATGCCGGGCATTGTCCCGGCCCGGCGGCGATCCGCCCAAACCGATTAACCGCCGATCAGCAGCAGCCCTTGCCGGGGAGGGTGCGCAGGTTCCGCGCCTCCTTGCTGCGGGCGGCCAGCAGCTCGTCGGCCGGGTAGCCGACCTCCTCCAGGGTGAGCCCGTGCGGCTTGACCACGTGCACCGAGGAATCCCGTACGGCGGCGGCCAGCACCTGTCCGGGCCACTCGACCGGCCGGTGCCCGTCGCCGACGTGCAGGAGCGCCCCGACCAGCGACCGGACCATGTTGTGGCAGAACGCGTCCGCCCGGACGGTGGCCGTGACGATCCCGTCCTCGGCCCGCTCCCAGCTGAGCTCCTGGAGGGTACGGATGGTCGTGGCGCCCTCGCGCTTCTTGCAGTACGCGGCGAAGTCGTGCTCGCCCACCAGCGCGGCGGCGGCCGCGTTCATGGCGTCCACGTCCAGCGGCCACTGGTGCCACAGCACGTGCCCGCGGCGCAGCGGGTCCACGCCGGCCGGGTGGTCGCCGACGCGGTAGGCGTAGCGGCGCCAGACGGCCGAGAAGCGGGCGTTGAAGCCCTCGGGGGCCTCGGCGGCCTTCCAGACCCGTACGTCGTGCGGCAGCCGGCCCGCGAGGCGGCGCAGCAGCTTGTCGTGGTGCTCGGCCCACACCTCCTCGGCCAGGTCGAACTGGGCCACCTGCCCGCGGGCGTGCACCCCGGCGTCGGTACGCCCGGCCACGGTCAGCTCGACCGGCTCCTTCAGCCGCATCACGGTCTGCAGGGCGCTCTCCAGCTCCCCCTGCACGGTCCGCAGCGTGCGCTGCTTCGCCCAGCCGGAGAAGTCCTTGCCGTCGTACGACAGGTCCAGCCGTACCCGGACGTGCCCGGGCTCCACCTCGTCACTCACGTGACAGATCCTCTCAGACGCGCGGAAATGCAGAACGGGCCCGCCCCGGAAGGGGGCGGGCCCGTTCAGAGCCGATCAAGCGGGCTCGATCCCGGGAGGGATCAGGCCTCCTTGGTCTCCTCGGCCGCGGGAGCCTCGGCAGCCTCGGCCTCCTTCACCGCACGCTTGGTGGCGGCCTCGGCCTCACCGGTGGCCTGCTGGGCCACGGTCAGGGCCTCGACCAGCTCGATCACAGCCATCGGGGCGTTGTCGCCACGACGGTTGCCGATCTTGGTGATGCGCGTGTAACCACCGGGGCGGTTCTCGTAGCGCGGGGCGATCTCGGTGAACAGCGTGTGCACGATGCTCTTGTCCGTGATCGTCTGCAGCACCAGGCGACGGTTGTGGATGTCGCCCTTCTTGGCCTTGGTGACCAGACGCTCGGCGTAGGGACGCAGGCGACGGGCCTTGGCCTCGGTGGTGGTGATGCGGCCGTGCTCGAAGAGCGCCTTCGCGAGGTTCGCGAGGAGGTGCTTCTCGTGCGCGGCGGAGCCGCCCAGGCGGGCACCCTTTGCGGGACGCGGCATTGTTACTCCTTCAAATCTGCACCGGCCGTGTCAGGTACCGGAGTCAGTTCCCTCAAGCGGTCGCGAGAGGGGGTGTGGGGGGCTCGCGCCCCCCACAAGCTTTTTCTAGTACTGCTCGGTCTCGACGAAGCCGGCGTCCGCGTCGTCGTCGGCGCCGAAGGCGTCGGCGGCGGCGGTCGGGTCGAATCCGGGCGGGCTGTCCTTGAGGGCCAGGCCCATGCCGGCCAGCTTCGCCTTGACCTCGTCGATCGACTTCGCACCGAAGTTGCGGATGTCGAGCAGGTCGGCCTCGGAGCGGGCGACGAGCTCACCCACGGAGTGGATGCCCTCGCGCTTGAGGCAGTTGTACGAGCGGACCGTGAGCTCGAGCTCCTCGATCGGCAGCGCCAGGTCGGCGGCCAGAGCGGCGTCCGTCGGGGACGGGCCCATGTCGATGCCCTCGGCGTCGATGTTGAGCTCGCGCGCCAGACCGAACAGCTCGACCAGGGTCTTGCCGGCGGACGCCATGGCGTCGCGCGGGCGCATGGCCTGCTTGGTCTCGACGTCGACGATCAGCTTGTCGAAGTCGGTGCGCTGCTCGACTCGGGTCGCCTCGACCTTGTAGGTGACCTTGAGGACCGGGCTGTAGATCGAGTCGACCGGGATGCGGCCGATCTCCTGGCCCAGCTGCTTGTTCTGGACGGCGGAGACGTAGCCGCGACCGCGCTCGACGGTCAGCTCCATCTCCAGCTTGCCCTTGCCGTTGAGCGTGGCGAGGACGAGGTCCGGGTTGTGCACCTCGACACCGGCCGGGGGCGCGATGTCGGCAGCGGTGACCAGGCCGGGGCCCTGCTTGCGCAGGTACATCACGACCGGCTCGTCGTGCTCCGAGGAGACGACCAGCTGCTTGATGTTGAGGATGATGTCCGTGACGTCTTCCTTGACGCCCGGCACGGTGGTGAACTCGTGCAGGACGCCGTCCACGCGGATGCTGGTGACAGCGGCACCCGGGATGGAGGACAGGAGGGTACGGCGCAGGGAGTTGCCGAGGGTGTAACCGAAGCCCGGCTCCAGCGGCTCGATCACGAACCGCGAGCGGTACTCGTCGACGACCTCTTCGGTCAGCGAAGGACGCTGAGCGATAAGCATGTCTTTTCCTTCATTCGTGGACGCCCACTATTTGACGCCCGACGGATGCCGTACCGGAGGTACGGCTACTGCAAGGGTACGGGCGGTACGGCCCCCGAAGGGGCCGTACCGCCCGGACACTCAAGAACGCACAGGTGCGTCCGCTGCGTCAGACGCGGCGGCGCTTCGGCGGGCGGCAGCCGTTGTGCGGGGTGGGGGTGACGTCCTGGATCGAGCCGACCTCGAGGCCGGTGGCCTGGAGGGAGCGGATCGCGGTCTCGCGGCCGGAGCCCGGACCCTTGACGAAGACGTCGACCTTGCGCATGCCGTGCTCCTGCGCGCGGCGGGCGGCCGACTCGGCGGCCATCTGCGCGGCGAAGGGGGTGGACTTGCGCGAGCCCTTGAAGCCGACGTGGCCGGCGGAGGCCCAGGAGATCACGTTGCCCGAGGGGTCGGTGATCGAAACGATGGTGTTGTTGAACGTGCTCTTGATGTGGGCGTGCCCGTGAGCGACGTTCTTCTTTTCCTTGCGGCGCACCTTCTTGGCAGCGCCCTGACGACCCTTGGGGGGCATCTAAATCTCCTACGGGAGGTGGTCGGTCCTACAGCGCAAGACCGCTGAACAGGACTACTTCTTGCCCGGCTTCTTCTTACCGGCGATCGCGCGACGCGGGCCCTTGCGGGTACGCGCGTTCGTGCTGGTGCGCTGACCGTGCACCGGCAGGCCACGACGGTGGCGGATGCCCTGGTAGCACTGGATCTCGATCTTGCGGCGAATGTCGCCCTGGATCTCGCGGCGGAGGTCACCCTCGGTACGGAGGTTGGCGTCCACGTACTCGCGGATCTTGACGAGGTCCTCTTCGGCCAGGTCACGAACGCGGGTGTTCGGGTTCACGCCGGTGGAGGCGAGGATCTCCTTGGACCGGGTGCGCCCGATACCGAAGACGTAGGTGAGTGCGATCTCCACACGCTTTTCGCGCGGGATGTCAACACCGGAAACGCGTGCCATTCAATGGCTCCTGTGTGTTCGGGGGTCTTCCGCAGAACCACTCCCGACCGCCGACCACCCTGCTGGGCAGTGGTACGTCCGGGTCCCCGGCCCCCGCCGGAGGTACCGCCGGCCCTGGACCGGGCTGGGCGGGTTCTGCGTATGTACGTTTTCTTACGTCGCGCGAAGAACTGCGGAAGGCAGGTCGGTCGGCGTGCGTCAGCCCTGGCGCTGCTTGTGGCGCAGGTTGTCGCAGATGACCATGACCCGACCGTGGCGGCGGATCACCTTGCACTTGTCGCAGATCTTCTTGACGCTCGGCTTGACCTTCATGTTGGTGAGGTTCTCCGGGTCAGTGCCACCACCCGCACCGGGACGGACGCCCAGGCAGGAGTGAGGACAAGATCTACTTGTATCGGTAGACGATCCGGCCACGCGTCAGGTCGTACGGAGACAGCTCCACAACGACCCGGTCATCGGGAAGGATGCGGATGTAGTGCATACGCATCTTGCCGCTGATGTGCGCGAGGACTTTGTGACCGTTCTGGAGTTCCACCTTGAACATCGCGTTCGGGAGGGACTCGATCACGGTGCCCTCGATCTCGATGGCACCTTGCTTCTTGGCCACGCTTCGCCTTTCGAATCGGCTACCTTGGTCGGCTCACAGGCATGGAAATGCACGCGAGCCGACGAGTCAGTCTACGTCAGGGCACCCAGAAAGACGAATCCGGAAAGTTTGCCCATGAGTCTAGATCATTAACCGGGGGCCGGCCCGAGGGGCCGGGGCCGCCGGGCGGCTCAGCCCAGCGGATCGGGGGCCGTGGTGACCCCGTACTCCGCAAGCTTCGCCTTGCCGCAGTCCGGGCTGGTCAGGACGATCGGCCCGGCCTCCGTCAGGGCGACCGAGTGCTCCCAGTGCGAGGACCAGGTGCCGTCCGTCGTGATGACCGTCCAGTCGTCCGCCAGGACCTCCGTCTGGGCCGTGCCGAGCGAGACCATCGGCTCGATCGCCAGGCACAGGCCCGGGACGAGCTTGATGCCCTTGCCGCGCTTGCGCGAGACGTAGTTCAGCAGGTGCGGGTCCATGTGCATCTCGGAGCCGATGCCGTGGCCGCCGTAGTCCTCGATGATCCCGAACTTGCCCAGGCTGTGCTCACCGGTCGCGGGCCGCGGCTGGCGCTTGATGTAGCCCTCGATCGCCTTCGAGATGTCCACCAGGCGGTTGCCGGACTTCATGGCCGCGATGCCGGCCCACATCGACTCCTCGGTCACCCGGGACAGCTCGACCAGCTCCGGCGCGTGACCGGTGCCCACGAAGGCCGTGTAGGCCGCGTCACCGTGCCAGCCGTCCACGATCGCGCCCGCGTCGATGGAGATGATGTCGCCGTCCTTGAGGACCGTCTTGTCGTCCGGGATGCCGTGGACGACGACCTCGTTCACCGAGGTGCAGATGGTCGCGGGGAAGCCCCCGTACCCGAGGAAGTTCGACTTGGCCCCGGCGTCGGCGATCACCTTCCGGGCCACCATGTCCAGGTCCCGCGTCGTGGAGCCCGGCACGGCCGCCTCACGGGTCGCCGCGTGGATCGCGGCGACGACCAGCCCTGCCTCCCGCATCTTCGCGATCTGCTCGGGGGTCTTCAGCTGAACCATGAACGGGGACCTTCCACCTTCGAAAAAACGGGTCTTCTCAACAGTACGGCCGCGATGCCCGAGGGACACCGCGGCCGTACTGACGGTCACGAACGGAAGTGACTACTTCTTCAGGGCGTCCATCGCCCGCTTGGTGATCTCGTGCACCTCGCCGAGGGCGGAGATCGTCACCAGCAGGCCCTGGGCCTTGTAGTAGTCGATGATCGGCTCGGTCTGCGTGTGGTAGACCTCCAGCCGGTTGCGGACCGTGGCCTCGGAGTCGTCGGCGCGCTGGTACAGCTCGCCGCCGCAGTGGTCGCAGACGCCCTCGGCCTTCGGAGCCGCGTAGATCACGTGGAAGACGTGCGCGGAGTCCTCACGGCAGATCCGCCGGCCGGCGATCCGCTTGACGACCTCGTCCTCCTCGACCTCCAGGTCCAGCACGGCGTCGAGCTTCATGCCGGCCTCGCGGAGCATCGCGTCGAGCGCCTCCGCCTGCGAGACGTTCCGCGGGAAGCCGTCGAGCAGGAAACCGCCCGCGGCGTCCGGCTGCTGCATACGGTCCTTCGCCATGCCGACGGTGATCTCGTCGGGGACGAGGTCGCCCTTGTCCATGAACGCCTTGGCACGCCGGCCCAGCTCGGTGTTCTGGCTGATGTTGGCGCGGAACAGGTCGCCCGTGGAGATGTGCGGGATCGACAGGTTCTTGGCGAGGAACGCGGCCTGCGTTCCCTTGCCCGCCCCGGGGGGTCCGACGAGGACGATTCGCATCAGCGGAGGAACCCTTCGTAGTTGCGCTGCTGGAGCTGGCTCTCGATCTGCTTCACGGTTTCCAGACCCACACCCACGATGATGAGGATGCTCGTCCCGCCGAACGGGAAGTTCTGGTTCGCTCCGAAGCCGGCCAACGCCATCGTCGGCACAAGAGCGATCAGACCCAGGTACAGCGACCCCGGCCAGGTGATCCGGTTGAGTACGTAGCTCAGGTACTCGGCGGTAGGCCGGCCGGCGCGGATGCCCGGGATGAACCCACCATACTTCTTCATGTTGTCGGCAACTTCCTCGGGGTTGAACGAGATCGCCACGTAGAAGAACGCGAAGAAGACGATCAGGAGGAAGTAGACGGCGATGTAGTACGGGTGGTCGCCCTTGACGAAGTGCTTCTGGATCCAGGTGGCCCAGCCGGCCGTCGAGCCGCTGAACTGGACGATCAAGGCCGGGATGTACAGCAGCGACGAGGCGAAGATGACCGGGATGACACCGGCCTGGTTCACCTTGAGCGGGATGTAGGTGGACGTACCGCCGTAGGCACGGCGGCCGATCATGCGCTTCGCGTACTGGACCGGGATCCGTCGCTGCGCCTGCTCGACGAAGACCACCAGGGCCACCATCGCGAGGCCCACCAGGATGACGACGGCGAACTCCACCCAGCCATCAGCGATCTTGCCCTGGAGCTTGATCGTCCAGAGGGAGCCGACGAAGCCGGCCGCGATGGAGATGAACATCAGGATGGACATGCCGTTGCCGATGCCGCGGTCGGTGATGAGCTCACCGAGCCACATGACGACACAGGTGCCGGCGGTCATGGTGACCACCATGACGATCGTGGTGAAGATCGAGTGGTTGGGGACGATCTCACGAGCCACCGGGCAGGTGCCGAAGAGGGCACCCGTCCGCGCGGTGGCGACCAGGCCGGTGCCCTGGAGGATCGCGAGTGCGACCGTCAGATAGCGCGTGTACTGAGTGATCTTCGCCGTGCCGGACTGACCCTCTTTTTTGAGGTTCTCCAGCTTCGGGATGACCACGGTCAGCAGCTGCAGGATGATGCTCGCCGTGATGTAGGGCATGATGCCGAGCGCGAAGATCGTGATCTGCAGCAGCGCACCGCCGCTGAACATGTTGACCAGACCGAAGAGGCTGTTGCTGCTCCCCATCTGGTCCACACAGATCTGGACGTTCTTGTAGCTCACGCCGGGTACCGGGATGTGGGACCCGAGCCTGTACAGCACGATGATGCCGAGCGTGAAGAGCAGCTTCTTGCGCAGGTCGGGCGTCTTGAACGCCCGGGCGAACGCGGTGAGCACGGTGCCTCCTGCGACCCCCGCGCTACTGCGTCAGAGGTGACGGTCTGAGGGATCGACGAATACGTACGAGCAAAGGTGCAGGCCACCTTACCGGCGACTGCGCCCCCCGTGGAACGACCGACCGGGGATGCCCCATATGTGAGGCATCCCCGGTCGGGTTTCTAGCTATTTGTCACAGAGTTCGTCTTAGACGAGCTCGGTGACGGAGCCGCCCGCGGCGGCAATCTTCTCCTTGGCGGAGGCGGAGACGGCGTCAACCGAAACCGTCAGCGCCACGGAGATCTCGCCCTGGCCCAGGACCTTGACGAGGCTGTTCTTGCGAACCGCGCCCTTGGCGACCAGGTCGGCCACCGTGACCTCTCCACCCTCGGGGTAGAGAGCGCCGAGCTTGTCCAGGTTGACGACCTGGAACTCGGTGCGGAACGGGTTCTTGAAGCCCTTGAGCTTCGGCAGACGCATGTGGAGGGGCATCTGCCCGCCCTCGAAGCGCTGCGGGATCTGGTAACGGGCCTTCTGGCCCTTCGTACCACGACCGGCCGTCTTACCCTTCGACGCCTCACCACGACCGACACGGGTCTTCGCGGTCTTGGCGCCGGGGGCGGGACGGAGGTTGTGGGCCTTCAGCGGGCTGTTCTCAGCCATGATTAGTCAACCTCCTCAACCGTCACGAGGTGGCGGACGGTGTGCACCATTCCGCGGAACTCGGGGCGGTCCTCCTTGACGACCACGTCGTTCAGGCGCTTGAGCCCGAGCGAACGCAGAGTGTCGCGGTGGTTCTGCTTGCTGCCGATGTACGACTTCGTCTGCGTGATCTTGAGGCGGGCCATCAGACACCCGCCCCAGCACGCGCACGGAGCAGAGCCGCGGGGGCGACGTCCTCGAGGGGCAGACCACGGCGAGCCGCGATCTCCTCGGGACGCTGCAGGCCCTTGAGGGCCGCCACGGTCGCGTGCACGATGTTGATCGCGTTGGAAGAGCCGAGCGACTTCGACAGGATGTCGTGAACGCCGGCGCACTCCAGAACGGCGCGCACCGGGCCACCGGCGATAACACCGGTACCGGGGGAAGCCGGCTTCAGCAGCACGACGCCCGCAGCACGCTCGCCCGTGATCGGGTGAGGGATGGTGCCCTGGATACGGGGAACCTTGAAGAAGTTCTTCTTGGCTTCCTCGACGCCCTTGGCGATGGCCGCGGGAACTTCCTTGGCCTTGCCGTAACCGACACCTACGGTGCCGTCACCGTCGCCCACCACGACCAGCGCGGTGAAGCTGAAGCGGCGACCACCCTTGACAACCTTGGCGACGCGGTTGATCGCGACAACGCGCTCAACGTAAGCGGTCTTCTCGGCGGCAGCGCCACCGTCGCGACCCTTCCGGTCCCGCCGCTCGCCGCCACCGGCACCGCTACCGCGGCGCTGGGGTCCAGCCATTGGATTACCTCTCTCTGTTACGTCCGTGAGTCCCGGAACCGGGGCTTAGAACTTCAGCCCGGCTTCGCGGGCGGCGTCAGCCAGAGCGGCAATGCGCCCGGCGTATCGGTTGCCACCGCGGTCGAACACGACGGTCTCGACACCCGCGGCCTTGGCACGCTCGGCGACGAGCGCGCCGACAGCCTGGGCCTGGGCGCTCTTGTCGCCTTCGCCACCGCGGATCGAAGCGTCCAGGGTCGACGCCGACGCAAGGGTGTGACCCTTGAGGTCGTCGATGACCTGGGCAACGATGTTGCGGTTCGAACGCGTCACGACGAGGCGCGGACGCTCCGCCGTACCCGAGACGTTCTTGCGGATGCGGATGTGGCGGCGAGCCTTGGCAGCGCGCTTGTACGCGTCGCCCTTGGCGATCTTCACACCGTATGCCATGGCTACTTACCAGCCTTTCCGACCTTGCGGCGGATGACTTCGCCGGCGTACTTGACACCCTTGGCCTTGTACGGGTCGGGCTTCCGCAGCTTGCGGATGTTGGCGGCGACCTCGCCGACCTTCTGCTTGTCGATGCCCTCGACCGAGAACTTGGTCGGCGACTCGACCTTGAACGAGATGCCCGCGGGCGCCTCGACCAGGATCGGGTGGCTGTAGCCGAGCTGGAACTCCAGGTCGGAGCCCTTCGCGGCAACGCGGTAACCGACACCGCTGATCTCGAGAGCCTTGACGTAACCCTGGGTCACACCGGTGATCATGTTCGCCACCAGCGTGCGGGACAGGCCGTGCAGGGCCTTGTTCTGACGCTCGTCGTTCGGACGGGTGACGTTCAGAACGCCGTCCTCACCCTTGACGATCTCGATCGGCGCGGCGACGGTGTGCGTGAGCAGACCCTTGGGGCCCTTCACCGCAACCGTGCGGCCATCGATGGTGACGTCCACACCGGCGGGAACCTGGATGGGGAGCTTGCCGATTCGCGACATTGCTTTTCCTCCGTTCCCGACTACCAGACGTAGGCGAGGACTTCCCCACCTACGCCCTTCTTGCCTGCCTGCTGGCCGGTCAGGAGACCGTGCGACGTGGAGATGATCGCCACGCCCAGGCCGCCCAGGACCTTCGGCAGGTTGGTGGACTTCGCGTACACGCGCAGACCGGGCTTCGAGATCCGCTTGATGCCCGCGATGGAGCGCTCACGGTTCGGCCCGAACTTCAGCTCGAGGACGAGGTTCTTGCCGACCTCGGCGTCCTCGACCTTCCAGCCGGTGATGAAACCCTCCTGCTTGAGGATCTCCGCGATGTGCGACTTGATCTTGCTGTGCGGCATCACGACGGTGTCGTGGTACGCCGAGTTAGCGTTACGCAGACGCGTGAGCATGTCTGCGATCGGGTCAGTCATGGTCATGAAGTGGCCTTCGGCCTCTCTCGCCGGGGTTTCCTGTATGCGCCATCCCTCTCCCCGCTCAGAGGCGGGACGGGTGCGGTGCGGGGACCTACGGCGTAGTAAGTCGTTATGGGCGGCGGACGCCCAACCACACAAGCCTAAGGCATGCGCGGCCGGGCATCCGCCGACCAGATGCTTACCGAGAGTCTCTGGAACTTCCCAAGTCCTTACGGACGGAAGGGAATTACCAGGAGCTCTTGGTCACGCCCGGCAGCTCGCCACGGTGAGCCATCTCACGAAGGCAGACGCGGCACAGGCCGAACTTGCGGTACACGGAGTGGGGGCGACCGCAGCGCTGGCAGCGGGTGTACGCACGCACACCGAACTTGGGCTTGCGGGCAGCCTTCGCGATGAGAGCCTTCTTCGCCATCTCGCTTACGCCTCCTTGAAGGGGAAGCCGAGGTGACGAAGGAGGGCGCGGCCCTCGTCGTCGTTGGTCGCCGTGGTGACCACGGTGATGTCCATACCCCGGGTACGGTCGATCTTGTCCTGGTCGATCTCGTGGAACATGACCTGCTCCGTGAGACCGAAGGTGTAGTTGCCACGGCCGTCGAACTGCTTCGGCGACAGACCACGGAAGTCACGGATACGCGGCAGCGCGAGCGACAGCGTACGGTCCAGGAACTCCCACATGCGGTCACCACGGAGGGTGACGTGGCAGCCGATCGGCTGACCCTCACGCAGCTTGAACTGCGCGATGGACTTGCGGGCCTTCGTGACGGCCGGCTTCTGACCGGTGATCGTCGTCAGGTCGCGGATGGCACCGTCGATCAGCTTCGAGTCACGGGCGGCGTCACCGACACCCATGTTCACGACGATCTTGACGAGGCCGGGGATCTGCATGACGTTCTCGTAGGAGAACTCTTCACGCAGCTTGCCCGCGATGTCCTCGCGGTACTTCGTCTTCAGACGCGGAGTGGTAGCCATCAGATGTCCTCGCCCGTGCGCTTGGCAACGCGGATCTTGTTGCCCTCGTCGTCGAAGCGGAAACCGACGCGGGTGACGACCTTCTTGCCGTCCTTCTCCACAACCAGCTGAACGTTGCTGACGTGGACCGGGGCCTCGGTGATCACGATGCCACCGGCCTGGTTCTGGCCGGCCTTGGTGTGCTTCTTGACCCGGTTGACACCCTCGACCAGGACGCGGTTCTCGCTGGGCATGGCCGCGATGACCTTGCCCTGCTTGCCCTTGTCCTTACCGGTGATGACCTGGACCAGGTCGCCCTTCTTGATCTTCATGCTTACAGCACCTCCGGCGCGAGCGAGATGATCTTCATGAACTTCTTCTCGCGCAGCTCACGGCCGACGGGGCCGAAGATACGGGTGCCGCGAGGGTCGCCGTCGTTCTTCAGAATGACGGCGGCGTTCTCGTCGAAGCGGATGTACGAGCCGTCCTGGCGGCGGCGCTCCTTGACGGTGCGAACGATGACCGCCTTGACGACGTCACCCTTCTTCACGTTGCCACCGGGGATCGCATCCTTGACGGTGGCGACGATGACGTCACCGATGCCCGCGTAGCGGCGACCGGAGCCACCGAGAACACGGATGCAAAGGATCTCCTTGGCACCAGTGTTGTCGGCGACACGCAGTCGCGACTCCTGCTGGATCACGTCTATCTCCTGTTTGTCTGCCGGTTCCCGGCCGGGGCTTCGTCGAAGCCCCGGCCGAGCCTGGCGGAACGAACCTGAAGGGTTACCCCTTCAAGCAATTACTTGGCCTTCTCGAGGATCTCGACGATGCGCCAGCGCTTGGTCGCCGACAGCGGACGCGTCTCCATGATGAGGACGCGGTCGCCGACGCCGGCAGCGTTCTGCTCGTCGTGCGCCTTGAGCTTGTTCGTACGGCGGATGACCTTGCCGTACAGCGCGTGCTTGACACGGTCCTCGACGGCGACGACGACGGTCTTGTCCATCTTGTCGCTGACGACCAGACCCTCACGGGTCTTGCGGAAACCGCGCTCGGTCTTCTCAGTCACGTTGTTCTCGCTCATGCGTTCTCCACCGTCTCGATACCGAGCTCACGCTCGTGCATCAGGGTGTAGATGCGAGCGATGTCCTTACGGACGGACTTGAGCCGGCCGTTGTTCTCCAGCTGGCCGGTGGCCGCCTGGAAACGGAGCTTGAACAGCTCCTCCTTGGCCTCGCGCAGCTTGGCAACGAGCTCCTCGTTGCCGAGCTCGCGGAGCTCGGACGCCTTGGTTCCCGTCGCCATCACGACTCACCTGCCTCGCGCTTGACGATCCGGCACTTCATCGGCAGCTTGTGGGCCGCACGAGTCAGAGCCTCACGCGCAATCTTTTCGTTCGGGTAGGACAGCTCGAACATGACCCGGCCCGGGTGCACGTTCGCGATCCACCACTCGGGGGAACCCTTACCGGAACCCATGCGGGTCTCGGCAGGCTTCTTCGTCAGCGGGCGGTCCGGGTAGATGTTGATCCAGACCTTGCCGCCACGCTTGATGTGGCGGGTCATCGCGATACGAGCCGCCTCGATCTGGCGGTTCGTCACGTAGGCGGGGGTGAGCGCCTGGATGCCGTACTCGCCGAACGAGACCTCAGTACCGCCCTTGGCCATACCGCTGCGCTTCGGGTGGTGCTGCTTGCGGTGCTTGACCCTACGAGGGATCAGCATGTCGGTCAGGCCTCCGTTCCGGTGCTCTCGGCCGGAGCGGCGGCGGGAGCGTCGGCCTTGGGGGCCTCGGCACCAGCAGCCTGCTGCGGCTTGCGGCCACCACGGCCGCCGCGCTCGCCACCACGGCCACCACGGCCGGCGGGACGGTCGCCAGCGCCGGCGCCACGGGCCGGGCGGTTACCCGCACGGGCCGCAGCGTTCTCGGCGCGAACCTCGGCGATGTTCTTGACGTCGCCCTTGTAGATCCAGACCTTCACGCCGATACGGCCGAAGGTGGTCTTGGCCTCGAAGAAGCCGTAGTCCACGTTCGCGCGCAGCGTGTGCAGCGGCACACGACCCTCGCGGTAGAACTCGGAGCGGGACATCTCGGCGCCGCCGAGACGGCCACCGCACTGGATCTTGATGCCCTTGGCGCCGGCCTTCATGGTGCCCTGCATGCTCTTGCGCATGGCACGACGGAAGGAGACGCGGGAGGAGAGCTGCTCGGCAACGGCCTGGGCAACCAGCTGAGCGTCGAGCTCGGGGTTCTTGACCTCGAGGATGTTCAGCTGGACCTGCTTGCCCGTGAGCTTCTCGAGGTCACCGCGGATGCGGTCGGCCTCGGCGCCACGGCGGCCGATGACGATGCCGGGACGGGCGGTGTGGATGTCCACCCGCACGCGGTCACGGGTGCGCTCGATCTCAACCTTCGAGATGCCGGCGCGCTCCATGCCGGACGTCATCATCCGACGGATGGCGACGTCTTCCTTGACGTAGTCCTTGTACAGCTTGTCGGCGTACCAACGCGACTTGAAGTCCGTGGTGATGCCGAGTCGGAACCCGTGCGGGTTTACCTTCTGGCCCATTACCGGGAACCTTCCTTGCTGCTGACGACCACGGTGATGTGGCTGGTCCGCTTGCGGATCCGGTAGGCACGGCCCTGGGCACGCGGACGGAACCGCTTCAGGGTCGGGCCCTCGTCCACGTACGCCTCGCTGATGACCAGCGTGGAGGCGTCCGGGTGGTTGTAGTTGTGTGCGGCGTTGGCAATGGCGCTGTCCAGCACCTTGCCGACCGGCACGCTCGCGGCCTGCGGGGCGAAACGCAGGACCGCCTGAGCCTCCGTGGCATCCATGCCACGGATGAGGTCCACCACTCGGCGGGCCTTCATGGGCGTGACGCGGATGTACCGCGCCTGGGCCCTGGCTTCCATGGTTGTCCCTTCGGTGTTAGTCATAGTCGTAACCACCCCGCGTTAGCGGCGCTTCGACTTCCGGTCGTCCTTGACGTGGCCGCGGAAGGTGCGAGTCGGCGAGAACTCGCCGAGCTTGTGGCCGACCATCGACTCGGTGACGAACACCGGGACGTGGGTCTTGCCGTTGTGCACCGCGATCGTGTGACCCAGCATGCTGGGGATGATCATCGAGCGACGGGACCAGGTCTTGATGACGTTCTTGGTGCCGGCTTCGTTCTGGGCGTCCACCTTCTTTACGAGGTGGTCGTCGACGAAGGGCCCCTTCTTGAGACTGCGCGGCATCTAAACCCGCTCCTAGCGCTTCTTGTTCGTCTTGCGGCGGCGGACGATGTACTTGCTCGAAGCCTTCTTCGGCGAGCGAGTACGACCCTCCTTCTGACCCCACGGGGAGACCGGGTGGCGACCACCGCTGGTCTTGCCCTCACCACCACCGTGCGGGTGGTCAACCGGGTTCATCGCGACACCGCGGACGGTCGGGCGAACGCCCTTCCAGCGCATGCGGCCGGCCTTGCCCCAGTTGATGTTCGACTGCTCGGCGTTGCCGACCTCGCCGACCGTGGCGCGGCAGCGCGCGTCGACGAGACGGATCTCGCCCGACGGCATGCGGAGGTGGGCCATGACGCCCTCCTTCGCGAGCAGCTGCACGGAGGCGCCGGCGGAGCGGGCGAACTTCGCGCCGCCACCGGGACGGAGCTCGATCGCGTGGATCGTGGTACCGACCGGGATGTTGCGGAGCGCGAGGTTGTTACCGGGCTTGATGTCGGCCGTGGGGCCGTTCTCGATCCGGTCACCCTGCTGCAGACCGCGCGGCGCGATGATGTAGCGCTTCTCGCCGTCGGCGTAGTGCAGCAGCGCGATGCGCGCGGTGCGGTTGGGGTCGTACTCGATGTGCGCGACCTTGGCCGGCACGCCGTCCTTGTCGTGACGACGGAAGTCGATCACACGGTAGGCGCGCTTGTGTCCGCCACCCTGGTGGCGAACGGTGATCCGGCCGGTGTTGTTACGGCCGCCCTTGCTGTGCAGAGGGCGAACCAGCGACTTCTCCGGCGTGGACCGCGTGATCTCGACAAAGTCGGCGACGCTGGAGCCACGACGGCCCGGGGTCGTCGGCTTGTACTTGCGGATACCCATTTCTCAGTCCTCGTCCGATTCCGGACGACTAGACCTCCGTTAGGAGGCCTGGCCGCCGAAGATGTCGATACGGTTGCCCTCGGCAAGGGTCACGATGGCGCGCTTGGTGTTGGCGCGCTTGCCGAAACCGGTCTTGGTGCGCTTGCGCTTACCCTGACGGTTGATCGTGTTGACCCCGGTGACCTTGACCGAGAAGACCGCCTCGACGGCCTGCTTGATCTGGGTCTTGTTGGCGCCGGGCGCGACGATGAACGTGTACTTGTTCTCGTCCAGCAGCGCGTAGCTCTTCTCCGAGACGACCGGCTTGATCAGCAGGTCGCGCGGGTCGGTGAAGGTCTTGCTGGTAACGGTCGCCTCAGACATCAGGCCTCGTTCCCTTCGGTCTCATCGGCCTTGGGGCCAGACACGAAGGACTCGAGCGCGGCCTGGGTGAAGACCACGTCGTCAGAGACGATCACGTCGTACGTGTTCAGCTGGCCCGGCTCCAGGATGTGAACCTGGGGCAGGTTGCGGGCGGACAGCCACGCCAGCTCGTCAGAGCGCTCGGCGACCAGGAGCAGGTTCTTGCGCTCCGAGATCTTGCCGAACAGCGTCTTGGCGGCCTTCGTGGAGGCGGCACCCTCGACCACGCCGGTGACGACGTGGATGCGGGAGTGACGCGCACGGTCCGAGAGGGCACCGCGGAGGGCGGCGGCCTTCATCTTCTTGGGGGTCCGCTGCGAGTAGTCACGCGGCTGCGGGCCGTGGACGACGCCACCGCCTGCGAACTGCGGAGCGCGGGTCGAACCCTGACGGGCGCGGCCGGTGCCCTTCTGGCGGTACGGCTTGCGGCCACCACCACGGACTTCGCCACGGGTCTTGGTCTTGTGCGTGCCCTGACGGGCAGCGGCCAGCTGGGCGACGACGACCTGGTGGATCAGCGGAACGCTGGTCTTCGCGTCGAAGATCTCCGAGGGGAGCTCGACGGTACCGGCCTTGTCGCCTGCCGGCGAAAGGATGTCAATGGTGCTCATTACCTCAAGCCCCCTTGGCCGCGGTACGGACCAGGACGAGGCCGCCGTTCGGACCGGGGACCGCGCCCTTGATGAGGAGCAGACCCTTCTCCGCGTCAACCGCGTGGATGGTCAGGTTCTGGGTGGTGACGCGCTCGTTACCCATGCGACCGGCCATGCGCATGCCCTTGAAGACACGCCCAGGGGTGGCACAGCCACCGATCGAACCGGGGGAGCGGTGCTTGCGCTGCACACCGTGACCGGCGCCGAGGCCCCGGAAGTTGTGCCGCTTCATGACACCGGCGAAGCCCTTGCCCTTGCTGTTGCCCGTGACGTCAACCTTGACGCCGGACTCGAAGATCTCAGCGGTGATCTCCTGGCCGAGCGTGTACTCGCTGGCGTCGGAGGTGCGGAGCTCCACCAGGTGGCGGCGGGGGGTCACGTCGGCCTTGGCGAAGTGGCCCTTGAGGGGCTTGTTCACCTTGCGCGGGTCGATCTCGCCGAAGGCGATCTGGACCGACTCGTAGCCGTCGGTGTCGTTGGTACGGACCTGGGTCACGACGCAGGGTCCGGCCTTGACGACGGTCACCGGGACGACACGGTTGTTCTCGTCCCAGACCTGGGTCATGCCGAGCTTCTCGCCCAGGACGCCCTTGATCTGCTTTGCCATCTTCTCGACGCCTCTCAGAGCTTGATCTCGATGTCAACGCCGGCCGGAAGGTCCAGGCGCATCAGCGAGTCAACGGTCTTGGGCGTCGGGTCGAGGATGTCGATCAGGCGCTTGTGCGTGCGCATCTCGAAGTGCTCGCGCGAGTCCTTGTACTTGTGCGGCGACTTGATGACGCAGTACACGTTCTTCTCAGTGGGCAGCGGCACCGGGCCCGCGACCGACGCACCAGTGCGCGTCACCGTCTCGACGATCTTCTTCGCCGAGGAGTCGATGACCTCGTGGTCGTAGGCCTTGAGCCGGATGCGGATCTTCTGTCCCGCCATGGCTACTCCGTAGTCCTGTCTGTGTGTGGAACGCTCTGGCTCCCGGTAGGCCGCGGGAGGAACTCCCGCAGCCTTTCCTCCGACCCACGCGGTCGGGCGTGTCGCACTCCCTCTACAGAAAATTCCCATACGGAAATTCCCTCGTCCAAGGGGGTGCGGTCCCTGGACCGCGCATCGGGGGAAAGACACCCGCCGAGTGCCTGGTGGGCACCGTGCTGACACTTCCCAGAAGATTCCCGTACGTCCGCCCTCATTGCTGCCCCGAAAGGCAGATTAAGGACGACGAGTACTGTGGGACTCGCTTCCGGTCCTCCCGGCGGGAGGCGCACAGCATCGGCACTCAACCGAGCAACTTGAGTAGTCTGCCATACGAGGCACGTACCTGGCCAATCGGGCCGAAGAGAATACCCCGCCGCGCGAACACGTCAAACCGTGGCACGCGTTTTCCTGGGGGTTCCTCCCAGGTCAGGAGCGGGATGCCGTCGTGCACTCCCCCGGCAGCCCGCCCATGGGCGCGCTCCGGCCGTAGGGGTCGACGACCGGTCCTGACGGGCCCGCCCCGGCCGCCGCGAGCTCGCCGTCGAACCGGGGGTGCAGGAAGCCGGTGCCGTCCCGCGAGCAGTCGTCGTTGCCGGCGCCCTCGAACCACTCCAGGACCTGGAGCCCGCCCGGGGTCGCGACCACCTTGCGGGGGTCGGAGAGGGCCACGGTCAGCGCGTGCCGCACCACCGTGCGGGCCACCTCGTCCGAGCCGGGCCTCGCCCGGACCACGGGGTAGACGAAGGTGTAGTCGGCGTGCACCTTCACCTCGCCGACGCGTCCGCTGTCGAAGCTCATCCGGCCGCGCGTCTTGACCACGTCACCGTGCACCCTGACCTCCGCCGGGTGCGAACCGGCTGAACAGCCACAGCGGGTCGCGGTCCACCGAGGGGCTCGCCGGCGCGCGCTCCATGAGGCCCTTGCCGTCGCTCTGGAGCGGGTCCAGCAGATCCAGCGCCGCCCCGGGCCGTTTCCCCCGCAGGGTGGCGGGGTCCGGGTTCGACGCGATCAGCAGCCGCTCGGTCATGGCCAGTGCGTCGGCGACCTGCTGCTTCGACAGGCCGCCGACGGCAGCGGGCTCCGGGGTCTCGATACCGGCCGCGCCATCGGCCCACTGCAGGGCCGGCGAGCCGCGGAAGGGCTCCTTGAGCGTGGGGCGGTCCGCGGGGAGGACCCCCGGGGGCGCGGTCGGGCGTACGGACTCCGCTGGCAGCGGTCCGGCCGCGTGGGCGGCGTCGCGGGCCGCGGCCTCGCCCGTCAGGCGGTCGATGAGCAGCTCGGGACGTCCCACATGTCCCCCCGGACGTTCGTAGTGATCCGTGCCGGAGCCTCCCACAGCTCCGTACGGTCCCCCTGCCGGGGGTACGGCGAAGGGCCCCTTCCCCGCCGCCGAAGCGGTGGGGAAGGGGCCCTCACGTCGAACATGGTGCCCGCTGCAGCGAGCTACCGGGTCAGAGCACGAATTACTTCGTGATCTTGGTGACCTGGCCGGCGCCCACGGTACGACCACCCTCACGGATGGCGAACTTCAGGCCCTCCTCCATGGCGACCGGCTGGATCAGCTGGACGGACATGTCGGTGTTGTCGCCCGGCATGACCATCTCGGTGCCCTCGGGGAGGGTAACGACGCCGGTCACGTCCGTGGTACGGAAGTAGAACTGCGGGCGGTAGTTGTTGAAGAACGGGGTGTGACGGCCACCCTCGTCCTTCGACAGGATGTACGCGGCGGCCTCGAACTCGGTGTGCGGCGTGACCGAACCGGGCTTGATGATGACCTGGCCGCGCTCGACGTCCTCGCGCTTGATGCCACGGAGGAGCAGACCGACGTTCTCGCCGGCCTGGCCCTCGTCGAGCAGCTTGCGGAACATCTCGATGCCGGTGACCGTGGTGGTGGTCTTCTCGGTCTTGATGCCGATGATGTCGACGGTCTCGTTGACCTTCAGGACACCACGCTCGATACGACCGGTGACGACGGTGCCACGACCGGTGATCGTGAAGACGTCCTCGACGGGCATGAGGAACGGCTTGTCGGTGTCACGCGGCGGGGTGGGGATCGACTCGTCGACGGCCTTCATGAGGCCGAGGAGCTTCTCGCCCCACTCCTTGTCGCCCTCGAGCGCCTTCAGCGCGGAGACCTGGACGACCGGCAGGTCGTCGCCCGGGAAGTCGTACTCGGAGAGCAGCTCACGGACCTCGAGCTCGACGAGCTCCAGGATCTCCTCGTCATCGACCATGTCGGCCTTGTTCAGGGCGACGACGATGTAGGGAACGCCGACCTGGCGGGCCAGGAGCACGTGCTCCTTGGTCTGCGGCATCGGGCCGTCGGTGGCGGCGACCACGAGGATGGCACCGTCCATCTGCGCGGCACCGGTGATCATGTTCTTGATGTAGTCCGCGTGACCCGGGCAGTCGACGTGGGCGTAGTGACGCGCCTCGGTCTGGTACTCGACGTGCGCGATGGAGATGGTGATACCGCGCTGGCGCTCCTCAGGAGCCTTGTCGATCTGGTCGAAGGCCGAGGCCTCGTTCAGGTCCGGGTACGCGTCGTGCAGCACCTTGGTAATGGCGGCCGTGAGGGTCGTCTTACCGTGGTCAATGTGACCGATGGTGCCGATGTTGACGTGCGGCTTAGTCCGCTCGAACTTCGCCTTCGCCACGGGGGTCCTCCTGGAGAGTGGTTCTGTACGCCTTACAGATCGGCGCCAGGTGATCTTTGCTGGAAAGCCGGGTTCCCCGGGGCAACGGGAATTTTGTTCCTGTTGCCCCAGAGGCTCCGGTGACAAGCCTAAAGCGTGTACTCGGAAGAGTTACTCGCCCTTGGCCTTCGCGATGATCTCCTCGGCGACGTTCCGGGGAACCTCGGCGTAGGAGTCGAACTGCATCGAGTAGCTGGCGCGACCCGAGGTCTTGCTGCGGAGGTCTCCGACGTAGCCGAACATCTCCGAAAGCGGCACGAGGCCCTTGACGATCTTGGCTCCGTGACGGTCCTCCATGGCCTGGATCTGGCCACGGCGGGAGTTGATGTCACCGATGACGTCGCCCATGGACTCCTCCGGCGTGGTGACCTCGACGGCCATCATCGGCTCGAGGAGCACGGGAGAAGCCTTGCGCGCGGCCTCCTTGAAGGCCTGCGAACCGGCGATCTTGAAGGCGAGCTCGGAGGAGTCGACCTCGTGGTAGCCACCGTCGAGAAGCGTGACGCGGACGCCCGTCATCTCGTAGCCGGCCAGGATGCCGAACTGCATGGCCTCCTGCGCACCGGCGTCGACCGAAGGGATGTACTCCTTCGGCACGCGGCCACCGGTGACCTTGTTGACGAACTCGTACGCCGGACCATCGGCGTCCGTGATCGGCTCGATCGCGATCTGCACCTTGGCGAACTGACCGGTACCACCGGTCTGCTTCTTGTGGGTGTAGTCGTGACGCTCGACGGCCTTGCGGATCGTCTCACGGTACGCGACCTGCGGCTTGCCGACGTTGGCCTCGACCTTGAACTCGCGCTTCATACGGTCGACCAGCACCTCGAGGTGCAGCTCGCCCATACCGCCGAGGATGGTCTGGCCCGTCTCCTCGTCCGAGTGGACGTGGAACGAGGGGTCCTCTTCCGCGAGACGCTGGATGGCGACACCCAGCTTCTCCTGGTCGCCCTTGGACTTGGGCTCGATGGCGACCTGGATGACCGGAGCCGGGAAGTCCATGGACTCCAGGATCACGGGCAGCTTGTCGTCGCACAGCGTCTCACCGGTGGTGGTCTGCTTCAGGCCCATGACGGCGACGATGTCACCGGCGCCCACCGACTCGATCTCCTCACGCTTGTTCGCGTGCATGCGGTAGATCTTGCCGATGCGCTCCTTCTTGCCCTTCACGGAGTTCAGCACCGCGGTGCCGGCCTCCAGGCGGCCCGAGTAAACCCGGACGAAGGTGAGCTTGCCGAGGTGCGGGTCGCTCATGATCTTGAACGCGAGCGCGGCGAGGGGCTCCTCGTCGGACGGCTTGCGCTTCACGACGACCTCGGCGTCACGGACGTCGTGACCCTCGATGGCCTCGATGTCCAGCGGCGACGGGAGGTAGCGCACGACGGCGTCGAGCAGGGGCTGAACGCCCTTGTTCTTGAACGCCGTACCGCAGAACACCGCGGTGATCGTGGGCTCGCCCTTGCCCTTGCCGGAGCCGAGGATGATGCGACGCACGGCGGCGTGCAGCTGCTCCTCGGTGGGCTCGGTGCCCTCGAGGAAGAGCTCCATCATCTCTTCGTCGTTCTCGGCGACCTGCTCGACGAGGGTGGCGCGCCACTCCTCGGCCAGCTCGGTGTGCGTGGCCGGGATGTCGACGACGTCGTACATCTCGCCCTTGGTGGCCTCGGCGGACCACACGAGCGCCTTCATGCGGACGAGGTCGACGACGCCCTTGAAGTCCGCCTCGGCACCGATCGGGAGCTGCATGACGATCGGAACCGCACCGAGGCGGTCCTTGATCATGTCGACGCAGCGCATGAACTCGGCGCCGGTACGGTCGAGCTTGTTGACGAAGCAGATGCGCGGGACGCCGTAGCGGTCCGCCTGACGCCAAACGGTCTCGGACTGCGGCTCCACACCGGCGACACCGTCGAACACGGTGACGGCACCGTCGAGGACGCGGAGCGAACGCTCCACCTCGACCGTGAAGTCGACGTGACCCGGGGTGTCGATGATGTTGATGGTGTGGTCGACGTCCTCGAGCGGCCAGTGGCAGGTCGTCGCGGCGGACGTGATCGTGATGCCGCGCTCCTGCTCCTGCTCCATCCAGTCCATCGTGGCAGCGCCGTCGTGGACTTCACCGATCTTGTAAGACACACCGGTGTAGAACAGGATGCGCTCGGTGGTGGTCGTCTTGCCCGCGTCGATGTGGGCCATGATGCCGATGTTGCGCACCTTGGCCAGGTCAAGCGAAGTGGTAGCCATATCGGCTCAGTCTTCTCTCGGTCTCGATGTGGGTTGGGACTACCAGCGGTAGTGCGCGAAGGCCTTGTTGGACTCGGCCATCTTGTGCGTGTCCTCGCGCTTCTTGACAGCAGCGCCAAGACCGTTGGAGGCGTCGAGCAGCTCGTTCATGAGGCGCTCGGTCATGGTCTTCTCGCGACGGGCGCGGGAGTAACCCACGAGCCAGCGGAGGGCCAGGGTCGACTGGCGACCCGGCTTGACCTCGACGGGGACCTGGTAGGTCGCGCCACCGACACGGCGGGACTTGACCTCGAGGGACGGCTTGACGTTCTCCAGCGCGCGCTTCAGCGTGATGACCGGGTCGTTGCCGGTCTTCTCGCGGAGGCCTTCCATGGCGCCGTAGACGATGCGCTCGGCGGTGGAGCGCTTGCCGTTCAGCAGGATCTTGTTGATGAGCGAGGTCACCAGAGGAGATGCGTAGACCGGGTCGATGATGACCGGGCGCTTCGGGGCGGGGCCCTTACGAGGCATTCTTACTTCTCCTTCTTGGCGCCGTAGCGGCTGCGGGCCTGCTTGCGGTTCTTGACAGCCTGGGTGTCAAGCGCACCGCGGATGATCTTGTAACGAACACCCGGCAGGTCCTTCACACGGCCACCACGCACGAGCACGATCGAGTGCTCCTGCAGGTTGTGTCCCTCACCCGGAATGTAAGCGGTGACCTCGATGCCGGAGGTCAGACGCACACGCGCGACCTTACGGAGCGCCGAGTTCGGCTTCTTCGGGGTGGTCGTGAACACACGCGTGCAGACGCCGCGACGCTGGGGCGAAGCCTCGAGCGCGGGGGTCTTTGTCTTCTCGACCTTGTCCTGCCGGCCCTTACGGACCAGCTGCTGGATCGTAGGCACTACTTCTCCGGTTTCTGTGTGCCGTGTAGTGAAGCTAACCTGGAACTTTGCCGACCCACGCGGTCGGGTGTGTCGGATCCGGCGGACCCCCTCCGCGAGGAGGAAGGACGCGTGGATCGCGGTGGCCGTCGGCGCTCCCGTGCGGTTGATGGACACGCACGGGAGCCCAGGCACACCCCAGGCACAAGGTCTGAGCGTACCTACCGCATCCACTCCGGTCAAAACATGAGCCTCCCGGCCCCCGCCGCGACGAGCGCACAGGTCAGGCGCCGCACGGGCGGGCGGGTCCCGGGCCGGGGTGGCCGCGCGGAACGCGGACCGGCGTGGTAGGGCGGGCGAACTACACTGCCCACCGAATCCCGCGAGTCATTCCAAAACGTACGAGCGCCAGGAGCAGGACATTGGGGACGGTCACGACGGAGCCTGCGACGGCGGAGATCCCGCCCCCTGACGGCGGCCGAACCCCCTCGTCACGGCGGCGCGCCGCGCTCCCGCGGCTGTACGGGCCCCTGCTGGCCTTCCTCGTCACCTCGGGCGCCTTCTGCGCCGCCTGGGCGGCGCGGGGCTCCTTCCCCTTCGGCAACACGGGCCGGGCCATCAACGACCAGGCCAACCAGTACGTGCCCTTCCATCGCGCCCTGTGGGACCTGGCCCACGGCCAGGCCGCCGGCGACCTGCTGTTCACCTGGCGGGGAGGCTTCGGACAGCAGTTCCTGTCCGACTACTACACCTACCTCGGCAATCCGTTCTCCTGGCTCGCCGTCCTGGTCCCGCGCGAGCACGTCGACCTCGCCGTCTTCGTGATCACCCCCGTCACCATGGGCACCGCCGCCGCCGTGATGGCCGTCTACCTCGGCAAGCTGCACCCCGGCCCGTGGTGGCAGCGCGGGGTGCTCGGGGCCACGTACGGGCTGTGCGGGTGGGCGCTGAGCGACGCCTCGTACATCCCCATGTGGCTGTGGGGCCTGGTGGCCCTCCCGCTGCTCGGCATCGCCGTCGAGTGGTGCCTGGAGGGGCGCCGCTGGCCGGGGGTGGCACTGCTGGTCGCCCTGGCCTGGTTCGGGAACTTCTACACGGCGATGATGGCCACGATGGCCGCCTGCGTCCTGCTCGGCATCCGCCTGATCACCCTGGACATGACCGGCGCCCAGCGGCTGCGCGCCCTGGGGCGGGCGGCCTCCGCGGCCGCGGTGGGCATCCTCCTGACGCTCCCCCTCCTCCTGCCGTCGTTCCTGTCCAGCGGGGCGGCGCAGCCCACCGGAGCCGGCGCCTTCGACCCCGTCCGGATCGAGGTCTTCCTCTCGGGCATGCTCCCCGCCACCCACCTGTGGGGCGGCCGCCCGCGCCTGTACGTGGCCTCCCTGGGGCTGATCCTGGCGGGCGGCTTCCTGCTCAACACCCGCATCGCGGCGCGCACCCGCCTGGTGTGGGCGGCGGCCACCCTGCTGGTCCTGGTCTCCTTCCAGTTCCCGCCGACGCAGTACGTCTGGCACGGCCTGGCGGTGCCGAACGGCAACCCGTACCGCGAGGCCTTCGTGTTCAGCGGGATGGTCGTCATCCTCGCCTGGCTCGCCCTGGCCAACCGCCCGCGCCCCCTCCACCTCGCCCTGTCCGCGGCCCTTCTGGTGGTGGCCGCCTTCGTGCTCCGCCACACCGACGACTTCGGCGGCTGGACCTGGCCGGCCGTCCTGGGAGGCGGCGCCGCCTCCCTGCTGGCCCTGACCCTGCTGGCCCTGGGCGCGAAGCGGCGCGCCCTGGTCCCGCTCGCGGCCGTCCTGATGATCGGCGTGGTCTTCGCCGAATCGACGGTCGCGGCCGCCAACGCCGACGCCCGCCGCTCCCGCGAACGCTGGGCGCACCCGACGGCCACCTCGAACCGTTCGATCACGAACCACTTCGAAGCCGTCCGGAACGTGGACGGCTGGCCCGCCTACCGGACGGACTCGGGCGCGCCGCAGACCTCGTACAACGACGCGCTCGCCCTGCGGGCAGAGGGCCCGCAGTACTACAGCAGCTACCTCCCCGAGGTCACGTACCGGGCCCTGGAGCCCCTCGGCTACGGCTTCAAGAACGACGGCCGGACCTTCTTCGGCGCCGACAACCCGGTGCTCGACGCGATCTTCTCGATCGGCGCCCGGGTCCGTCCCGGGAAGGAGCCGGACAGCTGGACGGCGACGAGGTCCCCCGCCCCGCCCCTGGTGACGCTCCGCACGGCTCCGTACACCTCTCCGAACCCGCCCGGCTCGGTCTACGCCCACCAGGAGACCGTGCTGGGCGCCACCGTCTACGAGGTCCCCCCGGTCACCCGCGGCGGCACCGCCACCACCCAGACGTACGCCGCCCGGTGCGCGCCCGGCTCCGAGGCCTACTGGTACTCCCCCGCCCTGTACGGCACCCTGCGCACCGCCGGCTCGGCCCGCCCCCTGGAGGACCGCATGACCGGCGTCGTCCCCCTGGGCCCCGTCCCGGCCTCGGGCACGGTCACCGCGACGGTGGAGACCCGCACCGAGAACGCCGACGCCGGCGCCCATCCGGTCGGCTGCCTGAACCGCGCGGCCCTGGCCTCGGCGGTCGGCCGCCTCACCACCGCGGGAGCCACCTCGGTGGAGGTCGGCGGCCACACCCTGGAAGCCACCCTCCCCGCGCACGCCACCGGCATCGCGGTCCTGGCCGTCACGAACGTCCCCGGCTGGCAGTGCTCGGCCCCGGTGCGCGACTTCCACGGCCTGCTGTCCCTCCCGGTCACCCCGGCCACCCGCCACCTCTCCTGCACCTTCACCCCGAAGGGCCTCACCCCGGGCCTGGCGGCGGCCACCCTGGCCCTCCTCACCCTCACCTCGGTCACCACGGCCACCCACCTGAGGCGCCGCCGCGAACGGACCTGACGGCCGACGCATCGACGGCCCGGCCCGCCTCCGCAGGCCGGCCGCTCGATCATGTGCGGTTCCGGCCGCCCGGTCACCCGACATCGTCATATCCGTCACCGGCGGCCCCGGGATCCTCGGCCCCGACCACACCCGGCAGGCCGCGGCCGCACACGCTGACCCACAGGACCGGGGAACGCCGCAGGGCGGCCACCCTCTCGGGTGACCGCCCTGCGGTTGATGCGTGCCGACTCAGCCGTTGTACGGGCCGTAGTCGTAGTCCTCCAGCGGGACAGCCTGGCCGGAGCCGGTGCCGAAGGGCGAGTAGTCGATGTCGTCGTAGCCGACGGCCGAGTACATCGCGGCCTTGGCCTCCTCGGTCGGCTCCACCCGGATGTTGCGGTAGCGGGACAGGCCCGTACCGGCCGGGATGAGCTTACCGATGATGACGTTCTCCTTGAGGCCGATGAGGCTGTCGGACTTGGCGTTGATCGCCGCGTCCGTCAGGACTCGGGTCGTCTCCTGGAAGGAGGCGGCCGACAGCCAGGATTCCGTCGCCAGCGAGGCCTTGGTGATACCCATCAGCTGCGGACGGCCGGAGGCGGGGTGACCGCCCTCGGTGACCACGCGACGGTTCTCGGTCTCGAACTTCGAGCGCTCGACGAGCTCGCCCGGCAGGAGCTCCGCGTCGCCGGACTCGATGATCGTCACGCGGCGCAGCATCTGCCGGATGATGATCTCGATGTGCTTGTCGTGGATCGACACGCCCTGCGAGTTGTAGACCTTCTGGACTTCGCCGACCAGGTGGACCTGGACGGCACGCTGGCCGAGGATGCGCAGCACGTCGTGCGGGTTGGTGGCACCCATGGTGAGCTTCTGGCCCACCTCGACGTGGTCGCCCTCGTGCACGATGACCTTGGCGCGCTTGGAGATCGGGAAGGCCGTCTCCTCGCTGCCGTCGTCGGGCGTGATGACGATCTTCTTCGTCTTCTCGGTCTCCTCGATCCGCACGCGGCCGGCGGCCTCGGAGATCGGGGCGACACCCTTCGGGGTACGGGCCTCGAAGAGCTCGACGACACGCGGCAGACCCTGCGTGATGTCGTCACCGGCCACACCACCGGTGTGGAAGGTACGCATCGTCAGCTGGGTACCGGGCTCACCGATCGACTGGGCGGCGATGATGCCGACCGCCTCGCCGATGTCGACGAGCTTGCCGGTGGCCAGCGAGCGGCCGTAGCAGAAGGCACAGGTGCCGACCGCGGACTCGCAGGTCAGGACCGAGCGAGTCTTGACCTCCTCGACGCCGTTCGCGATGAGGGCGTCGATGAGCACGTCACCGAGGTCCACGTTGGCCGGCGCGATGACCTTGCCGTCGATGACGACGTCCTCGGCCAGCATGCGGGCGTACACGGAGGTCTCGACGTCGTCCGCCTTGCGGAGGACACCGGTCTCGTCCTTGACACCGATCTTGAGCTTGAGGCCGCGCTCGGTGCCGCAGTCCTCCTCGCGGATGATGACGTCCTGCGAGACGTCCACCAGACGACGGGTGAGGTAACCCGAGTCGGCGGTACGCAGGGCGGTGTCCGCCAGACCCTTACGGGCACCGTGCGTGGAGATGAAGTACTCCAGAACGGTGAGGCCCTCACGGAAGGACGCCTTGATCGGACGCGGGATGGTCTCGTTCTTCGCGTTCGACACCAGACCACGCATACCGGCGATCTGTCGCATCTGCATCATGTTTCCTCGGGCACCCGAGTCAACCATCATGAAGATGGGGTTCGTCTTGGGGAAGTTCGCGTTCATCGCCTCGGCAACCTCGTTGGTCGCCTTGGTCCAGATCGCGATGAGCTCCTGCGTGCGCTCGTCCTTGGTGATCAGACCGCGCTCGTACTGCTTCTGGACCTTCTCGTCCTGCGCCTCGTAGCCCGCGACGATGGCCTTCTTGGCCTCGGGCACGACGACGTCGGAGATGGCCACGGTGACGCCCGAACGGGTCGCCCAGTGGAAGCCGGCCGCCTTCAGGTTGTCGAGCGTCGCCGCCACGATGACCTTGGGGTAGCGCTCCGCCAGGTCGTTGACGATCTCGGAGAGCTGCTTCTTGCCCACCGAGTAGTCGACGAACGGGTAGTCCTCGGGCAGCAGCTCGTTGAAGAGCGCGCGGCCCAGGGTGGTCTTCAGACGGAAGCTGTCACCCGGCTGGAACTCCTGCTCGCCCTCCTCGGCGACCGGCGGCACCCAGCCGCGCGGCGGGATGGTGCCCACCGGGAAGCGGATGTCGACGGACGACTGCAGCGCGAGCTCGCCGGCGTCGAACGCCATGATCGCCTCGGCGGTCGAGCCGAACGCGCGGCCCTCGCCCTTGGTGTCACGGAGCTCACCGTCGGTGGTCAGGAAGAACAGACCCAGGACCATGTCCTGCGTCGGCATCGTGACCGGACGGCCGTCGGCCGGCTTGAGGATGTTGTTCGAGGACAGCATCAGGATGCGGGCCTCGGCCTGCGCCTCCGCGGAGAGCGGCAGGTGGACGGCCATCTGGTCGCCGTCGAAGTCCGCGTTGAACGCGGTGCAGACGAGCGGGTGGATCTGGATGGCCTTGCCCTCGACCAGCTGCGGCTCGAAGGCCTGGATGCCGAGGCGGTGCAGCGTGGGCGCACGGTTCAGCAGCACCGGGTGCTCGGCGATGACCTCTTCGAGCACGTCGTACACGACCGTGCGGCCGCGCTCGACCATGCGCTTCGCGCTCTTGATGTTCTGCGCGTGGTTCAGGTCGACCAGGCGCTTCATCACGAACGGCTTGAAGAGCTCCAGCGCCATGGCCTTGGGCAGACCGCACTGGTGCAGCTTCAGCTGCGGACCGACGACGATCACGGAACGCGCGGAGTAGTCCACGCGCTTACCGAGAAGGTTCTGACGGAATCGGCCCTGCTTGCCCTTCAGCATGTCGCTGAGGGACTTGAGCGGACGGTTGCCGGGGCCCGTCACCGGGCGACCGCGACGGCCGTTGTCGAAGAGGGCGTCGACCGCCTCCTGGAGCATGCGCTTCTCGTTGTTCACGATGATCTCGGGGGCACCGAGGTCGAGAAGGCGCTTCAGGCGGTTGTTGCGGTTGATCACGCGGCGGTACAGGTCGTTCAGGTCGGAGGTCGCGAAGCGGCCACCGTCCAGCTGCACCATCGGACGCAGGTCCGGCGGGATGACCGGGACGCAGTCCAGCACCATGCCCTTGGGGCTGTTGCTGGTCTGCAGGAACGCCGAGACGACCTTGAGGCGCTTGAGCGCACGGGTCTTCTTCTGGCCCTTGCCGGTACGGATGATCTCGCGGAGGCGCTCGGCCTCCTCCTCCAGGTCGAAGGACTCCAGGCGCTTCTGCAGCGCCGCGGCACCCATCGAACCGTCGAAGTACGTACCGAAGCGGTCGCGCAGCTCGCGGTAGAGCAGCTCGTCGCCCTCGAGGTCCTGGACCTTGAGGTTCTTGAAGCGGTTCCACACCTCGTCGAGGCGGTCGATCTCGCGCTGGGCGCGGTCGCGGAGCTGCTTCATCTCACGCTCGGCGCCTTCGCGCACCTTGCGGCGCACGTCGGCCTTGGCGCCCTCGGCCTCAAGCTCGCCCAGGTCGCTCTCGAGCTTCTTGGCGCGGCCTTCGAGGTCCGCGTCACGGCGGTTCTCGATCTGCTGACGCTCGACGGAGACGTGGGCCTCCAGCGACGGCAGGTCGCGCTGACGGCGCTCGTCATCGACGAACGTGATCATGTACGCGGCGAAGTAGATGACCTTCTCGAGGTCCTTCGGCGCGAGGTCCAGCAGGTAGCCAAGGCGCGACGGGACGCCCTTGAAGTACCAGATGTGGGTGACGGGAGCGGCGAGCTCGATGTGGCCCATCCGCTCACGACGCACCTTGGCGCGCGTGACCTCGACGCCACAGCGCTCACAGATGATGCCCTTGAAGCGGACACGCTTGTACTTGCCGCAGTAGCACTCCCAGTCCCGGGTGGGGCCGAAGATCTTCTCGCAGAAGAGTCCGTCCTTCTCGGGCTTGAGGGTGCGGTAGTTGATGGTCTCCGGCTTCTTGACCTCGCCGTGCGACCAGGTTCGGATGTCGTCCGCGGTGGCAAGGCCGATCCGCAGCTCGTCGAAGAAGTTGACGTCGAGCACTGTGCGTCAATCCCTCTTTCGGGGTCGAGTCTCAATCATGGTCTGAACGGTCCCGGGGGCGGCCGGGGGGATCACTCGGATCCCCCCGGCCAGGCCCGTCAGACCTCTTCGACGCTGCTCGGCTCGCGCCGGGACAGGTCGATACCGAGCTCCTCCGCCGCGCGGAAGACGTCCTCGTCGGTGTCGCGCATCTCGATGGACATGCCGTCCGAGGACAGCACCTCCACGTTGAGGCAGAGCGACTGCATTTCCTTGATGAGCACCTTGAAGGACTCGGGAATGCCCGGCTCAGGGATGTTCTCGCCCTTGACGATGGCCTCGTAGACCTTCACGCGGCCGGTCACGTCGTCGGACTTGATCGTCAGGAGTTCCTGGAGGGCGTAGGCGGCGCCGTACGCCTCGAGCGCCCACACCTCCATCTCACCGAATCGCTGACCACCGAACTGCGCCTTACCACCCAGCGGCTGCTGCGTGATCATCGAGTACGGACCGGTCGAACGGGCGTGGAGCTTGTCGTCGACCAGGTGGTGCAGCTTGAGGATGTACATGTACCCGACCGAGATCGGGTCCGGGAACGGCTCGCCGGAGCGGCCGTCGAACAGGCGCGCCTTACCGGTCGGGAGCACCATGCGCTCGCCGTCGCGGTTCGGGATGGTGTGCTGGAGCAGACCGGCCAGCTCGTCCTCGCGGGCGCCGTCGAACACCGGGGTGGCGACGTTGGTGCCGGGGGCGACCTGGTCGGCGCCGATCGCCTGGAGGCGCTGCGCCCACTCGTCCGCGAGGCCGGAGACGTCCCAGCCGCGGCTGGCGAGCCAGCCGAGGTGGATCTCCAGGACCTGTCCCGGGTTCATTCGGGACGGGACACCCAGCGGGTTCAGGATGATGTCGACCGGAGTTCCGTCCTCGAGGAACGGCATGTCCTCGATCGGAAGGATCTTCGAGATAACACCCTTGTTGCCGTGGCGGCCGGCGAGCTTGTCACCGTCGGTGATCTTGCGCTTCTGGGCGACGTAGACGCGGACCAGCTGGTTCACGCCCGGAGGAAGCTCGTCGCCCTCCTCGCGGTCGAAGACGCGGACACCGATGACCTTGCCGATCTCACCGTGAGGGACCTTGAGCGAGGTGTCACGCACCTCACGGGCCTTCTCACCGAAGATCGCGCGGAGCAGGCGCTCCTCGGGGGTCAGCTCGGTCTCACCCTTGGGCGTGACCTTGCCGACGAGGATGTCGCCGGCGACGACGTCCGCACCGATGCGGATGATGCCGCGCTCGTCGAGGTCGGCGAGGACCTCCTCGGAGACGTTCGGGATGTCCCGGGTGATCTCCTCGGGGCCCAGCTTGGTGTCACGGGCGTCGACCTCGTGCTCCTCGATGTGGATCGAGGAGAGGACGTCGTCCTGCACGAGGCGCTGCGACAGGATGATCGCGTCCTCGTAGTTGTGGCCTTCCCACGGCATGAACGCGACGAGCAGGTTCTTGCCGAGGGCCATCTCGCCCTCTTCGGTGGCCGGGCCGTCGGCGAGGACCTGGGCCTCGACGATCCGGTCACCCTCGTTGACGATCACCTTCTGGTTGACCGAGGTGCCCTGGTTCGAGCGGGAGAACTTGGCGACGCGGTACGTGGTGTACGTGCCGTCGTCGTTGGCGACGGTGATGTAGTCGGCCGAGACCTCCTGGACGACACCGTCCTTCTCCGCCTTGATCGAGTCGCCGGCGTCGACCGCGCAGCGGTACTCCATGCCGGTGCCGACGAGCGGGGCCTCCGCCTTGATGAGCGGAACGGCCTGGCGCATCATGTTCGCGCCCATGAGGGCACGGTTGGCGTCGTCGTGCTCCAGGAAGGGGATCATCGCGGTGGCGACGGACACCATCTGGCGCGGCGAGACGTCCATGTAGTCCACGTCGGACGGCTCGACGTAGTCGACCTCGCCACCACGCTTGCGGACCAGGACGCGGTTCTCGGTGAAGCGCAGCTCGTCGTCCAGGCGGGCGTTCGCCTGGGCGATGACGAAGCGGTCTTCCTCGTCGGCGGTGACGTAGTCGACCTCGTCGGTCACGGCGCCGTCGACGACCTTGCGGTACGGGGTCTCGATGAAACCGAACGCGTTGACGCGGCCGTAGGACGCGAGCGAGCCGATCAGACCGATGTTCGGGCCTTCGGGGGTCTCGATCGGACACATGCGGCCGTAGTGCGACGGGTGCACGTCACGGACCTCGAAGCCGGCCCGCTCACGGGACAGACCGCCGGGACCCAGCGCCGAGAGACGACGCTTGTGCGTCAGACCCGACAGCGGGTTGTTCTGGTCCATGAACTGCGACAGCTGGCTGGTGCCGAAGAACTCCTTGATGGAGGCGACGACCGGCCGGATGTTGATCAGGGTCTGCGGCGTGATCGCCTCGACGTCCTGGGTGGTCATGCGCTCGCGCACGACGCGCTCCATACGGGCCAGACCCGTGCGGACCTGGTTCTGGATGAGCTCGCCGACGTTGCGCAGACGACGGTTGCCGAAGTGGTCGATGTCGTCGGTCTCGACGACGATCGAACGGCCCGACTCACCGATCGTCTCGGTCTCGCCCGCGTGGAGCTTCACGAGGTACTTGATCGTGGCGATGATGTCGTCGGTGGTGAGCACACCGGCGTCGAGCGGCTCGTCGGCGCCGAGCTTCTTGTTCACCTTGTAGCGGCCGACCTTCGCGAGGTCGTAGCGCTTCGGGTTGAAGTAGAGGTTCTCGAGCAGCGTCTGAGCGGCCTCGCGGGTCGGCGGCTCGCCCGGGCGGAGCTTGCGGTAGATGTCGAGCAGCGCGTCGTCCTGGCCCTGGGTGTGGTCCTTCTCCAGGGTGGCGCGCATGGACTCGTACTCGCCGAACTCCTCGAGGATCTGCTCGGTGGTCCAGCCGAGAGCCTTCAGGAGGACGGTGACGGACTGCTTGCGCTTGCGGTCGATGCGGACACCGACCATGTCGCGCTTGTCGACCTCCATCTCCAGCCAGGCACCCCGGGACGGGATGATCTTGGCGGAGAAGATGTCCTTGTCGGAGGTCTTGTCGATGGAGGAATCGAAGTAGACACCCGGGGAACGGACGAGCTGCGACACGACGACGCGCTCGGTGCCGTTGATGACGAAGGTGCCCTTGTTGGTCATGAGCGGGAAGTCGCCCATGAAGACCGTCTGAGACTTGATCTCACCGGTCTCGTTGTTCGTGAACTCGGCGGTGACGAAGAGCGGCGCCGCGTACGTGAAGTCGCGCTCCTTGCACTCGTCGACAGAGTTCTTCGCCGGCTCGAACCGGTGGTCGCGGAACGTCAGCGACATCGACCCGGAGAAGTCCTCGATCGGCGAGATCTCCTCGAAGATCTCTTCCAGACCGGACTTGGTGGGGACGTCCTGTCCACTCTCAAGCGCCGACTCGACGCGGGACTTCCAGGCGGCGTTGCCGAGCAGCCAGTCAAAGCTCTCGGTCTGCAGCGCCAGGAGGTTCGGAACCTCGAGGGGCTCCTTGATCTTTGCAAAGGAGATGCGCAGCGGGGCGGTGCTGGCACCGTTGTTCGTATTGGTCGAGGCGTTGCGCGAGGCGGCCAAGAGGGGGTCCTTCCGAGGGCTCGGACTCACTACGCGCGTACCGGTCCCAGCCGACACAGAAGACAAGGTGCTTCCGATCTGGCTAAAAGGCCAGTTCAGAGGCGGTCAGTCAGATGTGCTCTAGCGTGGGCATGCCCCTGGCGACGGGCAGGGGGCAGCTAACAGGCAGCGCAAAGGGTCAGTGTAGCCACTCGGCTCACTGATGTCCAGACCAGGTTTCCGGAAACCGGCAACAGGCCCTTCCCTACTCGTTCAACCAACACGCCGCGTCCCTGCGTACACAGAGCGCGTATGAGTACTGCCCTCTTCGTAGTCGATCCATGCCTCGGTTCTCGGATCGAGCCGGCCGACCTCACGACGGGACTGAGAATTGCGCGCCGTCGGCCGTTCGTCAAGGCCCCGTGCTCCGAGCGGATCATCTCCGGACCCCGCTTCGGGACAACGAAGATCACCCTACTCCCCAACGAGACCAGGGCAAGTCAGGCACTGCGGATACGCCAAAGGGCGACCACCCTTACGGGTGATCGCCCTTTGCAGAGGCCGTCAGACGGCCTCAGAGGTGTTACTTGACCTCGACGCCCGCACCGGCGGCCTTGAGGGCCTCGGCGGCCTTGTCAGCGGCCTCCTTGTTGACCTTCTCGAGAACCGGCTTCGGGGTGCCGTCGACGAGGTCCTTGGCCTCCTTCAGACCCAGGGAGGTCAGCTCGCGCACGACCTTGATGACCTGGATCTTCTTGTCGCCGGCGCCGGTGAGGATGACGTCGAACTCGTCCTTCTCCTCGACCTCGGCAACGGCACCGGCGCCCGGGGCACCCGGGGCGGCGACGGCGACGGCCGCGGCGGCGGTGACGTCGAACTTCTCCTCGAAGGCCTTCACGAACTCGGAGAGCTCGATGAGGGTCATCTCCTCGAACTGGGCGAGGAGGTCGTCCTGAGAGAGCTTCGCCATGATGGGCGATCCTTCCACTAATTCGGCAGGTGCCGGATGTATAGAGAGGCGGGCGTAACGGCCCGCTACGACCCACGCACTAGGCGGCGTGGATCAGTGCGCGAGCCGAATTACTCGGCACCGCCCTGCTCGGCGAGCTTGACGCGAAGCGCTTCCGCGGTGCGGACGAACTTCGACGGCAGCGCCTGGAAGAGCGAGGCAGCCTGGGACTGCTTGCCCTTGAACGCGCCGGCCAGCTTGCTGAGCAGAACCTCGCGGGACTCGAGGTCCGCGAGCTGCTTGATCTCATCGGCGGTCAGCGCCTTGCCGTCAAGGACACCGCCCTTGATGATGAGATTCGGGTTCTCCTTGGCGAAGTCACGAAGACCCTTGGCCGACTCCACCGGGTCACCGGTGATGAAGGCGGCACCCGTCGGACCAGTGAACTGGTCGTCGAGCGAGGTGATCCCGGCGTTGTTAGCCGCAATCTTGGTCAGCGTGTTCTTCACCACGGCGTACTGGGCGTTCTCACCGAGCGAACGACGCAGCGTCTTGAGCTGCGCGACGGTGAGACCCCGGTACTCGGTCAGCACAACGGCGTTCGAGCTGCGGAACTTGTCCTCAAGCTCGGCTACGTCGGCAGCCTTGTCGGGCCTTGCCATAGAGCGTCGGCCTCCTTCCGGGTGATGAGGACCGCTCAGAAGGGCCGTACATACAAAACGCCCCGGCGTAGGCGCCAGGGCGTAGCTCGACCGGAAGATATCCGGGAACATTCCACAGTCACCTGCGCGGGTCGTCCGCAGTAGCGGATCCTTCGGCCACCGCACCCTCCGGGCACGGCAACGACCAGCGGTCTTTGGCTTCTGGTGAAGCGTACGCGAATCATCCGTTGCAGAGCAAATCCGCCCGTACGGCGGATCCGCTCCACACGTTCTGCCTGGTCAGCCCTGGTCGGTCCCGGAGCCGGCGCCCGAGCCCTTCATCATTTCGGCGAGGTCCACGACCTGGTCGGCCGACGGGGCGGTGATGTCGACCGGCTTGTTGTAGTCCACGAACGTGATCGTGATGTCCATCGGGCCCTTGGTGCCCTCACCGCGGGTGCGGACCCGCTTGGTGTGGTCGCTCTCGTCGATCCACATGTCCACGTCCAGGCTCTTGATGCCCTCGTCCTCCAGCTTCCGGACGGACTTCTCCCGGCGCTCCTTGGCCTCGGGCGTCTCGGAGGCGAGCGAGGCCCGCATCTGCTCCGTGGTGACGGTCCCCCGGACGTGCTTGGTCTTCACGCCGTCGACGGTCTCGTCGCCGACGGTCTTGAGGTCCTTGGCCGCCAGCAGCTGGTCGGCCCGGTCCCCCGGGTTCTCGCCGGAGCTGCTCACCCCGCCGCCCGCGCTCTCCAGCTTCTTCGCGGTCGCCGGGTCCATGGCCTTCATGTCGAACTTCAGGTACTTGCCCTCGGAGCCGACGAACATGGCCCCGTCGACGAGCCGGAGGTCCACCGACCCGGCCTCGGCGCCCTGCGTGGCCATCTTCATCGACATGGCCACGGACGGCTTGATCCGCATGGACACCTCGCCGGAGAGCTGCTGCCCGGCGGTGGTCCCGGACATGGTGTAGCGGAGGGAGGTGATCTCCTCGGACTTCTTCCTGGCCTTCTGCAGGTACGCGGCCGGGGTCGCGTCCGCGGCGCCCTGGGCCGCCGGGGCGGACGGAGAGGCCTGTGCGGCCGGCGTGGCCGCCGCCTTGCCGCCGTCCGCCTTCTTGCCGTCCTCGCAGGCCGTGGTGGCCCCGCCCACGAGCAGTACGGCGGCCAGCGCGGCCCCTGCGGTCTTCCTGCGGTACGTCAGCATGGAGTCCCCACCCCTGGTGTGATCGATAACCGTATGACCATACGGCCTGTATGCCGCGGACGCTCCTGGATAAGGGGCGTCCGACCGGCACCGCCCCCCAACACCGCCCCCCCCGGGGCAGAAAAAAACGGGCCCTCCGCTCCCCGGAGGGAGGCGGAGGGCCCGTTCAGCCACTCAGGCGAGCCGTGAGGCTCAGACAGCAGCCGGGTCTTCCTCGACGAGGAGGTTCCGGGTGCGGTTGGAGTCCAGCTGGATGCCGGGGCCCATCGTGGTGCTGAGGGCGGCCTTCTTGATGTAGCGGCCCTTGGCGGCGGACGGCTTCAGACGGATGATCTCGTCCAGAGCGGCGCCGTAGTTCTCGACCAGCTGCTCATCGGTGAAGGAGACCTTGCCGATGATGAAGTGCAGGTTCGAGTGCTTGTCGACGCGGAACTCGATCTTGCCACCCTTGATCTCGGTGACAGCCTTGGCGACGTCCATGGTGACGGTGCCGGTCTTCGGGTTCGGCATGAGACCACGCGGACCGAGCACACGGCCGAGGCGGCCGACCTTGCCCATGAGGTCCGGGGTCGCCACAACGGCGTCGAACTCGTTGAGGCGGTTGCCCTTGGCGATCTCGTTGATCAGCTCGTCGTCGCCGACGATGTCGGCGCCGGCGGCTTCCGCGGCCGCAGCACGGTCACCGGTCGCGAAGACCAGGACCCGGGCGGTCTTACCGGTGCCGTGCGGGAGGTTCACGGTGCCGCGGACCATCTGGTCGGCCTTGCGCGGGTCGACACCCAGGCGGAAGGCAACCTCGACGGTGGCGTCGAACTTGGTGGTGCTGGTGTCCTTGGCGAGACGGACGGCCTCGAGGGGAGCGTAGAGCTTCTCCCGGTCGACCTTGGCGTCCGCAGCGCGGAGAGTCTTGCTGCGCTTCACTTCTGCTCCTGTGTAAGTGCTTCAGGCATGGAGTCGTGGTACGGGCCAGCGCTTGGCCCTACCACTGGGGAACTGCGAGGGGCTGGATCAGCCCTCGACCGTGATACCCATCGAACGGGCGGTGCCGGCGATGATCTTCTCGGCGGCGTCGATGTCGTTCGCGTTGAGGTCGGGCATCTTGATCGTGGCGATCTCGCGGACCTGGTCACGCGTGAGCTTCGCGACCTTGGTCTTGTGCGGCTCGCCGGAGCCCTTCTCGATGCCGGCGCTCTTCAGGATGAGGCGCGCGGCCGGCGGGGTCTTGGTGATGAAGGTGAAGGAACGGTCCTCGTAGACCGTGATCTCCACCGGCACGACCATGCCACGCTGCGACTCGGTCGCGGCGTTGTAGGCCTTGCAGAACTCCATGATGTTGACGCCGTGCTGACCGAGCGCGGGGCCGACCGGCGGAGCCGGGTTGGCCGCACCGGCCTTGATCTGGAGCTTGATAAGCCCCGTGACCTTCTTCTTCTTGGGAGGCATTGCTCTCTCCGGGTCCTAGTGAGAGTTTTCAGCCGTCCTTCCGGTCATCCGGATGGAGGCATACCGCACCACGATAACGGGTATCAGTGCGGGGCTAAAAACCGAGCAGGTCAGACCGCCCTTCACGGGCTGGTCTGACCTGTTTCGGAAGCGTTGAATCCGGAAGATCAGTTCTTCTGGATCTGGTCGAAGCTCAGCTCGACCGGGGTCTCGCGGCCGAAGATCTCGACGAGGCCCTTGACCTTCTTCGAGTCGGGGTTGATCTCGTTGATCGTCGCCTGGAGCGTGGCGAACGGGCCGTCGGTGACGGTGACCGAGTCGCCGACCTCGAAGTCCAGGACCTCGATGGTGCGCTTGACGGCGGGCGCGGGCAGGCCGGCCTCTTCGGCAGCCTGCTTGGCGGCCTTCTCCTGCGCCTCGGGGGCGAGCATCTTGACGATCTCGTCGAGGGTCAGCGGGTACGGGTCGTACGCGTTGCCGACGAAGCCCGTGACACCCGGGGTGTTGCGGACGACGCCCCAGGACTCGTTCGTCAGATCCATGCGGACGAGAACGTAACCGGGCAGCTTGTTCTGCCGGACGTTCTTGCGCTCGCCGTTCTTGATCTGGACGATCTCTTCCTCGGGCACCTCGGCCTGGTAGATGAACTCCTCGACGTTCAGCGAGACGGCGCGCTGTTCGAGGTTCGCCTTCACGCGCTTCTCGTAGCCCGCGTAGGTGTGGATCACGTACCACTCGCCGGGGAGCAGGCGCAGCTCCTCGCGGAGGGCCTGGATGGGGTCGACGGGCTCGGCGGGCTCTGCCGGAGCGGCTTCCTCGGCGTCGTCGACCTCGGTCTCGGCCTCGATGTCGCCCTCGTCCTCGGCGTCTTCGTCGGTCCCGTCGGTGTCGGCTTCGGCGTCGACCTCGTCCTCGACGTGCAGCGCGGCTTCCTCGGCGGCGATGCCGGCCTCGGCATCGGCGAGCTCGACCTCGTCGGGGTCCACAGCGTCCGCCGCCTCGACGATGTCGAGCTCGTCCTCGACGGACTCGACGGAGTCGTGGCTCACGTTCAGGTTCGGGTCAGACACGGTGGCTGCTTCTTCCTGGATACAAAAGGTGGTCGAACATGCGAAAACGGGCGGCACCCATCAAGGCGCCGCCCTCCGCGGGGATCAGCCGAAGACGAACTTGATGGCTTCCTGGAACCCATAGTCAATCACGGTCACCAGACCGATCATGATGACGACGAAGACAATCACCACGGTGGTGTACGTCGAGAGCTGGTTACGGGTGGGCCAGACGACCTTGCGCAGTTCCGCGACGATCTGGCGGTAGAACAGCGCGAGGCGCCCGATGGGGCCCTTCTTTCCGCGCTTGCCGCCCTTGCGGGCCTTCTTCTCGCGAGAGTCGCTGTCGGCGTCAGGCATGTCGATGGAGCCCAGGGCGTCCGTCACGTCTCTCACCTGAATCCGGGTCGTGGCCGTTGCCGCGCCCGGTTGCGCCGCACGGCGTTGCATCGAAGTACGTACCTGCGCACACATCCGAGAAGGAGTGTGAAGCAGGGCCGGAGGGACTCGAACCCCCAACCGCTGGTTTTGGAGACCAGTGCTCTACCAATTGAGCTACGACCCTTTGTTGCGTGCCCCAACCTACCGCATCCGGGCGAGTGCACGGAGTGCTCACGCTCTGGGGCGGCTGTTGAGGACCAACGACAGGTGAGTGTACGTGGTCCGGGCCCTGACGTCGAACAGAAGACATCCGGATCTGCTCCGTCCGGTGACTGAAACGGTGTGCCGCCCCTCTCGCACGTCTGGGACGATTGGCCCCATGACCTCTGCAACGCCTTCCTCCGAGCGCCGGGTGTCTGCCCGCATCGGCGCCATTTCCGAGTCCGCCACCCTCGCCGTCGACGCCAAGGCCAAGGCTCTCAAGGCCGCCGGCCGCCCGGTGATCGGCTTCGGCGCGGGCGAGCCCGACTTCCCGACGCCGGACTACATCGTCGAGGCGGCGGTCGAGGCCTGCCGCGACCCGAAGTTCCACCGCTACACCCCGGCCGGCGGCCTGCCCGAGCTGAAGAAGGCCATCGCCGCCAAGACGCTGCGCGACTCCGGCTACGAGGTCGACGCCTCCCAGGTCCTGGTGACCAACGGCGGCAAGCAGGCCATCTACGAGGCCTTCGCCGCCATCCTCGACCCGGGCGACGAGGTCATCGTCCCCGCCCCGTACTGGACCACCTACCCGGAGTCGATCCGCCTCGCCGGCGGTGTCCCGGTCGAGGTCGTCGCCGACGAGACCACCGGTTACCGCGTCTCCGTCGAGCAGCTCGAGGCCGCGCGCACCGAGCGCACCAAGGTCGTCCTGTTCGTCTCCCCCTCCAACCCGACCGGGGCGGTCTACAGCGAGGAGGACGCCCGCGCGATCGGCGAGTGGGCCGCCGAGCACGGCCTGTGGGTGCTGACCGACGAGATCTACGAGCACCTCGTGTACGGCGACGCGAAGTTCACCTCGCTGCCCGTGCTCGTGCCGGCCCTGCGCGACAAGTGCATCATCGTCAACGGCGTCGCCAAGACGTACGCCATGACCGGCTGGCGCGTGGGCTGGGTGATCGCCCCGCAGGACGTCATCAAGGCCGCGACCAACCTCCAGTCGCACGCCACCTCCAACGTCTCCAACGTGGCCCAGGTCGCCGCGCTGGCCGCCGTCTCGGGCGACCTGGACGCCGTCGCCGAGATGCGCAAGGCCTTCGACCGCCGCCGCCAGACGATGGTGAGGATGCTCAACGAGATCGACGGCGTCTTCTGCCCGACCCCCGAGGGCGCGTTCTACGCGTACCCGTCGGTCAAGGAGCTGCTCGGCAAGGAGATCCGCGGCAAGCGCCCGCAGACCTCCGTCGAGCTCGCCGCGCTGATCCTCGACGAGGCCGAGGTCGCGGTCGTCCCGGGCGAGGCCTTCGGCACCCCCGGCTACCTGCGCCTGTCGTACGCCCTGGGCGACGAGGACCTGGTCGAGGGCGTCTCCCGCGTCCAGAAGCTCCTCGCGGAGGCCAAGGCCTAGGCCGGCGGCGCTCCCGCGGCCAAGCCCCGAGCGGCGGCTCCCCCGGCACGGGGAGCCGCCGCTCGGGCGTTTCCGCGGCACCGGGCCCCGTTCTCCCGTTCGGGCAAGCCCCCGAAAGGCAAAACCCCCTCCCGCCGGGCGCCGCGGTACGGCAGGATCACCGGATGGAGCACGTACGCGATCTCACGCTTCTGCCGAAGGCCCACCTCCACCTGCACTTCACGGGCTCGATGCGCCCGTCGACCCTGCTGGAGCTCGCCGACAAGTACGGCGTCCGCCTTCCCGACGCCCTGACCGCCGGGGAGCCGCCCAAGCTGCGGGCCACCGACGAACGCGGCTGGTTCCGCTTCCAGCGGCTCTACGACGCCGCCCGCAGCTGCCTGCGCGAGCCCGAGGACATCCAGCGGCTGGTCCGCGAAGCGGCCGAGGAGGACGTACGGGACGGCAGCGGCTGGCTGGAGATCCAGGTCGACCCCACCTCCTACGCGCCCCTCCTCGGCGGGATGATCCCGGCCGTCGAAATCATCCTCGACGCCGTCGACCGCGCCTCCCGCGAGACCGGGCTCGGCATGCGGGTCCTGATCGCCGCCAACCGCATGAAGCACCCCCTCGACGCCCGCACCCTCGCCCGCCTGGCCGTCCGCTACGCCGACCGCGGCATCGTCGGCTTCGGGCTCTCCAACGACGAGCGCCGCGGCATGGCCCGCGACTTCGACCGGGCCTTCGCCATCGCCCGCGACGGCGGCCTGCTCGCGGCCCCGCACGGCGGCGAGCTGACCGGCCCGGCCTCCGTCCGCGACTGCCTCGACGACCTCCACGCCTCCCGGATCGGGCACGGCGTACGCGCCGCCGAGGACCCCCGGCTGCTGAAGCGGCTCGCCGACCGGCAGGTCACCTGCGAGGTCTGCCCCGCCTCCAACGTGGCGCTCGGGGTCTACGAACGGCCCGAGGACGTGCCGCTGCGCACCCTCTTCGAGGCGGGGGTGCCGATGGCGCTGGGCGCGGACGACCCGCTGCTCTTCGGGTCCCGGCTCGCGGCCCAGTACGAGATCGCCCGCCGCCACCACGCCTTCACGGACGCGGAGCTCGCCGAGCTGGCCCGCCAGTCGGTGCGCGGGTCGGCAGCGCCGGAGGAGGTCAAGAACAAGCTGCTGGACGGGATCGGGCACTGGCTCAACGGGTGAGCCGCAGGTCCCCTTCGTGACAGTCGGCCCGCACCCGGTGGCCGTCGGGGAAGCCGATCTCCAGGTGGGTGCGCCCCTGCTCGGGCAGCGCGAACTCGGCGACCGATTCGACGGTCTGGCCGAGGTGGCGCAGGAAGGGGTGCTCGCCGAGGTCCTCGCCTACCTCGACGCGGCCCCATTCGCCCAGGTCGTACGGCTCGTGGGGCTCGGCGCACTCGACGATGAGGCACTGGTCCGACCCGGTGGTGATGCGGGTGCATTCGCCGGCGCTGTCGATCAGCCAGACGTCGAGCGGAGCCTCGGAGCGCTCGCCCTCGCAGATGTGCCAGGACGCGACGACCCGGCGGATCTCGCGCCCCACCAGTCGTGTGGGGTCCGTACCGGCCCCGTGCTGGGGGCAGTGCATGTCAGATGCTGACGCCGACCGTCACCGGCTCGTTGACGAGGGTGACGCCGAAGGCCGCGTGGACGCCCGCGACGACCTCCCGGGCGAGGGTCAGCAGGTCCTCGGTGGTGGCCCCGCCCCGGTTGGTGAGGGCGAGGGTGTGCTTGGTGGAGATGCGGGCGGGGCCGCTGCCGTAGCCCTTGGTGAAGCCGGCCTTGTCGATCAGCCAGGCCGCGCTGGTCTTCGTACGGCCCTCGCCGGCCGGGTAGGCGGGCGGGGCGGTGTCGGCGCCGAGGCGGTCCTGAACGCGGGCCAGGAAGGCGGCGTAGGCCTCGTCGGTCAGGATCGGGTTGTGGAAGAAGGAGCCGGCGGACCAGGTGTCGTGGTCGGCGGGGTCCAGGACCATGCCCTTGCCCGCGCGCAGGCGCAGGACGGTCTCGCGGGCGCGGGCGGCCGGGACGCGGTCGCCGGCCTCGACGCCGAGGGCGCGGGCCGTCTCGGGGTACTTGATCGGCGCGGAGAGGCCGCCGGCGTCCTCCAGGGCGAACCGCACCCGCAGCACGACGTAGCGGTCGGGCTGGTCCTTGAAGGTGCTGTTGCGGTACCGGAAGGCGCACTCGGCGGCGCTCAGGGTGACGGTCTCACCGGTGGTGCGGTCGTAGGCGACGACCTCGGTGATGGTGTCGCAGACCTCCTGGCCGTACGCCCCGACGTTCTGGATCGGGGTGGCACCGGCCGAGCCGGGGATACCGGCGAGGCACTCGATGCCGGCGAGCCCGGCCTCGACGGTGCGGGCGACGGCGTCGCTCCAGTTCTCGCCGGCCGCCAGTTCGAGGGTGCTGCCTTCGAGGGTGAAGCCGGTGGTGGCGATGCGCAGGGCCGTTCCGGCGAAGCCCTGGTCACCGATGACCAGGTTGCTGCCGCCGCCGATGACCAGGAGCGGCGTGCCGCTCTCGTCCGCGGCACGGACGGTTTCGATCACCTCGGCGTCGGTGGTCGCGGTGACCAGCCGGGCCGCGGGGCCGCCGAGGCGGAAGGTGGTCAGCGGGGCGAGGGGGGCGTCGTGAAGTTCCTGCACGTGGACAAGAGTACGGTCCGTCCCCCTCGCGTTCCGGCGGGGCACTCAGTGGCCCTGCTCCCGCTCCGCCAGACGGCGCTCGGCCTCGGCCCAGCTGATGGGCAGCTGCTTGGCGGGGACGGTCCAGAAGGTGAAGGCCGATTCCTTCATGTACGCGCTGGCCGCGCGGGCACTGGAGCGGTGCGGCTCACTGCCGGCGAAGCGGTACAGCGCGTCCCGGTCCTCCCAGGCGGAGAGGGTGAGGAAGGTCCGGCCGAGGACGCGGGCACGGAGGGCCACGCCGTGGGCGCCGGGGGCCTCGCGGATCTGACGGACGATGCCGGGCGACTTGAGGAAGAACCTGAGGGCGCCGGAGAGGGTGGCGGTCTCGAACCGGGAGGCCATGACGTAGACCTCGGCGTCGGGGGCCGCCTGGGTGGGCGTGGACCAGGGGATGTCGGGCATGACGGGGTCTCCTTCGCGCGGATCAGCCGGCCCGCACGGGGGCCGGGGCGGGGACGGTGACGGATGCCGGGCCGGCGGCGGGGGCCTTCGCGCGGCGCGGCAGCAGCAGGGCGAGCACGGCGGCCAGGGCCACCGCGGTGGCGCCGATCCACAGGGCGGGGACGGTGCCGTCGGTGAAGGCCTGCGGGGTCTCGTAACCGCCCCGGGCGGCGAAGACGGAGGCCAGGACGGCCACCCCGAGGGCGCCGCCGACCTCGCGCAGGGCGCTGTTGGCGCCGGAGGCCCGGCCCTGGTCGGCGGGGGCGACGGTGGACATGAGCACGTGGCCGGCGGGGGCGAAGTACAGCGCCATGCCGATGCCGCTCAGGACCAGCGCCGGGAGCTGGGCGGCGTACGAGACGTCCGTGCTCAGGATCACCGCGAACCAGCCGAGCCCGAGCGCCTGCAGGGCCAGCCCGGCCACGACGACGGGCCGGCCGCCGATCCGGTCGGACAGCATCCCCGCGATCGGCGCGACGACGACCGCCATCCCGGTCCAGGGGAGCATGCGCAGGCCGGCCTGGGTGGGCGAGTAGCCGGCGACGCCCTGGAGGAACTGGCTGAGCAGGAAGATCGACCCGAACATGCCCAGGTACATGAGCAGGCCCGCGAAGTTGATCCCGAAGAAGCCGCGGTCGCGGAAGAGCCGCATGGGGAGCACGGGGTCCGCGCTCCGGAAGCCGTGCCCGACGAAGCCCGCGACGAGGAGGCCGCCGGCGATCAGGGCGGTCAGGACGGGGGCGCTGGTCCAGCCGTGGGCGTTGGCGTTGACCAGGCCGTAGACGATGCCGAAGAGGCCGCCGCTGATCAGGAGGGTGCCCGGGAAGTCGAGGCGGGCGTGCGCGACGGAGGACTCGGCGAGGCGCAGCCGGGCGAGCGGGATCAGGGCGAGGCCGATGGGGACGTTGAGCCAGAAGATCCACTGCCAGGAGATGTGCTCGGTGAGGCTGCCTCCGACGAGGGGACCGCCGGCGACGGCCAGCCCGCTCACGGCTCCGTAGATCCCGAGGGCCATGCCCCGCCGCGCGGCCGGGACGGCGGCGGTGAGCAGGGTGAGGCTGAGCGGCATCATCACCGCCGCTCCCACGCCCTGGACGGCGCGGGCGGCGATGAGCTGGTCGATCCCGGGCGAGAGGGCGGCCGCCGCGGAGGCGCCGGTGAAGACCACGAGACCGGCGATGAACAGCCGCCGGCGGCCGAAGCGGTCGCCGAGCGCGGAGCCGGACATCAGCAGGACGGCGAAGGTGAGCGTGTAGGCGTTCACCGTCCACTCCAGGTCCTCCAGCCCGCCGCCGAGGTCGGCGCGGATCGCGGGGAGGGCGGTGGTGACGACGAGGTTGTCGAGGGCGGCCATGAAACTGGCGGCCCCGGTGAGCACGAGGGCCCAGACGGCGGGCCCGCTCAGCTTCGTCTCGGCGGCTTGCTGGGTCACGGTTTCCCCCTGAGGATTGTTGTTAGTTATTGCTGACTAACTTTCATGGGCAGAAAGAGACGGCGAAGCCGCGCGGGGCGGCCCTACGCCTCGGCAGGAACCCCGGGCTGCTCGCCGGACCGCTGCTCGGGCTGCTCGCGGGTGTGGAACCCCTCCCAGATGCGGTGGCCGGGCGGGAAACCCATCGCGGTGAGGGTGTTGATGAGCATTCCGTAGGCCATGAAGCCGGTCGTCTCCTTGGCGTCCCCGCCGAGCGGCACCTGCACCGTGTCCCACAGCTCCAGCCAGCCGGCCCGTACGAGCTCCCCGAACTCCCGGTCGCCCGCTGCCTCGGCGGCGGCGACGGTGACGTACATCTGGAGCTGCATCTGGACGACCTGCGGGTCTTCGGTGATGTGCCGCTGATAGGCGTCGGCCATGGCCTGCAGGGCCTCCGCACCCCCGAGCCCCTCGGCCGCCTGGGCGAAGACCTCCCGGGTCCGCTCCATGCAGCGGGCGGCCGCCGCGAGGAAGATCGCCTGCTTCCCGGGGAACAGCCGGAAGAGGTACGGCTGCGACACCCCGACCCGCTTGGCGATCGCCTCGGTGGAGGTCCCGTAGTAACCACCGCGCGCGAACTCGTGAATCGCCGCGCGAATGACGCTCTCACGCCGCTCGTCCGCACTCATCCTGACCATGCTTGTAAGTTAGTACTCAATCACTAACCAGGTCAAGGGGCGGACGCCGAGGGCTTCGGGGGCGGGGCGCCGCCCCACCCCCGTTGCCCCGGGTGCCCGGCCGCTTCGGCCTCAGGCCAGCTTGACCACCGCGCGGGACATGCCCAGGACCTTCTGGCCCGCGCTCATCGCGGTGAGGTCGACCCGGACGCGGTTGTCCTCCAGCTTGGCGGCGACCTTCGCGGTGACCTCGATCAGCGCGCCCTGGTCGTCGTTCGCGACCACGACCGGCTTGGTGAAGCGGACGCCGTACTCGGCGACCGCGCCCGGGTCGCCCACCCAGTCGGTGACGACGCGGATCGCCTCGGCCATGGTGAACATGCCGTGCGCGATCACGTCCGGCAGGCCGACCTCCTTGGCGAACTTCTCGTTCCAGTGGATCGGGTTGAAGTCGCCCGAGGCACCGGCGTAGCGGACCAGGGTGGCGCGCGTCACGGGGAAGGACGCCGCCGGGAGCTCGGTGCCGACCTCGACGTCGGCGTAGTGGATCTGCGCGGCCATCTCAGGCCTCCTCGGGAGCGCGGGACACGAGCTTGGTCCACGCGGTCACGACGCGCTCGCCGGACTCGTCGTGGACTTCGCCGCGGATGTCGATGATGTCGTTGCCGGCGAGCGACTTCACGGCCTCGATGGTGGAGGTCACGGTGAGCCGGTCACCCGCCCGCACGGGGCGGACGTACGCGAACTTCTGGTCGCCGTGCACGACGCGGCTGTAGTCCAGCCCCAGCTGCGGGTCCTCGATGACCTTGCCCGCCGCCGCGAAGGTGATGGCGAACACGAAAGTCGGGGGGGCGATCACGTCCTGGTGACCGAACGCCTTGGCGGCTTCGGGGTCGGTGTAGACGGGATTCTCGTCACCCACCGCGACCGCGAATTCGCGGATCTTCTCGCGGCCGACCTCGTACGGATCGGTGGGCGGGTAGGTCCGCCCCACGAAGGTCTGATCGAGGGCCATGGCTCACTGCCTCCTGTTGCAGGGACACGTTGACGGGGCGTTTGAAGGGCACGTGTGAAGGCGACACGTATCGAGCACGCCGACCGCCCCCGGTCCGGCGTACCGCGCACCTGATCAAGACCTGGTGCGGAAACGACACAAGGCCGCCCCCCATTGAAGGGGACGACCTCATGACGGTGCCTATATTGAGACTTCGCCAGTGACTAGCGGGTCTCGCGGTGCGCGGTGTGCGAGTTGCAGCGCGGGCAGTGCTTCTTCATCTCCATGCGGTCCGGGTTGTTACGCCGGTTCTTCTTGGTGATGTAGTTCCGCTCCTTGCACTCCACGCAGGCCAGCGTGATCTTCGGGCGGACGTCGGTGGCAGCCACGTGAGTGCTCCTTGACGGACTATGGGACGGATGAACGCATAAAAGAGTAGCCGATCGGGAGACCGACCCCGCAATCGGCTACTGGGTGTAGCGGCGACCGGACTTGAACCGGTGACACAGCGATTATGAGCCGCTTGCTCTACCGACTGAGCTACGCCGCTTTGATGAGATCCGTTCCCCACCCGAGGGTGGGGAACCTCTCTCACCAGAGCCCCAATGCGGAATCGAACCGCAGACCTTCTCCTTACCATGGAGACGCTCTACCGACTGAGCTATTGGGGCGAGCGATGAAGACATTACACGGTTGCCCGCCGTTCGCCCAAATCCTTTGGGGGGACTGGGCTCGGAAGCCTCCGCGCCCGCCATTCCACGCGGCTCCCGGCCCACTTACCGGCCCGTTTGTGCCCGGAGTCACATTCCGCAGCCCCTCATCCCGCGCCTTCCCGCGTCCGCGCGCGCCCGCCGGGGTCGGGACCGGGACGGGGTCATCAGGGCCTGTGGGCACCACACCGGTACGACTATTGCGCTCCTCCGCGAACCCGGGACCCCCGCGCCCTAGGCTCTGAGCACGCTGCGTGATCTTGGGCCGCCGGCTGCGGCCACGGCACAGGAACCGCCCGAGCCACCCCAGGAGCGCGATGTCCGACAGCCAGCCGCAGCAGCCCTCCCCCACCCCGCGCAATCCCGTCGGCGGCCCCGTCCCCGAGGCCACGGGACTGCTGCTCACCGGGGCCCGGCTGACCGACGGCCGTACCGTCGACGTCCGGCTCGGCGGCGGCCGCATCCAGGCCGTCGGCACCGCCGGGAGCCTGCCCGCCCCCGCGCTGTCCCGGGTCGACCTGCGCGGGTACCTGCTCCTGCCCGCCCCCGCCGAACCGCACGCGCACGGGGACACCGCGCTGACCGCCGACGGCGAGGGCCCGGTGTCGTACACCCCGGACGAGGTGCAGCGCCGCGCCACCGAGGCGGCGCTGCTCCAGCTCGGCCACGGGGCGACGGCCGTGCGCTCCCACGTCCGGATCGGCGACGTGCACGGGCTGGGCCCCATGGAGGCGGTGCTCCAGGCCCGCCGCTCGCTGCGCGGGCTCGCCGACCTGACCACCGTCGCCGTTCCCCGGCTCCTGACGGGGGTGGCCGGCGCGGACGGGCTCGCCATGCTGCGCGACGCCGTCAAGATGGGGGCCTCGGTGATCGGCGGCTGCCCCGACCTCGACCCCGATCCGACGGGTTTCCTGGAGGCGGTCCTGGAGCTGGCCGCGGAACACGGCTGCCCGGTGGACCTGCACACCGACGGTGACGACCCGGGCCGGCTGGCCCGGCTTGCGGCCATGGCCGGGGGGCTGCGGCCCGGCGTGACCATCGGCCCCTGCGGCGGGCTGTCCCGGCTGCCGCTGGACTCGGCCACCCGCGCCGCCGACGGGCTCGCCGCGGCCGGCGTACGGGTGACCTGCCTGCCCCAGGGGGACTGCGCGGCCCTGGAGCGCCGCGGGCTGCGCACCGCTCCCGTCCGCCTCCTGCGCTCGGCCGGGGTCCGCGTCGCGGCCGGCAGCGGGGCCCTGCGGGACGCCGGGAACCCGGTCGGCCGGGGTGACCCGCTCGAAGCCGCGTACTTGCTGGCCTCCCAGGGCGGACTGCGCGCGGGCGAGGCCTACGAGGCGGTCAGCGCCGCCGCCCGGGAGGCCATGGGGCTGCCGGAGGTGCGGGTGGAGGCGGGCTTCCCGGCGGAGCTGCTCGCCGTTCGCGGGGACCGGATCGCCGGGGTGCTGTCGCTGGCGTACAGCCGCATCGTGATCCACCGGGGGCGGGTGGTGGCCCGTACGAGTGCGGTGCGGGAGTACTGCGACTCGGCGGTCGCGGTGGCCCTGGATCTGCCCCGGCAGGGCCGTACGGAACCGGGGCCCTGACCGTTTGCCGGGCGTTCGCGGGCGGCCGCGCCCGGCTCGTCGTACGGTCAGGACATGCGCATCGTCATCGCGGGTGGACACGGTCGGATCGCGCTGCGGCTGGAGCGCCTGCTCGCCGCGCGCGGGTACGAGGTCGCGGGCATCGTCCGTGATCCGGAGCAGGGCGACGATCTGCGGGAGGCCGGTGCCGAACCGGTGCTGTGCGACCTGGAGTCGGCGTCGGTCGAGCACGTGGCGGGGATCCTGCAGGGCGCGGACGTGGCCGTGTTCGCCGCCGGGGCGGGTCCCGGCAGTGGTGCGGTGCGCAAGGACACCGTGGACCGCGGTGCGGCGGTCCTCTTCGCCGACGCCGCCGAACGGGCCCGCGTACGCCGCTTCCTGATGGTCTCCACGATGGGCGCCGACCCGCGTCACGAGGGCGACGAGGTCTTCGACGTGTACCTGCGCGCCAAGGGCGATGCCGATGCCCACGTGCAGACCCGGCTGGGGCTGGAGTGGACGGTGCTGCGCCCGGGGCGGCTGACGGACGACCCCGGCACGGGGCTGGTCCGGCTGGAGGCCCACACCGGCCGGGGCTCCGTCTCCCGCGACGACGTGGCGGCGGTGCTCGCGGAGCTGGTGGAGACTCCGGCGACGGCGGGGCTGACGCTGGAGCTGGTCTCGGGCTCGGCGCCGGTCCCGGTGGCGGTGAAGGACGTGGCGGGCAACTGAGGTGGTGTGCGGGCGGCCGGGGTCTGTCGGCCGCCCGTCAGAACCCGGACTGGACCGCGGTGTCCGTGCGCCTGACGGAGTGCTGCCGGAACTGCGTCTCGTACCGCTGCCGGATCCGTTCGACGCGGGCGCCCCGCTCGTCCGCCTCCTTCTGCGGGTAGAGCAGCACGACCTCGTAGGAGGTCTCGCGGACGATGGCGCCGTCGTCGCCGCGCCACTGGCCGTGCCCGTCCCGGAGGGTCAGCCCTTCGGGGAAGGCGGGGGTGACCTCGCGGTCCAGGAACCGGGTGAACTCCGCCTTGCCGACGGGTTCCCCTCCGTCGGGGCGCTGGGTGCCGAAGTACAGCCGGGTCTCCCGGTAGGGCTCCCCCGTGTGGCTGTGCAGCGCGGCCCCGACGAGGGCCGGGATGCCCGCGCCGAGCAGGGCGAGCAGGACGCCGCCCCGGGCCTTGCCGCGTCCGTCCGAAGTCCATGTCATGCCCCGGGGAACGACCGGCGGCCCGCTTCGGTGCGTGACGGGGGGCCGATAGGGTCGCCCCGGAATCGGCCGCAGGGGGCGGCCGTACGGGTTCCGGGGTGGGGCATGGGCGATGGCGAGTGGCGCGTCAGAGCGGCCGAGGGCGGCCGGCTCTCGGCCCGGTGGTGGCGGTGGGCCCTGTCCGCGCCGGACGAGGAGAGCCCCGTGGGGGACACGACGGGCGCGTACGCCGGGTGGCGTCAGCCCCGGGACCTGTGGTTCCTCGCGGGGACCTACGGGGGCCGGGTGGTGCGCCGGTGCGGCGTCCCGTCGGCCCGGCCGCTGTTCTTCCCGGTGCTGACCACCAGGCGGGCGGCGGTGCCGTTCCTGACGAAGCCGTGCCGCCTGGAGGCGACCCGGGCCTCGGCGGCCCTGAACAGCTCTCCCCTGAGGCTGCGCGAGTTCTCCTCGAAGCCCTTTCCCGTGCGGGGCGTACCGCAGGTCGCCTGGGGACTGTGGTGCGCCCTCGAACCCCTGCCGCCGGGCCAGTTCGTCCTGGAGATCCAGGCGGCGGCGACGAACGGCTTCTGGATCGACACGACCTACCACCTGACGGTCACCGCGCCCTAACCTCCGAGGCACGGCGCGGCACGGCGCGGCACGGCTCGGTGTGGCTCGGCTCGGCGCGGTGTGGGCCGGTGCGGGTTGCCGGTGCGTGCGGGGGTATGCGAAGAAACCCCCGCTCCTGCGTTTCCGCAGATGAACGGGGGTTCCACTCGCGTGGCGGCGCCAGGATTCGAACCTGGGTAGGCTAAGCCGACGGATTTACAGTCCGCTCCCATTGGCCACTCGGGCACACCGCCATGGGATGTCGCCTCGGTCCCCCCGCCTCGCGGCGTTGTTCCCTGGCAACGACGTAAACGATACCTGATGCTCGGGGGTGGTTCGCCACCGGATTGATCAGCGCCCCACGTGGGCGTGGTGGCTAGGCTTTGCGGAGCGGTCCGGGGATGTCCGGCCGCGGCCCTCCGGGGCACACCGCAGCCGACTTCAAGGAGCCACAGCACATGGCCGACTCCAGTTTCGACATCGTCTCGAAGGTCGAGCGGCAGGAGGTCGACAACGCCCTCAACCAGGCCGCCAAGGAACTCTCGCAGCGCTACGACTTCAAGGGCACCGGCGCCACCATCGCCTGGTCCGGCGAGAAGATCCTCATGGAGGCGAACTCCGAGGAGCGCGTCAAGGCGGTCCTCGACGTGTTCGAGACCAAGCTGGTCAAGCGCGGTATCTCGCTGAAGGCGCTGGACGCCGGCGAGCCGCAGCTGTCCGGCAAGGAGTACAAGATCTTCGCGACGATCGAGGAGGGCATCTCCCAGGAGAACGCCAAGAAGGTCGCGAAGATCATCCGTGACGAGGGCCCCAAGGGCGTCAAGGCCCAGGTCCAGGGCGACGAGCTGCGCGTCAGCTCCAAGAGCCGTGACGACCTCCAGGCCGTCCAGGCCCTCCTCAAGGGCAAGGACCTGGACTTCGCGATCCAGTTCGTGAACTACCGCTGACCCACCGCTGAGGCGCGGGCGCGCCTCTGAGGCGGACCCGTGGGGCACAACGGGGGCGGATCGCCGGGCAGGCCGGCGGCCGCCCGCGTTGTGCCCTTCGTCATGGGCGCCGGGCCGGGAGCGCGCGAGGTGTGTCCCGCGGCCGGGCCCTGGACCCGGTCCCGTCACCCTGCCCCGCTAACCTCCGCCCGTGGACAACGAGCTGAAGCGCAGCCTGGGGGTGTCCGACGCCGTCGTCGTCGGACTGGGCGCCATGGTCGGCGCCGGGATCTTCGCCGCCCTCGGGCCGGCGGCACGCGCGGCAGGCGGGGGTCTCCTCGCCGCCCTCGCAGTGGCGGCCCTGGTGGCGTACTGCAACGCCCGCTCCTCGGCGTTGCTGGCCGCCCGGTATCCGGCCTCGGGCGGGACGTACGTCTACGGCCGCGAGCGGCTCGGCCCCTTCTGGGGGTACCTGGCCGGCTGGGCCTTCGTCGTCGGCAAGACGGCCTCCTGCGCGGCGATGGCGCTGACCGTCGGGGCGTACGCGTGGCCCGGGCGGCAGCACGCCGTGGCCGTCGCGGCGGTGGTGGCGCTGACCGCGGCGAGCTACGGCGGGGTGCAGAAGTCCGCCCGGATCGCGCGGCTGATCGTGGCAGCGGTGCTGGCGGTGCTGGCCGGGGTCGTCGTGGTGTGCCTGACCTCCGGAGCGGCGGATTCCGGTGCTCTGGCAGGCGGGGACTGGGGTGGTGTCGCCGGGCTGTTGCAGGGCGCGGGCCTGCTGTTCTTCGCCTTCGCGGGCTACGCCCGGATCACCACTCTGGGCGAGGAGGTGCGTGATCCGCGGCGCACGATCCCGCGCGCGGTGCCGCTCGCGCTGGGGATCGCCCTGCTCGTGTACGCCGCCGTGGCGATGGCGGCCCTGTCGGTGCTCGGCAGTCACGGCCTGGCGGCGTCGGCGGCACCGCTGGCCGACGCGGTGGGCGCGGCCGGCCGGCCCGGACTGTCCCCCGTCGTCCGGGCGGGCGCGGCGCTGGCCGCGCTGGGCTCTCTGCTGGCCCTCGTGCTCGGGGTGTCGCGCACGGCTCTGGCGATGGCCCGGGACGGTCATCTGCCGCGCGCGCTGGCGGCCGTACACCCCCGGCATCAGGTGCCGCACCGCGCGGAGCTGGCGGTGGGTGCGGTCGTGGCGGTGCTCGCGGCGACCGCCGATCTGCGGGGCGCGATCGGCTTCTCCTCCTTCGGAGTGCTGGTCTACTACGCGATCGCGAACGCCTCTGCGTGGACTCTCGGTTCAGGTGTCAAGGACCGGGCCGTGGCGGCGGTCGGGCTGTCCGGCTGTGTGGTGCTGGCCTGCACGCTGCCGCTCACGTCGGCGGTTTCGGGCGCGGCGGTGCTGGCGCTGGGCGTGCTGGTCTACGGAGTACGCGGACGGTTCAGGTCTGGGGTATGAGCGGGGGCGGCGGGCCGGCTCCTCTCACGGGCCCGGCCCTGCCCGTCCCCGCCGGGGTCCGGGCCGCGCTCCGGGTGGTCCCGTATTCGCGCGCGGCGGTGCCCGCGCGGCCGGCGGCTTGCTTCAGCAACTGCTCGGTCTCGTTCATGTGTTCATGGTGCCGCACTCCACTGACAGCCGCCCCGGCCTGTGGACAACTCAGGCCAGGACGACCTCGACGCCCTCCTCCCGGAGGAAGCCGAGGAGCTCGTGGAAGGTGGCGGGGCGTCCCGTCAGGGGCTGTGGACCCAGGCAGCGGCGGGCCACCTCGTGGTCGTGCCAGACCAGGGTGAAGGGCCGGGTGGCTCCGAAGCCGCCGCCCAGGGCGTCCGCGACGCCGTTCAGGCAGCGCCCGAAGTATCCGCCCGGCCCGTTGACCGCCTCGCCGAGGGCGCAGAAGAAGCCCTCCACGTCGGTGACGTGCCTCCCGTCGAGGTGGTGGGTGCTTCCGGCCGGCCGGTCCGGGCCGTCGCGGTGCTCCAGCGCCGGGTCCAGCCAGCGGGCCCGCCCCTCGCCGTCGAACCGCGCCCACAGGCTGGGGACGGCCGGGCGGCCTTCGCTCCACAGGGGCCAGATCTCGGCGACCACGGGCGGCTGGGGCTCCATGTGCACGGTCAGGTCGTAGCGGTCCGGTGTCCGCGACGACGGCCGGCAGTCGACGACGTGCGGGTTCCCCGCCGGGGCGAGGACCTCTCCGCGGGCGTCCAGGGCGTCCAGGCGCCGGTACCCGAGCGGCCGTTCGTCCCTGCCTTCCAGGACCTCGCGCAGCGGCCCGTGCAGGGTGCACCCGAGGAGCCGTACGGAGTGCGGCGGCGGCTCCTCGACGGGCAGCACCTCGGCGAGCTCACGGAAGTGGCCCAGGATCCGGTCCTGGTGGTCGGACAGGCTGAAGCCGGCGGCCAGGGGCGCCCCGGCGGGGTGGGGCGGCTGGTGGTCGGAGCGGACGGCCTCGATGGTGACGTGCGTCCGCGACGCGCCGCCGGGCCGGGTGGCGAGGACGCGCGCGTCCTCCAGGTACCACTCCCGGGCGGGGGTGCCGCCGCGATCCTGGAGCGGCGTCAGTACGAGGAATCCCAGCGCGGCCGGGAGTTCCGTCTCCGCGGTGAACCCGCGCAGCTCGTAGCGCCGCCGTACGGGGGCGGGCGGTTCGGCGAAGAGGTTCTCCGCCTCCTCGCACAGCGCCCACAGCCGCTCCTCGTACCGGTCCTCGTTCTCGCCCCACAGGGCGAAGCGCGTGCCCGCCGTCACCGCGTGGCGAACGGGGCGTCCGTGGGGACGATTTCACGGCCCAGGGGGAGCAGGGAGAGCGGGACCATCTTGAAGTTGGCGATGCCGAACGGGATGCCGATGATCGTGACGCAGAGCGCGATGCCGGTGACGACGTGGCCGATGGCCAGCCACCAGCCGGCCAGGACCAGCCACAGGACGTTGCCGACGCAGGAGGGCGCGCCCGCGTCGCGGCGTTCGACCGTGGTGTAGCCGAAGGGCCAGAGGGCGTAGACGGCGATGCGGAACGCGGCGATCCCGAAGGGGATGCCGATGACGGTGACGCAGAGGATCAGGCCCGCCACGCAGTATCCGACGAAGAGCCAGATCCCGCTGAGTATGAGCCAGATGGCGTTCAGGATGGTTTTCATCGGCTGTGGCCTGCCATCTGTTCGAGCCGGGCGATGCGCTCGGCCATCGGAGGGTGTGTCGAGAACATCCTGGACAGCCCCTGGCCGGGGCGGAAGGGGTTGGCGATCATCATGTGGCTCGCCGTCTCCAGGCGGGGCTCGGGGGGCAGGGGGAGCCGCTTGGTGCCGGCGTCGAGCTTGCGCAGGGCGCTGGCCAGGGCGAGCGGGTCGCCGGTGAGCTGGGCTCCCGAGGCATCGGCCTCGTACTCGCGCGAGCGGCTGATGGCCAGCTGGATCACGGAGGCGGCCAGCGGGCCGAGGATCATGATGAGCAGCATGCCGAAGAGGCCCGGGCCCTCGTCGTCGTTGGAACGGCCCATCGGGATCAACCAGGCGAAGTTCACCAGGAACATGATCACGGAGGCTAGGGCTCCGGCGACCGAGGAGATCAGGATGTCGCGGTTGTACACGTGGCTCAGCTCGTGCCCGATCACCCCGCGCAGCTCGCGCTCGTCGAGTATGCGCAGGATGCCCTCGGTGCAGCAGACCGCGGCGTTGCGCGGGTTGCGGCCCGTCGCGAAGGCGTTGGGGGCCTCGGTCGGGGAGATGTAGAGGCGGGGCATGGGCTGGCGCGCGGACGTGGAGAGCTCGCGCACCATGCGGTAGAGCGCGGGGGCCTCGAACTCGCTGACGGGGCGGGCGCGCATCGCGCGTAGAGCCAGCTTGTCGCTGTTCCAGTACGCGTAGGCGTTCGTCCCCAGGGCGACGAGGACGGCGACGATCAGGCCGCCCCGCCCGAAGAGGCTTCCGATGACGATGATGAGCGCGGACAGCCCGCCGAGGAGTACGGCGGTCTTCAGCCCGTTGTGTCGGCGGTGCACGGTACGCCCTCCAAGTGGTGCGGCAGGGGAGCCCGTCGTGGATCTGCGGGACTTCGGTCCAGTGGACCCTCCCTTCCTGGTCAACGCGAGGTGGCGGCGTGTGGTTCCCAGGGCACGACGGGGCCGCCGCCCCGGCGGCACGGGCCGGGGGGCGGCGGCGGGCGTTACTCCGTACGGGTGAGCGCGTACGTCGGGGCGGGCTACAGCGGGAAGAGGGTGCCGGAGGCGAAGCGCAGGACGAGCTGCGGGGCGCCCGAGAGGACCAGGGCGGTGGCGGCGGTGAGGGCGATCGCGGCCGCGACGGGCCAGGGGGCCTTCGTACGGGCGGGGGGTGCGCCCTCGGCGGGCTCGGCGGTGCGGAACAGGAGCGCGGTCCAGCGCAGGTAGTAGTACAGGGCGACGACGACGTTGACCGCCATGACCACGGCCAGCCAGCCCAGGCCGGCGTCGACGGCCGACCGGAAGACGGCGACCTTGGCGAAGAGGCCGATGATGCCCGGCGGCAGGCCGGCCAGGCAGAGCAGGAAGAAGGCCATGGAGAGGGCGGCGGCGGGCCGCTCGGCGTACAGGCCGCGGTAGTCGCTGATCCGGTGCAGCGGCTTCGTCCGGGCCACCAGGGCGGCCACGGCGAAGGCGCCGAGGTTCACGGCCGCGTACATCAGGGCGTAGGCGACGGTGGAGCCGATCTGGTCGCGGTCGGTGTACGCGGCCGCGGCGATCGGGACCAGCAGGTAGCCGGCCTGGCCTACGGAGGACCAGGCCAGGAGGCGTACGGCGCCGTGGGCTCGGTCGGCGGACTGGCGCAGGGCGGCGGCGTTGCCGAGGGTCATGGTGAGCGCGGCCAGCACGGCCAGCGCCGGACCCCAGATGTCCGAGTACGCGGGGAAGGCGATCACCGTGACGAGGATGAGGCCGGTGAAGCCGACGGCCTTGCCGATCACCGAGAGGTACGCCGCGACGGGCAGCGGGGCGCCGACGTAGGTGTCGGGGACCCAGAAGTGGAAGGGTACGGCGGCGGTCTTGAAGGCGAAGCCGACGAGGGTGAGCGCGACGCCCGCCATGGCGAGGGTGTCGAGCTGGCCGGGCACCTCTTCCAGCCGGCCCGCGACCTGCGAGAGGTGCAGGGAGCCGGTGGTGGCGTAGACGAAGCTGACGCCCATCAGGGAGACGGCGGTGGCGGTGACCGAGGACAGGAAGAACTTGAGGGCGGCCTCGGAGGAGAGCCGGTCGCCGCGGCGCATGCCGACGAGGGCGAACGCGGGCAGCGAGGCCACTTCGAGGGCGACGATCAGGGTGGCGAGGTCGCGGGAGGCGGGCATCAGGGCGGCGCCGGCGGCGGAGGCCAGCAGCAGGAACCAGTACTCGCCGGCCGGGGTGCGGGCGTCGCGGACGGCGGTGACCGACATCAGCGCGGTGACCAGGGCTCCGGCCAGCACCAGGAACTGCACGACGAGCGTGAAATGGTCGGCGGTGTAGCTGCACGCGACCGGGTCGGTGGTGAGGCAGAAGGTGCTGCGGTCACCGGCGCGCAGCGGGAGCAGGACGGCGGTGGCGGCGGCCAGGCCGGCCACGGAGATCCAGCCGAGGACCGGCTTGCGGGCCTCCGGCATGAAGAGGTCGGCGACCAGGACGAGCAGGGCGACGGCGGCGGCGATGACCACGGGCGAGATCGCGAGCCAGTCGACGGACTGGACGAGGCTGGGGGTGTCGGCGGCGAGGACCGTCGTGGCCGTCATGGCCGTCATGCGTTGCCTCCTGCGAGGAGCTTCTGTACGGCCGGGTCGGTGAGGCCGAGGAGGAGGGCCGGCCACAGGCCGGCGAGGACGGTGAGGGCGACGAGCGGGGTCCAGGCGGCGAACTCGTGGCGCTGTACGTCGGCGAGGGCGGTCCCGGGGGCGGTCTTCGGGTCGCCCATGCAGACGCGCCGTACGACGATCAGCAGGTAGGCGGCGGTGAGCAGGGTGCCGAACGCGCCGACGGCCGTGTAGGTGAGGAAGGCCGGGCGGGAGAGGCCCTCGGCCGGGTCGAAGGCGCCGAAGAGGGCCAGCATCTCGCCCCAGAAGCCGGCCAGGCCGGGCAGGCCGAGGGAGGCGACGGCGGCGAAGGCGAGGAGCGCGCCGAGGCGGGGGGCGCGGCCGTAGAGGGCGGCGCCGGTGGCTCCGGCGAGGGTGTCGAGGTCGCTGCTGCCGTAGCGGTCCTTGAGGGCGCCGACGAGGAAGAAGAGGAGGCCGGTGATCAGGCCGTGGGCGATGTTGGCGAAGAGCGCGCCGTTGACTCCGGTGGGGGTCATGGTCGCGATGCCGAGGAGGACGAAGCCCATGTGTCCGACGGAGGAGTACGCGATGAGGCGCTTGAGGTCGCCCTTGCCGTTCCTGCGGGTCAGCGCGAGGCAGGCGAGGGATCCGTAGACGATGCCGACGGCGGCGAAGGCGCCGAGGTAGGGCGCGAAGGTGTGCATTCCGTCGGGGGTGACGGGCAGCAGGATGCGGACGAACCCGTAGGTGCCCATCTTCAGCATGACGCCGGCGAGCAGCACGGAGCCGACGGTGGGCGCGGCGGTGTGGGCGTCGGGCAGCCAGGAGTGCAGCGGCCACATCGGGGTCTTCACCGCGAGGCCGGTGCCGATGGCGAGTACGGCCAGGAGCTGGGTGGTGCGGCTCAGTCCGCGCCCGTTGTCAGAGGCGAGTGCCACCATGTCGAAAGTGCCGCTGTTCAGGCCGATCAGCAGCAGCCCGAGCAGCATGACCACGGAGCCGAGGAGGGTGTAGAGGATGAACTTCCAGGCGGCTGCCCGCCGCTGAGCACCGCCCCAGCGGGCGATGAGGAAGTACATCGGGATGAGGACCATCTCGAAGGCGAGGAAGAAGAGCATCAGGTCGAGTACGGCGAAGGTCGCGAGGGTGCCGGACTCGAGTACGAGGAGCAGTGCGACGAAGGCCTTCGGGGAGGGGCCTTCGGGGAGCTTGAAGTAGCTGTACACCGCGCAGAGGAAGAACAGCAGCGCGGTCATCAGGAGGAGGGGGAGCGAGATGCCGTCGATGCCGAGGTGGATCCGGATGTTCAGCGCCTGGATCCAGCTGATGTCCGTCGTCGCCTGGAAGCGGGACGGGTTGTCGTGGTCGAAGCCCAGGGTGAGGGCGACGGCCGCGGCGAGGATGACCCCGGTGACGGTGACGCCGTGGCGGAGCACGGCTTGTCCGGGGCTCTTGCCCTTGAGTCCGGGCGGGGCCGGCAGGAGGGCCGCGACCGCGCCGAGGAGCGGTGCGGCCACGACGAACGCCAGAAGGAACTGCATCACGGACGGGCTGATATCGATCACGGCTGACTCTCGGCTCACGATCCGGCGTTGACGTTGGCGAGGACGGCGGTGGCGATGGCCAGGACCACGGCGCCGGCGAGCAGGGCGCTCAGGTAGCTCTGTACGTTGCCGGTCTGGGCCCGGCGTACGAGGCCGCCGAGCAGCCGGGGGCCGGCGCCCGCGCCGCGGACGTACGTGTCGACGACCTCGCGGTCCAGGAAGCGGACCAGGCCTGCGGCCGCCCGGGTGGGGCGGACGAAGAGCCGGTCGTAGACGGCGTCGAGGTGGAAGCCGTCGGCGGCGTGGCGGTGCAGCGGGCCGAGGAGGGCCCGGCCGGGGTCGGCGGCGGGGGCGGCCGGGACGGCGGGGTGGTCGTGGGTCACCTCGGCCACCTCGGGGGTCTCGGCGGCGGATGCGGCGGCGGCGACGGACGCGGGTACGGCGGCTCCGTTGCGGATCCCGGCGGCGGCGCGTGCGACGGCCCGCTGCCAGAGCCCGTAGGTGAGCACCACGCCGATGAGGGCGGCGCCCGTGCCGAGGACCGAGGTGGTGACGGACGGGGTGAGTTCCACGCCGTCCAACCAGTCGGCGAGGGGGCCGGCGGCGAGGCCGAAGGCGACCGAGGGGACGGCCAGCAGCCACAGCACGCCGGTCATGGCGACGGGTTCCCTGCCGTGGTCGGGGGCGGCCGCGCCACGGCCGCGGAAGGCCATCAGCCACAGGCGGGTGGCGTAGGCGGCGGTGAGCAGGGCGGTCAGTACGCCCGCGGCGAGGACGATCCAGCCGGCCGCGCCGGGAGCGAGGTCGGAGTGTCCGCCGGCGGTGTGCTCGGCGGCGACGAGGACGGCTTCCTTGGAGAAGAAGCCTGCGAAGGGCGGGATGGCGGCGAGCGCGAGCAGCGCGATCGTCATCGTCCAGAAGGCGTCGGGGATGCGCTTGGCCAGGCCGTCCGTACGGGACATGGCGGCCAGGGAGTTCGTCCCGGCGGCGTGGATGATGACGCCCGCGCCGAGGAAGAGGAGCGCCTTGAAGGCGCCGTGGGACAGGAGGTGGAAGACGGCGGCGCCGCGGTCGCCGACGGCCAGGGCGCCGGTCATGTAGCCGAGCTGGCCGACCGTGGAGTAGGCGAGTACGCGCTTGATGTCGTCCTGGGCGAGGGCGGCGAGGGCCGAGCCGATCATCGTGACGGCGGCCATGACGGCCATGACCACCAGTGCGGCCCGGGAGGCCGCGAAGACCGGCAGGAGGCGGGCGATGAAGTAGACACCGGCGGCGACCATCGTCGCGGCGTGGATCAGTGCGGAGACCGGGGTGGGGCCGGCCATGGCGTCGGGGAGCCAGGTGTGCAGCGGGAACTGCGCGGACTTGCCGGCGACGCCCGCGAGCAGGAGCAGCGCGATGAGCGTCGGGTGGTCGAGCCCGCCCGCGGCGACGGTGCCGAGGATCTTGGTGATCCGGAAGGAGCCGGCGTCGGCGGCGAGCGCGAACAGGCCGATGAGGAAGGGGACGTCGCCGAGCTTGGTGACGAGGAAGGCCTTGAGGGAGGCGGAGCGGGCCGCCTCGGTCTCCCAGTAGTGGCCGACGAGGAAGTACGAGCAGATGCCCATGATCTCCCAGCCGACCAGCAGCACCATCAGGTCGCCGGAGTAGACGACGAGCAGCATGGCGGAGGTGAAGAGGGAGACCAGAGCGGCGTAGGAGGGGTAGCGCGGGTCCTCGCGGAGGTACGCCGTCGAGTAGAGCTGTACGCAGGTGGCGACGACCCCGACGAGGGCGGCGACCAGGACGGCGAAGCCGTCCAGGTGGAGCGACAGCTCGATCGGCACGGAGCCGGTCGGGGTGAGCTCGGTCGCGGTGTCGATGGCCGGGCCGCCTCCGTGGCGGACGGCGACGAGTACGGCGAGGACGGCGGCGGCCAGTGCCGGCAGGACGGCGAGCGGCCTGACGAAGCCGGGTGCGGTGCGGCCCAGGAGCAGGCCGGCGACCGCGCCGAGGAAGGGGAGCAGGGGGACGAGGACCGCGAGGGTCGTGGTGCTCACGCGGCGACCTCCGGCCGGGCAGTGATGGCAGCGGTGTCATCGGGCCGTCCGGGCTCGTGGCCCTCGGCGGTGTCGCGCAGCCGGTCGACGTCCGAGGTGCCCCGGTTGCGGTACACCATCAGCACGATGGCGAGTCCGATGCCGATCTCGGCGGCGGCGATGGCGATCGTGAAGAGGGTGAGGGCCTGGCCGGCGTGCAGGGTGTCGCGCAGCCAGACGTCGAAGGCCACCAGGTTGAGGTTGACGGCGTTGAGCATCAGCTCGACGGACATCAGGACGAGGATGGCGTTGCGGCGGGCGAGGACTCCGTAGAGGCCGGTGGCGAAGAGCAGGGCGGCGAGGACCGCGGGGTAGGCGAGGTGCATCAGCGCTGTTCCTCCTGTCCGCCCGCGCGGGCGGCGGCGTCGGCGGCATCGGCGGCGTCCTCGGCGGGCGTGGTGCGCCGGGAGAGCACGATGGCACCGATCAGGGCGGCGAGGAGGAGGACGGAGAGCGCCTCGAAGGGCAGCACCCAGTGCTGGAAGAGGATCTCTCCGGAGACCTTGGTGGAGCCCTGGGCGGGTCCGTCGAGGTTGATCCAGGTGGTGCGGAAGGCGTCGACGACCACCCAGACGAGCGCGGCCCCGGCGGTGCCGGCGACGCCGAGCGCGACCCGGCGGTTGCCGGAGTCGGCGTCCGGGGAGCGGCCGATGGGGGCCTTGGTGAACATCAGTCCGAAGAGGAGGAGGACGACCACGGAGCCGAGGTAGATCAGGACCTGGACCCAGGCGATGAACTCGGCGGTCAGCAGCAGGTACTCGACGGCGATCCCGCCGAGCGCGACGACCAGCCAGAGGGCGGCGTGCACGAGCTGCTTGGTGGTGACCGTGATGACGGCCGCGCCGAGGGTGCCGAGGCCGACGAGGAGGAAGGCGATCTCGACGCCGGTCGGCGAGAGGAAACCGGGGCCGGGCACGGGGGCGCCCGCGGCCGCGGCGAGGTGGGCGGGGTACATCAGGCGGTGCCTCCCGCAGGGGTGTCGGGGGTGCCGTCGGCCGGCGGGGCCGCCGCGGCCCGGGCAGCGGCGGCGGCCGCCGCGGCTGCCTCGGCCTTCTCGACGGCCTTGCGGGCGGCGGCGATCTCCTTGGGCTCCTCCGCCGCCGGGTCCAGGGCGGGCGGGGCCGGCACGGTCCACATCCACTCGCGCAGCTTGTCGCGCTCGTGGGTGAGCTCGTGGATGTCGGTCTCCGCGTACTCGAACTCCGGCGACCAGAAGAGGGCGTCGAAGGGGCACACCTCGATGCAGATGCCGCAGTACATGCAGAGGGAGAAGTCGATGGCGAAGCGGTCGAGGACGTTGCGGCTGCGCTCGCGGCCGCCGGGGGCGGCGGCCGGCACCGTCTCCTTGTGGGAGTCGATGTAGATGCACCAGTCGGGGCACTCCCGGGCGCACAGCATGCAGACGGTGCAGTTCTCCTCGAACAGGCCGATGACCCCGCGGCTGCGGGGCGGGAGCTCGGGCTGCACGTCGGGGTACTGGGCGGTGTGCGCGCGCTTGGTCATGGTGCGCAGGGTGACGGCCAGGCCCTTGGCGAGGCCGGATCCGGGAATCGGGGGCATTACTGGATCGCCACCTTCACGATGCCGGTGAGCGCGATCTGGGCGAGCGCGAGGGGGATGAATACGGTCCAGGCGAGCTTCTGGAGCTGGTCCTCGCGCAGGCGGGGGTAGCTCACCCGGAGCCAGATGACGACGAAGGCGAGGACGGCGGTCTTGAGCAGGGTCCAGAACCAGCCGAGGTCGTCACCGCCGAAGGGGCCGTGCCAGCCGCCGAGGAAGAGGACGGTGGTGAGGGCGCACAGGACGACGATGCCGGCGTACTCGGCGAGCAGGAACAGCGCGAAGCGCAGGCCGGTGTACTCCGTGTACGCGCCGAAGATGATCTCGGAGTCGGCGACGGGCATGTCGAACGGGGGCCGCTGGAGCTCGGCGAGGCCGGCGGTGAAGAAGACGACCGCGCCGACGATCTGCCAGGGCAGCCACCACCACTCGAAGGCGCCGACGATGCCGGGCAGGGACACGGTCCCGGCGGCCATGGCGACGGAGGCGGCGGCGAGCAGCATCGGCAGTTCGTACGCGAGCAGCTGGGCCGCGGTGCGCAGGCCGCCGAGCAGGGAGAACTTGTTGGCGGATGCCCAGCCGCCCATGAGGCTGCCGAGTACGCCGACGCCCATGACGGCGAGCACGTAGAAGAGGCCGGCGTCGATGATCTGGCCGATCCCGCCGTTGCCGGGGCCGATGGGGATGGCGATCAGGACGAGGAGGTACGGCAGCAGCGCGACGGCGGGGGCGAGCTGGAAGATCCGCCGGTCGGCGTTGGCCGGGACGATGTCCTCCTTCTGCGCGAATTTCACGCCGTCGGCGACGAGCTGGGCCCAGCCGTGGAAGCCGCCGGCGTACATGGGGCCGAGGCGGCCCTGCATGTGCGCCATGACCTTGTGCTCGGTCTGCCCGATGACGAGCGGGAGCACGAGGAAGGCGGCGAAGACGACGATCAGTCGCAGGGCGACGTCGAGGACGTCGTTCACGCGTCGCCTCCGTTGGTGTCGGGTTCGTTCTTGGTCTCGGGCCCGGGTTCGGCTTCGGGGTCCGGCCGCGGCGGGGTGGCGGCCGGGGGCTCCTCGAAGGCGGGCTTCGGGTTGTGCCAGGGCGCGTCCGAGCCGGGTTTCGCCGCCGGCGGGGTGGCCGGGCGCGGGGTCTGCGGGGCTTCGGCAGCATCGGGCGCGGGCGGCGGGGTCTGGCTGGCGGAGCCGTCCGCCACCGAGCGGGTACGCCGCACCGGGCGCGGGGTCTGCGCGGCCTCGGCCCCCTGGGGCGCCGACGGCGGGGTCTGGCTGGCGGAGCCCTCCGCCACCGAGCGGGTACGCCGCACCGGGCGCGGGGTCTGCGCGGCCTCGGCCCCCTCGGGCGTCGGCGGGGTGGCCGCGGCCTGGGTGGCCGAGCCCTCCGCCACCGAGCGGGTGCGGCGCACCGGCGCGCCCTCGCGCGGCGTGCGCGCGGGGCCGGCTCCGGCGGCGCGCGGGGTGCGCGCGGGCCGGGCGGGGGCCGGCGGCAGCTGGCCCTTGAGGGGGCCCCAGTCGTTGGGGTCCGGCACGCCGGGCGGCAGCATCTGGCGTCGCTTGGGCGCGTCCGGGTCGTGGGCCTCGCCCGGCTCCTTGGCCCCGGGCCACGCCTTGGCGACGCGCGCCGCCAGGACGAAGTCCTTGCGCAGCGGGTGCCCCTCGAAGTTCTCGGGGAGCAGGAGGTGGACGAGGTTCGGGTGGTCCGTGAAGGTGACCCCGAACATCTCGAAGGTCTCCCGCTCGTGCCAGGCCGCGCCCGCGTACACCGCGACGGCGGAGGGCAGGGAGGGCGCCGCGTGCGGCACGGTCGTCCGCAGCAGCAGGCGGCGTACCCGGTGGTTCTCCAGGGAGACGACGTGCGCGCAGACGCGGAAGCCCGTACCGGGCTCGTCGACCGCGCTCAGCCAGTCGAAGTAGGTGCAGCCGAGCTTGTCGCGGGCGATCTCCAGCGAGGAGATCCAGGAGCCGACGGGCACGTCGACGGTGAGGAGCTCGTACGCGGACGAGGCGACGGCCTCGGCACCGAAGACCGTGGCGGCCGCTTCGGGGAGGGAGTCGTAGAGGTTCACGCGCCGGCTCCCGGTGCGGGCGGCGCCGTGACGAGGCCGCTGGTGAGCTGTGCGACGGAGGGCGCTGCCGCGTAACGGTCCGCGAGCGACTCCCGGGCGATCTTCTCCTGGAGCTTGAGGATGCCCTGGAGGAGGGCCTCGGGGCGCGGCGGGCAGCCCGGCACGTACACGTCGACCGGAATGATCTGGTCCACGCCCTTGGTGACGGAGTACGAGTCCCAGTAGGGGCCGCCGCAGTTGGAGCAGGCACCGAAGGAGATGACGTACTTCGGCTCGGGCATCTGCTCGTACAGGCGCCTGACGGCCGGGGCCATCTTGTCCGTCACCGTGCCCGAGACGATCATCAGGTCGGCCTGACGGGGGCCGGGCGCGAACGGAATGACACCCAGGCGGATGAAGTCGTGCCGGGCCATCGACGCGGCGATGAACTCGATGGCGCAGCAGGCGAGGCCGAAGTTGAAGACCCACAGGCTGTAGCGGCGGCCCCAGTTCAGGACCACCTTCATGGGCTCCGGGGCGAGGCGGGAGAGCACTCCCAGCCTCTTCGGTTCCGGAAGCGGCTGGGGCTCCGGGGTGACGGCCGGTGTCACGTCCATTCGAGGACGCCCTTCTTGTACGCGTAGAGCAGGCCGACGGCCAGGAAGCCCAGGAAGATGAACATCTCGACCAGGGTCGTGGCGCCGTAACCGGCGGCGGCGAACACCGTCGCCCACGGGAAGAGGAAGATCGAGTCGACGGCGAAGATGACGTAGAGGAAGGCGTAGACGTAGTAACGGACCTGGGTGTGCGCCCAGCCCTCCCCCACGGGGTCCACTCCGCATTCGTACGTCAGCAGCTTCTCGGGGGTCGGGACCACGGGCCGCAGCAGGCGGCCGGCGCCGAAGGCCACGGCGACGAAGAGCACGCCGAGGACCGCCAGCAGGCCGACGACCGAATAACTCCGGAAGTAGTCCGCTGCGATCACGGCTGCTGTCGATACCGTTGGGTCGGGCACGTCCGTTCCTCGCTCCTCGGCCACTGTCGACGATCGGGTTGATCTGGTACGGCAGGGAGTCTAGGGCCTGGGCCGCACGGGGTGGGGTTACCCCCCGTTCACTGGCGCATGGCTGCCCCATGGCGCGGGCGGGGCTTCAGTTGGCAGGCTGAGCCGCATGACCGCGAACGATCAAGCTTCCGCTCCCCCTCCCGTACGCCCCGCCTTCGACGCGGCCACGTGGAAGGAGATCGCCTACCTGCTGAGCAACCTGCCGGTGGCGTTGATCGGTTTTGTTTACACGGTTTTCATGATTGCGACGGCGGGCGGGCTGACCGTGACCGCGATCGGGCTGCCGTTGCTCGCATGCGGTCTCCTCGGGTCGCGGCAGTTCGGAAAGCTCGAACGCGTCAGGGCGCGGGCCCTGCTGGGCGTACGGGTGGACGAGCCGACCCCGCTGCCGGGGCCGGCGAGGGCAGGCGGGTTCTTCGCCTGGCTGTGGGCCGGGATCAAGGATCCGGTGGGCTGGCGGACCGTGCTGTACGAACTGGTCCGGCTGCCGTGGGGAGTACTGACCTTCAGTATCGCGCTGACGGGGCTGTTCGTGCTGTGGCCGGTGCTGCCGTACCTGGTGCGCGTCCTGGCCAATGCGGACCGCGCGATGGTACGGGGCCTGCTGTCGCCCTCCGACGAACTGGAGCGGCGCATCGCCGAGCTGGAATCGGGGCGCGGGGTGGTCGTGGACACAGCCGCCGCCGACCTGCGGCGCATCGAACGCGACCTGCACGACGGGGCGCAGGCCCGGCTGGTGGCCCTCGCGATGGGTCTGGGCCTGGCCAAGGAGAAGCTGCTGGAGGACCCGGAGGGCGCGGCGGTGATGGTCGACGAGGCGCACGGCGAGGTGAAGCTGGCGCTCCAGGAGCTGCGGGACCTCGCGCGGGGCATCCACCCGGCGGTGCTGACGGACCGGGGGCTGGACGCGGCGCTGTCGTCGGTGGCCTCGCGGTGCCTGGTGCCGGTGAAGGTGATCGTGGACCTGCCGGCGCGCCCTGCGGAGGCCATCGAGGGCATCGCCTACTTCACGGTGTCCGAGCTGCTGCAGAACGTCAGCAAGCACGCGGGGGCGCGCGGCGCGAGCGTCGAGGTGTGGCGGGCGGGGGCACGGCTGCTGCTCCGGGTCTCGGACGACGGGCGCGGCGGAGCCCGTACCTCCGGCGGAAGCGGGCTGGCGGGGCTGGCGGAACGGCTGCGGGCCGTGGACGGGGTGTTCACGGTGGACTCCCCCGACGGGGCGGGGACGGTGGTCACGGCGGAGCTGCCGTGGCGGGACCGCCCGTAGTTCCTCCCGGGGGCCGGGCCGCCGCGACGGGCGGAGCCGGGGCCGGGCGGGGGCCGGTGTCCCCTGCCCGGCCTTCTTCCGTGCCCGGCGCCGTGCCCGGGGTGTCCCCGCGGGGCTCCGCCCCGGCCTGGGGCCGGGCCGTGGGGGGTGGGGTTAACCCCCCTCGGGAGACGCCGACCCGCCGCATGGTTCGGGCAGAGGGGCGGGCGGCAGGGTGGGGGAGGTCAAGGGACGAGTCGAAGGGCAGGTCGGGATCATGGGCAACGGCAAGGACGGCGGCCGGGCGGTACTGCGGGCTCCGGTGGCGGCGCAGACCTGGCGCGAGCTCGCGTACCTGGTCGTCGGCCTGCCGCTCAGCACCGTGTACTTCACGCTCGCCGTCACCGGAGTGGCCCTCGGGGCCGGGCTGCTCGTGACGTTCGTCGGGGTCCCGGTGCTGGCCGGGGTGCTGGCCATGTGCCGGGGCTTCGGGCAGGTCGAGCGGGCCCGGGTGCGCGGGATGCTGCGCGTGCCGCTCGCCGACCCGGCGCCGGTCCTGGCGGCGGGGAGCGGCCCGCTGGCCGGGATGGGGGCGCTGCTCAAGAGCGGCAGCGCCTGGCGGCACGCGCTGTACTCGGTGATCCACCTGCCGTGGGCGGTGTTCGCCTTCACGACGGCGCTCGTGCTGTGGAGCACCGGCTGGAGCATGCTGCTGTACCCGCTGTGGTTCTGGGTCTTCCCCGCCTTCACCGACCAGCCGGGGCTGGCGGTGTTCCAGAACGAGACGTACGTCTTCTACCTCGACTCCCCCGTGGCGATCGCCGCGACCGCCGCCATCGGGCTGGTCCTCACGCTGGCCACCCCGTGGGTGGTGCGGGCCCTGACCACCGCCGACCGGGTGCTGGTCAGCGGGCTGCTCGGCCGGTCCCGTCTCGACGACCGGCTCAGCGAGCTGGAGTCCGACCGAGGGGCGGTCGTGGACACCGCCGCCGCCGACCTGCGGCGCATCGAACGCGACCTGCACGACGGGGCGCAGGCCCGGCTGGTGGCCCTGGCCATGGACCTCGGCCTGGCCAAGGAGAAGCTGACCGAGGATCCGCAGGCCGCCGCCCGGATGGTGGACGAGGCCCACGGCGAGGTGAAGATCGCCCTCCAGGAGCTCCGGGACCTGGCCCGGGGCATCCACCCGGCGGTGCTGACGGACCGGGGGCTGGACGCGGCGCTGTCGTCGGTGGCCTCGCGGTGCGCGGTGCCGGTGCGGGTGGAGGTGGACCTGCCGGCCCGGCCGGCGGCGGCGATCGAGGGGATCGCGTACTTCACGGTGTCCGAGCTGCTGCAGAACGTCAGCAAGCACGCGGGGGCGCGCGGCGCGAGCGTCGAGGTGTGGAAGTCGGGGACGCGGCTGCTGATCCGGGTGGCCGATGACGGGCGTGGCGGAGCGGATGCCTCCGGCGGAAGCGGGCTGGCGGGACTCGCGGAGCGGCTGGACGCGGTGGACGGGGTCTTCGTGGTGGATTCGCCCGTCGGGGAGGGCACGGTGGTCACGGCGGAGCTGCCGTGGCGTTCCACCGGAAGCTGAGGCCCCGCGCCCCACCCGCCGGCGCGGCCGGCTCGACCAGCGCAGCCCCGTACCCCCCGTACGCCCCCGCCAGGTGGTGCTTTCGGCCATGTCTTCCCCCATTGGCCGGGATCCGCCCCCGGCCGGGGGTCCGGCTGGGATGCTTGGCTCTGCCAAGTGGGTGGACGAGTGCACGCGGGAGCTGCGAGAACGTGGAAGACAGGGTGCGAGTGGTCATCGCCGAGGACTCAGTGCTGCTCCGTGAGGGCCTGACCCGGCTGCTGACCGACCGGGGGCATGACGTCGTGGCCGGCGTCGGGGACGCGGAAGCCCTGATCAAGACGGTGGCGGAGCTGGCCGCCGAGGGCGCGCTGCCGGACGTGGTGGTGGCGGACGTGCGGATGCCGCCGACGCACACCGACGAGGGCGTACGGGCCGCCGTACGGCTGCGCCGCGACTACCCCGGTATCGGCGTGCTCGTGCTGTCGCAGTACGTGGAGGAGCAGTACGCCACCGAACTGCTGGCCGGTTCCAGCACGGGTGTGGGCTACCTGCTCAAGGACCGCGTCGCCGAGGTGCGCGAGTTCCTCGACGCCGTGGTGCGCGTCGCCCGGGGCGGAACGGCCCTGGACCCCGAAGTGGTGGCCCAGCTGCTCGGCCGCAGCCGGAAACAGGACGTGCTCGCCGGTCTGACCCCGCGCGAACGCGAGGTACTGGGCCTGATGGCTGAAGGACGCACGAATTCCGCTGTGGCCAAGCAGCTCGTCGTCAGCGACGGGGCCGTGGAGAAGCACGTCAGCAATATCTTCATGAAGCTGGGGCTGTCCCCGAGTGTCGGGGATCACCGGCGTGTACTGGCGGTCCTCACCTACCTGAGGTCTTGATTAACTGACAATCTGTCAGGTAAGGCGCGCCGCTCGTTCCGGAGCGCCACGGCGACCGCCGGTTGATTTGGAATATTTCGAGTTGTGCACGACGTCTGTCGGACAGACTGCCCCGCGAGGGGCGGTCCAGAATGCGGGCGACCCAGGGCCGGACGACCTCACGGACGTAGGGTTGGTTTTGGGGACGAGCGCCCACGCCTCGAAGGAGGTCCAGTTCAGTGACCAGCCAGGTCAGTAGCCCGGCCGATCAGGCCGACGGGGCCGGCGGGCCCATCGGAGAGCAGCGCACCTCGGCTGTGCCCCATGGAGCCGGCAAGGAAATCCGCCGTGTCGACCGGGTGATCATCCGTTTCGCGGGTGACTCGGGTGACGGTATGCAGCTGACGGGTGACCGTTTCACCTCGGAGACGGCGTC